>JAZQWO010000050.1:0-71049 GCA_045632405.1 Eubacteriales bacterium | reverse complement strand
GCAGTAATGCATTCAGCTGACCGATACTAATAGACCGAAAGCTTGAACTACTTTGTATCGATTATCTCAATCAATACTTTGTTGAATACACATAAACAGAAGTTCTCACTCTTTCTTTGTTCGGTTTTTAATGAGCATTTTAAAAAGCACACCAATTTGGTGTGCTTTTTTTGTACCATTTTATAAAGTAAAAAGCAAAAGGACGAGATAATTCTCGTCCTTAATGATAATTATTTCACGTATTTATTGATAATTGCTGTCATATCATCGAGATGATCTTCCATATCCTTAACGAGCTTGAACTGTGTTCTTGCACGGTCGAGATTATGGTTTTCGCGGTGAATCTTGAAATATGTATCGCCATTTAAGTGGTCGGTTAAAAATCTCATACCGCATTCAAGTGTTAACATAATAGAAGCATATGGAAGCATTTTAATTTCTGCAGGTGTCAAAGAATTTCCGCAAGACTCCAAGTAACCCTTTGTAAATTGCTCGTAAAGACTTAAGTCAAAGTCAACCTTGCTAAGATCCTTTTCGTCCTCTGCAGCATGAGTAGCGCCTGAGCGGATCGCATCACCGAAATCGTAAAGATACGAGCCCGGCATTACGGTGTCAAGGTCGATAACAACGGCAGGAGCACCTGTTTTTTTATCAAAAAGCAAGTTGTTAATCTTGGTGTCGTTATGGGTTACGCGCAATGGTAATTCACCTGTAGCAAGCTTGTCAACAAATAAGGACATAAAGGATTTGCGTGATTTGACAAACTCAACCTCGTCCTCAACCTCGGCAAGGCGGTTGTTATGGTTGAACTCAATAGCATTCAAGAAGTCATTGAATCTGGATGCGGTATTGTGGAAATTTAAAATTGTTTCCACTAACTGTTCTGCATCAAAATCGCTAAGTTGACTTGCAAATGCGCCAAAGCCAAGTCCTGCAGAGTAGAAGTTAGTCGGGTTTTCCATTGCCTCAATAGTAAATACATCGTCAATGAACTCATACATTCTGTAAGCGTGATTTTCGCTGATAACATATTTTTTCCCTGTAGTTGTATCTGCCAAAAAGTTAAGTGTGGCACGACGTGGATCCTTGCCGCATGATATAGCTTTATTTTTCAAATGCTTAGTAACCTTGTCGATATTAGACATAAGACCTTCCACATTTGAGAAAATTTTGGTATTGATTTCCTGTAAAGAATAATAACCCTTGTCTGTTTCGACCATATATGTAGAATTGATGTGTCCGTTTCCGATGGGCTTATAAGAAATCATATTTTCATTAGGTAAAAACGCCTTGACGATGTTAGTAATTTCCATAAAACTATCTCCAAAAGACAATATTTTTAATATTATATCATATATATAGGCAAAAGTAAAGTTTTTTGAACAAAATTATTGAAAAAAGGTGCTATTTGTAGTACAATATATAAGAAAATAAATTTATAGGAGTAAAAATGATTACTACTACAAAGCAAATCGCTAATGGAGTTAAAATCAACTTCATTAAGGAAAATAAATTTAAGACAAATTATATGTCGATTAATTTTATTTCCCCATTAAGTAAGGAGTCGGCAGCTTTTAACTCGTTGCTTCCTTCCGTTTTAATGAGAGGAACCAAAAATTATACATCTCAAAAGGAAATAAACAAGCGTCTTCAATTCTTGTATTCCGGTGATATTGCCTCACGAAACAGCGCTTTCGGCGAATATCATATTTTTGGCTTCAAGGCTAATATGCTCAATAACCGATTTGCAAGTGATCTTGATATCGAGTCTGAAACTATTGATCTTTTGTGTGAGCTTGCTTTTAATCCATATATAGTGAATGGAGCATTTGACGAAGCATATACAGAGGGCGAAAAAATAAATCTGATTGATACTATTGAAGCCGAAATTAATGATAAGGGCAGATATGCAATCAACCGTTTAATGAGCGAAATGTGTAAGGACGAGGTGTTCGGCATATCTAAGCTCGGTAGTGTTGACGATGTGAAGGCTATAACAAATCAAAGCCTATATCAAGCATATTGCAGGGTTATCAAGGAATACCCAATAGAAATATATCTTGTGGGAGATTATGATTTCGATAAAACAGTAAACAAATTCCAAGAGATTTTCTCTAAAATAGAAAGAACACCGCTTGAAATAGTAAGCCCAAATCTTGTTTATGAAGTTCAAGAGGTGAAGGAAATTACCGACACAGAAAACGTTAAGCAAGGCAAGCTTGTTTTGGGATTTAGAACTGGTTACAAGCCTGAGGATAACAGATATCATGTAATGCAGCTCTTCAATGAAATTTTTGGTGGTGCACCTACCGCTAAGTTGTTTTTGAACGTACGCGAGAAAATGAGTCTTTGCTATTATTGTCGCTCCATTGTGAACCAAAAGAACGGAATTATGCTTGTATCCTCGGGCATTGAGGTGAAAAACAAGGAAATAGCAAAAGAAGCTATTTTAGAACAGCTTGATGCTATAAAGAGCGGCGATATTACAAGCGAGGAGCTTGAAAGCGCAAAGAAATCCTTGAAAAACGGATATATGCAGATATATGACAGCGCAGAATCAATGGAAACCTGGGCGTTTTTCAGAAGCCTTTGCGGTATTTCCACAACACCTATGCTTGAGTGCGAAAAGCTGGAAAGAACGACTAAAGAGGAAATACAAGCCTTGGCGAATAAAATTAAGCTTGATACAGTGTATTTCTTAAAGGGAAAGGAGCAAGCAAATGGATAACTACGCAATTAAAGAAAACCAAATGCTTGGCGAAAGGCATTATTCCTTTAAGCACAAATCAGGACTTGAGGTTTTTGTTTTCCCAAAGGAAATGACCACATCTTACGCAATAATCGCTACCAGATACGGTGCAATTGATAATAAATTCAAGCTTGAAAATGATGATGAGTTTACAACTGTGCCTGACGGTATTGCTCACTTCTTGGAGCATAAGCTTTTTGAATGTGAGGGCGGTATAGATGCATTCGAGCTTTTTGCAAAAACAGGTGCGAGCGCAAATGCGTACACATCAAACACTATGACAGGCTATTTATTTTCATGCACGGAGGATTTTTATGAGTCGCTTGAAATACTACTTGATTTTGTAACGCATCCTTACTTTACAGAGAAAACCGTAAACAAGGAACAGGGGATTATTGCCCAGGAAATCAAAATGTATGAGGATCATCCTGGCGCAAGACTCCATAAGGAGCTAATGCGCGCTCTATATGCCAAAAACAAGGTAAGCATAGATGTAGCAGGCACTGTTGAATCAATTGCTCAAATTGACGCTGAAATTCTCTATAAGTGCTACAATACATTTTATAACCTTAATAACATGACGCTTTCTATTTGCGGCAATGTTGATGTGGCACAGGTAGAAGAGATATGTGATAAGGTGCTCAAGACAGCCGAGCCATTTAAGGTTATAAGAGACAGCGAGGATGAGGACGAGCCAAGACAGGTAAACAAAGCAAGAGCTTATTGCAATCTTGATGTGTCAAAGCCAATATTTGCCATTGGCATCAAGGATAATGATATTCCCAAGGAGCCTGACGAAAGAATGAAAAGAGCATACGCCTTTGAAATTCTTGACGAAATGCTGTTTTCCATATCGTCATCGTTTTATAACGAGCTATATGAGCAGAACTTGATTTCTCAGGATTTGTCAGCAGGCAGTGAGGTAACAAAGCATTTTTCATTCAACGTTATTTCGTCAGAGTCATCCGAGCCTGAAACTGTATATTCAAGGTTCGTTGAGTACATTGAGGACACGAAGAAAAAAGGTCTTGATAGAGAGGCATTTGAACTTTCAAAAAGAACGGTTTATGCATCTAATATCAAATCATTTGATTCAACAGAGGATATTGCAAATAACTTTATTTTCAATCACTTTGACGGCTCTGATTTGTTAGATGCACCAAAAATTATAGAAGCAATAGATTTTGACTATGTAAGCGGTCTTTTGCATAACTGCTTCAAGGAAGAATATTATGCTATGTCTATTGTAAATCCCATAGGAGAATAAAATGAGAGAAGTATGGTTTCCCGGCTTGGGAATTGATAAGTTTAAAATTGACCCGGTAGCCTTCAGCATAGGGAACATATCTGTTGCGTGGTATTCTTTGATAATTGCAACGGGTATGATATTGGCGGTTCTTTATGTATGGTTCAGATTTAAAGAAAATGGGCTGAGTGTGGACGATTTGTTGGATTTTGTTTTGTTCGTTATTCCATCTGGAATAGTTGGAGCGAGACTCTATTATGTTATTTTTTCATTCGACCACTATAAACATAATCTTTTGGAAATCTTTGCTATTTGGAAGGGTGGACTTGGCATCTATGGCGGTATTATTGCGGGAGCAGTAGCGGCGTTCCTTGTAGCAAGACACAAAAAAATCAATCTGTTAAAGGTGTTTGATATGTTGGCGCCTGCCGTTATGATGGCACAGGCTATTGGCAGATGGGGCAACTTTATGAATGTTGAGGCATTTGGCGGCCCTACCACCTTGCCTTGGAGAATGTGCGGCAGAAGAATTACAGAAAACTTTATTTACAAGGGTCTTATTGACGTTAAGGATGTTGGACTTCTTGAGTCCGGTGAAATAGGCGCGCATCCAACCTTTTTGTATGAGTCACTTTGGAATATTATCGGCTTTATAGCTATATATTTCCTTTTTGTAAGATGCAAAAAGCTGCACAAAATAAACGGTCAGATATTCTATTCCTATTTGATATGGTACGGCTTGGGCAGATTTTGGATTGAGGGATTAAGATCCGATAGCTTGTATCTTGTAAAGGATGTCATTCGTGTATCACAGCTTATTGCCTTGCTTTCATTTATTGCAGGTGTGGGCTTGATGATTTACGGCTTGGTACGATATAAAAAGACAGGCGCAGGTGCTGCCTATGCAGTTCAGGTAACAGAGACCGCCACAGATGCGCAGACAACAGATAAAGCAAAGGAAGGAGACAAAACAAATGGCACAAATAATCAGCGGAAAAGAAGTGGCTCTAAAGGTAAGAGAAAGAATAAAAAATGAGGTAGAGGAGCTTCTCACAAAAACAGGCAAGCGCCCAGGACTCGCGGTAATTATTGTAGGTGAGGACCCTGCATCCCAGGTGTATGTGAGAAATAAAGCAAAGGGATGCGAGGAGGTAGGCTTCCATTCCGAGGTTTACCGTTTGCCTGAGCAAACCGAAATGTCGGAGCTTTTGGCATTGATTAACAAGCTTAATAATGACGAAAACATTCACGGTATTTTGTGTCAGCTCCCATTACCTAAGCATCTTGACGAAACAGAGGTTATTCTTGCAATTGACCCTAATAAAGACGTTGATGCATTCCATCCTGTAAATACAGGCAAAATTATGATTGGTAATTACAGCTTCTTGCCTTGCACTCCTGCAGGTGTTATGGAGATTATTGCATCCACAGGAGTTGATATCTCAGGCAAGGAATGTGTTGTTGTTGGTAGAAGTAACATTGTTGGCAAGCCACAGGCTATGCTGCTTTTGCAGAAAAATGGCACAGTTACCATCTGCCACTCAAGAACAAAAAATCTTGCAGAAACAACAAAGAGAGCAGATATTTTGGTAGTAGCGGTTGGCAGACCAAACTTTATCACAGGCGATATGATAAAGGAAGGCGCTATTGTTGTTGACGTCGGAATTAACAGAATGGATGACGGCAAGCTTGTTGGAGACGTTCATTTTGAGTCTGCTGAGAAGGTTGCATCCTACATCACACCAGTACCAGGTGGTGTTGGTCCTATGACAATAACAATGCTTTTGCAGAATACATTAACTGCGGCAAAGCAGCAAATTAAATAAAAAATTCGGGAGCCCTCGATATTCTGTTAAAGAATATCGAAAGCTCCCTTTTTCATACCTGCTTTCTTAGCAAAAACAGGCATATTAAATTGATTAATGTCATAACTGCTAAGGCTAGGTCGGAAATTTCCCACATTAACCACATAGGAATAACTGACCCTATTAATAAAACTGACAAAAAAATAAAAGAAAATATAGATTTAAAAGACTTCTTTTTTGATATGTAGGAAACAGACTCAATTCCGTAGAAATATTGGCAAATAACCGTTGCAAAGGCAAACAAAATGGCAAGAACTTCAACTGCATATTTTCCAAAGCTGCCTAGCCAATGCTCAAATGCGTTAATAACAACACTCACAGGTGTATTAAGACCGCAATTTGGAGACAAAAGGACAACGAAGGCGGTTAACGAGCAAAGTAGTATCGTGTCAATAAACACCTCTAAAATGCCAAGACAGCCCTGCCCGTGTGGACTTCCGCTTGCGCTTGACGCGTGGGCGGCAGGAGATGTGCCACAGCCTGCCTCGTTTGATAAGACACCGCGAGAAACTCCATACCTCATAGCTGCGGCAATGCCGTAACCGCAAGCTCCACCAAGAGCACTTTTTATGTTGAAAGCATTCTTGATAATTGTAGCAAAGATAGAAGAAATCTGCTTTGCATTTACCAAAATAATTGACAGGCACATAATCACATATGCAAGAGTTAAAAAAGGTATCAGAACCGAGGTGATTTTAGTGATTCTTTTGATTCCACCCAAGATTACTAAAAAAGCAAGTACGGTGAATATTATTCCAAAGATTAATGGGTGAATTGGTAATATAGAAGAAACCGAGTTGATTTGCACTAAATTTCCTGTTGTAAGTGAGTTGATTACACATAAAATGGCGAAAATTACAGACAGAAGAAACGCAAAGGAAGTGCCGAATTTATTTTTCAAACCATCTTTAATGTAATATGGTGCGCCACCGTATGAGCTGTCTTTTGCAAATCTGCGATGCTTCATTGCCAAATAGACTTCAACATATTTTAAGCTCATGGCACAAACGGCACTGACCCACATCCAAAAAACACTGCCCGCCCCGCCTAAAAGGATTGCACTTGCCACACCGATTATGTTTCCAACACCAAGAGTGCCTGCCAAGGCAACAGATAAAGAGCGAAAGCCACCCTTTTCGTTTTTAAGTATAGCCTTTACAGTTTTAATTGGATGAAAAAGATAAAAAAATTTCAATTTTATACCAAAAAATATACCAAAAAATATAAGAAATATAGGCAATAATATGCCGCATAAATACTCGTTAATTAGTGTCAAATGCATCACTCCTTTGTAAAATTTATGCCCCCAAAACCCTTGATATTACTGCTGAATAAACAAATGTTAATATTTTGTGAACAATGTCATTTTGCGCTTGATTTTTCATATAATAGAGTATAAAATATACCTATGTTAGCACTTGGACACGAAGAGTGCTAAAACTTCAATGGAGGAAATTAAAATGCAAATCAAACCATTATCAAATAGAGTTGTTTTGAAGAATGTTGAGGCAGAGGAAACAACAAAATCAGGTATTCTTTTGGCAGGCTCCGCAAAGGAAAAGCCACAGATGTCTGAGGTTGTGGCAATCGGTCCGGGCGAGGTGCGCGACGGCGTGCTTGTTCCGATGACAGTAAAGGTAGGAAACAAGGTAATTACAAGTAAGTATAGCGGAACTGAGGTTAAGATTGACGGTAACGAATATATTATCGTTAAGGAAGACGACATACTTGCTATTGTTGAATAAGGAGAATTGTTATGGCAAAAGAAATACTTTACGGAATTGATGCAAGAAATGCGCTTTTAAGAGGCGTTGATAAGCTTGCAAATACAGTTAAAATCACACTTGGTCCTAAGGGCAGAAACGTTGTTCTTGACAAAAAATACGGCTCCCCGCTTATCACTAATGACGGTGTAACAATTGCTAAGGAAATCGAGCTTGAGGATGTAGCTGAAAATATGGGTGCTCAGCTTGTGCGCGAGGTTGCTTCAAAAACAAATGATGCAGCAGGTGACGGCACAACAACCGCGACACTTTTGACACAGGCATTTATCAGAGAAGGCATGAAAAATGTTGCCGCAGGCGCTAACCCAATTGTTGTACGCAAGGGTATTATGAAGGCTGTTGACGTAGCGGTTGAGGCTCTTATCGCTAACTCTAAAAAGGTAAACGGCAAGGAAGATATTACAAGAGTTGGTACAGTTTCCGCAGGAGATGCGGCAGTTGGTCAGCTTATTTCCGATGCTATGGAAAAGGTAACAGCAGACGGTGTTATCACTGTTGAGGAATCTAAGTCAACAGAAACCTACTGTGAGGTTGTTGAGGGTATGCAGTTTGACAGAGGTTATCTCTCTGCATATATGGCAACCGATATGGATAAGATGGAAGCAGAGCTTGACGATGCTTTGATTCTTATTACAGATAAGAAAATTTCCAATATTCAAGAGATTTTGCCACTGCTTGAGCAGGTTGTTCAAACAGGCAGAAAGCTTTTGATTGTTGCTGAGGATATTGAGGGTGAGGCTCTTACAACTCTTGTGCTTAATAAGCTCAGAGGAACATTTACCGTTGTTGGCGTTAAGGCACCTGGATTTGGTGACAGACGTAAGGAAATGCTCCGTGATATCGCTATTTTAACAGGCGGTCAGGTTGTAACAGAGGAGCTTGGTCTTGAGCTTAAGGATGCATCAATTGAGCATCTTGGCAGAGCAAGGCAGGTTAAGGTTAATAAGGAAACAACAATCATTGTTGGCGGTTACGGTGATAGCGCTGATATCAAGGCAAGAATTTCACAGATTAAGGCCGCTATTGAGGTTACAACTTCTGATTTTGATAGAGAAAAGCTCCAGGAAAGACTTGCTAAGCTTTCAGGCGGTGTTGCCGTTATCAAGGTTGGCGCTGCTACTGAAACTGAAATGAAGGAAAAGAAGCTTCGCATCGAGGATGCATTGAACGCTACTCGTGCAGCAGTTGAAGAGGGTATCGTTGCAGGTGGCGGTACAGCATATATTAACGTTATTGATAAGGTTGCCGCATTAATTGATGAGGTAGAGGGTGACGAAAAGACAGGCGTTAAGATTGTTGTTAAGGCGCTTGAAGAGCCACTTCGCCAAATCTCCGAAAATGCAGGCTTTGACGGTGCGGTTGTTGTTGATAAGGTTAGAAGCTCTGGTAAAATCGGATATGGCTTTGATGCATACAATGAAGTATATTGCGATATGATGGAAGCAGGAATTGTTGACCCAACAAAGGTAACAAGAAGCGCACTCCAGAATGCCGCAAGCGTTGCTTCAACTGTTCTTACAACAGAAGCTGTTGTTGCTGACAAGAAGGAAGAGACTCCTGCACAGCCGCCTATGAACGGTGGAATGGGCGGAATGTATTAATAAAACGCTTAAAATAAATAAAAACTGCCATTTTTGTGGCAGTTTTTATTTATTTTATAATATGAACATATTAGCATATAATAATTAAATGTGCAGAAAAGAAAGTCCAAGAATCCTTGGACTTTGTTTTTATCTACCGTTGCAAGGGGTATTGTAAAACCAATTGAGGCTTAAAAAATATTCTCCCTTTTCGTTTGGACGAAAACCGCTAACCTTTAAAAGTGTTTCTGTTGTGCCGTTTTTGTCTATGTAGCAGGGGTCAATTCCGCAACGGTTTATAAAGCTCATAGCCGCACGAAGCATAATGATCATAGCCTCGGTATCATCTGCGTTTGGCGCATATGATAGGTTCTTTATGTATCCCGTGTCATTTTCAAAGGTGAATTGACAAATACCGATAAAGCCGTTGTCATCAGCCTTATAAGCAAAGGCATTTTCAATAAATTCAATGCCACAAGCTTGGCAAAGCGCTCTTTGCTCATCCTTAGATTGAATGGGTAAAACTGTAAGCATTATATATTATCACTTTCTCCCAAAAGATATTTTACTTCATTGTCGGTAAGCTCGCGCCATTTGCCTCTTTCAAGCTCACCAAGCTTTAATTTTCCAATGGAAATACGGGTTAGGCGCATAATGGTGAGCCCACATTTTTCGCACATTTTACGTATTTGTCTGTTTCTGCCCTCGCTCAATGTGAAAAGAGTATTGGTAGCGCCGTTCTTTTGTGATAGCACGCGCACCTTAACAGGCTTTAGCTTGTATCCATCTATTTCCATAGGGGAATTTAGCATATGTAAGGCGTCGGGAGAAATTTCTCCCTTTATAATAACGCTATATGTCTTTGCCATATTATGCTTAGGATGGGTGAGCCTGTTTGTCAGCTCTCCATCGTTTGTTAAAATGAGCAATCCCTCGGAGTACATATCGAGCCGTCCAACAGGGTAAACACGCTCTCCAACATCGGAAAGGAGAGAAAGAACAGTCTCACGTCCCTTTTCGTCAGATGTGGTTGTTACGTAGCCTAAAGGCTTATTCAGCATAATATAACGCTTTTTTGATAGATTGTTTTGAATGATTTTTCCGTTATACATCACCACATCGTTTTCAGGGTCAACCTTGTCGCCAACCTTTGCGGTGATGCCGTTGATTTTAACATTACCTGCCTCTATTACGCGTTCTGCGCTTCGTCTTGACATGATTTTGTTATCGGTAAAGAATTTTTGCAGTCTGATTTTTTCCATTATTTAAACAGTCCTTTTAGGAATGATTTTTTATAGCTGATAGCGTCCACATTTTCCTTGGCATAAAGAGGTACAGAATTGATTTTAATGCCGTCATTATAAAAAACAATCTGTCCTACCACATCTCCTGCCTTGATAGGCGCAGGAATGAGGTGCTGTGCCTCAAGATTGGCACTAATGTTAATGTTATCGCGATCAAGTGTAATTGACAAGTCGTCAAGTGTTTCCGCCAAAAAAGAGGACTTATCGCCGTTTATTGCGTTTAATTCAACGGTATAGCCATGCTTTTTTGAAAGAGTAACGGACTCTAAGCGCGAAAAACCGTAATCAAGCAGCCTTGTGTGGTCCTGCCAGTCATTGGGGTCATTCAAGGTAACGCAAACGAGAGTAACACCCTCGCGCTCTGCACATGACACTAAGCATCTGCCGCATTTTTTAGTAAAGCCCGTTTTTACACCAACGGCTCCCTTATAGGAGCGGAGAAGCCTGTTGTGGTTAATGAGCAATCGCTCATAAGACTCGTCCTTTGCAGGTATAATTTTTTTATAGGTAGCTGCAATCCTTTTAAAATCAGGATTTTTCATAGCATAAGCTGCAATTACACCAAGCTCATACGCAGTTGTGAAATGTGTATCACTGTCAAGTCCGTGTGGGTTTTCAAAATGGGTGCTTTGTAAGCCAAGAGATTCTGCTTTTTCGTTCATTAGCTCCGCAAACTCGGGGATTCCACCAGCAACGTGGTAGGCAAGAGCAACGGCGGCATCATTTGCGCTTTCAAGCATAAGAGCATAGAGTAGCTCTTCAACACTCAGCTCCTCTCCCGCCTTTAAATATATTGAAGAGCCCTCAACACCTGTCATATAAGGCTCTATTGTTACAATTTCATCGCATTTTGCGTTTTCCAGGGTAACAAGTGCAGTCATTATTTTTGTTGTGCTTGCCATGGGTAGCACCAAATCCTTATTTTTTTCAAAAATTACCCGTCCGCTATCTGCCTCTAACAAAACCGCGCCCTTGGCGTAAATTTCTGTGGCATAAGAAGACATACAAAGTGAAAAAATAAGAATAAAAAGTGTACAAAATACAACCTTGAGCTTTTGCATAACAATCTCCTTTAAGATTTCTTAAGGTTATTATGCACATAGTACACAAGAAAAACTAAGGTTTATTCTTCCTTCATTTTCTTTCCTGAAAATAAATTTTTGAATTTTTCAATAAGCTCAGGTGAATTTTCAATAAAACCAACAATTTGAGAAAGAGTGTCCTTTGGCTCATAGTTGATATTAAGCAAATCTACCTTGCCGTTTTCGGAAACAACCAAAAATCCAATAGGGGAAACGGTCACACCTGTGCCACCGCCGCCGCCAAAGTTTTGTGTTTCGTTGCTTTGCTTTCCAAAATAATCAATACCACCTGTTGCAATACCAACAAAAACCTTGGAAATAGGAATAATCACAGTACCGTTGTTAGTAGTAATCGGTGTGCCTGTAACCGTGTTAGCATCAACCATGCTTCTGACACTGTCAAGAGCAGATTTGATAATTTCGCTTTGCTTGCTCTGTTCCATAAATAATCCTCCTTATGTGCGTTAAGCTCTAGGCTTATTAAGTATTTTCAGTATTTTTCTTGATTTTGGGATTTCGATTAGAAAGAAAATCGAATATCAGATAGTCAATTACACGCACCTTCAAAACGATATATGCATCAACATCAGATTTTTGCGAGATAAAGTTAGCATTAACCGATACATCTGAGTGCTGTGACATATCTACATTTGAAATGTTCCTTAAAAGCTCGATGATATAGCCGATAGCTTGGCTGACACCTGCATAAACAAGAGCAGTGGTAGCGGCATTATCACAGCCAATGTCAACCCTTAGCCGAACAAAAGAAACGCGTATTTTGTTAAAAAAATGATGGATTAAGGCATCTAAAAGTATACGAATTTCGGCAATTGTTTCTTCGATTGGCTTAGGTAACAATTCACCCTTTTTCTGTACCTTTTCATGAAACTTGCTTCGCCTTTTTCCTTTTCTTATAGAGCTTTGATTAAGTATGTTAGGTATTGACAGGTTTATTTTGAAAAAGTATAGCTTGGCATAAATTTTTAACCTGTCATCATATGAAATAATAACCTTAGCCTTGGAAAAAAGAATAAAGAGTATAAGCGCCAAAAGAAGGGCAATGCCCATTAAAATATAAGCATATACAGGCATAAAATCCTCCTTTAAGTTATAAATTTCTATTCCTCTGTTTCTTCGTCTGTGTTGCTCGGAGCAGAAATTTCAATTTGAAGCTCGCTTTGATTTGCGTTTTCCTCATCCTCGTCCTTGTTTGGCTCTGGGATGTCAATGTCAAGAGGAATGATTTCACCCTCGTTTTGTGCCATTGGTAGCTCTACATACGGCAGCTGCTCAAGGGACTCAATGCCAAAGCATCTCAAAAATGTAGAGGTTGTCCTATATACGTGCGGTCTGCCGGGTGCATCAAGTCTGCCACAAGGCTCAATGAGATTTTTTTCGCAAAGGCTTGTAACAATATAGGCACTGTCAACCTTACGAACCATATCTACAAAAGCACGTGTAACAGGGCGTATGTTCTGGTTATATGCTATTATTGCCAAAACCTCAAGGGATGAAGCAGAAAGATTTCCGCCCTTTCGAATACCAAGTGCATCCTTGATACAAGGGAGATATTGCTCCTTTGTGCAAAGCTGGCATTTGTCCTCAAAGGTAAGCAGCATAATGCCCTTCTTTTCGTCCTTGTTATATTCCTCGGCATAAGCAAAAACCTTTTCCTTTACCTGACTTTCAAAAAGGTCTAAAACCTCAGCCAATTTTTCATATGTAATCGGATGGCCTGCCGCAAAGAGAATAGCTTCAATGGCAGCTTCCGTATTTTTTATATCAATATTAGTTCCGTTATCCATATCAGCCCTCGCGATTTTGTAGTTTTCCTGTGTTTAAACGAATAAACACATCATTGCTAAGATTTATAACGCCATCCTCGTCCTCAATAGCATATTCCTGTTCTTCAATATAAATTCTGCCCGCCTTTAGCATTTCCAAAAGCGCCATGAAGGTAGCAACCGCCTTGTGCTTGGTGGTAACATCACTGAAGCAAGCAAGGACATTAGCTCGGTTACCCTCAAGAATCAAGGTTCTTAAAACGAAGAAAACGCGCTCGCTGACAGAAACAGTTCTTGTGCTGATAAGAGGCTTGATTTTCTCGCTTGCCACCTCGTCAGTTACCTCAATGGTGCTGATAATACGCATAAGAGCAGAGGATAGGAGATTAACATCGTGCTCTGCAACATAAGAGCGGTCAGCAGGGATTTCATCAGTATCCTTTTCCATTCTGCCGTTATATACAGAGTACAAGCTGCCAAGCATAGAGGATGCTTCCTTGGCTCTTTCGTATTCCAAAAGTGCCAATTTCAATTCTTCCTCGTCCTCATCCTTTTCATTTTCGTCCATTCTGGGAAGTAGCTTTCTACTCTTAATGAGCATAAGCTGAGATGCCATAACCAAAAATTCGGCAGAAAGCTCAATATTATAGGATTGCAGAGTTTCAATATATTCAATATACTGGTCACAAATAACGGCAATTTGAATGTCCTCAATGCTCATTTTATTTTTCGCCAAAAGGCTCAAAAGTAAATCAAGAGGACCTTCAAACTGTTCAATTTTATAAATAATTTGTTCCATAGTTATCCTTTGTTAGATAAAAATATTGGCAAACAGTGTAACAAAGCTGCCGAAAATGAATGTAACACCGTCATACAAAAAGCCTGTGAGAAGTCCGTCTAAAATACGGTAGTCAACAAACAAAAGCACAAAGAAAATCAAGCTGATTTCACGCTCATGCATCTTGCACCAGTTGTTCGCGCGCGGGGGTAAAAACGCGTATAGAATTTTAGAGCCGTCGAGAGGCGGTATTGGTAGGAAATTGAACAGAGAAAGAGAGAAGTTCAATATGCCAAAGTACAAAAGAAATTCGTGCAGAAAGTAAACCAATCCCTCTAAAATTGCACTATCATATGCGCTTGGTATGAAAATTACAGATACAACATACAAAAAGCAACCAACGATACCAAGCAAAAAGTTGGTAACAGGACCTGCTAAAGCACTGAGCGCTAAATCGCGCTTAGGGTGCTTAAAGTTAGTTATATCAATAGGTACAGGCTTTGCCCAACCGAAATGCGCAAGAAGCATACAGAGCGCACCGATAGGGTCAATATGCTTTATGGGATTGAGTGTGAGCCTGCCCAAATACTTTGCGGTAGGGTCTCCAAGCTTATAGGCAACAAAGCCGTGTGCCCACTCGTGAAACGAAAGAGCAATAAGCACAATAGGAGCGATTATTACAAGCTCTAACAAAAATTCAGTTAAATCAAACATTTTTAGCCTTTCTGATAAAGATAAACAGGTGCTACTCGGCGTAGCTGAGTATAGCATCCCATACATCCTGCTTTCCTTCCTTTGATTCGGAGGAAAATAGGATAATTTGTGTGCCGGGTCTTATGGAAGGGTCGGTAACAAGAGTATTTACCGCCTTTTCGCGCTCAGTTTTATTGAGCTTGTCAGTTTTGGTGGCAACAATGATATATGGCAAGTCCACTTGATTTAAAAATCCAACCATATCGCGGTCGTCCTTGGTAAGACCTATACGAGAGTCCACAAGCTGAACAACCAAGCGGAGCAGGTCAATATTGGGGTTGTTGGTAAAATAGCCGTCAACTAAGGTGGACCATTTTAGCTGGTCCTCTTTAGTTCTTTTGGCGTAGCCATAGCCCGGCAAGTCAACCAAAAACAGCTTTTTATCAACATCATAAAAATTGACTGTAATGGTTTTTCCGGGGGCAGAGCTTACCCTCGCCATGGATTTCCTGTTCAGAAGTGTATTGATGAGCGAGCTTTTGCCAACATTTGATCTGCCCGAAAAGGCGATTTGCGGCAAAGGAGCGCGCACAAATTGATTGGGTGTGCCTGCACTAATTTTTAGCGACACATTGTTTACATTTATTTTCATTTCCGATTAATTGTGGAACATTGTTGCTGATAATTGCAATAATCTCCTCGTCAGCAAATGCAACGTTAAGCACGTCGAAAATGCTGGAGCAAGGAATAAATTTTACATTTTCCTTAACAGTTGAATCAATGTCCTCAAGATCCTTTTCATTCTTTTTTGGAATAATAATGTTGGTAACACCACCGGTATAGGCAGCCAAGGTCTTTTCCTTCAAGCCACCAATTGGCAACACCTTGCCACGGAGTGTAATTTCGCCTGTCATGGCAATATCACGTCGTACAGCGCGACCTGTCAAAACACTGACAAGAGCAGTGGTTATAGTAACGCCTGCGCTTGGTCCGTCCTTTGGCACAGCACCCTCTGGCACGTGAATATGTATGTCGGATTCCGCGTAGAAATTAGGGTCAACTCCCAATGCCTCAGCATTTTCTCTGATAAAGCTGATAGCTATCTCACAGGATTCCTTCATAACATCGCCAAGCTGACCTGTCAGCTGGAGCTTGCCGTTGCCCTTCATAACAGAGGCTTCAATCTTTAACAAATCTCCGCCAAGAGAAGTATAAGCCATACCGTTTACTACACCGATTTGGTTTTCTTCCTCAATCTTTTCGCTTTCATACTTTTCAGTACCTAAATACTTGCTAAGATTTTCTTCGGTGATATTAACGGAAAGAACTCCGTCCTCAACGATTTCCTTAGCACTCTTTCTGCAAAGAGAAGCGATAACTCTTTCAAGGTTACGCACACCTGCCTCGGCAGTGTAGGAATCAATGATTTTATATATTGCTTCGTCGCTTAACTTCATCATTCGTCTTCTGAGACCGTGAAGCTTCAACTGCTTGTTTAGCAAGTGCTTTCTTGCAATATGGAATTTCTCATTTCTTGTGTACGATGAAAGCTCAATGATTTCCATACGGTCAATCAAAGGTCTTGGAATTGTATCAAGAGAGTTGGCGGTTGCAATAAACATACAACGTGAAAGGTCAACGCTCATTTCAACAAAATGGTCGCGGAATGCCTTGTTTTGCTCACTGTCAAGCACTTCAAGCATGGCCGACGCAGGGTCACCTCTGGAGTCGGATGACATTTTGTCAATTTCATCAAGCACCATAACAGGGTTTGATGTTTTGCACTCGGAAAGAGCGGCAATAATTCTACCGGGCATTGCACCGATATATGTTTTTCTGTGACCTCTGATTTCAGCCTCGTCACGGACGCCGCCTAAGCAAACGCGAACGTATTTTCTCTTAAGTGCCTTTGCGATAGAAGCGCAAAGTGATGTTTTACCAACACCTGGAGGACCAACTAAGCAAAGAATTTGGTTCTTCACATCAGGGTTAATCTCTTTAACCGCAATAAATTCAAGAATTCTTTCCTTAATTTTTTCAAGCCCGTAGTGGTCGCGCTCTAAAACCCTGCGTGCAACCTTAACGCTTGATTGCTCGCGGGAGTAAACACCAAATGGAATTTCCAAGCAGGTTTCAATGTAGGTTCGCAAAACCGCAGATTCGGGAGAGCCAAATGGAGCTTTGTTGAATTTAGAAAGCTCCTTCAAAAGCTTTTCTTCCACATTTTTTGGAAGCTGCTTTTCCATTATCATATTGTAAAGCTCTTCTCCCTCGCTTTGAGCATCGTTTCCAAGCTCGCTTTGGATAACCTTCATTTGCTCGCGCAAATAATATTCACGTTGACTTTCGTCGATTTTAGCATTTGTTTTCTTTTTGATAAGACCTTCAAGCTTAACAATGCGTATTTCCTGATTAATAGCTGTAATAACAACCTCAGCGCGCTTATACTTGTCATATTCGCAGAGAACGGCGTACTTGTCCGCAGGACGTGTAAGAATCAAAGCTCCTGCCAAATCTGATAAAAAGTCAATATCGTCAATTGCCTGTACCTCTGCCAAAAGCTCCTTTGAAGGAGCAGAAAACATAGATATAGCGCTTGCAGCCTTTTCCTTTAATGTGCGGAGCAGAGCCTCTGCCTCGTCAGGGTCAAAATCAGTAACTTCAAGCTTTTTCGCAACGGCTTTGCAGGAAAAATATCCTTTGTCCTCGGTGATGCTTTGATGCTCAGCACGGCACACGCTTTCAAATGAAGCGAGCACGGTTTTGCCTCCACGTCGGGTCACTTGCTTGATTTTTGCAACAGTGCCAACAGAGTATATATTGTTAACATCAAATTTTTCAGTCATAGGATTGATTTGAGTAACAAGATAAACAAAAGAGTCTTTAGTTTTTGCAGCCTCTACTGCATTTTTTAAAAGTGGATTGGATATATCAACTGTGATAGAAATACCCGGAAATGCGAAGATTGAGCATTCAAGCGGAACAAGAGGAAACTCAAAGCTTTCGCAGATTTCATTATAGTTTGCCATATGTAGTCCTTTCAATTGGTTTATAAGAGCATTGAAATCAATGCATAGTGTCTTAGACTATATTATAGCACACGTTTTAATAAAATTCTATACAATTTTAAAAATAAATAATAAAATATTTGACATATGAAGCAAATTGTAGTAAAATATATTAAATTTCACAACGAAGCAGGGAGGGGTAGAAATGGCTTTTGATGCGGCAATGCTCAAATGCGTGACTAATGAAATAGCATCTTGTGGCGAATGTAAGGTTGAAAAGGTATATCAGCCCGCAAATGATGAGCTTGTTTTACTTTTGAGATCAAGAGAAAAAAATCTGCGCTTGCTTATCAATGCAGGCTCCAATTGCCCGAGAATAAATATAACATCAACACAGTCCGAAAACCCACAAAAGGCGCCTGTTCTCTGTATGCTTCTGCGCAAGCATTTGGGCGGTGCTAAGCTGTTGACCGCGCGTACACTCGGCTTTGAGCGAGTTTGTGAGCTTGAGTTTGAGGGCTATGACGAAATGGGCTTCAAGGCAAAGAAATATTTGATTTGCGAGATAATGGGAAAATACAGCAATATCGTATTGACCGATGAAAATAGAAAAATATTGGCATTGCTAAAAACCATTGATTTTTCTTTGAGCATGCAAAGACAGCTCCTTGTTGGGATGACCTATGAATTGCCACCAAAGCAGGATAAATTAGACACAGGCTTGCTTACAAGGGAAGAATTTGATTCAGCATTCGAAAACGCACCAAAGGGTGTTAAAATAGAAAAATTTATATGCAACACATTTTTGGGTATTGCACCCTCAACTGCAAGACAGGTGTCATTTTTAGCATCGGGCAGTATGGACGCTTTGCTTGAAAATGTGGAAAAAGAGACACTGGGTGACTTGTTTTTCGCAATTATCGACAAGGTAAGAGGAAATATAGCAAAGCCATATCTTATTGTAAACGAGGGAGACGAGCCTGTGGAATTTTCATACACTCCCCTCGACTTTTTCGGCGTCAATTACAAAAGTGTGGAAATGGCAAGCTTTGGTGAGCTTATTGATGCTTACTTTGGTAAAAAGGGAAAGAATGAAAGAATTAGGCAAAAGTCCACTGATATTTTTAAGCTTTTATCAAATGCCGAGGCAAGAATAACAAAAAAGATTGCCTTGCAAACAGAGGAGCTTTCACAGTGCGATAAGGCAGAGGAATATCGCATAATGGCAGACCTTCTCACATCAAGCCTGTATGCACTCAAGCGCGGTGAGGAAAAGGCGGTTCTTGTTAATTATTATGATGAGGCTTGTCCACCCATTGAAATACCGCTTGACAGCAGACTTTCACCGTTACAAAATGCTCAGCGTTACTATAAAAAATATTCTAAGCTGAAAAAAGCAAAGATAGAGCTAACACGTCAGATTGAGCTTGCAAAAAAGGAGCTTGAATATATTGAAACGGTTTTTGATGCTCTGACAAAGGCAGACGGTGAAGGAGATTTGGCGCAGATACGCGATGAGCTTTATCATAGCGGATATGCCTCAAGAATGAAAAATTACAACGCAGTCAAATCCTTGTCACCAAAGCCGCTCAAATTTATAACAAGCGGTGGTTATACAGTGATATGTGGCAAAAATAACACGCAAAATGACTATATCACAACTAAGCTTGCCGAAAAGACGGACTGGTGGTTTCACGTTAAAAATCTACCAGGCTCTCACGTTTTGATGCAATGTAAGGAAGAGCCAAGCGAGGTTGATTTTACTGAGGCTGCGCAAATAGCAGCTTACTATTCTAAGGCAGAGGGCAACAATATTGCGGTGGATTATACTAACGCAAAGCACGTGAAAAAGCCGGCAGGCTCAAAGCCGGGCTATGTTATTTATCACGTGAATTGGACGGCATATGTAACTCCTGACGAAAAGAGAATTAAGGAAATGCAGGTTAAATAAAAAAAGCTTCGTAAAGCGGTGACCGCTTTGCGAAGCTTTTTTGTGTAATTTACTTGTTCAGCTTACCTCTGTATTCGAGTAATGACATAATAATTTGTGCGGTTTGCGCTCTTGTAAGAGGAGAGTTAGGTGATATTTTTCCATTTGTCTTTTCAAGTATGCCAAGCTCTGTAAGAGATGTTAGTGACTCCCTAGCACCGTCTGGAATTTGGTCGTCATCCGCAAATACCGTCATACTTGTCTCTATTTTTGCGCCGATAATTCTGTTGATTATCATAGCGGCATCTGCTGTTGTTACCTTGCTCTTAGGATTGATGTGCACGCCATCCTTTTCTGTCGTTCCCTTTACAATACCAAGAGAAAATGCACTCTCTAAGTATCCCTTGTATTCTGCTTTTATATCATTGTCATCTGCAAAGCGTGTTTTTTCTACTATCGGTACATCCTTCGCTCCCATTGCCTTCATAACAAGTGATACAAATTCCTCTTTTGTGATTTCCTCGTTTGGTCTAAAGTCAAATGTTCCATCACCGTTTCTTTTGAATGTCATTAAATTTTCTTCGTACATAACCAAAGCGGCATTCATACATTTTTCGTCATCCATATCAGCAAAAACTAGACTTGTTTTTAACTTTTCTATTTTAATTTTCACTGTGCAAGTTTCTGAGTAATTGCCGAATTCGTCGCGTACAGTGTATGAAAACGCGTCAGTTCCCTTTGCATTTTCGTAAGGGGTGTATCTGTAATCGCCTGTTTCTGCATTAGTGATAGTTATAAGTCCCTTTTCAGGATACGATACAACTTCGTATTTTAATTTGTCACCCTCTGGGTCATAGCCTGCAAGAGTGCCAAAGCAGGAAATGTTCATATTTGTCCAAGCAGAAACAGAATCACCGTTCGAGGCAACCGGACAAAGATTAACGCTGCTAAGAGCTTGCAAGGAGCACTCAATTTCATATGTGCTGTTATTTGGTCTAAACTTGAAAACCGCGCTTGCTCCCTCGGCGGTTTGCACAAATTTGAGCATTGAAAAGTCATCTCTTGCGATCACTTGATTTTTAACGACATAGAGATTATCAAGCATAAGTCTGCCAACAGCTTGGCTTGGAAGCTCAGTGATAGTTATTGATTTTAGATTTACACCGAGGGGTCTATCAAAGTCGTCAACATCAAATAAAACCTCATTATTGTTGGTGACAGACGCTTTTACCATTGAATGGTTGGTTGCTATCACATCAAGTGCTGGAGAAAGCTTTTCGCTTGCGTATACAGTAAACGCAAGAGCGAAAATTAAAATGATAACAAAAAGTAGTGTTTTTTTCATAGTTAGCTCCTAAAATTTTCTTAGTATATTATATTTGCTCGGTTAAACAAAAATTCCTTTTTGCACAATAAAACGAAAGCGCTATATAATGTTACAAAGGGGCGTGAGAAAATGTATCAGGAGCGAGTCAAGCAGGATTTGAGCAAAAAGCAAAGACTGAGCTATACAGTGTATGAATTTGATAGCATGAATAGTGTTATTCAGGCAGCAAAAAGACTACTTTCAATCGGAGAGGGGAGCTCTTGCTCCCTATATTATGATGAGGAAAAGAGCGCATATTATTTTTTGATGGAGAACATAAACGCAAAGGAGTTAAGGCTCGCCTTTTTGAATGAATATTCTTTTATACTTCGCACAAGCTTAATACCGTATATTAAAGAGCATAGCAAATGCTTACGAAAAAAGGACACCATAAGGGTTATTGGAAATATATAGAGAAAGACCGACATCGTGTCGGTCTTTCTTATACATTTATCATTTTTGCAAGGATATCAGCAAATAAAATAGCGGATTTTTGCGCTTCATCGTATGTACAAGCAAAAGAGCCAATATCTGCACGAAAGCATATCGCATCAAATTCCTGAAATAGAGTGTACTGTGAAATTGTTTGACGTTCGAAAATAAATTTTTCTTCGGTTGAAGCACTTTTGGCAAGCTGGTTAGCAAACAAGATACTTTTCAAGCGACTATTTTCCAATTGTACCCCATTTGTGCCACACCAAAGATTAATTGCGGGAAATTCTTTTCCGTCAATTGTTCCTTTGGAAAGGTTAATGCTGTTGTCAGGATGCACATCTAAGGAGCGAGAGATATCTATCACATATGCAATGCTGGGATTATCCTTTAAAGTCTTGTTAATTGCTTCCTTGTATGCTGTACTGCTACCATAAATGGTGTCGTTTGCATCGTGAATGATTTGTAAAGCGGGCAGTCCAAGCTCATTCAAGCGAGCGCATATTTCTGACCCTATGGTTGTTACGTTGTTATTGTCACTGTAAAATTCTTTAACGGAGTTGTAGCCCTCACCTTTAGCATAGGCTTCTTTTGGAGACATAGATACAATGAGCACCACAGGGGCATTAGCACCGTAGCTGCTACATATTTCCGATTTAGTCGGGAAGCTTATCTTGTCATCAAAGTTGATGTGAAAATCGGTTTCGTTGTAGATTTCAAGCTGTTCGACTTGCGTTTGTTTGAATTGATATGTATATGCCTTATCGCTTTCCGCATCGGCATTAGTTAAAATATCACTTGACTCCGATGCTGGTGCATCAGCTGCTAAGGAAAAGATTTTCGAAAAAAATTCCTTGACGTTGCTGAAATTGAAAGCAATGGCAAGTGAGGCAGTCAAAGTAATAGCTATTAACAAAACATTTCTTATTAGCTTTTTCCTTGGTTTGCTTTTTCTCTTATCTTCCTTGTGATATCGTATGATGTCCAACCGTATTTCTTCTTTGCCGCCCGTAAGAGCATAAAAATGTTCCATATGATCCCCCCTTGATAAGATTGTATTAATGTTTGATAAATTTTATACCTTTAACTACTTAATGAGAAGTTAATGTGAGATTTTTCTGTATAACCGTAATTTTTTGTTGAATAATTTCACAAAGTGTGTTATTATAATTGTTGAAAATATACCAAAGATTGAGGAAAAATTTATGGAAACAATGAAGGATAAAAACGAGATTAAGATATTTATTTTGTATCTTTTGGACAGGATTGGCTATCCGTTGAGCCTTAATGAGGTTAGCTCTGTTTTGTATCAGGAAAATCTTGCAAGCTATTTTGATTGTGGTGACTGCTTTGCTGAGCTTGTAGATGCAGGACACATCGTTGATTCTGGTGAAAAGACAGAAGCAGGTGATATAGCATATGTTGTATCATCAACGGGCTTGAAAATTGCTACTGAGCTAAACGATACCATCTCCCCTTGGATTAAGGAGGTTAGTTACCGTAGCGCTATTAGAAACCTTTCATTTATGAAGCGCGGTGCGAAGCTGGAATATACAAAAGCTCCACTCGAAAACGGTAAATTTATGGTACACTGTGTAATTATCGAGGGCGGCAGAAAGGTTCTTGATGTTACAATCGAGGTGGACAGTGAAAGAGAAGCTGATAAAATTCTTTATAATTTCCCAAGGAAGCCCGAAATAGTTTTTCGTGGCTCTCTTGCCTTGTTGTCAGGTGAGCGCAATTACATCTTTGAATAAAATTTCTACAAAATGCACAAAAAATCTACAAATTTTCAGGAAATATTAACCAAAATGTAAAAAAGCACTTGACAAAATGTAAATTTTTTGATAAACTTAGATTACTTCATATAATATACGAGGTGTTTACCCGTTGAAGTAATCGGGAATGAGGAGAAATGGATAAATATATTGGCTTGATTTTGCGCGCAAGAGAAGGGGATAACGATGCCTTTGCGCAATTGTGTGAGCAGTATAAAAATCTTATGGTCAGCTTGTCCCGTAAATATTCACTTATGTGCGAGGAATATTGTACGCAAGAGGATTTCCGCCAGGAGGCGCAGCTTGCTCTTTTTGACGCTGTAAATAATTACGATGTTGAAAATGGTCGCGTTACCTTTGGTGCCTATGCAAGAGTTTGTGTGCGGAATAGGTTGATTTCCTGCGTTCGCAAACAAAATTCCAAAAAAAGACGCATGAGTAAGAATGAAAATATGGGATCGGCCACAAGCTGGTCGGTTCAAGATACTGTTGTTAGGCGCGAGCTTGGTGAAAAGCTTATCTCTTTTGCTGAAAGCTCCCTGTCACCGTATGAAAGAAAAATTTTTTCAATGTACGTTGACGGTATTAAGGCAAAAGAAATATCAGTTGTAATTGGCAAGAGTGAAAAGTCAGTGAATAATGCAATTTACAGGATTAGGCTAAAGCTAAAAAAGACAGTTGAACAGTGATTACATAAGCGTATGCTTAGTATAAATTAAACCTAGAGGAGAGAAAAAATGTATCAGGACAAAACACTAACTTGTAAGGATTGCGGAGCAGAATTTGTTTTCACCGCAGGTGAGCAGGAGTTCTACGCAGAAAAGGGCTTCCAGAACGAGCCACAGAGATGCAAGGCCTGCAGAGATGCAAAGAAGAATGCGGCTAAGGCTCCAAGAGAATTCTTTACAACTGTTTGTGCACAGTGTGGCAAGGAAGCAAAGGTTCCTTTCCAGCCAAGCAATGACAGACCTGTTTATTGCAGCGAGTGCTTCGCAGAAATGAAAAATCAGTAATTAAATATTTGATATTTTAATTTGGTTTGATGAGCCTCCAATTTTGGAGGCTCTTTTTCTGATATTTTTTGCAAAAAATCTGTACAAACAAAACAATATATGTTATAATATACTGAATATTAATGTGCAAAGGGGTACTTTACCTTGGATAATAAGAGAAAAAATACAAATAAAAACCGTTTTAACAAGAATGGTTTTCAAAAAAACAACAGAGGCTACGAGGGTGGCTTTTCACACCAAGGCTCGTTTGAAGAAGAGGACAACGGCTTGGTTGTGGGCAGAAATGCGGTGCGTGAGCTTTTGAAAAGTGAGCGTGCGGTTGATAAAATTTATGTTAAAAAGGGCGGCAGCCACGAGGGATCAATTACTGTCTTAATTGCCGATGCGGTTTCAAAGGGCATTCCAATTGTTGAGGTGGAGCAGCAGAAGCTTGATAGCTTGGCGCAGGGTGCTAACCACCAAGGAATTGTTGCACAAGCTGCAATGAAGGAATATTCTTCAATTGATGATATGCTGGAGCTTGCTCGCGAAAGAGGAGAAAAGCCTCTTATCGTTATTGCCGATTCTATTGAAGACCCACATAATCTTGGCGCACTTATCAGATGTGCAGAATGTGCGGGCGCGCACGGAATAGTTATACCTAAGCGCCGTGCTGTTGGAATTACTCCTACTGTATATAAATCCTCAGCAGGAGCAATTGAGCACATGCTTATTGCCAAGGTTTCCAACATCGCAACTACAATAGAGTCACTTAAGAAAAAGGGTGTTTGGATTTTCACATCAGAGGCAGACGGCACACCTTATTATGAAACTGACTTCAATTGCGCGTGCGCTATCGTTCTCGGCTCTGAGGGTAACGGTGTTTCAAGAATTGTGAAGGAAAATAGCGACTATATTGTGTCAATACCAATGTACGGTAAGGTTAATTCCTTGAACGTTTCAACTGCTGCATCTGTTATTCTGTGTCACGTGGCACGCATGCAGAGAATGTAATTTTGGAAAGGAGATTTATGGAAGAAAAGTACACACAAATTAAACTGAATGTAGGTTCTGTGGAAGAAGCTTCTGTAGAATCTGCTGACATTAATGAGGAAACAAACGAGTGTCCTATAACCAAGCTCGATGAGCCTGAAACAATTCCTATTGATATGGAAGAAAATAGACAGGCAGCGCCTCTTGAGGACGATATTCAACTCGTTTCTCCTGATGAAGACATATTTACAATGGTGGCGGAGCATGTTAACCGCCCAAGCGATAAGGGTGCATATGCATCACGTTGGCACGATACGGCTTCTGATTCTGACGAGGATTTCTTGCTTGACGAAATGTTTGCGGGTAGCGCACAGGCGGACAGGCAGTTTATGGAAACCTTTGGAATTAATGCAACGGGCGGTATAAAAACTATATCCGATAAGGAAGTGCCAATCGAAGATGTTGAGGAAGCAATAGTAGAAAGTAACGAAAGCTACGAATATACCGAGAGGCTTCAAAACAAGGAAATTAAAAACATGTACGACTTTGCCGTTAGCGGCATTGGCAAAAGACTTATATTTTCTATAATATTTACTGCAATTTTATTCTTTATTGAAAATTTGCCTATGTTTTTCAGTAACCTCAGCGGCATTTTTGATATGAATGAGTACCCGTACATACATTTAGGCGTAGGTGTAGTTTTGCTTATTGTGACGGCAATTTGCGCGTATGAGCAGGTTTATCACGGCTTTAGGTCTATCTTTTCAGGCGATTTCTTGCCGGAGTCTGTTGGAGTAGTTGCATTGGTTGTATCGCTCATTCACAGCATAACATCAATTGTTCTTGTTTATCTTGGTTATCCTTGCCCACGCACCTTTAACTTTGTTGCAGGAGCAATTCTTATTGGAACAATACTGTTTTCATTTGTTAATATTGTGCGTGAGGAGTACGGCTTCAGAGCAATTTCAGGAAAGGATTCCAAGTTTATCCTCGAAAGAGTTCATCAAAGCAATGCCGAGGCAGAGTTTGATACATTTTCTACTACATCAAGTGGAGAGTTCAACGGTCAGATTGCAAGAACAGCCAAGACAGATTTTGTAAAGAACTATTTCTACAATACAAACGCAAACATAAACATAAAAAGGTTTATGGGGATTTACTATTTGTGTGCGATTTTGGTGTCCCTGGCGTTTGCTATTATTTCATCGGTAAGAGCAGGCGGTGCACACGTGCTTACTACCTACTGGAGCGCTGGTGTTATGCTTATGCTCCCTGTGGGAGTGCTTTGCGCATACAGTGTTCCTTTCTACATTGGTAACAAAAGGCTCTTTGAGGACGGTGTTGCCATCATAGGCGAGGAAGCAATTAATGAATTTGCAGGAACTGAGGTTGCTGTTGTAAATGACACAAGCGCATTCCCACCTCAAAATATCAAAATTCAGCATTTTCACGTATATAACGGCTATGCTATTGAAAAGGTGCTTTATTACGCCTCAAACGGATTTTCAATAGTTGGTGGACCGTTGGCAGAGGTGTTTGATACAGCAGCGAACGATACGTCATCATCAAGCAAGCGTATTCGCTTTATGTGCTCAGGAAGAGGATATCTTTGCGTGAAGGTTGATAACGAAAAGGTTATCTTTGCTGATAAGTTCGGTATGACCTCACAGGGTATTGAGGTTGGCAACGAAAGAGAAGGCAAGGACGGCACAAGCATTATGTATATTGCCGTTAACGGTGTGCTTGCTGCCAAATTATACATAAAATATGACATTGACGAGGAATTTATAAGAATTGTTCGACTGCTTAATAGGAACGGCGTTGGAGTTGGTATAAGAACCTTTGACCCTAACCTCAACAATGAGCTGTTAAAGAAAATTACTCACTTTAACAAACGTGATTTGAGAATTATCAAGCTTACATCAATTAATGAGGTGGCAAAGCCAACACCGTCCAAGGACGGCAAGATTGCTTCAAAGGGGCTTTCTCGCTCACTTGTTAAGGCAATTCCCGTTTGTAAGAAAATTTTGTCAACAAGAAAGGTTGTAAGGGCAATTAAAATAGTGGCATCAATACTTGGAGCTGTTTTGCTCGGCTTGTGGGTATTTGGTAAGCTCAGCTTCTCAAATTCCGCTAACATAGTGGGTTATCACTTGGTATTTGCGGTGATTATGATGCTTGTGTCACTTATTTCAATGCCTAAATTAAAATAAAATGCAAAAAAATATCAGTACGATTTTAAAGTCCGTTCAAAAGCCCGGCAGATATACTGGCGGCGAATTTGGACAGATTATCAAGGACAAAAATGACATAGATTTAAGAATTGCCTTCTGTTTTCCTGATACCTACGAAATAGGTATGTCAAATCTCGGCACGAAGATACTTTACGGTGCTTTGAACGAGATGGACAGAGTGTGGTGCGAAAGAGTTTTTGCACCCTGGACAGATATGGAAGAGCAAATGAGAAAGAATAGCGTTCCCCTGTTCGCTCTTGAAAGCAAGGATGATGTGAAGGATTTTGATATTATGGCAATTTCCTTACAGTATGAGCTTTGCTATACTACCGCTATTAATATGATTGATTTGGCAGGCTTGCCGATTTTTGCAAGGGACAGAGATGAAAATGCGCCCATTATCTTGGGCGGAGGTCCTTGCGCCTACAATGCTGAGCCTGTTGCTGATTTCTTCGATATTTTCAGCATTGGAGAGGGCGAGGAGGCTCTTTGCGAGCTTTCGCAGCTTTATCTTGACATGAAGGCAAACGGTACATATACCAAAACCGCTTTTTTAAGAGAAGCGTCACACCTCAAGGGCTTCTACGTTCCATCTCTTTACAATGTTGAATACAACGAGGATGGCACAATCAAGCTATTTGAGCCTAAATACGAGGATGTACCGACAAGGGTAGAGAAACGTGTGGTTGAAGACTTGAACACCTCATATTTCCCCTTAAAGCCCATTATGCCATACATTGAAACGGTGCACGACAGAATTATGTTAGAAACCTTCCGTGGATGTATAAGAGGCTGCCGTTTCTGCCAGGCGGGCATGGTTTTCCGTCCTGTGAGAGAAAAAAGCGCCCAAGTTTTGAATGCTCAGGCGCAGGAAATTTATAAAAATACAGGCTATACGGAAATTTCATTGACCTCACTTTCAATCAGTGACTATTCCTGCCTGCACGAGGCAACGGACTTGTTACTTGACTGGACAAATGAGAAGAAGGTAAATCTTTCATTGCCGTCACTTCGTGCTGACAGCTTTACAAAGGAGCTTATGCGAAAGGTCAGCGGTGTGCGCTCCAGTGGATTAACCTTTGCACCTGAGGCAGGTACACAAAGACTTCGTGATGCTATAAACAAAAACCTCTATGAGGAGGATTTGTTAAATGCAGTTCGTCTTGCCTTTGAGGGTGGAAAGAGCCAGGTTAAGCTTTATTTTATGAACGGCTTGCCAACGGAGACCTATGAGGATATCGAGGGTATTTCTGTTCTTGCAAAGCACGTTGTTGACGAATTTTATAAAATGCCGCAAAGACCAAAGAAGCCTGTACAGGTTACAATCAGCGTTTCTTGCTTTGTGCCAAAGCCACATACACCGTTCCAATGGGAAGCACAGGATACCTTGGAAAGCCTGGTTGATAAGCAGAAATTCTTGGGAGAAAAGATAACAGACCGCAAGGTAAGATATACTTGGCACGAAGCAAAGGTTTCACGTCTTGAGGCAGTGTTCTCTAAGGGTGACAGACGCTTGTCAAAAGCGATTGCATTAGCGCTTAGCAAGGGTATGCGCTTTGACGCTTGGGATGAATATTTTGACTACGACAAGTGGATGGGCGTGTTCGAGGAATGTGGAATTGACCCATCATTCTATGCCAACAGAAAGATAGGCTTTGACGAGATTTTGCCTTGGGATGTTATTGACATTGGCGTTAACAAGAGCTTTTTAATTTCTGAAAATAAAAAAGCATATGAAAGCAAAACTACACCGAACTGCAAGGAAAAATGCTCAGGCTGTGGTGCTAATAAGCTTGGAAAGGAGCTCACATGGTGTCCGAAAAAGAAATAATGCCTGTAAGAATCAAATTTTCCAAGACTGGCGACCTTATGTACATATCTCACCTTGATTTAGCAAGGACAATGCAGAGAATAATTGTTCGCTCAGGTGTTGATATCTGGTATAGTGAGGGCTTTAACCCACAACCAAGAATTGTTTTTGCGCTTCCTTTACCTGTTGGTGTTGAAAGTGAATGCGAGCTTATGGACATTAAAATCAATCATCCAATGGAATTTTTTGAGATTAAAGAAAGAATTAGCAATAGCTTTCCTTCGGAAATGAAGGTGCTGGATGTTTATTCTCCCGAGCAGAAGTTCAAAAACATTGTCTATGCTGATTATACCATTAAGCTTTATTCACCGAAAATCAGTGCAGAAACCGCAAGTGATATTAACAAGCTTTTTGCAAGCGAATGCATAATTACCAAAAAATCAAAGAGTGGTGAAAAGGATGTTGATATTCGCGACTTTATAAAGTCAGTAGAAGCAAAAAGCACCGAAGAATGTGTAGAAATCAGTGCTATTGTCTGCGCGGGTAATGAAAGCAACCTTAATCCTGAGCTTTTGGTAGAAGCCATAAGAAAATATCTTGGTATTTTGAATTCAGGAACAATAGAGGAATACTCAACAATTATGCGCAACAAAATGCTTGATTGTGAGCTGAATGAGTTCAAGTAAAAAACCAAAACGGCGACTTTTAATGTCGCCGTTTTATTTTGGTTATACAGGTGTTGCAACCTTGTTTCGTCTTGGTAGCACTCTGTTGGCATTTCTGCGCACAGGAGCTAACAAGCTTCTGTCTAAGATTGAAATTTCCTTGTCACTTGTATTTAAAATTTTCAGAAAATCCGCTAAGGAAAGAAAAGTGATTTTGCGCTCAGAATCGTTAATAAGTTGAGCCTTTTCCTTGCGGTAGCATCTATATTCCTTGCCGTTTTTGTCAACAATATCGTATTCAACAAAAAAGTCGCAGGAATAAGCATGTCGCGTATATTTTGCACCGTTTTTGGCAAGTAATGAAACGATATTCATCATCTCCGCATAGTGATATTCTTCATAGAGAGAGCTTATGCACACCTTTTTTCCCGAAAGGATAGAGGGGGCGATTCTGTTAACAAAGACTCTTTTAATATAAGCGGAGAATTCATCTGCTCGAGCAAGAGAGGTGTGCATCCAGTTGGAGCGCGGGCTATTTGTAAGCTTTTCCATTTTGGAAAGCTTTTGCGCCTTTAATAATTCCTTGTATCGAATAAATTCGGAGCCAAGCGCGCCGTTTTTGCACCAGCACTTGCTATGTGGATATTTTTCTATAAGCTCAAGAGGAGAAAGTCCTGTTTCTTCACACAATCCCTTTAAAACACGCATAGTGAAATAAGAGTCATCATCGCTTCGATGTACATCCTGAGATTCTAAAACACCGTATTCGTGTGCGCATTTAATGAGTGATGGGGTGTTGTCAAGCCCCTTCAAATCAGTGAAAATGCGTTGTACATCAATAAAGCTGTAATCAAAAATTTCTCTCTTGAAGCGTTCGCACTCGCTTTTTATGTAGCCAGCATCGGACATTACAGAAAATCCGAAAATAAGTCTGCCCGGTTTAGTTAAAAGCTCGCGTATCTTACCATAGTGATGGTTAAAATCGGGAGAAGACTTAAAGGTTTTCTCGTCATAGCCAAGTGTAATACCAGGGTGATTTCCGTGGCCGCAAAGATGAAACTTTGAGTGTGGATTAACAAGAATATCCTCTTTAGAAATGATGTTGAATTTTTCGTCTGTTATAACGTAGCCAAAGGAACAAATCTTGCCGCGACCTTGAAAGCAATTTGCACATTCAATGTCAAAAAAGATATATTCCATAAAAATTCCTATTATAAATTAATTATTAGATATCGTGCCTTCCCATAATAGCGCGATAAAGAGTAACCGCATCGGCATATTCAAGGTCAGCGCCTACAGGCAAGCCGTTTGCAATTCTTGTAACCTTAACGCCGAGTGGCTTTAAAAGACGGGAAAGATACATAGCTGTGGCTTCACCGGAAACGGTGGTGTTAGTTGCCACAATTATTTCTTTTACATCTCCAGAGCTAATTCTTTCTAAAAGCTCCTTGATTTTCAACTGCTCCGGTCCTACGCCCTTCATAGGAGAGACGGTACCGTGCAAAACGTGATAAACACCGCTATATTCCTTTACCTTTTCAAGGGCAAGGACTGCTTGATAGTCCTCAACAACGCAAACAACGGAATGGTCGCGCTGAGAAGAGGAGCATATTGGGCAAACCTCGTCAGCAGAAAGGTTTTGACAAACAGAGCAGAGCCCAATTTTTGTTTTTGCGTCTAAAATTGCCTGCGCAAAGGCAAAGGCATCTGCATCCTGCATATCGAGAACGGAAAAAGCCATTCTCATAGCGCTTTTTTGTCCAACTCCGTCAAGAGAGCGGAATTTATCAATTAAATCCTGTAAGGGTTTAACTAAATTTTCCATTAGAATAAGCCAGGTATGCCGCCCATCATGCCGCCCATACCACCGGTAATTTTACCCATTTCGGCATCAGAGGTTGAATCTACCTTCTTAATTGCCTCGTTAACAGCAGCAACAAGGATGTCAGACAATGTTTCAATATCGTCGGGGTCAACAATTTCCTCGGCAATATCAATGTTCAAAATTTCACGGCGTCCGTTTATTTTAACCTTAACTACACCGCCACCGGCACTAACCTCGTACTCTCTGTCCTCAAGCTCTGCCTGCTTTGCTTGCATATCCTCTTGCATTTTTTGTGCCTGCTTGAGCATTTCGTTCATGCTAGGACCCTTAGGAATGTTAGCTCTCATAATATATACTACCTTTCAATTAAATTTTCGTTTCTATGTAAAGCTTTATTCAAACTCGTCAAGGTCGGATAAAATATTATCACCCTTCTTGACAACAATTTTGATTTGACCGACGCTATTAATGTCTGCCTCACAGAGAAGCATAGCATCGAAAATGCTTTTTTTATTTTTATCGCCATTCAAAAGCTTTTCGGTAAATGCATTTTGAACAACAATATAAAATCTTGAATTTTTTTCGGAGTAATAGCAAACAGAACCACGTAAAAAGCTGCCTGTTGCCATATCCTTTTCAATAACCTTGCCAACAATTTCGTCCCAATTTTCAAGGGATGACAAGCTCTCATTGGTTGTTGTATGTTCTGCGGAAGATGCGTTTTCTGTCGCTATTTCCGCTTCTTTTGTGATTTCCTCGTTATTAGCGTCAGTGATTTCTTCCTTTACAGGAGCAGAAACGGAGACACCCTTAGAAATAAGTGTTATTTTGTCCTCGAGAGAAGCAAGACGAGCAAGAATGGCATCGTTATTATCACTCAAGCGAGGGTCACACATTTTCATAAGTGTGATTTCGGCAGTGAGTCGCTTATTTGCAGGATTGCGGAGCATATTTGCATACGCATCGTCAAGCAATGACGCGTGGTAAATAAGAGTTGCCATGTTGAAAAGAGAGGCAGTTTCTGAAAGAAGCTTGCTCTCAGATGGAAGTAGCTCTAAATAATTTTCAGAAGCACCTGACTTCTGCACCATCATGTCTCTATAAAAGGCGGTTAAGTCAGCAAAGAAAACCAAAATATCCTTTGAAGATGTAACAACCTCGTTAATCGCTTCAAAAAGGCTAGAATAATTTTTCTCAGCAATATTTTTTGCAACACCGCACATTTTATCGTATGAGCTTGTGCCTAAAATTTCATTGACAAGCTCCGCGGTGATTTCCTTGTGCGATCCGGCGCATAGCTCCATCAAGCTGATGGCGTCACGCATACCGCCCTGAGCGGTCTTGGCAATGAGCTTTGCCCCATCCTCTGTCAGCAAAATGAACTCTTTTTTTGCAATGAACATCAGTCGCTCAACAAGGGATTTCATTGATATGCGTCTGAATTCAAAGCGCTGACATCTTGAAATAATAGTTGCAGGGATTTTGTGCTGCTCTGTTGTTGCAAAAATGTACAAAACGTGCTCCGGTGGCTCCTCGATTGTTTTCAAAAGAGCGTTGAAGGCACTGTCAGAGAGCATATGAGCCTCGTCAATGATATAAACGCGCTTTTTAAGCATTGCAGGAGTGTACATAACGTTTTCGCGCAAGTCACGGATGTAATCAACGCCTGTATTTGTTGCAGCGTCCATTTCAATCACGTCAGTTGTGGCGCCTGTATCAATTGCGCGGCAATTTTCACACTCGTTACAAGGGTTGCCGTTTTTTGGATTTAAGCAGTTAACGGTCTTAGCAAGAATTTTTGCACAGGTTGTTTTACCTGTACCTCTTGATCCAGAGAAGAGATAAGCGTGAGAAACAGAGCCATTCATAGCTTCGTGGCTCAAAATAGATGTGATATGCTCCTGACCGTAAACGTCATCAAAAACGCACGGACGGTATTTTCTGTAAAGTGCCTGATGCATAGCTCCATTCCTTTCATATCATATAGCACAATAAAACAAGCTGTCATAGAAGATCATACACCCTAAGATCGAGATATCCTTACATGCGCGTTCCTCTAACATAGGCTCGAGACAAGCACCCTCGCGGCACATCATCACAACTGCTTAGTGCTGCTTGGTCCCCCACCTGACACGGTTCACAGCCGACAATTGCGCAAGACTCATCTGTCAACGCTTCTGTTAAAGGTGCTGACCACACAAGAATACCCCTCAAAAAGGGAATTCCCCCCTGCTATAGCGGATTTCAGGTACAGGGCACCGCTACCGCCCCGGATAGTATGACCTTATATCACAGCTTGTTTTATTGTCTAATATATTAGTGCGCTTTGCACACGGAATAGTATAACATACGAATTATATAAAGTCAAGTTTAGATTTAAAAAACTTTTATATTTTTAATATATACCTTATATTCCGTAAATTTCTTCTTCGATTTTAAGAAGTCGGTTATATTTTGCAACTCTGTCCATTCTGCAAGGGGCTCCTGTTTTGATAAACCCTGCATTTGTGGCAACAGCTATATCTGCAATTGTCGTGTCATCAGTTTCTCCTGAACGGTGAGAAATTATAGTTGTATATCCGTTAGACTTTGCTTCATAAATAACATCTAGCGTTTCACTCAAGGTACCGATTTGGTTAGGCTTGATTAATATTGCATTTCCAAAGTGATTGGTGATTCCCATTTGCAAACGCTCCTTGTTGGTTACAAAAAGGTCATCTCCGACAAGAAGCACCCTATCCTTTAAAATTTCCGTTAACCTTGCCCATCCCTCATAGTCCTCCTCGCCAAGAGGGTCTTCAATTGATAAAATGGGGTATTTCTGCACTAAATCTACCCATTTTTCAATTAATTCTGCGGTAGTGTATTCCTTTTTTGTTTTTGGCAGAGAATACTTGCCCTTGCCTACCCACCACTCGCTAGATGCTACATCAAGGGAAATTTTTACTTGCTTTGTGTTGTAGCCTGCGCGGACAATTGATTCAATGATCAGCTCAATTGCCTCGTATTCATTTGCGAGATTTGGAGCAAAACCACCCTCATCACCAACAGATACAGACATATTTTTTGATTTAAGCAGCTTTTTAAGCTCGTTGTATATTTCACAGCCTGCCTGTAATGCGTCAGCAAAGGAATTAAATCCAACAGGCGCTATCATAAATTCCTGTATGTCGATATTATTGGATGCGTGTGCACCGCCGTTTAGAATGTTCATTAGAGGAATTGGCATTTTGCGAGCAAAAATGCCACCCAAGTATCTGTAAAGTGGCAAATTGCGCTCTGTAGCATTAGCTTTTGCAAGAGCTAGGGACACGGCAAGAGTAGCATTAGCACCTAATTTCCCTTTGTTTTTTGTACCGTCCTTGCTTATCATAAGACGGTCTGCGTGGTAAATGTCACAGTCGCATCCAACAAGTAAATCTGATATATCCGAGTTTACATTGTTAATGGCAGCGCTAACACCCTTGCCAAAATACGATTTGTCACCGTCACGAAGCTCAACCGCCTCAAATTTACCTGTAGATGCACCTGACGGAACTGATGCTGTGCCTTCTGCACCGCTACATAGCGCAACTGTTGCCTCAACAGTTGGCATACCTCGAGAATCAATTATTTGACGTGCTTTTACTGAACAAATTTTTTCTTTCATAATAACTCCTGAAATTTTTTAATTAGTATTAGCCGAGTTTTGAAAAATAAAACAAAAAGAGCTGAAATAAATCAGCTCTTATGTGTTTAGTTAAACTTCGCCTTCCTTGGCTTTTGCTTCAACCTCTTCATTGATATTGTCGAGAGCCTCGTGCATAACCTTTTCAACAACCTGCTCCTTGATTTCTTGCAAAACCTCTTCCTTGATAGCTGCGGTTGCAATTGTTTCAGAGCTGTCAAGATCGCCTTCTGCCTCAAGTGCAAAGCGTGCTTTAGAAAAGTTTTCGTCCTCGTAAACATCCTTAACGCGATAGTATTCAACCTGTGTAGGCATGTGCTTTTTGTTAAGGCGCTTTTTAACATAAATGCCAATATAGTATGCAATAACAGCACAAATCGGAACACCAACAACCATGCCGACAAAACCGAACACATGGGAAGCAAAGGTAACTGCAGCGATAACACCAATAGGTGTCAAGCCTGTTGCATTACCCTGAATGTGAGGAGCGATAATATTTCCGTCAATCTGTTGAAGAACAAGAACAATAACCGCAAAAATCAAAACTTTAACAGGGTCGCCTGTGGAAATTAAAATCAAAATAGCTGAAGGAATAGCACCGATAAATGGACCGAAGAATGGAATAATGTTTGTAACACCGCAGGTAACAGCTATAAGTAAAGCAAAGTCAAAGCGGAATATTGTAAGAACTATAAACATGATAATTCCAACAACAGCGGAGTCAACGATAACACCGAGCATATAGCGACCAAGTGTTGCGTCGGTATATCTTGCAAAATCAACGACTCTTTTAAAGCTCTTTTCCTTTAAGAATGCACAAAGAATTCTCTTTAACTTAGCAATAATGCTGTCCTTGTAGATAAGGAAGTATATCGAAAGAATAAATCCAACAATGATAGAGAATATCTGGCTGACAAAGGTTGCTACAAATCCGGTAATATTTGTAGTTAAGAAGTTAACAACTGTTTGAAGCACGCCACCGTCACTGGAGAAAGCGAAGAACTCATCAAGTGGGCTTTTGTTACCCTCACCATTCAAAGCGGGAAATGTTTCGGCAAGATTGTTTTTTATTCCGTCAAGCCAAACGTTGAAGTTGTCAATATATTCCTTGATGTGAGAGCCAAGAGAATCCAAGCTTGTTACAATGCTTGGTATAATTGCAAGCAATAGCAAGGAAATTAATAAAACAAAAATGAGGTAAGTTACAAAAATAGAAAGGAGCTTCCTCAATTTTGGATGAGGCTTTTTCCTATCAACAAATTTAAATACAGATTTATGCAGCTTTTTGTAAATTGGATTACAAATATAAGCAATAATAAATCCGTAAACGAAGGGCAGCATAGCGTAAATAACGCCCTTAACCCAGCCCCAAATTGTACTTGCGTTAATTAACAGCCAAATCAAACCAATGGCTGCAGAAATTACAAGAAAGGCATATACGGCGACGATAAAGTAATTATCGTTCTTTTTGAACTTTTTGAACATCGGGCCACTCCTAAATTAGATATGTATATAAATTTTATAACAAAAAAACAGTTAAGTCAATACCATTTAATAAAAAATCACCTAATATTTTGAAAAAGAACAAAAAACAGAGCATACCAACATAGTATGCTCTGAATTCTATTCGGTTAAATTGATTAGTCAATGTGAGTAGAGTAGTTTGGAGCTTCCTTAGTGATGTTGATATCATGTGGGTGAGACTCACGCAAGCCCGCACCGGAAATCTTAACAAACTGACCTCTTTCCTTAAGCTCAGGAATTGTTGGAGTACCGCAGTAGCCCATACCGGAGCGCAAGCCGCCCATAAGCTGATAAACTGTGTCGGAAAGTGGACCTTTGTAAGGAACACGACCTTCAACGCCTTCTGGAACAAGCTTCTTGTTGCCTTCCTGGAAATAACGGTCCTTAGATCCCTTTTCCATAGAAGCAAGTGAACCCATACCGCGATATACCTTGAAGCGTCTGCCTTGGTAAATTTCTTCATCTCCAGGGCTTTCTTCGCATCCTGCCAAGAGAGAACCAACCATTATTACGTCACCGCCTGCTGCAATAGCCTTAACAAGGTCACCGCTATACTTGATACCGCCGTCTGCAATAACAGGAATGCCATATTCCTTTGCTACCTCATAAACGTCGAAAATGGCGCTGATTTGTGGAACACCAATACCTGCAACGATACGTGTTGTACAAATAGAACCTGGGCCGATACCAACCTTAACTGCGTCAGCACCTGCTTCAATCAAATCGCGAGCAGCGGCACCTGTTGCAATGTTACCTGCAACGATCTGTGCATCAGGGTAAGCCTTCTTTATCTTCTTCAAGCACTCAACAATGTTCTTAGAGTGACCGTGAGCAGAGTCAAGAACAAGGAAGTCTGCGCCAACTGCCAAAAGTGCGCCTGCACGTTCAACAACGTTTTCTGTAACACCGATAGCAGCACCGCAGAGAAGTCTTCCAAACTCATCTCTTGCAGTATTTGGATACTTATTAGCCTTTTCAATATCTTTAGTAGTGATAAGACCCTTCAACATGAAGTTGTCATCAACAAGCGGAATCTTCTCAATCTTGTATTTGCAAAGCAATTCCTTTGCTTCGTCAAGAGTTGCCCCCTCTTTGAGTGTGATAAGCTTGTCCTGCGTAGTCATATAGTCCTTGATTGGAACATTAAGGTCTGTTAAGAAACGCATATCTCTGTTGGTAATGATACCAACGAGCACTTTGTTTTCGTCACAAATCGGAACACCGGAGATTCTGTATCTTGCCATAAGCTGGTCAGCCTCGAGCACTGTGTTGTCAGGAGAAAGATAGAATGGGTCTCTGATAACTCCGTTTTCACTTCTCTTAACACGCTCAACCTCGCCAGCCTGCTTTTCAATAGTCATATTTTTGTGAATAACACCAACGCCGCCCTCACGAGCAATAGCGATAGCAAGCTCTGATTCTGTAACAGTGTCCATAGCGGCACTCATAAGAGGAATATTGAGCTTAATCTTTTTTGTCAAGTGAGTTTCAAGGTTAATCATCTTAGGAACAACCTCGCTCTTTGCAGGAATCAAGAGCACGTCATCGAAGGTGATACCCTCTCTGCCAAACTTGTAATCATATAAATCTTGTGACATATGTAATCTCCTTTGAAAACAAAATTTATTTTTATAATTATAGACTAAAAAACTTCATTTGTCAACAAAAAACTAACAATTTAAATGGTTTTGCACAAAAAAGCATTTATTGAACAATTTTTCAAAGCGTCACATGCATTTTTTTGTGAAATTTCATTCGAAAATATGCCAAAAACTGACGGTCCACTGCCACTCATTAAAGCGCCAATAGCGCCATTTTCAATGAGAATATCCTTGATTTTTTGCACATTTTCATTAATAGGAGTGATGACACTTTCGAATTTGTTGTAAAGGCTTGATGAAATAAGCGAATAGTCCATATTTTCGATTGCATTTACCATTTGATAAATATCCCCTGAGCTTTTACAGTTAGTTCCATATTTTTCGTCAAGCATTGCAAAGGCGCAAGGAGTAGAAACTGAGGAAGAGTCTATGGCGCAAACCAAGAAAACATCCTTGAAGGATTTGATAGGAGTAATATCATCGCCTATTCCACGACAAATGCAGGTGCCACCCGTTAAGCAGAAGGGAATGTCAGCACCAACTGATGCACCTAATTTGCACATATCTTTCTCTGAAAGAATGTTACCGAAGGCTTGGTTGAGCAGCTTCAATGCGGCAGCACCGTCGGCACTTCCGCCTGCCATGCCTGCTGCCACAGGAATGTTTTTTTCGATTGAAAAAACACAGTGCTTTCCGTTCACCTTTGTTTGTTCCAGATATTTGCTTGCACATTTGAACACAATGTTCGATTTGTCATTTGGGATTTTGGCACTTGAGCAAATAATTTCTATTTGATTTTCCTTGGCGTTTTTGTTGTCACTTATATTTAAGGTTACACGGTCGCAAAGAGAAACACTTTGCATAACGGATTCTACATTGTGATAGCCATTTTCCATCTTATTAAGGACATCTAAATATAGATTGATTTTGCCGTATGCCAAGGCAGTATAAATCTCACTCATTTTGCATCTAACCAGTTGTCACCTATTGCAACATCTGCAGTCAGTGGCACTAAAAGCGCGATGGCTTTTTCCATTTCTGTTTTTAGTATATTGTAGGCTTTTTCAGCACAATTGCGATGCGCCTCAATTATAAGCTCGTCGTGTACCTGTAATATTAGCTTTGCGTCAATTTCAGCATCTTTCAATGCATTATGGACATTAATCATAGCAATTTTAATTATGTCGGCAGCAGTGCCCTGTATAGGACTGTTCATAGCGGCTCTTTCACCGAAGGCTTGAATGTTTTTGTTGCTTGAGGCAAGCTCGGGAATATATCGGATTCGCCCGAACATTGTTTTTGCATAGCCGTTGGCTCGTGCATCATCAATTAGTGAGCTAATGAATCTGTGAACATCGGGGTATGTGGCAAAATAAGAATCAATGTATTGCTTTGCCTCTTTATTTGAAATGTGTAAATCCTTTGAAAGAGAGAAGGAGCCAATACCGTAAACAATGCCGAAGTTAACCGCCTTTGCTTGCTTTCTTAGCTCAGGTGTTACATATTCAGGAGAAACGCCGAACACCTGTGATGCGGTCATTGTGTGTATATCAGCGCCGCTATTAAAGGCGTAAATCATATTTGCGTCCTTTGACATATGCGCAAGGACCTTTAGCTCAATTTGAGAGTAGTCCGCGTCCACAAGCACATAGTCATCACTTTTTGTAACAAAGTATTTTCTCATCGCCTTGCCAAGCTCAGTTCTTATTGGGATATTTTGCAAATTTGGCTCGGTAGAGGAAAGTCTGCCTGTTACAGTGACGGTTTGATTGAATGTGGTGTGAACTCGTCCGCTTTCATCAGCCAATCTTGTCAAGCCCTCACAATAGGTGCTGTTGAGCTTCATTACCTTTCTGTACTCCAAAACCTCGCTGACAATTTCGTATTTATCAGCAAGACCCTCAAGCACCTCTACACTTGTAGAGTAGCCTGTCTTTGTCTTTTTGCCGTGTGGAAGGTTAAGCTTTTCAAAAAGCACCTCCCCCAGCTGCTTTGGAGAATTAATATTAAACTCCTCGCCAGATAACATATAAATTCGTTCCTTCAGAGTATCTGCCATATCTAAAAGGTAACGTGAATATTTGCTAAGACCATCGGTATCAACACGGAAGCCTTCCTTTTCCATTGAGAAAAGCACGTAGGCAAGAGGAATTTCAATATCGGTAAGGATGTGTAGGGTTTTATCCTTTGTTAATCTGTCAGTCATCTCTCGATAGAGCATATAGATAATTTTAGCACCGTTTTCCTCTTCAAAAACGGTATCAAGATAATGAACGGATAAATAGGACAAATCATAGGTAGAGTCCGATGGTGAGATTACATAGCCTGCCAGCATTGTATCAAATGCACAGTTAATTTCAAAATTGCTCAAAAGAGATTTTACATCATGGCAGATAACGGGATTATTTTTCAAGTATTCCTTGGCTTCCTCTGCACTTGTGCAGTAGCATATATCATTTTCACCGTAGAAATAAACCTTGTCCCCAAGTGGATAAATAGCAAGAACAGAAGAGCCGATGCTTTTAGGAGCGGAATAAACCACCTCTGCTTTTTGCACGGATGCACAAGGGGTTTCTTCTGCTTCCTGATTAAATATGGGCGCATCTAAAACATCTAAGCTGAACTTTTTTATCAGAGCGCTAAATTCTAGTTTGTTGAAGATGTTATGAAGCTTTTGCACTTTAATACCCAAATATTCAAAGTCACAAAGAGCCTTACCTATTGGTGCGTCAAGCACAATAGTTGCCAAAAATTTAGATGTGAATGCCATTTCTCGTCCGTTTTCTAGCTTTTGCTTCATACCCTGTGAAAGGGAAGAGGATGCATAGCTTTCATAGAGACTTTCAAGGCTACCGTATTCCGAAATCAGCTTGAAGGCACCCTTTTCGCCTATTCCAGCAACACCGGGGATATTATCCGAGGAGTCGCCCATAATGGCCTTTACGTCAACAAACTGTGTTGGGGTAATACCATACTCATTTACAAACTTTTCTGTATTGTAAACAACATCTTCCTTTGTTTTCACTAAAACTACAGATGTGTTTTCATTAATCAACTGCAAGGAATCGCGGTCACCTGTTAAAATGTAAGAATGTACGTCCTCGTTTGTCATACGGCTGACAGTACCTAAAATGTCATCTGCCTCATAGCCCTCAATCTCTACAATGTTAAATCCAAGGTAATCAACACATTCCTTAGCATAGGGGAGCTGAGCCGCCAAATCCTCGGGCATAGGCTTTCTCTGTGCCTTATAGAAGTCACATGCCTTGTGACGAAATGTTTTTGCCTTTAAATCAAAGGCAATTACCGCGTAGTCTGGCTTAATGTTGTCAAGATGCTTTTTGAGTATAGTCATCATGCCATAAACTGCATTGGTAGGGATGCCTTCCTTAGTAGTAAGAGGACGGATGCCGTAGTATGCACGGTTAAGAATACTGTTTCCGTCAACAATCAGTAAATTTTTCATTATTTATTTTCACTTTCGTTAAGAGCATTTTCAATGGCAATTGCAAGCTGGTCAGCGCAGGAGGTTTGCTTGAAGCCGCATTTATTTCCCTTGAGAATTTCAATGAGCTTGTTGGCTTCCATGCCCTCCACAAGCTTGGAAATAGCCTTTAAGTTGCCGTTACAGCCGCCTAAAAAGGATACATTGGAAACGATACCGTTTTCAAGATCAAAATTAATTGTTGATGCGCAAACGCCTCTTGTTTTAAATGTATAAGACATAAATATCTCCTTTTTGCAAAAATGTATAGAAATTTGGAATAAATTGTGCTAAAATACTGATTAAGTGATAATCATACCACTATTTTAACAAAAAACGGAGAAAATATCAATATGAGAATGAAAAAAAAGAAGTACGGAAATGAAAGATTGAATTTGCTTTCGGAGCTTTTGACCTCGGATGTTAAAAGTTTTATCGAAAACAAGGATGAAATCTTTCTTGAAAAAAAGCCGTTAAGAATTGAAATTGGTTGTGGAAAAGGCGATTTTATTTGCGGAAAATCTGTACAGGAGCCCGAATATAACTACTTAGCAATTGAAAAGATTTTGGATGTTTGTGTGCTTGCTGTTGAAAACTATGCAAAGTCGAGAGGGCTTGGAAATCTTGCAACAAACGGCGGTTGGGAAACCGCTGACGGCACAGTTCATCCTTTGGGTAGCGAAAGCATTGCATTTGGCAAGGAAAAGCTTGGAAATGTGCGCTTTACAATTGGTGATGCCAAGGAGCTTTTGACATATTTGCCTGACAGCTCTGTAGAGAGCATATTCATTAACTTCTGCGACCCTTGGAGTAAAAAGGGACATACAAAGAGAAGACTTACATACATTGAATTTTTGAAAATGTATTCGAGAATATTAACACCAAACGGAAAAATCTTTTTCAAGACTGACAATAGACCCTTGTTTGATTTTTCTCTTGAAGAAATTGAGAAATCTCCATTCACACTTGAATATTATACATTTGATTTACATAACGATGAAATGAATTCTGTGAATATTGAAACAGAATATGAAAGAAACTTCAGCGCTAAAGGCTTTTCCATCAATATGCTTATAGCAAAAAATAACAAATGAGCAGTCACTAACTCAACAGATACCATATAATGGTAGTGAGAAGAAATTCTCAAATATCTCGGTTGAGGAAAGCTATGAAAATTTGTATTGTATCAAACGATAAAAGATATATAAAGGTAAACGAATTATTGCTCCAGCGGGGCTATGATTCGTTTATTTGTTCTTATGACACTGTGCGCGATTGTGACTGTATCTTGCTTTCTGTAAGAAACGAATTGAGCGACGAGCAGCTATCAAAGTTATTTAAGGAAGTTAGCAAAGAAACACTTGTGCTTTGTGGGAATGGAGAGCGCATAGGTAGTTTTTTTGATGGTAGAATCATTGATTATGGTAAGGATGAGGGCTTTGTTTGGAAAAATGCTCGTTTGACAGCAGAGGCAACATTACCTTGGCTTTATGATGTGACAAGCGAATCAGTAGAAAATAAGAAGGTATTTGTTGTAGGCTATGGTAGAATTGGCAGAGAGCTTTCAAAAATACTTAAATCATTGGGAGCTAAGGTGTTCTCTTATGCGAGAAGAACGGAAATAAAAGAGCAAATGATGCGAGAGGGCGTCTTATTTGCTAATTTAGAAGCTGCCTGCGATTATGACATCGTCATAAATACTGTACCAGCCAATATTTTTACTTGTGAGGTCATAGACAAAATACCAAAATCCACGCTTCTTGTGGAGTTGGCATCATTTCCATACGGCTTTGAGAATATGTCAAGGGTTCATGTAGCATCTGCATTGCCTGGCAAATATTTACCCACAAGTGCATCCTTGGTTGTATTTGATACAATATGCAAAATTCTTTCCGCAAACAGAACGGAGGAATTATGATTGGTTATGCCTTTTGTGGCTCCTTTTGTACACATAAAAGAAGCTTGGATGAGCTACGTTCTTTAAAAAAACAAGGACATGATATATTACCTATAATGAGTGAAAATGTATATGGAACAAGCACTCGTTTTGGAACAGCAAAAGAGTTAATTGACAGGGTTGAGGAAATAACCGGTAACAAAATTATTCATACTGTTGTTGATGCAGAGCCACTCGGTCCAAAGACAGTGTTGGATGCTTTGGTAATAGCACCCTGTACTGGAAACACTCTTGCTAAAATGGCAAGGGGGATTACAGATACGGCGGTGACAATGGCGGCAAAGGCGCATTTGCGCTCAGATAGACCAATAGTATTGGCACTTTGCTCAAACGATGCACTTTCTGCGAATTTGCAGAGCATAAGCGTACTTTTGGAACGCAAAAATGTATTTTTTGTGCCAATGAAGCAGGATGACCCCAGCGGCAAGCCACACTCTTTAGTGTGTGAGTTTTCCTTGCTAAATGATACACTAAAAAGTGCTATGCTTGGCAAGCAAATACAGCCGTTATTTATATAAGACAAGCGAGTGCACCGAGAGGGCACTCGCTTTTGAGTTAAAATTTTCCACCAACATCAGAAAGACCAACAAAATCCTTTTGACGCAAATATTCGTATGCGGCAATTGCGGCAGAGTTGGATTGATTCAAGGAGCGTAAGCCTTCCTTCATTGGAATTCTGACGCACTTGTCAACATTTTTTTCGAGCAGCTCTTCAGGCAAGCCACAGCTTTCACGACCGAAAAAGAAGAATGGGTTTTCTCCATATTTAACATCGGTATGGCGGTGAGATGCTTTTTTTGTAAATAGGTAAAACTCTACATTAGGATTTTTTTCAAAAAACTCGTCAATGCTTTCGTAATAAAAAATTTCCAAATGAAACCAATAGTCCATACCAGCGCGCTTGAGCTTTGCGTTATCAATTTCAAAGCCAAATGGTTTAATCATATGTAATCTTGCGCCTGTTGCGGCACAGGTGCGGGCAATATTGCCTGTATTTTGCGGTATTTCAGGCTCTAATAAAACTAAATTCAGCATAATAACCTCGTCAATTTTTCTGATTATTATTTTAATGCCTTTCCAAAGAAAAATCAACCTAAAATGAAAATAAAATTGTTAATTTTCAAAATAGTGTGGAAATTTTGAAAAACGTATAGTATAATATATGTTGAATTTCTATGGAAGGACGCCGTTTTGGCAAAAATAATGGGACTTTTTACTAAAATTTTCGGCACGTACAGTGACCGACAAATTAAGAAGATTACTCCGATAGTTGATAAGATAGAGAGCTTGGCTGATGAATATAAGGCTATGTCTGACTCTCAAATGAGAGAAAAAACAGACGAGTTTAAAACAAGACTTCAAAATGGAGAAACCTTGGACGACTTGTTGCCAGAGGCATTTGCGCTTGTACGCGAGGCGGCAGACAGGGTGCTTGGCAAGCGCCCATTCCGTGTGCAGCTTATGTGCGGTATTCTTTTGCATCAGGGTCGTATTGCGGAAATGAAAACGGGTGAGGGTAAAACTCTTGTTGCCGTTATGCCTTCATATTTGAACGCTCTTACAGGACAGGGAGTGCACGTTATTACTGTTAACGATTATCTTGCACGTCTTGGCTGTGAGGAAATGGGCAGAGTACACGAGTTTCTTGGCTTGACAACAGGCTTGGTTGTTCACGGTCAGTCAAGAGAGGAAAAGATAAATGCATATAAGTGCGATATCACATACGGTACTAACAACGAGTTTGGCTTTGACTATCTCCGCGATAACATGGTTATTTACAAAAGCGACATGGCACAAAGAGGTCATATTTTTGCCATTGTTGACGAGGTGGACTCTATTCTCATAGACGAAGCAAGAACTCCGCTTATTATTTCTGGTGCGGGTCAAAAGTCAACAGAGCTTTATGACAGAGCTGAGGCTTTTGTTTGCAAGCTGAGAAAGTTTGTTATTAAGGAGCTCGACTTAAAGGTTGAGCACGACGATATTATCGCCGACTACATTGTAGATGAAAAGGCAAGAACAACAACGCTTACTAAGTACGGTGTTGAAAAGGCAGAGGAGTTTTTTGAAATTGAGAACTTGTCAGATCCCGAAAACTCTGAGTTGTATCATCACATTCAGCAGGCTATCAAGGCGCACGGCATTATGCACCGTGACACTGACTATGTAATTCATGACGGACAAATTATCATTGTTGATACATTTACAGGTCGTTTGATGCCGGGCAGACGTTATTCCGATGGCTTACATCAGGCAATTGAGGCAAAGGAAAAGGTTAAAATCCAAAGAGAAAACAGAACTATTGCCACAATTACCTTCCAGAACTACTTCAGAATGTATAAAAAGCTCTCCGGTATGACAGGTACAGCTCTTTCCGAGGAGGCTGAATTCCGTGAGATTTACGACCTTGACGTTGTTGTAGTCCCCACCAACAAGCCGATGATCCGAAAGGACTATAATGACCGTGTATATAGGAGCAGTGCGGGACGCGACAGAGCCGTAATTGCTCAAATTAAGGAGTGCTATGCCAAGGGTCAACCTGTGCTTGTAGGTACTGTTTCTATTGAAAAGTCAGAGGCATTTTCTAAGAAGCTCAAGGGTGCGGGCATTCCGCATACTGTTTTGAATGCTAAGTATCACGAGAAAGAGGCGGAAATTGTAGCACAAGCTGGTAAGTACGGTGCAGTTACCATTTCTACAAATATGGCAGGACGAGGTACTGACATTATGCTTGGCGGCAACGCGGAATTTTTAGCCAAAAAGCAAATGCGTGCAGATGGCTATGACGAGGAAACTATTGTGTTGGCAACAGGTAGCTCACAATCTGTTAGCGAAGAGATATTTGAGGCTCGCAGAGTATTTAACGAGCTTTACAATAAGTACAAGGTAGAGATTGAGCCCGAAGCAGAAAAGGTTCGTGAGGCAGGCGGCTTATTTATTATCGGTACAGAGCGTCACGAGAGCAGACGTATCGATAACCAGCTACGTGGCCGTTCAGGACGTCAAGGAGACCCAGGCGAATCAAGGTTCTTTATTTCCCTTGAGGACGACCTTATGCGTTTGTTCGGAGGCGACCGAGTTATCGGTATTGTTTCAAGACTTGGCTTGGACGAGGACACCGCTATTGACGTTAAGATTTTGTCAAATCAGATTGAAAATGCTCAAAAGCGCTTAGAGGGTCGTAACTTTGCAAGAAGAAAGAATGTGCTTTCTTACGACGACGTTATGAATATGCAAAGAAATATCATTTATTCACAACGTGCTGAGGTTCTTGACGGCATTGATTTGAAGCCTAAGATTGAAAATATGATTAAGTCGTCAATCCGTGATTCCGTAGATGCATATTTGCACGGAGATTACGAGGATTGGGATTTGGGCGAGCTGAAATCCAAGTATATGGGCTTGCTTTGTCAGCAAAGCGACTTTGAGAATGAAGATATTACTGCTGAAGAGGTGCTTGATGTTCTTACAGAACGTGCTCTTGCAATTTGGAGAAGCAAGGAAGAGCTTTTTGGTGAGGATGGAGCGCGTGAGCTTGAAAGAGTTGTGCTTCTCCGCAATGTTGACGAAAAGTGGATGGACCACCTGGAGGCAATGGACGACCTACGCGGTGGCGTAGGCTTACAGTCATATGCGCAGAGAAATCCTGTTAACGAATATAAGATTATGAGTGCAGATTTGTTTGACGATATGATTATCAACATTCGTGACGATACAGTAAGAGGCATTTTGATGGCTGTACCTAAAGAAAAGCCAATGCAACGTGTGCAGATAGTAAAGCCAACAGAGGAAGGCTTTATGAATTTCGGTCAGCAGGGCAATAAAAAGCCTGTTAAGCAGGTGCAGCAGCCTGTACGTGCTGAACAGAAAATAGGCAGAAACGAGCCTTGTCCATGTGGCAGTGGTAAAAAGTACAAAAAATGCTGTGGCGCTAACCAGGTTGGAGAAGCATAATGGGCTTTGGACTTTTGTTTTTTGCTTGCTTTTTGACGTATTTCGGCGCATTAGTGCCGGCGTTTAGCATTTACTTTTACGTTGTAGGCTCTGCATTTATGCTATATGCGCTGTACAAGCTATCAAACCAAAACAAGCTGTTTTTTGTGTCAACTCTTGTTTCCTTGGTGTTTTTGATTCTTAGCATTGTTATTGTTGCATTGAGCGTTTTTGCACAGTCATCGGGCGCTTTGTACCGCGTTTTGATTTATGCGCAGACTGTTTTAGCTCCTGTTCTCTTGATAGTGGTTATGGCGGCTATTTTCATTATTGCTAAAGAGGTGGAGCTGCGCAAAATTCAAGGCTGGAGTATTGTCAATACGGCTCTCATTGTTATCGCAATGATTTTTGAGATTATTTCAATGTTTGTAAATAGCGGAGAGGCCATTGCAAGGCTCGGCTTGATTTGGATTATTTTGCGTGTTCTGTATTCCGCATTTACCCTTGTCATACTGTTTAACTGCTACGCCCGTATATGCTACGAGGATGATGCAGATATGGAAAAGAGCACAACAGGTATGCCTGTCTTTGATACATTAAACAGAATGCTTGACAAAGCAACTAAAAAGAAAGATGGAAATAACAAAAAGGAGGACAAATAGGTGTTAGCACTGTTAATAGTTGCCGCTGTATTTTGGTTCAATCCTTTAATTTCCAACGTTGATATTTTGCCCGATATAGTTGGTTACTTGCTTGTTATTAAGGCATTTAACAAGTCATCGTATGTATATGACTATGCGGATGACGTTTGTGTCAGCGCCAAGAAAATGTGCATTATTTCAGGCGTTAAGCTGTTTTCCATTACTATGGTGTCATCCTTTGACCCAACTATGTCACTCCTTTTGTCATTCTGCTTCGGTGTTCTTGAATTGGTATTTGGCGTACCTTTCTTTAATAAGCTATTTCGGCTGTATTCTCAGCTTGTGCCTGCTGATAATTATGAGGCGCACAAAAGAGCGCCAGGGGTAAGGACTTGGACTATAATAGCCTTGGCGGTAAGACTTATTTCAGCGGTTTTACCTGATTTGACGGCGCTTTCCTTAGATAGTGCTTTTACAATGGATGTGGAATATAGCTACATTCGCTTCAAGCCGTTGTTTATTGGATTTTTTGTTATCGTCTCTCTAACGGTTAGCACAATTTGGTTAGTTAAATACATCGTGTATTTGAGGAAGGCGATTACCAAGGAGCTGCGCTGCCGTTGTCTTGATGATTTTAACAATCAAATTAAAACAAAAACCTCGATTTTTGAGGCTAAGGACAGTATAAAAGCTATAATTGTAATATCCGTGGCTTCCTTGTTTATTTTTGATTTTACATGGGGCTACACAAGTGTTGACATTTTGCAGGATTTTGTTTTTCCGCTTGTCACAGTGCTTTCACTTTTGTATCTTGCCTTCAAGGAAATTTACAAAATAAATAAATGGTTTTGGATTTTGCTCTCCACATTTGCAGTGCAAGTAGGCATTGACATTTATGAGATGGTTTGCAATATCAAATATTTTGAGAAGTACAACCTTTCGAGTATGCTGAAGGTTCCAAAAGCCGAGGATATGTATTTGCAGGTGTGTATAAGTGCTGTTTTATCATCTCTTGCATTAATCGCCGTTACTGTTGTAATAATTTTGACAATGCGTCACAATGCGAAAGAGAGCATTGTGCGAAACGGCGAGCTGTTTTCACATACAGATATTGAGTATTATTTGAAAGAGTTCAACAAAAGAACCAACAAAAATCTGTGGATTTGTGTGTCTTTGGCGGTGTTGAGCGGTATAGTTACTGCCTTGATGGTTGTTTTCAGACCCATTGCAGAGTGGCTTATTCTTGTCGATATGGTCGCTCAAATCGTCCTGATTATTTCATTTATTTCTTTTGCCTTGTACATACACGACGAGGTTTATAAAAGAATATTAACCTTTGCTTAATTCAATAAAAAAATGCAACGAAAAGTTGCATTTTTTTATTGAAATCTATTGTTATTTTTGTAACCCTGTGCTACAATGTATGTGCATTTTAAAAAAGCACTTTAGCAAGTTTTGGAGATGTAATGACAAAGAGTGTTGATATGATAAATGGGGGACTGTTCAAGAAAATTATCATTTTCACGATCCCCATTATGCTACAAAACATTATACAAAGCCTATATAATGCGGCTGACCTTGTGGTGGTTGGTCAATTTTCGGGTGATATTGCGCTGGCGGCTGTTGGCGCATCCACGAGTATCTATAATGTAATTATCGGCTTATTTATGGGTATTTCCGCAGGTGTTGACGTTATTTCGTCCTTTTATTTTGGTATGAGGGATGAAAAATCTGTTAAAAAGACAATTGATACCTCGGTTGTTTTAGCGCCGATACTTGGCTTGATAGTTATGGTTATCGGTATGTTTGTGGCAGGACCTGTTTTAAAAGTTATGAAAACCCCGGCAGGTGGAGTATTAGAGGGAGCAACCCTTTATTTACAGCTTTTGATGCTGGGCGTGCCATTTTCTATGATTTATAACTTCTGTGCCGCTATTTACAGAACAGCAGGAGAAACAAAAAGACCGTTTATATACCTTGTTATTTCAGGTCTTGTAAATGTTCTTTTAAACCTTCTTCTTTGTGCGGTGTTTGATTTGGGTGTTATTGGTGTTGCTGTCGGTACAATTGCCTCACAGATGCTCTCTGCCATTCTTATTTTCGTCGATTTGATGAGAAATAAGGGATTGTTTTCCTTCTCGTTTAAAAATATTGAGTTTTGTTGGCATAAGCTAAAGAGAATAGTCGCTATTGGTTTTCCTGCAGGCTTACAGAGTGCCGCATTCAGCCTTTCAAATGTATTTTTGCAGTCAGGAGTTAATTCATTTGGCCCTGATGCTATTGCGGGTAGCACCGCTGTTGGTACTGTTGAAGGTATTATGTGGGTAACGCTAAACTCATTTATAAATGCAAATACTACCTTTACAAGCCAAAATGTAGCCGCAGGCAAGGTGGACAGAGCAAGGCGCGCATTCAGATATACAATACTGTTAACCACTGCCCTTGGCCTTGTGCTTGGTCTTGGTATGTTCTTTGGCAAAAAGTGGATTATGGCAATATTTATAAAAGATAATCCTGTGGCTGTTGCATATGGTTACCAAAGATTGAAATTTACATTCCCGATTTATTTTTTGGCAGGAATAATGGGTATTATGCCGGGTGCAATTCGCGGCCACGGCTGTAGCTTACCGCCGTCACTTATTACCGTGTTTGGTACTTGTGTTATAAGAATTGTTTGGGTATATACTGTGTTTGTTGTATATCCCGACCTGTCTATTTTGTATCTTGTGCATCCAATCACATGGGTGTTTACAATAATCGCGCTGTCAATAAACTACATAATAGTTGTACGAAATACAATCAAAAAGCAAAAGCTGAATATGTCAGTTGTAGAATAGAAAAAAGCTCGGCACTGCCGAGCTTTTTTCGTTTTATTATTTAAGAATTCTGCGAAGCTGATCGAGGGCGTCATCATATTCCTCAAAGCTAATTACATAGTCACAAAGAGCAGAGTTCTTTTCAACATACTCAAGGGCAACTAATCGGTTAACCTTGTCCTCAACAGAGGAATTTTTGCGCAAAATGTTTGCCATAAGCGCTTTTTTCTCGCGCTTAATAAAAATGGTAGTTACGTTTTTAAAATGAGTTTTGAGTGACATAGCACCGCATATGTCCATTGTAGTAAGGACGCGCTTGCCACTTGCCAAAATGCGCTGAACATCCTCCATCTTAGAGCCGTAGCCGTGACCTGCATACATGGTTGATTCAAGCATTTCGCCGCTTTCGCACATGGCTCTGAATTCGTCTATGCTAACAAGATTGTACCATTTATTATCCTCAAGGGCGGTATGGTCCTTGGTTGAATAGCTTGGGAGCTTTTCGTAGTCCTTGTTTTCCTCTAAAAACCGTGTGGCAATTTTTGATTTTCCACTACCTGATGGACCTACTAAAACGATAATATTTGAGTCTTCTATGGAATGAGTACTCGGCTTAGCAGAGTAGCATTCAGCTATAATTTCAACTATTTTTAAAAATTCGTCATAGCGATTTACGGCAAGCATACCCATAGCCTCTTGATTCCAAGGACGGCGCATCAAAACAGGGTACTTTGCATTTGAGTTTAGTATGTTATGCATTGCATCGTCAAACAAAATATCGGTATAAATATTGTCCTTGCGAGCACCCATGTATATGTGGTCAGCAGGAATTTCTGGAAATTCTTCCATTATCCTTTGCGCGCGGATACCCATAAATTGTGGCGGAACAGCGGTACAAATAAATACCTCTGTCATTTGAACCAGCTTGCGCACAAATTCCTTGGCACCTGGGTAAACAGGCTGTGTGCGATAAAATTCAGGGTCGTTAAAGTATGGATAAATGCTGTCAATTCGCTTGCCCAGCTTGCCCCAACGCTCCTTTTCATAGATAGTCATAGGTGGGTTAAACTTGTGCTTTTCATTAGCCAGCTTAACGGCGTAGCTTGTGCACTCCATTAAAAGGTCGTCTATATCGAGCGCTGTCGATAGCTTGTATTTTCTTTCCATTGTATTTTTCCTCCGAATATTGATAAAAAAAGCACCTCTGCGCGTTTGATACAGAAACACGGAAAGATGCAAAACACTTATTTACAAGATAATTATACCATATTTTTGCAAAAAATCAATAGTTTTGTCGAAAATAGTGAATAAGTACACTGCGTAATTGATTTCATTAGAAAATAAGTAAAAGGTAGGCGTAAAACCTACCTCTTATATTTGAGTTATTGATTAGTTAAGAACATGCGCAATTTCGAGATTATGAGCTTCTAACTAATATATCGAAATCGTATTTTTCGTCATTGAAAACATAATTATCAAATACGGAGTCGCTGAGATAATCGACAAAATATTTCAGCAAGCCCGTTTTTTGAGTTCTTTTGTCATGTCGGTATAAATAGTAGTAAACAGTGCTTTCAGCCATAAAAGCTGTTTGAATCTTGGTTTCAACATAATAAACTATGTCTCCAAATTCTGCAATAACAATTCTGTTATTATAATCATGTTCTGCTTTATCCAATATTTTCATTTTATCTAAATCAAAATATTCGATTTTGCTATCTATCCTGTTGTAATACATATGATCTACAGGTTTATTTAAAGTTCTTTTGCTTAAGTGAATAATATTGTTCTCGAATTGATTAATTTTATATTCGTTGCTTTCATTGAAGGCATAAAGCTCTTTGAGTTCGACGCCATTGATTTTATTAAAGTTAACGGTGTATAAAACATTTTTATCCGTAAATAATTTGTATTCAAGCTGTGTATCATCACTTGTATAACCATTATATCCTACCCACTTTTGCTCGCCTAAAATAAAGATGTCGGTGCGTTTTTTGTTAGGATCAATTGACAAAAATTTATTATCTTCAAATTTCACTAGTTCGTAAAACTCTTTGCTTTCGAAGTCATAGTATGTTAAGCTGTTAACAGTGATAGACTTGTTATTGACAACAGCACCGGATTGGTCGATGATTTGCAGTAAAGTCTGTCCGTCAATATTTTGAATGAAATAATCTATTTTTGTATTTTGATTTGATAGGGACATTATAGGTTTAAAATCGAATGTTTCCAAGTCGGAATAGAGAAGCTGGTTATCATACATAACAGCCGCATAACCGTATTTAACATCATAGCTAACGCAATTAATGAAGTCAATTTTGCTTGAGGTGGTATCTAATTTTGATATTTTTCCGTTGCCTTGAAGAATTACATAATTGTCACCGATTTCGAGAATTTTAAATAAATCATTATTATAAGGTGCTTCTGTATGTTCTTGTAAATATAGATATTCAACCTTTTGGCTTCCCAACGAATAAATCATAAAAGCAAAGTATTGCTCGGATTCTTTGGATGAATTGACTTCCGTGCTAAAAGTCATATGTAACTTATCATTTTTAAAAACTGAATGGTGTACTTTATCAATCTCGTAGGTTTTTTCATTGTAAACTACTTCTGTTATATATGGTTCCTCAACACTTAAATCCGTGGTGATACGGTAATTTTGATAATAAAAGTAACTCCCATCCCATTCTACATAATCTTCGGGATTGGGCTCATAATTGTTTTCGCGCTCAACACTACATCCGCATGAAGAAATTAAGCAAACTGAGATTAATGAAATCAAAATGGCTAAAAATCTTTTCATTTCAACTCTCCTTATTGACAATTATTTGGAAATCAATTCTGTTCTATCGACAATTAAATTTTATCACAAATTTGTAGCTTTTTCAATATGTTTTAATACTGCTAAGTAGATAATTGATTTTGCGAAATAAACGGTGCATGTATTTTTGTATTGCGCAAAATCCTTCGGTCACCGCTAAAAAACATTCACCGAATGTTTTTCTTAACGCTGCGTTCGAGTCCCTGTATACTGATATACATACAAATAAAAAAGGTAGGCACGAAACCTACCTTCTTTATTTGGTGGACCAACAGGGACATCGCTCTTGAATTTTGCGAAACAATGAGTGTGCATTTAATGTTTATGTTTCGCAAAATCCTTCGGTCACCGCTAAAAAACATTCACCGAATGTTTTTCTTGACGCTGCGTTCGAGTCCCTGTATACTGATATACATACAAATAAAAAAGGTAGGCACGAAACCTACCTTCTTTATTTGGTGGACCAACAGGGACTCGAACCCCGGACCGACCGGTTATGAGCCGGTAGCTCTAACCAACTGAGCTATTGGTCCAAATATGGTGAACTGCGTCACGCATTATATTTTACACATTTAATCCCGTTTTGTCAATACCTTTTTTGGAATTTCTATAAATTTTAATACATTAACTATTTGAAATTGACATTCAATACATTTTATGCTATCATTTGATTATAAAGAATATTTTAAGGAGTTTACTATGAAAAATTTTTATGTAGGTGCGGCATACTATCCTGAGCTTTGGGATAAGGCTGAGATCGAGCGCGATATAGCTAAAATGAAGGAATACGGTATGAACTGTATGCGTATCGGAGAGTTTGCTTGGAGCTCAATGGAAGCCAATGAGGGAGAGTATAATTTCGATTTCTTCAAATATGTGGTTGACAAGCTATATGAAAACGGCATTTATACTATTATGTGTACACCTTCCTGCACACCGCCAAGATGGGTATTTGAGAAATACCCGGACGCAATGCGCGTAAAATCTAAGGACTATATTGAATATCAAGAAAAGGTGCATGCAAGAGTACACCCTTGTAAATCTCACGAGGGTATGAGAGAATTAAACGTGAAAATCGCCAGAGAAATGGCAAAGGCGTTTGGCAATCACCCTGGTATTATCGGATGGCAGATTGACAACGAGGTACACCCATACGATCATGGCTGTTACTGTGAAAAGTGTAAGAATAACTTCAGAAAACACTTGAAGAACAAGTACAATGGAGATATTGTTGCTCTTAACAAGGCGTGGGGCACTTATCGTTGGTCACTTGACTACAAAACCTTTGATCAGATTGAGCCGCCTGTATTGTGGGCATGGGAAAATCCAAGCCTTGTTGTTGAATGGGTTGAATTTAATGAAGTGCTGATTTGCTCTTATGTTCACGAGCAGGCAGAGGCTTTAAGAGAATACACCAATGCTCCAATAGGCACTGACCTTATGGTTGACAACTACTTGAGCTACAATAAGATGAATAAAAAGCTTGACGTTGTTCAGCATAATCATTACCACACAACCGACAATCTTTACCGCTCACTTTTCAATTATGACTTTTACCGTCCTTTGAAGGACAGACCATTCTGGGTAACAGAAACCTTGCTTGGTTGGAATGGTTCTATTGCTGCGTATAATGGGTACCGACCAAATGATTACAGCTATGTAAATTCACTTTTGTCAGTTGCACACGGTTCGGAAATGAACTTATATTGGCTGTTCCGTTCACATCCAAACGGACACGAATTAGGTCACGGTGCATTTTTGAATTCAAGCGGAAGACCGAACCCTGCGTCAAGAGGCGTTAAAAAGCTAACAGATGTATTGACAAAGGCAGAGAGCTTTTTGGCAAACTCTAAGACAAAGTCTAAAATTGCTATGACATATTCCTCAAATTCCGTTAAAATTTTCTTCTGGGCACCTCTTGTTGCGGAGTTTGACAACGATGTAAGAGCAAAGTATATTGACCTTTGCCACAATTATTTCCGTCACTACAATATTGATGTTATTGAAACGGACAAGGATTTGAGTGAATATGAGGTAATTGTATCTCCCTTTCTTCCAAATGCGGCGCGTGACGGATTTGAAACAAGAATTGTGGAGTGGATCAATAACGGTGGCACTTGGATTGTTGGTCCTCATACCGACATTATGACAGAATGTGCATCAAAATACACCGATAAGCCATATTCGTTCCTTGAGGAGCTTTGCGGAGTTTATACTAAGTATCAGTTGCCAATCCAAGACAAAAATATAAAGGCAAAATGGAATGATAATGGCGAAGAAATTCAACTCAATCTTGGCACAGACGCTTATGAGGTTATTGATGCCGAAAGCTTGGCAACATATGAAAGCGACGAGCTTGAGAATTTGACCGCTATCGCTCGTCGTAAGGTTGGCAAGGGTCAGGTAATTATTCTTGGCTCTGCTATTGACAAAAAGTCACTACTCAAGCTGGTTGATAAAAAGCCAACACTTGAGGCATCGGAAAATATCGACTTGACACAAAGATTTGGCGAAGAAAACGGCATTATCGCTATTGAAATTGAAGGCAAGGATGGCTATATCGTTCTTGACAAGGAATATTATGATGTGCTTGCAGACAAGAAAATCAGTGGCAGAGTAGAAATGAAGCCATATGATGCCTATATTTTGAAGGAGATATAATGAAAATATGTTATATTGCCTGCGCTCTTGACTGTAAAATCCAAATTTCACCAAAGGAAAACGACCTTGTTATTGGTGCTGACAGAGGATATTTTACACTTGTCGAAAATGGCGTTTCGCCGCACGTGGCAATAGGTGACTTTGATTCATATACAGGCAAAATTGATTGTGAAAATACAATTGTTTATCCTGTTAAAAAGGATGACACCGATAGCGCTCTTGCTATTAAATATGCAATTGAGCAGGGATACCGCAAAATTGTTGTTTTCGGAGCAATAGGTGGCGCTTTGGATCATACAGTTTCCAACGTTGCCCTTGCTGCCGCCAGTGCCGAAAAGGGTATTGATGTTTCGTTTGTTGATGGAGAAAATGTGCTATTTGCAATACATAATTCTTCTGTTTCATTTGACAAAGACGCAAGCGGCAGAATTTCTGTGTTTTCTTACGGTGACACAGCTAAGGGAGTTAGCGAAAAAGGGCTTTTATATACTCTTGATAACGCGGTACTTTCAAACCGTGTGCCACTTGGAGTAAGCAATGAGTTTACAGGTGACTTTTCGGAAATTTCTGTTGAGGATGGAACTCTCCTCATATACACATCAAAAGAAAATTACGAAAAGCACTTGACAACAGTGTAGAGTGGTGCTATAATCTTACCATCGTACAAAAGAATATTCAGGGGTGCTGATTGGCTGAGATGGACCTTGTCCAAACCCTTTAACCTGATACGGATAATGCCGTCGGAGGGAGATACTATTCAATTCTTGGGATATATTTACCGCACGGATATTTTTCTGTGCGGTAATATTTTATTCTAAGGAGAAAACTATGAACACAAAAACAAAACGACTAACCACATCCGCAATAATGATAGCCATCGCTATTTCAATAGCGCTTATTTGCGGCTTTATGCCATTTTTGAATTTGCCGTTTGGCGGCGGCTTTACAATAGCGAGTATGCTTCCTATTGTATTGATTTCCTATATGTACGGAATAAAATGGGGACTACTGACAGGCTTGGCATATTCATTTATGCAAATGCTGATTTCCTTTAACACTGTTCAAGCGTTTTTCTTGCCAAACAGTGACAACTATATGGGAAATGTATTTTCAGCCCTTGCTATTTGTTTGCTCGATTATGTTTTAGCATATACAGTTCTTGGACTTGGTGGCATGTTCAGAAATATCATCAAGAATAAAACTGCATCCATAGTATTGGGAGTTGTGCTGGCGCTTTCTTTAAGATACATAGTCCACATTATATCCGGTTATATTTTCTTTGGTGCGTGGGCAGAATGGTTTTTTAGCCAGGATGGATTTTACGGTATGTTTGGCAGTGCAGTTTTGAACACCTTTACAGGAAACGGTCTTGCTTGGTTCTATTCTGTATTTTATAACGGTCTTTATATGTTACCCGAAATTGTAATTACAGCGATAATAGCTGTACCTGTTTCAAGAATTCCGTATGTAAGTAAAAATTAAAAAATTGCCGCACGAAAGTGCGGCTTTTTCGTTGACATATTTGCAAAAAAGTTGTACAATTAAATAAAACTTTGGTGAGGTGTGATATGAAAGTATTGGCAGAATACAGATACGACGGAAAGTATCAGTTAGAATTTGAATTTAAGGGAAAAAGAGCTATTGCCCTTATGTTAGAGGATGAAAGCAAGAGAAACGGTAAAACTGTTTTTAAAACGGAGTATTTTGGCGCTTTTCCTGATTTGCAAAATGAGTTTGTAGCACGCGGATATACCTTGATTTTCTTGGAAAATCGCAACAGATGGGGAACTGACAGTGAAATTGATGACCAAATCGAATTTATTAGCTATGCTGCAAAGGAGCTAAATATTTCCGACTGCGTAATAACCCTTGGTATGAGCTGTGGCGGAATGATGTCAATCCTTATTGCCGCAAAGGCTCCAGAGCATATACACGGCTTATACATAGACGCCCCCGTTGTCAGCTTTTTGAGCTGTCCTGCACGCCTTGGTAATGCACCTGACGTACACGAGGGTATGTGGCAAGAGTTTGAGCGTGCTTGGGGAATGAAAAAGAGTGATATTTTCACATTTAGCGGTCAACCGTTTAACAAAATTCCAAAGCTTATTGAAAACAAAATCAAAATCTATATGGCATATGGTGACAGCGACAAAACTGTGCCATATGAGGAAAACGGCATAGCAATTGAGCGCGCTTACAAGAATGCAGGAATTGAAAATTTGCTATATATCGACAAAAAAGTGGGGGTTGACCACCATCCACACGGCCCTTCAGACATTGATTTTGCAATAAAATACTGTGAAAAGTAAAAAAATTCACATTTAGCCTTGATTTTGAGGCGGGGACATATTATAATTAATACGATAATAATAAATTTCATAAAGGGGAATTTAAATATGGCAGAAAACAGATTGATTGGTGATTATCCGGTTATCGGCATCAGACCTACCATTGACGGTAGACGTGGACCTCTCAAGGTTAGAGAATCTCTTGAGGTTCAGACAATGAATATGGCAAAGGCAGCAGCTAAGCTTTTTGAGGACAATTTGAAGTACTCAAATGGCGAGCCTGTTAAGGTTGTTATTGCTGACACTACTATTGGTAGAGTTGCAGAGGCAGCTGCTTGTGCATCCAAGTTCAAAAAAGAGGGTGTTGACATCACATTGACAGTTACACCTTGCTGGTGCTACGGCTCAGAAACTATGGATATGGACCCAATGACAATAAAGGGTGTTTGGGGCTTTAACGGCACTGAAAGACCTGGCGCTGTATATCTTGCAGCAGTTCTTGCTTCTCACGCGCAGAAGGGCTTACCTGCATTCGGTATTTACGGCCACGACGTACAGGATGCAATAGACACATCTATTCCCGCAGACGTTGAGGAAAAGCTTTTAAGATTCGGCCGTGCAGCAGTTGCTGCAGCTACTATGAGAGGCAAATCTTACCTTCAGATTGGCTCTATTTGTATGGGCATCGGTGGTTCTATTATCGACCCTGCATTTATCGAGGAATATCTCGGCATGAGAGTTGAGTCTGTTGACGAGGTTGAAATTATCAGACGAATGACAGAGGGAATTTACGACAAGGCAGAGTTTGAAAAGGCTATGGCTTGGGTAAAGACTAATTGCATTGAGGGCTTTGATAAGAACCCTGAGGATATGCAAAAGACAAGAGAAGAAAAGGACGAGCAGTGGGAGTTCGTTGTTAAGATGATGTGCATCATCAAGGATTTGATGAACGGTAACAAGAATCTTCCTGAAGGATGCGAAGAAGAAATGGTTGGCCACAATGCAATTGCGGCAGGCTTCCAGGGTCAGAGACAGTGGACAGACTTCTATCCAAACTGTGACTTCCCAGAATCTATGCTCAACACATCCTTTGACTGGAATGGCGCACGTGAGCCATATGTTCTCGCAACTGAAAATGATGTTTTGAACGGTCTTGGTATGCTCTTTATGAAGCTTCTTACAAACAGACCTCAGATGTTCGCCGACGTAAGAACATACTGGAGCCCTGAAGCTGTTAAGAAGGCAACAGGCTATGATATTGAAGGCGTTGCGAAGGATGCAGGCGGATTTATCCATCTTATTAACTCCGGTGCTTGCTGCCTTGATGCTAACGGCGAGGCTAAGGATGAAAACGGCAACGCTGTTATGAAGCCTTGGTACGAGGTTACTGAGGAAGATCAGAAGAACATTATGAATAACACCACTTGGAACTTTGCTGACCTTGGCTACTTCCGTGGCGGTGGATATTCTTCCAGATTTGAAACAAAGGCACAGATGCCTGCAACTATGATAAGACTTAACTTGGTTAAGGGTCTTGGCCCTGTTCTTCAGATTGCTGAAGGCTGGACAGTTGGCTTGCCTGCTGACGTTTCCGATAAGCTTTGGAAGAGAACAGACTACACATGGCCTTGCACTTGGTTTGCTCCAAGAGTAACAGGCAAGGGCGCATTCAAGACTGCTTATGATGTTATGAACAACTGGGGTGCTAACCACGGTGCAATCAGCTATGGTCACATCGGCGCTGACCTTATTACACTTTGCTCCATTTTGAGAATTCCTGTTTGCATGCACAACGTTGACGAGGACAAGATTTTCCGTCCTGCAGCTTGGAATGCATTCGGTATGGATAAAGAGGGTCAGGACTACCGTGCTTGCGCTAACTATGGCCCAATGTATAAATAATTTTTTCGAGGTATAAAATGAAAAAGACAACACTTGTTATTATGGCTGCAGGCATTGGCTCTCGCTTTGGCGGTGGTATTAAGCAGCTTGAACCTCTCGGACCAAACGGCGAGGTTATTATGGAATATTCCATTCACGATGCTATTGAGGCTGGCTTTAATAAGGTAGTTTTCATTATCAGACGTGAAATGGAGGATTACTTCAAGCAGGTAGTAGGCGACAAAATCGCAGGTATTTGCGAGGTTGCATACGCATATCAGGATATGGAAGCGCTTCCAGAGGGCTTTAAGAACCATCCTGACAGAAAGAAGCCTTGGGGCACAGGTCAAGCGGTTCTTTCCTGCAAGGGTATTGTAAATGAGCCATTTATGGTTATCAATGCTGATGACTACTATGGCAAGGAAGCATTTAAGTCTATCCACGAGTTCTTGGTAACTGAAGCTGCTCCTATTAAGAAATATGACTTCTGTATGGCAGGCTTTATCTTGAAGAACACATTGTCCGACAACGGCGGTGTTACAAGAGGTGTTTGCGAGGCAGACGATACAAATTATCTTACAAAGGTTGTTGAAACATCTAACATTGTTAAGTATGGCAACAGCGCAGGAATTGCAAATGATGACGGCACAGTTGACCAGCTTGACGAAAACTGCTATGTTTCTATGAATATGTGGGGCTTGACACCTGAGTTTATCAATGTATTGGAAAATGGATTTGTAACATTCTTGTCAAACCCAAATCTCAATCAGCTCAAGGGTGAGTATTTGCTCCCAACCGTTATCGGTGAGCTTGTTGAAAATGGCGAAGCATCTGTTAAGATTCTTCCAACAAATGACAAGTGGTTTGGCGTTACATACGGTGAAGACAAGTATGCTGTTAAGGAAGCATTTGAAAAGCTTCACAAGGACGGCGTTTACCCTGCTACATTGTATTAATAAATTGAGGCACTGCAAAAACAGTGCCTCTTTTTTTGTATAAAAATGAAATAATCACAAATACTTGTAAAAAAGGAGTGATTATATGAACGATACTGAAAAGCTATTAAGAGAATGTAATTCGGGCATCAAAATGGGTGTTGACTCAATCAACCACGTTATGCCATATGTGCAAAATCCACAGTTGAAAAAGGCGTTGAATGCCTGCAAGGACAAGCACGCAGTTTTAGGAGATGAAACCCACAAGGCTCTCGTTTCCGCCAATATGGATACCAAAAATCCCCACCCAATGGCAAAAATTATGTCCGATGTTTCCACAAGAGTGAAAATGACAGTGCATCATACCGATAACGAAATTGCCAGCATTATGACGGACGGATGCAATATGGGCATCAAATCCTTGTACAAGTATCTGAACCAATATCCCCACGCAGAGAAGCATGCAAAGGACATTACGAACCGACTGATTTCCATAGAACAAGAGCTTCGCACCGATATGCGTGCATACCTTTAACAAAAAGACTGCCGATAAGGCAGTTTTTTTATATTGACTTTGTTTGTTTTTTCGTATATAATTGTATGAAAGGAAGTGATTATATGAAAAAGTCTACGATTATACTTTTGGCTATATTGGTTATAGCTTTGATAATAGGAATTGTTTTTGCGGTAAAATGGTTTGTTGATCACCCCAAGGTTACAGTAGTTCTTGATGTGAATGGCGGTAGCTTGGGATATGACACTATTGAGCTTAGATATGGTAGAGAATATTCCTTGCCTATACCGGTGCGCAAGGATTTTGATTTTTACGGCTGGTATTTAGGAAATGCCAAAATTGACACTATGGGCGATAGATGGGGCTATGACCGAGAGGTTACCCTTGTAGCTAAGTGGAAAATTGTCGCTGAAAACAAGTTAGCTTACTCAATTGTTGACGGTGGCGTGGCGGTATCTGATTTTTATGGTGACAACCTTGTTGACATAGTTGTTCCTGCAAAGTTTTCGGGCAAGAATGTGGTTTCCTTGGGCGGAGAATTTGAAATTTTGAAGGGTAAATTGTCACAAGCGAGCGTTGACCGTATCACCTTTTATGTTCCCACCGGTTGCAAGGTTGAGGATTTATCATCACTTGGGGTGAAATGCGATATAGTTAGGTATGATTACACCGAAAATGAGTATTTCTACATTAATAATGGAGATAGCTATTCGCTAAGCGGCTATATTGGTGAGCCTGTGGATGTTATCAATGTCCCAACAATGGTTGCTGATAAGCCTGTTACATCAATTGTCGCTGGCGCATTTAATAGCCTGGTGTCAAAGTATTCCAAATCTAAGCTTACCTTTATGAAGGTGTACATTCCTGATACTATCAAGGTCGCAGACGGTGAGCTTGCATCACAAAAGCCAATCCACAAAGTAGTTTATACCTTGAAAAACGGTGATTTTTACTATTACGATAAAGGCACTCACATTGTAATTGCTGAATATGTTGGCAACTATAAATCTAACATCGTAATTCCTGATACGTACGATGGCAAGCCTGTTACCGAAATTGATGAATATGCATTTTACGATGCGACATCTCATTTAGACCATTCATCCACATCCTTTGTGTCCGTGCTTTTCCCCACTTCAATTAAGGTTATAGGCGCAGGCGCATTTGGCGAATGTAACGGCTTGAAGGTTTCTCTTTACGAGAGAAAAGACAACAACACAATACGTGAAATTATTGACGTGCCGTATGTGCTTTATAAGTGGTATCCCTTGGCGCAAATTGGTTCCAACCCTGGCTTGATAGACGTTCTTACAGGGTTAAGACCTGCCTTTGGCTGGAGCACGTATTCAAATGCTAACCACTATGTGAAATTCAATACAGACGGCGGCAGTGTTGCGGTTGACGGCAAGACCGTGGAATATTTGGCATTGAAGCTCAATAAAGCATATTCCTTGCCAATACCTACTAAGGAAGGCTATACCTTTGCAGGTTGGTACTGCGGTGAATCTGCTGTTGACCTCGAGGGCGAGAGATGGATCTATTCAACTCACGTAGAATTGACAGCAAAATGGATTGAAAACTAAATACAAAATAGGCGACGTAAATGTCGCCTATTTTTACTTATAAAATCGTAGTACCCACGAGGTTGGCAAAATTTTTGATATCAAATGAACCAGCTTCATAGAAAGAGTAGGTGTGTAAATGGCTTTGTTTTTTCGAGAAGCCTTTAATGCACCGCGGGCAACTTTTTCGGGTGATATTAGGTATTTTTTCTTATATTCCTTCACGTTTTCAAGCCCTTGGAAAAATGATGTGTCAACAGGCCCTGGGCAAACGGCAGTTACCTTGATTTTGCGCTTTCGAAGCTCTTGTCTTAGAGCTCTTGAAAAGCTGATAACATAAGCCTTGGTTGCCGCATAAACCGCAAAATCAGGCTGTGGCAAAAATCCTGCGCTGGAAGCTACATTAATTATATGTCCACCCTCGCACACAAAGGGCAATGCAATTTTGGTTAAGAGAGTTAGTGCCGTGCAGTTGACATCTATCATTTGACTCGCGTTTTCATATGATATTTCCTCAAATGCTCCATTATAGCCTACACCTGCCGATAAAACCAAATATTCTATGGTATGTTTGCCTTGCCTAAGTATAGCTTGCAACTCATTTATGGCAGAGCTATCTGTCAAATCAAATGCGTGGCATACCGCATGGGTCTTTAATTCACTTTTTAACTCATTGAGCCGCGCTTCATTTCTGCCAATTAACCAAAGCTCGTCAAGCCCCAAAGCATCAAGCTCGCGGGCAAAGGCCTTGCCAATGCCTGAGGATGCGCCACTGATAATAGCAATTCTCATAATTTGCTCCTTCAAGTTTATATTTCAATTGTAACATCAAAAAATGTAAGAGTCAAGGTAAATATTTCTTGAAAACAGAGTGTTTATATGATAAAATGAAATAAAAAACTGAATTGGAGAAAATATATGAAGTGCGTTCACCTTGATTTCCACACAAGCCCAGCCATTGAGGGCATTGGCAAAAGCTTCAATAAGGAAGAATTTGCAAAAACCTTGAAGGATGCTCACGTTGACTTGATTACTGTTTTCGCAAAGTGCCACCACGGCTATTGCTATTACCCAACAAAAGTTGGCACAGTCCATCCACATCTTGATTTTGACTTGATGAAGGCGGAAATTGACGCTTGCCATTCCGTTGGAGTAAAAGCTCCTATCTACATAACAATGGGCTGGAGCAAGCTTGATGCCGACCAGCATCCCGAATGGCATCACATAGATTTTTGGAAGAAAAAGCCTATCTATTTCGGCACAGAGCCGGGCGGTGACCTCGATACACCTATCTGGGATTGCTCCTGGACAACTCTTTGTCCCGTTGGCGGCTACAAGGATCACCTTGTAGAGATTACTCGCGAAATTTGCGAAAACTACGATGTTTCAGACGGCGTTTTCTATGACATTTGCTTTATGCGTGATGCCTGCATTTGCGACTCATGTAAAGAGGGTATGAAGGCACAAGGCCTTGACCCTGAAAATTACGAGGATGCAAGAAAGTATTACAGAGAAAAGAGAATAGCCTTGATGCAGGAGTTGACAGGTATTGTTAAATCCTATTGCCCAACTGCTAACGTGTTCTATAACGGCGGCGCTGATATGAACCGCCCTGAGTATCACCCATACCAGACACACTACGAGCTTGAGGATTTGCCAACCGCTTGGGGCGGCTATGACTTGATGCCACTGCGTGCTAAGTATTTTGAAAAGTACGGTAAGCTTTTCCTCGGTATGACAGGCAAGTTCCACCACGCATGGGGCGAGTTTGGCGGCTTTAAAAATAAGGACGCCTTGAAGTATGAGCTTGCTGATATGGTGAGCATAGGCGCTTCTATGTCCGTTGGTGACCATTTGCATCCATCCGGCAAGCTTGATAAGAGCACATATGCTATTATGGGTCACGCATTTGATTATATTGATAAAATTGAAAAGTATTCCGAAAATACAAAAGCATATACAGATATAGCAATTTGGACAAGCCATACTGACTCCGACCTTGGTTGCTCTAAGCTTTTGCAGATTATGCATCTTGAATATGATGTTGTTGAGTCAGGGGACGATTTGTCTAAATATCAGTGCGTTATTTTGCCCGACTCCGTTAAGTTAACCGAAGGTGACAAAAAAGCTTTGGTTGCATATGCAAACAACGGCGGTAAGCTTGTGGTTAGCGGAAAGAGCATTTTCCCTGAGCTTGGCTTTGAATGCTTGGGCGAGAGTGAATATGACCTTGACTATATCAAGTGCGACATAGACGAGGTTACAACTCCTTTCTTGGCATATTCTCACGCATATAAGGTTAAAGCCGAGGGCGAGGTGATGGCAGAGGTTTATGAGCCATTCTTTAACCGTACCTGGCGCCATTTCTGTGGACACAAAAACACACCAAACAAGGCAGAGCCTGCCGAATACCCCGCGCTTATCAGAAAAGGCAACGTATTGTATTTTGCTCACCCTGTTTTTGAAGCGTATAATAAGTCTGGTAACTACGTATTGCAAAAGTATATAATGAAAGGTGTTGAAAGCATTTACGATAAATGCTTGAAATTGTCCAATTTCTATTCCTGCGGCAGAGTAAGAGTGAGAAAGAGCAAAAACGATAGCTTCTATGCTCTCCACCTCTTGTACGCACCACCTGTAAACAGAGGTAATGTTTGCTTGCTTGAGGATTTCCCGGTTATTAGTGGCATTGGAGTAGAGCTTGATGTTGCCGAAAAGGTAAAGAGAGTAGTATCTCAGCCTGATGGAACAGAAATTCCATTCGAGTGGCAAAATTGCGTCCTAAAGTTTACTGTTGATAATTTGCAAACCCATAAATTGATTGTAATCGAATATTAAGTGAAAAGAAGCCTTCCGCGCCTTGCACGGAAGGCTTCTTGTTTATTTTGCATTCTGCATTTTGCATTTCAAGGCAAAACGCCTTGGTTGTGACGGTTTTCTGAACATGAAGCGAAAGTTTACAATTTGTTAACAAACGCACTGGTTTAAGCACCTTGCACAAAATCAAGTGTTAATTAATGTATAATTTACTCGTTTAATAGCGAATAATCGTATCAAAAGTGAATAAAGTGTACAAGTTGCACAAAAAAATACCTATTGTATATATAAAATGGTATAAGTTGACAAAATAAATTTCTTGTGCTAAACTTAAGGAGCATAGTGCTTATAAATTATAGCTTTACGCCCAAAAGCAGTAATTTTTAGACACAGGCACAAATTATTTTGAAGAGAAAAAATTAAAAGGAGAAAAGTTATGAAAAAGATTTCATTAATCGTTACCTTTGTGGTGATTTTGGTTGCTTTGTTTGCAATTTCAGCTTTTGCAGCAAGCTTCACAAGAGGACCAGAAGGTGAACAAATAGTTCCTGAAGATGTTGAATCTATCGAATTAATTAGCGGTACAACACATTCTGCGAGCTATATTTCTGTTGCTGGTGCTTTGGACGGCAACTTTAGTACATGGTGGGGCGGTCCTAAAGGCTCTGCTATTAAAATAACATTTGTTAACGAATGGGAAATCAGTTCTGCACAGGCTGTTCTTGCTGCGAACTGGTGCGGTGGTAAATTCACTTTCTATGCTGCTGATGGTACTGCTCTTGGTTCTCACAGTTTGGGTGGATTTAGTGCTAATACTGGTTTGTGCTGGGGTGGCGATGCTACAAGTGCTGACCGTACAAACCTTGATGGTGCTAAATTAGATAAGCTTTCATATGGTGATGATGACAAAGCTGTAAAATACGTAGTGTTTGAAAATACTGGTGACAAGTGGGGTTACTTGCCAATGATGGCAGAACTTATCCTTGTTGGTCGTGAAAGAACTCCATCTGTTGGATGCGACAGCCACGAGTTCACTCCTGTTTACACAGTTGAGCCAACCTGTACAGCTGACGGTGTTTATGTAAACACATGTATCAAGTGTAATGCACAGGAGGCTTCTGCTACTGCTCCTGCTCTTGGTCATAATATGGGCGAGTATTATGTGAAGGTTCCGGCTACATGTACAGAATCACCTGTGTTTGAGTATAGCTGCACAAGATGTGGAGAGGTTCTTGAAAGACCTACATACATTCAGGACGTAACAGATTATGCTGATATTTACACTGTTGGTGCTAATGGTGCCGGTGGTAATACATCAAGCCATATGGCTCTCTTTGACAACAATATTAATTCCTACTTGCATGCAAGTGGTCAGTGGTTCGTTGAGTCTTGGATTGAGCTTGACATGCCATACTACCTTACAAGCGCAACAGTTTGGACAGGTTCGTACAGCAACAATGCTTCTTGGGAAGCTAACTTCACATTCTGGTACCAGGCCCCTGGTTCTGACGAATGGATTGAGGTTGGCTCAAAGGCAGCAGGCGTTGTAAAGGGTGGCGAAAAGTACGCTCATACAATGGAATTTGATGCACCAATCTATGCAGATGCCATCAAGATTAAGGTTAACAGACTTGCCTCCTTCGACGGTCAGGCATTTGAGGCTGAGGTTGCAGGTACATTGTTCCCTGAAACAGCTCCTCTTGGTCATACATGGGCTGAAGAAACAGTAGTAGTTGAGTCTACTTGCACAGCTGCAGGTTACACAGTTTACACATGTGCTACTTGTGGTGCAACAAAGACAGAGGCTTATACAAAGGTAGTTTCACATTCATATGCTGATGCTACATGTACAGAACCAAAGACATGTACAGGTTGTGGCGCTACAACTGGTAATGCACTTGGTCATACAATGAGCGAAGCAACATGTACAACACCTGCAACTTGCTCCGTTTGTGGCGCAACAGAGGGCGAAGCTCTCGGTCATACAATGAGCGATGCAACATGTACAGCACCTGCAACTTGCTCCGTTTGTGGCGCAACAGAAGGTGAAGCTCTTGGTCATAATATTAATGAATGGGCTGAAGAAACTGTTATCGTAGATGCTACATGTTCTAGCACCGGTACTATGACAGGTATTTGCTTGAATTGTCAGCAGGAAGTAACGGTTGTACTTCCAATTGATTCTGAAAATCATGCTGATATGATGGTTTGGAATGATGATTATACAATCGGTATATGCGAAGGTTGTGATGTTGTTAAGTTCTCATTCTGGAGCATAGCTTGTGAAGATTATGGCATAACTGCTGATGTTTATGCTTCTTTCATCGATATCTACAGTGGAGATGAAATGTATACTTATGAATTTGTAGTTGATAGTGCTGTTGATGGTGTATACAACATTACAATTACAGTTGCTTACGGAGAAGACCCATTTGAATTAGTTAACACAACAGCGACCATCTCTGATGAAGGATTGACTGCAGGCGCATATGTGTTTACTGCAGCTGAGTCTTCAGAGCCTGAATATGATGAATTCGAATGGTGCTATGGCACATATGTTACAGCTGATGAGTCAATCAAGTTCATAGTTGAGGCTGGTATAGTTGATATTTATGCAAACGGCGATTACGTTGGCACATATACACTTGCATATGATGATGTTGATTGGAGCTTAGTTGCAGTTTCCGAAGATGGTGAAACAATTACAACATGGAGTGCTGATGAAGGTGCGTGGTTGTACGGTGATTATATGCTTTATCCGTTCGAAACAGAGCCTGAAAACCCTGATGTTCCTGTTGTTGATGCGGCCGAGCTTGAAGTTGGCGATACAACAATCGAATTGATTGGTGGTACTGTACCTTACATAGTTTCTGTTCCTGGCAGCTACACATTAACAATTGGCGAAAATACAGTTGTACTTTTGGTTACAGGTCCTTACTCAACTGAAGAAATTACAGAAACTGAGTACACATTCATACTCAACGAAGGCGAATATATCAGATTTGATATCGGTTGTCCTGAATATGGAGCTGGTACAGCTACTGTAACTCTTGCAAAAGAAGCAGTAGAAGAACCTTGCACAGAGCATATCTATGATTTGACTAATGCTGTAGCTACAGAAAATGGATTCACAATTTCTTGTACTAATAACTGTGGCGCAGTTGCTACAATCACAATTAACGGTACAATGGCAGAGATTACATTCAATAGAATGATGCAGCAGGCTATGATTTCTGTTTATGCACCAAGCTATGGTGTGCTCTCAGCTACCACAAGCGAAGGCACTTCTTGCTCATTGATTACAAATCCAATGTTCCCGGCACAGCCATTCAATACAGCTATTATTGCTAACATTGATGGTATGACTAACACATATATGATTGTTCCTCAGTTCAGCTCTACGGATGCAGCTCCTTCAATCACTATCACTTATGAAGCTTTGACACCTGCTACAATTGTAGAGGGTGAAAACACAGTTGATACTTCTATGGGCGACACAAAGGTTAAGTTTGTTGTTGTTGAATCCGGCAAGTACAACTTCGTTCTCAACGCAGATGCAATGATTTTGACTGAATACGGAGCAGTTGCTGCTTGGGAAGGTCCATTTGAGTACGAAGCAGGCGATGTTATTGAAATTATCGTTATGCCTTACGGCGCACCTTCAATAGATATTACAGTTGAAAAGATTGTTGAGCATACACATACAACAGTAGAAATCCCAGCAGTACTTCCAACACCATCTGTAACAGGTTACACAGCAGGCGTTAAGTGCTCTGAGTGTGGCGAAACAATCAAGGCTCCTGTTGCTATCAATATAACAGAGATGGCTGATACAAGAGACCCTGCATTCAGAGTAGCATCTGCAAACCTTTCACTCCAGGAAAACATTTCCGTTAACTACTGGACAATTGTAACAGAAGGTTACAACAACCCATACATGGTATTTGTATTCAACGGTAAGGAATATATCGTAACAGATTACAAGATTAACCCAAGCAACGGAAGACTTGGATTTAACTTTGCTGAGACATTCCCACAATACATGA
>JAZQWO010000049.1:0-2695 GCA_045632405.1 Eubacteriales bacterium | reverse complement strand
ATTGTTTCTTTGTAGCCCAAATGATTTTCTCGCATATCTAGTATAACAGATATTTTGAATTCTGGCGAGTATTTCTTGTTTTTTCTTGACATAAAAAATATGCACCTCCAAAAGTGTCTAACTTTTGGGGTGCATATCATTTAAAGCAGGCGGCTTTTTTTAGTCTTTCTGGTTAACAGAGCCAAGACCGTCAAGGTCAGAGCCTTCTCGTATAAAGCGGAGCACATTTGCGCCGTTTAAAAATCCAATTACATCGGATGAAAATGAGCAAGGGTAATCGGTCAAAGCATAACTGTCGTAGTAATAAGTGTTTGAGCCCTCTTTGTGGGTAACCCTTTCGTCAAACATATAAAGGGAGCCATCATCGGAAACGGTCCACTTAAAATCCACAGTAGAATCTACATTTCTAACTGTTCGTTTAACTGTGTAAACACCTGTGCCATCTCTGTTGAAAACAAGGGTTCTTTGGTCGTCACCGTTTTGGTAAACATATAATTCACCGTAGCTGATGTCATAGCTGCCTGCACAGCCTGCAAGGCAGAATACAACAGTGGCAAAAAGCAATGAAGCTAAAAGCAAGGCAAAAAATCTTTTCATAGTTAATCTCCTTATTTTGCTTTCTGCATTTCTGCAAGGATTTGCTTGAGCAATTCCTCGGTTGTTGGGTTAGCAAGTCTATCAAGACGAGCCTTTTCAGCCGCTTCCTCTGCTGCCTTTGCTTCAGCCGCTGCCTTTTCGTTAAGGTAAGCTGCAACTGCTGCCTTGTTTCTTCTCTTGATGCCGCGCTTTTTCAATTCCTCACGGTCAGCCTTGGAAAGACCAAATCTGTCCTTGTCGTCTCTTGCGTTGTTAATAAACTTAACGATAAGGAAGAGAACAAATGCGGTGATAATAAAGTTGATAACCGCTAAAATCAGTGAGCCCCAATCTATATAGATTGAGTTTGCAAGGTCGATAACCTTGTTGCCTGCCTCGTCAAGAACATATGCGCCTGTTTCGGGGTCGATTGTGTATGCCTCTGTTAAAAATGTGAAAATTTCAGAAAGGGCATCCTTATCGAGAATGAGGGACAAAACCCAGTTGATGATTGGCTTGAGCACAAAGTTGCTCACACCGTTTACAATAGCTGTGAAGGCGCCGCCGACAATAACGCCGACTGCCATATCAACCACGTTACCGCGGGTGATAAAGGTTTTGAATTCTCCAAAAAACTTTTTCATTTACTTCTCCTTTCAAAATATTACTTTAAGATAATTATACTATTTCAAAAAAAGTTTGTCAAGACCGTGTCTTTATTTATTAAATATTGGTTAAAATTACAAAACGTATTTACAAAGCACGGTTTTTGTGCTAAAATATATTAGTATAAAATTATCGTTGGAGGTAATTATGAAGAAAAAAAATGCTATAATTGCAGGCATTGTATTTGTTGTTTTGCTCGTGCTTGCAATGCTCGCGGTGCTTGGCTTTAAGCTTTATGACCACATAAAATATAATGATTTTTATGATGTGGCAGAGCGTGAATATTATATTCCGGGTCTTATGGAGGGCTACGTGCCACAGGGCTTTGACTATATGGAAGAGGAAAAGGTTTTCCTCTCCTGTGGCTATATGTCAAACGACAAGGCATCTCGTGTTTATGTTATTTCCGAGGACGGAGATGAATTTTACTACACAGAGCTGATGGCGAAAAACGGCAGAGAATACACAGGTCACACAGGTGGCGTCGCTTATTACGGTGAATATCTGTACATTACAGGCAGTGACGGTGTGGACGTTTTCTACCTTAGTGATATTTTGGACAAGTCCATTCCAAAGGCGGCGCACATCGGTACAATCCTTACCTGCGACGTTGAGTGTGAGGACTGTGATGCAGGCAACTGTGATGAGCACGTTGGCTTTGGCAAGGGCATTGGCATTAACCCTGCTTATTGCTTTATCTATGACGGGGAGCTTTTTGTTGGCTCATTCCACAAGGACGGAGATTACAACACTCCCGAAAAGCATCACATAACAACAGGTGCAGGCGATGAAAATAAGGCTATGATGGTTTCCTTCGCCCTTGGCACAGGAAAGTTCTCAAAGTACGGCATTTACGGTGAGTTTTCCGACAAGACAGTTGACATTTTGCCAACTCCTGTGGCGGCTTATTCAATGCCATCCTTCGTGCAGGGTGTTTGCGTTGCAAGCTATGAAACACTTGTGGAAAACAAAATGACTACTGCCCAAAGAATGGTGCTCTCCACCTCTTGGGGTCTTACCACATCACGCCTGTCCTTCTACGATTTGAAAAAGGTGAGAGGCACAACCTCTGACTATATTTCCAAGGAATACGGAATGGATGTTCCTCTTTACTATGTAGATAGCGCAAGCTTGGTTGAGAGTGACACGGTTGAAGCTCCACCTATGTCCGAGGAAATCGTATATCTTGACGGCAAGATTTGGATTATGAACGAAAGCGCTTGCAATAAGTACATCTTCGGCAAGCTGACAACAGGTAACTACCTCTACTCCGTAGAATATCCTAAAAAGGCTAAATAAAAATCAGCTCGCTTCTGAAGTGAACCCAAAAGTTTAGACAAAATTAAATATTAAATTGATTGTGAATGAGTTCTGTATTGCACAGGGCTCATTCCTTTTAATTTCATTGAAATTCTTTCATTGTTGTAGTAATGTATGTATTCTTCCAACTTTT
>JAZQWO010000048.1:0-13922 GCA_045632405.1 Eubacteriales bacterium | reverse complement strand
CGGAGTAGAGCAGCTTGGTAGCTCGTCGGGCTCATAACCCGGAGGTCGCGAGGTTCAAATCCCGCCTCCGCACCCAGAATAACAAAAAGGACATCCACACGGATGTCCTTTTTGTTATTCTCCTGTGTGCTGCGGCGGATTTTGAATTGCGCCGCGACCGACGGAGGAGGGAGCGGGTGAGTGCAGATAAAACGATTAAGTATCGTTTTATCAAGCGTGTAACTAAAATAGGAAGTCCCCGAAGCAATTTGTAATTGCGACACAGGACGACCATATTTTAGGAAGGGCAATGAAAAATCCCACCGAAGCACCTTTTATAACCATACGACGAGAGCGGGTAAGGCGAAAAACAAGTGAAACCGAACAAAGCAAGGAGCAAATCAAGTTGAGTGTACCGAAACGCAGATTTGCGACTATGCGACTTTGGAGGGCAATGAAAAATCTCGCCTTTGAACCCTTTGCTACTCCGTGTTATGCGCGACGAGCGTGGCTCGTTGGGAAGCAACGGAGAAAACAATTGAGAATTGTTTTCTCCTAAGCTTTCTCTCCAAAGTAGGGAGTGTGACGAGGCGATTTATCGGCGAAGTCAATGGACTATGCGACTGATGTGTAAGGCCGCGAGTTTCTCTTTTTGTTTTTTATGATTTTGAAAGGGCATAAAAAACTCATTTTGCATTTATCATGGTATGTGAATGTTGAAATATGCTTTTTTCTTTCATAAAAGCATTTTTAATATATCGGATTGAAAAACATTGAGCTTTATGGTATAATTGACACATCAAGATAAAGGTGGTGAATTTCCCATTAAGGGAATGTGAGATATGAAATCAGCTTATGAGCACAACAAAGATTTAATTCAAGGTGTTATACCGTCAATGTCTTATGATGGTGGTGATTTCCAAGAATGGAAGGCGGCGGCAAGGGAAAAGCTTTCAAAGCTTCTTGGTTTGGATAAATTTCAGAAGGTACCTTCTGAATTCAACGTGGAATATAAAAAGAAAATAGATGGGGCGACTGAAATTCGTTTTACTTATCAAAGCGAACACGGTTACCGTGTGCCTTGTCATCTTTGGCTTCCCGATGGCGTTAAAAAGCCGCCGCTAATGATTTGCCTTCAAGGACATTCTAAAGGAATGCATATTTCCTTGGGCAGGCCTAAATTTGAAGGAGATGAACAATCCATAAGCGAGGGCGACCGCGATTTTTGCGTAAGAGCTATTAAAGAGGGCTTTGCAGCAATTTCATTAGAGCAAAGAAATTTTGGTGAATGTGGCGGAGATGAAAATGGTCCGAGATGCTACGAGTCTGCTATGACGTCGCTTCTTATGGGAAGAACAACCATTGGCGAAAGAGTATGGGATGTTTCAAGACTGATTGATGTGATTATGGACAAATTTGCTGATGTAATTGACACAACAAAAATTTGTTGTATGGGAAATTCCGGTGGTGGCACTGCAACGATTTATGCCTCGGCTTTAGAGGATAGAATTACCTTAGTAATGCCATCCTGTGCAATGTGTACATTTAAGGATTCTATTGGCGCTATGACTCATTGTGCCTGTAATTATGTGCCTAAAATATCAGAATATTTCGATATGAACGATCTTATGTCAATGGCATATCCAAAGTATTTTATTCAAGTATCTGGAATTGAAGATCCGATTTTCCCATTGTTTGGAGCCGAGTTGGTCTTTGAAAAGGGAAAGAAGGTCTATGAAGCATTTAATAAAGATGACCGTTGCACGCTTGTTAAAGGAACCGGTGGACACAGATTTTATGCCGATGACGCCTGGCCGATTGTACGCAAATATCTTTTTGATTAGCAATCTACAACATTTATGGAGCTTCAAAAAGGGCTTCAATCTTTAATAAAATTTGAGTTACGATAGTATGGTGTTCTTTTGGGTCCAAATTAGATACTACTTTCGCATTCAGAATAAGAAAAGGACACTCGATTGAGTGTCCTTTTTGTTATTCTCCTGTGTGCTGCGGCGGATTTTGAATTGCGCCGCGACCGACGGAGGAGGTCGGGGGAAGCAACGGAGAAAACAATTGAGAATTGTTTTCTCCTGAGCTTTCTCTCCAAAATAGGGAGTATAACGAGCGAAGTGTAACGAGGCGAAGTTAGACGACCATACGACGAGAGCGGGTAAGGCGAAAAACGAGTGAAACCGAACAAAGCAAGGAGCAAATCAAGTTGAGTGTATCGAAACGCAGATTTGCGACTATGCAACTTTGGAGGGCAATGAAAAATCCCGCCTCCGCACTGACGATATTATCCCTAATAAACAAAAAAGACAAGCGTCTTGGACGATACGGTCACTTTAACATGACGGACACGTCTGTTGCTTGTCTTTAGTGGGCGTTAGCCGAAGCTCCAGGATTACACGTTCAAGTGGTTCCCTGCACGCCTTTTATTGCCGACTGAACGTCAATAGGCTCCAATTGCCGTTACGCAGTTTCGGCAAAGATAAGTTATTGAAGCGCAATTTTCTACAAAGAGCACCTCGTTCTCATCAGTTGGCAAAGTCTGTCTGTTAGAATGCCTCTCAACCCACAACCTACGTCCAAAACCGTTTACAACAGATGCTATTGCCACCTTTATTATATACACCTTCAAAAAGCTTGTCAATAAGTATTTCTAAATTGTCCCAAAACAACGACATATCGGCATTGAAATTATTTTATTTTTTTGATATACTAAAGTAGACATTGGATCGCTATATATGAAACGAGGTGACCTTATGGGCGAAATATTAAACTGGAGATTTGGTGTAGCCGGCAACATTGTCGGCAAGCACACTGATGCTGACGGAAATGTTTATTATGGAACAAAAGCATTTAATCCTAACACGAAAGTATATTTGGACGGAAAATTTTGGGGTAACGAACAAAATACAATAAGTGTGATAGGTCGCAATCGTTTTGGCAGAATGGTTATCGAAAGTGTCGATATTAGTTTGCTCGAAAATGTGAGAGTTCAAAGAATTTTCGATCCACAAATATTGTCTATTCTTTATTATCTCGAAACCATGGACGGATGGACTTGGTGGGGGCAAAACTCATGCGACAGAAAAGCAACTAAGCAATTCGTAAAGAATTGGAATGATAAACGACAATAATTTTCCTTGACAATCCAATGCTTTTGTTGTAATATGCTTTTAGAACACCATTCGGAGCCGGCGTCTTTTGATTAAGATTGACCTGCAGCGCCGTTTGGTGTTTTTTCTCTAATTTACACTTCCCCCACCCCTTTGTCCTTTATTTGTCCTTTATGAAGGTCTTTTCGCTCGGTTGTGTTGAAAAAATGCAAAATTTATGATACAATAGCACCAGTGGATAAATTTAGTAAGATATGAGGGATATCTGATGAACAACAATTTTAAAAATCCTATGTTTCACGGTGCTGACCCTTTTGTGCTTTTTCACGAGGGGAAATACTATCTTTACTGTACTACCGAAATCAACAAGGCGCTTATAGGCGCTAACGATTTCAGCACTGACACGCCCGAGGGTGACGGAATATATGTATATGTTTCCAGCGATATGAAGGAATGGAAAAAGCACGGCTATGCCTTGAAAAAGGGAGATTCCATTGGGGAAAAATGGTTCTGGGCGCCTGAGGTTTTAGCCTATCGTGGCAAATTCTATATGGTTTATGCATCCGAGGAGCATATGGCTATTGCGGTGGCTGACCATCCGTTAGGTCCTTTCAAGCAGGAAAACAAGCGTTGGCTACGCGAGGACATTTCCATTGACGGTAGCTTTTTCGTTGATGATGACGGTTCTGTGTACCTGTACTACGCTCGTCTTGGCGGACAAAACAGGATTTTTGTGGCAAAAATGAAGGATGACCTTTCAGAAATAGAGGAAGAATATCCAAGCTGTCTTATTGCGGCAACGGAGCCTTGGGAGACCCTTGATTGCCTTATTGCCGAAGGGCCTTTCGTTTTGAAGCACAAGGGGCTTTACTACCTTTCTTATTCATGCAACCACACAAGATGTGAGGACTATGCGGTTGGATATGCTGTATCAAGCAGTCCTTTAGGTCCATTCAAGAGGTTTGAGGGCAACCCTATACTCAAAAAGAACGGTCATCTTGTAGGAGTAGGACACCACAGCTTTTTCAGAGGCGAAAACGGAACGCTTTATTGTGCATACCATTGTCACAACGTAAATTCAAGCTATTTCAGACCAAGAATGTCTTGCATAAACACCGCGGAATTTGTCGAGGACGAAAGCGGTATCGACAAGCTTGTCATAAACGGCCCATTTTCAATTTAGGGAGAAATCTAAGGAGAGAAAAATGAATCACAAAAAGCATTGGATTACCTCTGCGCACAGAGGATTTGTAGATGGAGTATTAAAGGAAAACAGCTTAGCCGCGTATTACAACGCTTATCTGAACGGGGCGGAGATGATAGAAACTGACGCGCGACTGACAAGTGACGGCGTGCTTATTGTAAATCACGATGACACCGTAAAAGGCTTTAACGAGGCTGGGGAGCCTGTTACATATGTAGTTGCGGAAACAACTGCCGAAACTATTTGCTCTGTTATTTTATCGCGCGACGAAAAATGGGGTGTGCAAAGAGTGCCTACTCTTGAGGAAGTGTTGCATTTGGCATATAACACAGGGCTACACGTAAATATTGACTTGAAAAATGGACTCCAAATTGCTAAGAGTGTGGCAATGACTGTATTAAAGTGCGGTCTTATCGGCAAGGTGGTTTACGCATTGAACGGCTCAGGTATGGATGGAATTAACGCTATTTTAGCAATTGACCCTGATGCCAGATTTATTGACCGCGGCGCGCGCTTTGCCGAAACGGTTAAGGATTTCCCTGAGCGCGGCAAGAGATGCTTTTGCTACACCTGGGACTCCTGCAAGGAAGATATTGAAGCTATTCGCAGCCACGGCTGTCTGCTCGCCCTCATTAGTCTTAACGAAAACAACTTCAAGCCATCAATTGTGCAGCACCCCGATATGTGCGAATATCTGCACACATCTGATTTTAAGGCTATTGAGGAGCAATATTTTGACTCCCTAAAGCTTTATTAATTCTGTGTAAGGACTATTTGGATAAAAAATGTACGGACTTGGTACTATTATAAACGTTGGTGCTATTATTGTCGGTGGACTGCTGGGCATTCTTTTCGGTAGATTTATTGGAGAGCGCCATCGTGAAGCCTTATGCAAGGCTTGTGGACTCGCTGTTATTTTTATCGGTGTTGGCGGAACGCTCAAGGGAATGCTTTCCGTGGTTGACGGAAAAATTGTTTACGGCGGAGATTTTTTGATTATCGGGTGCCTTGCCCTGGGCGCGCTGATTGGGGAGCTTGTCAACATTGAGGGTGGCTTTGAAAAATTTGGCGAATGGCTTAAAAGGAAAACGAAAAGCACGGGCGACAACAATTTCATAGAAGGATTTGTCAGCGCTTCATTTACCGTTTGTATCGGCGCTATGGCTATTGTTGGCTCAATCAATGACGGATTGTATGGCGATTACACTGTGCTTGTGACTAAATCAATCCTTGACTTTATTATCATAATGGTCATGGCGGCTTCTCTTGGCAAGGGAACTATATTCTCTGCCCTGCCTGTGGCTCTGTTACAGGGTGGGGTGACGGCTCTTTCCGTCCTTATCAAGCCTATTATGACGGACACTGCTCTGCTTTATCTTTCAGTCGTTGGCAATATTTTGATTTTCTGTGTAGGCATCAACCTAGTGTTTGGCAATAAGATAAAGGTGGCAAACCTGTTGCCCGCCATTATTCTTGCTGTTTTGTGTTCACTCCTGCCTGTGCAGCTAATTTAAATTTGCATTTCAGCGAAGTCGATTTTTGTTATATTAAAAATTAGGAGAAATAAAATGATACTTGTGACAGGTACGACAGGCTTTGTTGGCGGAAAGATAATGGAGTGCTGCCGTGATGTGATTGCTTGCCCGTCCCTCCGGGATGTCAGTGAGGATGAGGTCAAGCGCATTGTTTGCGAAAGCGGTGCTGACACTATTATACATACTGCCGCCATTTCAGACATTGGCGAGTGCCAGAAAAACCCCGATGCTTCATACAGAGCCAATGTACTCTTGCCTGTTTACTTGGCGAGGGCATCGAAGGGGAAAAAGCTCATATGCTTCAGCTCCGACCAGGTATATAGCGGTGCGAAGGCAGACTGTCCATTTACCGAGGATATGGTAAAGCCTGCAAATCTCTACGCACAGCACAAGCTGGAAATGGAAGGCCGCGTGCTTGACATTGACCCGGATGCAGTTATGCTCCGCGCTGAGTGGATGTATGACTACTATCTTAAAAAGTCAAACTACTTTATGAATATGATAAACGCGCAGGGCTCCGTTTCTGCAAGCTCGCAGGAGTATCGCGGAATAACCTATGTAAAAGAGGTTGCCGAAAATATGGAGCGCGTAGCTTCCCTGCCCGGCGGCGCGTATAACTTTGGCAGTGAAAGTGCAAAGTCTATGCACGAAATTACAAAGGAATTTTTGTTGGCACTTGGCAAGGACGTGATTGTGACAGACTTTTCTGCTGACCGCAATTTGTGGATGAATTGCCAAAAGGCACGGAATTATGGAGTTGATTTTTCCACTGTGGAAGACGGACTTATAAGATGCGCACGTGACTATGGCTATATATCGTAAAGAGGAGAGCTTGCTCTTCTCTTTTTTTGTAAAGCTTTCAAAAAAGGTATTGACAAGCGTAATACTTCGTGTTATGATGTATAACGTAAGGGGGAGTATACAATGGACATACAACTTAAACGTGGAATTTTGGATGTATGCGTGCTTGCCGCCATTAAGGATGGGGAGTCATACGGATACAAAATCATAAAGGATGTAAAACCGTATATTGAGCTTTCCGAGTCCACTTTATATACGATTTTAAAGCGACTTGAAGCTGCAAAAATGCTGACTGTGCGCTCACAGGAGCACGACGGCAGACTAAGAAAGTATTATCACATCACCGCTGAGGGGCTACGTCGTATTGAGGAATTCAAGAACGAGTGGAAGAAAATAATGGGTATATATCAATTCATAACAAAGGAGAAGGACAATGACTAAGCAGGAATTTGTTTCTCGTCTTCGTCAAGGCTTGTGGGACTTACCAAAGAGCGAAATTGACGAGCGACTGACATTCTATATTGAAATGATTGACGACTATATTGAAAACGGCTCAAGTGAGGAAGACGCGGTTGCCGAGATTGGCTCTGTTGACGAAATAATCAAGCAAATTCGATTAGAAACCGCCCCACAAATGAACAAAAAGCGAGAAAAAAGATTTAAAACAAGCACTATTGTGCTTTTGGCAGTTAGCTCACCACTTTGGGCTTCCTTGCTAATTGCCGCAATTGCCGTTATATTCTCGGTTTACGTGTCCGTTTGGGCGTGTGTTGTTTCCTTGTGGGCGTGCTTTGCAGCCTGTGCCGCTTGTGCTCCTGCTGGTGTGGTGCTGGGCTTTGCCTACATTTTCAGCGGTAACATGTTGACAGGGGTGGCAGCACTTGGTTTGAGTGCATTTTCTGCGGGCTTGGCTATATTTTTGTTCTTTGGATGCAAGGAGCTTACCCGCTTGACAATTTTACTCGGCAAGAAAGCTTTCACACTTACAGGGCACTTTTTCAGCAAAAAGGAGAATGAAAATGACTAAAAAAATAATTATGATTGCGACTATTCTTTTAATTGTTGGGCTTGTAATTTTCGTCTTGGCAATGAGCATGAACAAATGGGATTTCACAAAATTAGGCGGTTCCAAATATGAAACCAATTACTTTAATGTAACAGGCGACTTCGAGGATATTTCAATAGTCACAGACACGGCTGATATTAAATTTGTCAAAACGGACAGAGAGCCTTATGTTGTATGCTACGATAGAGAAAAGCTTTATCACGCGGTAACAATTGAGAATGGTGTATTAAAAATCGAGCTACAGGATGAGCGCAGATGGTATGACTACATTTTCAATTTTGGGCATGACACCGTAACTGTTTATTTGCCAAATGATACTTATTCTGCCCTTACAGTTGAGAGTGACACAAGCGACTGCCAAATACCAAAGGATTTTACATTTGAGAGCATTGATGTATCTGTTAGCACAGGAGATGTTGAATGCTTTGCAAATTCCACAGGAGATGTAAAAATAAAGGCAAGCACAGGCGATATTACCGTCAAGGGCACGTCTGCTCTTTCCCTTGATTTAACTGTTTCCACAGGTGAAATTGAGATAGAAAATGTAAGCTGCACCGGCAACATCACCGCCAGTGTCAGCACAGGACATACAGAGCTTGAAAACGTAAGCTGTAATTCCTTTATTTCAAGCGGAGATACAGGCGAACTTGATATGGAAAATGTGGTTGCACAAGAGCAATTTTCCATTGAGCGAAGCACAGGGGACATAACACTTGAAAGATGCGACGCCAAGGAAATCTATATCAAAGCAAGCACGGGAGATGTGCGTGGCTCTCTCCTTTCCCCAAAAATATTCTTTACCGACTCAAGCACAGGTGACGTGGATGTGCCGAAAAGCTTGGTTGGTGGCAAATGCGAAATAACCACAAGCACGGGCGATATTAAATTCATAGTCATCCAATAAAATTAAAGGGGGATTTTACTTCTCCCTTTATTTTTTGTCTTTATTTGTGAACAAATTGAGAATTTTTTAAAATATCTGTGTACATTCGCGTGCTCATCTGCTATAATGACTTTTGTCTAAGCTTGTAAAAATTTCTCGAATAAGGAGCTTTTATGAAAGAGTTTTTTGGGATAGGTGGATACACAAGAGCGCCTGAAGGATTTATGTCCTGGCAGCACTTGGTGTTCGTTTCATCATTGATGGTTTTGATGGTGTTTTTCGCCATTCGGTTGGGCAAGAAATATAAATCCTGCGATGACAATAAGAAAAATTTGCCACTCCTTGTGTCTGCCCTCATAGTTGACATTTTGGAAATTATCAAGATTGTTCTGCGTTGCGTAGAGGACAAGAATCCGCTTGCGTGGGTTTACGTTTTGCCGCTTTTCCTTTGCAGCATTCAGCTCATCGTTATGCCACTTGCGGCGTTCAGTAACGGTAGAATACGCGAGGCAGCCCTTGACTTCGTTTTGATTTTCGGTGTTTTAGGCGCAGTTCTCGGTACATACGGTGCGGCTCAAAACTACGGCTGCTATCCTGTTCTTTCCTTCACTAATGTGAACTCAGGTATTCAGCATGCTTTGTCAGGCTTTGCGGCAATTTACATTGGAGTTTCGGGTCTTATCAGTATGAAAAAACGAAATATGTGGATTACCTTCTCCATTATGGGTGCTTTTGCGGTGATGGCTTATATTGCTAACATCTTTACAGATTGCAACTATATGTTCTTGACTCGCGGTGACGGCACTCCATATGACATTTTCTACAATATGGTTGGTGGAAACCAGATTTTGTACCCTCTTATTGTTGTGGGATTGTTCGTTGTTTATATTTTTGCTTTCTACTATATTTATTTCTACATTCAAAAAAAAGAAGGCAGAAAAAACACAAATAAATAATTTAAGCATTTTGGGACTAAGACGGCAGGGACGCTTCTCTGCCGTCATTTTTCTAGGAGGTATTTATGAAAGGCATACAGGAAATAGATAAAAATTTCAAGGTGGAAACAACCATTCAAAAAAATGATATTGAATTTTACTCTATAGACAATGCGCCCTTTGAGATAAATGGTGTGTTTTACGAAAACGGAAAATACAGGCGCTTGCCTGAGGATGTGGCTAAAAGGGTGAGCGAGGGAGTTTACCGCTTGCACGCAAACACTGCGGGAGGCAGAGTCCGTTTTAAAACTGATAGCCCATACGTTGCTATTAATGTAAAAATGGGGAGCATCGGCAAAATGCCACATTTTGCAATTACAGGCTCGGCAGGCTTTGACCTTTACGCCGATAATTCTTATTTTGCCACCTTTGTGCCACCCTTCGATATGGCAGACGGATATGAAAGTGTTGTGGAGCTCAGAGATAGGAAAATGCGTGAAATCACAATAAATTTTCCATTATATAGTGATGTTTGCAGCATATATGTTGGTCTTGCCAATGATGCGTTGGTTTTACCGCCTGCGCCATATGTAAAAGAAAAGCCTGTGGTGTACTACGGCTCATCAATCACTCAAGGCGGTTGCGCCTCACGTCCGGGAAATGCATACGAGGCGCTTGTTACACAGTGGCTCAACATAGACCATATTAACCTTGGCTTTTCGGGCAACGCAAAGGCAGAGGCAGCTATATCACAATACATAAAGGGTCTTGATATGTGCGCCTTTGTGTATGATTACGACCACAACGCGCCCACAGTTGAGCATCTTAGAGCCACACACGAAAGAATGTTTTCGGAAATTCGCGCATCTCACCCCAATTTGCCCATAATTATTATGTCACGGCCTAAGTGCAATCTGACAGAGGAAGAAAAGGAGCGCCTTGAAATAATCAAGTCCACATACGAGCGTGCTTTGGCGCAGGGAGACAAAAATGTATATTTTATAAGTGGCAAGGAGCTTATGAAGCTATCGGGAGATGCGGGAACAGTTGACTCCTGCCACCCCAACGACTGGGGCTTTTACTCTATGGCAAGCGCGGTTCGTGATGTTTTAAAGGAAATAATATGACAAAAGCCTTCTCGGTGTCGAGAAGGCTTTTATTATATTTTTAATTTCTCTGCAATTTCGAGCATTACTTCCTTGTCAACCTTGCACTCTTTTCGGTCGTATGTGTAAAGTCCATTGGTTTCGTCCTCGACGTCGGAGAGCTGGGTATAAACTGAACCGCAAAGTCCATTTGAAATTGCGGGGACTATTTCGTTCATATAAAGCTCGTAAAGTCCCTTTTGGAACTCCTCTTGATTATCATAGAGCTTGTAGCCGTAGGTTTTTTTGTCGTTTGCCACGTGGTCCTTTACCTTATAGGAATAGCCGCCGAATTCGGAAAGGACTATGGGTCTTTCGCTCTTTGGCAATTTAACCTTTTTAAAGTAGATATGCAGGCTTTCAACGTCGCTGTTTTTCTTTTTGAACCATCCTGATGTGGAGTCAATTATTCTTGAGCTATCAAGGCTATGCAGGTGGTCATACATTTTGTCACTGTCAAACTGACCCCATCCCTCGTTGAAAATTGTCCAATAACAGATACAGGGGTGGTTAAAAAGCTGATGAACGGTTTTTGTCATATGAGAAATGAAGCTATGCTTTTGTTTCTTATTTCTACCCATCAATGACTCGGGAAAGCGCTTTGCTATAACCGTAGGAAAGGCAGTATCGCGCAAAAAGGAGTATGAGCCGTTGTTGACAAAATCCTGGAATACTATCATACCCAAGCGGTCACAATCGTAGTAAAACCATTCCGGCTCTACCTTAATGTGCTTTCTCAGAGTATTGAAGCCAAGCTCCTTCATTTTTAAAATGTCCTCTTCGTATGCCTTTGGGGTTGCAGGTGTATAAATACCGTCGCTGAAATATCCCTGGTCAAGCACCGCGTGGAAGAAAAACGGCTCGCCGTTCAAGCAGATGCGCGGGTAATCCCCAACCGTTTTTATTTCCAATGTGCGCACCGCAAAATAAGAGCGCACTGTGTCCTCTCCGGCTTTTACTGTGAAATAGTAAAGATACGGGTCGGTGGGCGACCACACATGTGGATTTTCAAGCTTAATGCTGCAAATACCGTGGTCTATTGCAAATTCACGGGTATTATCACAGTCAAGGGTGACTGTGCCGTCCTGTATGCCTGTAAAATAAATTTTTGCTCCGTTTGCGTTTGTTTCAATGCGCATGGACTTAACGTACTCGTCAGGCACGCTTTCAAGCCATACGCTTTGCCAAATTCCCGAAACAGGTGTGTACCACATACCCCCGCGCTTATAGGTTTGCTTGCCATAGGGAAGCTCCCTGCTTGAAAGGTTGTCCTTCACCTTAACGGTTATGGTGTTTTCCTCTTGCAAATGCTCGGTAATATCGAAGGAAAAGCTATTGTAGCCTCCCTCGTTTTTGCCCACAAAATTGCCGTTAATATATACTTGGCAAATCTGGTCAACTGCGCCAAAGTTTATGATGACTCTATCCCTTTTAAAGCCACAGGGTAGGGTGAATTTGCGCTCATACACGAGATTTGGGTCCTTGCCCATATCCTTGAAAACGCCTGACAAAATAGACTCGGGTGGATATGGCACGTTAATATTAATTTTTTCTCCCTTGCCGTAGGTAAGGCTCCACTTACCGTTTAAGGAATAAAAGGAATCACGCTTCAATTGTGGGCGCGGATAAACATCGTACTCGCTGCCATGAAGCACTTCCCCCTCTTTGGTATATAAATGCTTAATTTTCTTCATTTTTATTTTTCCTCAGCACAAACATAGCTAAAAGACCTGCAATCAACACAAGGTCAACTATCAATGCTCCCATAAAAATATTTTCGTTGGGAATGAAGGTCATCTGACCGTTCATAAGCTCCTGTCTTGCTCCCTCAAGAATTTTTGCACCTATAACAGGACCTATAACTCCGGGAATTAAAACCTGTCCCACAATGCGCAAGCCTTGGAACATTCCCGCTTTATTTTTAGGAATATTGTCACGAATAACCGCGCCAAACACCGCCATGCCAGAAAGGTAGCCGCACATCATAAGGAGTGAGCCTATAAACACAAGGGCGGTGTTCTTAAAGAAGAACAAAATGATGTAGCCAAGAGCCAAAAGAGCCACACTGGGTACGACAGATTTGTTAAATTTGTACTTGTCGTAAACCTTGCCCCAAATGGCGGTAAACACGGATGCAAGCACGATAGCAGGCGCCATAACAAACACGTAGCCATCCATTTGCAAGCCCTTTTCATAGTAAATAATAAGGTAAGGCATAAAAATCTGTATGGAGATGCCAAACACTGTGAAAAGCAAAAGATAAACGTACAGCATTGGATTTTTCTTAATAACAGATGGCTTGAAGCCATAGATTATATTGCCGAAATAGCTCTTGTTTTCGCTAATTTCCAGCTTAGGCTCCTCGATTAAGAAAATGCCCAAAATACCGATAAGAATAACGGCAACACCGATAACCGAGAAAATCACCGTCCAATAGCCTTCCTCTGTTTGCTGCATAGGAATGAGCATAGCGCCGCCAAAAACAACCAAAATCGCCACAAGAGGCATCATTGCGTTAATGCCCTCGGCACTGCCGCGGTTTTCCTCTGTTGTCACGTCAGTCAACCACGCGTTAAAGCAGGCATCATTGGCGCTGGAGCCAAAAAATGTCATAACGCAGTCAAGAACAATGGCAATAGTTATACAAATAGCACTGACGGAAACAGCTGACGGGAATAGCGCCCCCACAATGCCTTTTTTAACAAGGGCAAAGCCCAAGATTGAGAATCCCCATAAAATGTAGCCGCCGCAAATAAACAGCTTTCTTTTTCCAACCTTATCGGAAAGAGCGCCTATCAAAAGTGTTGTCACAGTGGCGGTAACCGCGCTGAGCGCCACCATTGTAGAAATGTTCTCCGCGCTTGCGCCGAACATATTGTAGATAAATACGTTAAAGTACATATTTTCCACAACCCAGGCAATCTGTCCTACCAAGCTGAATATAATCAGCGTTGGCAAAAGCTTTTTTCTTTTATTTTCCATATTAAACCTCACAAAAGTTTTTCTGTATTAATTTTAACACATTTTTCAGTTGATTTCAACCGCAAAACCAAAGAAAAGCCCTTCCCTGTGTGAGGGAAGGGCGATTTTTATGTGTTTTTTCGGTTAGCCTTACGGAAATCGAACCCAATTGGTTTGAAACAGCAAATAGCTTGATGTGCTGTGTTCAAAAAGCTTGACAATTCTTTAATTGCCTGCACTTTTTCGCCTTGCCCACCAACCTATTTGCTTGTTTAAAACTGTCATACATCT
>JAZQWO010000047.1:0-45449 GCA_045632405.1 Eubacteriales bacterium | reverse complement strand
GAGGTGATTTTATGAAACGACTTGAAAATACAAGGCTGTTCTTGTTTGATATGGACGGCACATTATATTTAGGAGACAGACTGTACGATTTTACCACTGCCTTGCTTAACGAAATTAAGGCACAGGGCGGCAAATATATGTTTATGACAAACAACTCCTCAAAGAGTGTTTTGGACTACATAAAAAAGCTTGATAAGCTGGGAATAAAGGCTGAATATGAGGACTTTATTACCTCGTCACAGGCAACGTCCTATTATCTTGAAAAGCACCACCACGGCGCGCGCCTGTACGTTTGTGGCACAGAGTCCTTGAAGGCAGAGCTTGTGCGCGGCGGCTTTACTGTGACCGAAAATATAGACGAGGTTGATGTTATCGTAATGGGCTTTGACACAGAGCTTACCTTCAAAAAGCTCCACGACGTGTCTTATTTGTTACTAACCAGACCGAACATTCCCTATATTGCAACTAATCCCGACTATGTTTGCCCAACAGAGTTTGGTAGCGTGCCCGACTGCGGTAGCGTTTGCGATATGCTTTATAACGTGTCCAAAAGGAGACCCTTGTTTATCGGCAAGCCTGAGCCATTGATGCCAATTCTTGCTATGGATAAAACGGGCTATACCAAGGAGCAAACTGCGGTTATCGGTGACCGCATTTACACTGACGTAAAAAGCGGACTTGCCGCAGGGGTTTTGTCCATTTTGGTGCTAAGCGGAGAAACAACAAGGGAAATCCTTAATGCATCAGAGGACAAGCCACATCTTGTTATGGAAAGTGCCCGCGAAATTCTTGACTTTTTGAAGGAGCAAAAATGAAAATAGGACTGTTCAGCGATCCGCATTGCTGTAGCGCCAATGATGTTGGACTTAACAGGCGCCCCGCCCTTTCTTACGGAAAGATAAAGGCGGCGATGGAAAAATTTAAAAAAGAAGCGGTTGACTTTTGCGTTTGCTTGGGGGATTTGACCGACCACGTGGAAGGGGACACAAAAGAGGACTGCCAAAAGAATTTACACAAGGTTATGGAAATAATCCGCCAATATAAAATACCGTTTTATCTTGTTGTGGGAAATCATGACTATCTTATGCTTAACGGTGATGACCTAAAAAGAGAAAATATCGACACTCCCCCTTACATAATTGAAACAGAAAAGTATAATTTCATAGCCTTGGACGGCAATTACCGCTCCAATATGGAGAGATTTGACAAGGCAGGTGTTGTGTGGGATGACTCCAATTTGCCGCCATTCCAAATTGAGTTTTTGAAAAGCGCATTGGCAAAATCCCAAAAGGAATGTATTATTCTGATTCACGAGAATTTAGACCCCACCGTTGACAGCAATCACATTGTCAAAAACGCAAAGGAAATAAGAGAAATAATAGCATCAAGCGGCAAGGTGAAAATGGTAATTCAAGGCCATTTCCATTGGGGCAGCAAGACCGAGCTTGACGGCATTCCCTATTTAACCCTTGAAGCTATGTGCTTGGGCGAGGAAAATCACTACTTAATTTTGGATATATAAAAAAAGCCGATTACTCGGCTTTTTTTAGTTGGTTTTTATGATATTGAAGCATATAAAGGCTATAATATTTGCCCTTTTTCTCAAGCAGCTCAAAGTGTGAGCCCTGCTCCACAATTTCACCGTGTGAAAGCACAATAATGTTGTCCGCGTGCTGTATGGTGGAAAGCCTGTGGGCTACCATTAGCATAGTGCCGATTGACATTATTTTCTCAAGAGAATTTTGAATCAAAAGCTCTGTTTCCGTGTCGATATTAGCCGTTGCCTCGTCAAGTATCATAACCGAGGGCTTGTGAATAATAGTTCTTGCAAAGGAGAGCAGCTGGCGCTGACCTGAGGAGAAGTTGTTACCTCTCTCGCGCACCTCTGTGTCAAGTCCCTTGTCCAGCTTGCAAATAAAGCTGTCTGCATTTACGTACTTGCAAGCACTCATTATTTCCTCGTCTGTGTAATCATTGTGCAAGGCAATATTGCTTCTGATAGTTCCTGCAAAAAGGAAAACATCCTGTAGCATCTGCCCAAAATGGCGGCGCAAGGAGGAAATTTTGATTTTCTTAATATCAATTCCGTCAATGAGGATTTGACCCTTTTGTATGTCATAGTTACGGCAAATCAAGGAGAGTATAGTTGTCTTACCTGAGCCTGTTGAGCCAACAAAGGCAACAACCTGCTTAGCCTCAACCTTGAAGGAAACTCCCTTCAATACCCACTCCTCGGGGTTGTATGCAAACCAAACGTCACGGAACTCAATTTCGCCCCGTACACTCTCAAGCGTGGTGGCATCAGGCTCGTCAACCACAGTTGGCTCAATGTCCAAAACAGTGAAAATTTTTTCAGCGGCTGCAAACGCGTGCTGGAGCATATTAAACTGCTCGGCAAGAGACTGTATTGGGTTGAAGAATTTGTTCAAGAACATATAGAAGGTAACAACCGTACCCGCATTTATGGTCTGTCCCAATAGGCTCATGTTGTCGATATAACCGCGGGAGCCAATGTAGAAAAGGAACAATACAGAGGAAACATAAAGCATATAAACAAGGGGACGGAAAATACCAAAGGTGAACATCTGCGCCCGCTTGCACTTGCCTAAGTGGTCGTTCTTTTGGTTGAATTCTTCCTGCTTGCGCTCCTCGCGGTTAAAGGCTTGGATTATCTTCATTCCCGAAAGATTTTCGGAAAGATATGTGTTTATGTCAGTTGTAGCATTGTTTACCTGCCTGTACGCCTTGCGTGAGAACTTTCTGAATATAATTGTAAAAAGTATAACAAAGGGTACAAAGCAAAGCACCATCAAAGTAAGAGCATAGTTCAAGCAAAGCATTGCGCCCAAAACACCAAATACAATAAACACATTTTTAACAAGATTAACAAGAATTCCTGTGAACATATGGGAAATTGAGTTAGTGTCGTTAACGACACGGGTTACAAGCCTTCCCACAGGATTTTTGTGCAGCTGCTCGTGTGATAAGGACTCAACGTGCAAAAACAAATCCTCACGTATTTGGGAAACTATTTTTTGTCCTGTTTTTTGCAACACAATAGCCTGTACATAGGACGAAATTAAGGAAACCACCAAAATTGACGCATATGTAATAACAGTGGTGTAAAGCTTGGGAAGCTCAAAATCGCCCTTTAGCATTTCGGTAACGTTACCTATAATGATAGGAGATGCAATATCGTAAACGATAGATGCAATGATAATGACAAATACCAAAATAAAGCTTTTCCAATGCGGACGGGCGTAACGAAGCAACCGCTTGATAAGCTCCGAGTCCTTCATATGGCGGTCAAAGCCAATGGCGGTTTTCTTGTCCTTCATCATACAGAAGGCAACGATAAAAATAATGGAAATTGCGCCGATAATACCGCCGACAATTAAAAGGGGATAAAGGTTATACATTATTCTGCACCCCTTTCCTCGTCAAGACGCTGAAGCTCAACCATGTTTTTGTATCCGCGGCATCTTTCGTAAAGCTCCTCGTGAGTACCCACATCAACAATTTGTCCATTGTCAAGATAAACAATCTTGTCCATTTTTTCAATGGTGGAAACTCTGTGGGCAATCATAATGGTGGTCTTGCCTTGTCTGATTTTATTCAAGTTTTCAATGATAATTTTCTCGGTTTTGGTATCAACCGCAGACACAGAGTCGTCCAAAATCAAAATAGGTGCATTTTTCAGCAGCGCTCTTGCAATTGAAATTCGTTGCTTCTGTCCGCCCGATACCGTAACACCTCGCTCGCCTAAAACAGTTTTGTAGCCGTTTGAAAAATCAACTATATTTTCGTGTATATCTGCGTATTTTGATGCATCCTCAACGCTGATGCTACCGTCATCCGTTGCAAAGGCAATATTATTTTCAACCGTGTCACTGAAAAGGAAGTTGTCCTGCGGCACGTATGCACAGTACTTGCGCAGGCTCTTTATGGACACGGAATTCACATCCTGTCCGTCAACGAAAAGCGTGCCGTTTTCCACGTTGTAGGTACGCAAAATAAGGTCAACAATAGTGGTCTTGCCAGAGCCTGTTTTGCCTATAATTCCCACACGCTCCCCTGCATTTATCTTTAAATTGATGTCAGATAGCGCGTCATAAGAAGCACCGGGATGACGGAAGGTCAAACCCTTGAATTCAATCTCTCCCTGCACGTTTTCAAGCTCACAAACGCCGTCTGCATCCTTCACATCAATTTCCGCGTCAAGTAGCTCGCTTATACGGTTTAATGATGCTTTACCGCGGGACTGCATTTCAATAAGCATAGAAATGGCGGTAATAGGCCAAACAATGGCATTAAAGTAGCCTATAAATTCAACAAACTCACCTGCATTAAATATGCCGTGATAAACAAGATAACCGCCATAGCCGAGAATAACGCAAATAACAGACTCAACAAAAAGAGTTACAAAAATATGTAAAAGAGTTGAAGCGCGTGTGTGGTCAACATTGGCATTTTCGTTTTGCTTGTTCAATTTTTTAAACGCCCACAGCTCCTTTGCCTCTTTAACAAATGCCTTGATTACCGCAATGCCCGAAAAGCTTTCCTGTGCAAAATCGGAAAGCGCGGAAAATGCCTCTTGGCGAAGCGCCCATTTTCTCATCATATACTTGCGCACAATTGTGGCAACCACAATGAGCAATGCCATTGGCACCAGTGACAAAAGAGTCAAAACCGCATTCATTTTAAACATTTTGAAAATGGCAAGTGAGCCCATCAAAACCGCATCAAGAAGCGAAAGAATTCCCGAGCCAAAGCATTCCTCAACGGTGCGTAGGTCATTTGTGAAAAGTGACATCATGCCACCCACCTTATTGACCTGATAATAGCTTTGAGATAAATCCTTACAATGGTCAAACATACGGCGGCGCAAATCGGTTTCCACCCTTATGGCAGAGCCGAAAAAGCAAATGCGCCAAGCAAATCTGCCCACCACAAGCGCCACAATTACAAGAATTAAGGGCAAGCAAATTTTGTCAAGTAAAAATTCAATATTAAATTCATAAACCACGGAGTCGACTGTAACAGAGCCTGTGCTGATTCCGTTAATAACCGAGCGGTATATTTCGGGTATCAGAAGCTGAAAGTAGTCAACAATTATAAGCGCCGCAAGACCGAGCAAAAGCATTGGTGAATAGCGGAGATAATATTTGTTGATGTGCCTTCCAAATAACACATTATCACCCCCATAAAATAATACGTATAAATAATATCACAGAGTAGGCAGAAAAATCAACACAAAATGTGTAAAAAATGTATTTTTTGCAATTGTCGAAAATTCGCACCGCGTGATTCCATACAACACTGCGTATTGATGCCATACACGCCTTGCGTGATTCCATGCAACACTGCGTGTTGATTCCATACACCGCTACGCGGTGATTTGTAAAAAAGGAAGGTGGTTTGTCCACCTTCCTTTTTACAAATTCTCCCAGTCTATTTCTTCGTTTCTGAAGAAATACTTTTTGTCCTTTTCCCCAACCTGGCGCATAACTCTGCACGGATTGCCCACGGCAACAACGCCTGACGGTATGTCCTTGGTGACAATGCTGCCTGCTCCAATAACTGTGTTATCTCCGATTGTAACACCAGGCATTACAACAACACCCGCGCCCAGCCAACAGTTTTTGCCAATATGTACAGGCTTATTATACTGCGTGCATCTTTGGCGCAATTCAGGGTCAATGGGATGACCTGCCGTTGCAATAACGGTATTTGGACCTATCATAGTGTAGTCGCCTATGTAAATATCCGCATCATCCACCAAGGTTAAGTTAAAGTTGGCGTAAACCCACTTGCCCAAATGTGTATTCTTGCCGCCCCAGTTTGAATGTAGCGGCGGCTCAATATAAGTTCCCTCACCAATTTCCGCAAACATTTCCTTCAAAAGTGCTTCGCGCTTTTTGCTTTCAAGAGGTCTTGTTGCGTTATAATCATATTGCTTCTCCAAGCAAAGTGCCTGGTCGCTCAAAATAGACTCGTCATTACAGTAGTAAACAAGTCCCTTTTCCATTCTTTCCTTTTGTGTCATAATTCACCTCGACAAATTGATACCTAAATTATATATTATTTTAATAAATATTGCAAGTAGGTCTTGCACAATAAAAAAATCTGTGTTAAAATAACTGTGAATTTTTCCGAAAGGATTTTGAAAATGAACGAAAAGCAGAAGAATATAAGAAACTTTTCTATAATTGCCCATATCGACCACGGTAAGTCCACCTTGGCTGACAGAATTCTTGAATATTGCAACGCAGTTACCAAGAGAGAAATGGAAGAGCAGCTTCTCGACAATATGGATTTGGAGAAGGAAAGAGGCATCACCATCAAGGCACGCGCTGTGCGTATTGACTATAAGCACAAGGACGGACAGGATTATGTTCTCAATTTGATTGACACCCCCGGTCACGTTGACTTTAACTATGAGGTTTCCCGTTCCTTGAACGCCTGTGAGGGTGCCTTGCTCGTTGTTGACTCCACACAGGGCATTGAAGCGCAGACCCTTGCAAATGCATACCTTGCAGTGGACTGTGACCTTGAAATCGTTCCTGTTATAAATAAAATTGACCTGCCCTCTGCTGATGTTGACAGGGTGAGAAATGAAATAGAGGATGTTATCGGCATTGTTGCCGAGGATTGCCCTGCCGTGTCCGCCAAGGTTGGCTTGAATATAGACCAGGTGCTTGATGCGGTTGTGGAGAAAATTCCCGCACCAAAGGGAGACGAAAATAAGCCGCTGAAGTGCTTGATTTTTGACTCTCACTATAACTCATATCTTGGCGTTGTTGTTTATGTGCGCGTAATTGACGGTACACTTCGCGCAGGCGACAAGATTAAGCTGATGAACACAGGCGCACAGTACGATGTTGTTGAGGTTGGTTATCTTAACGCATTTGGTCTTCAAAAGGCGGACAGCCTGTCTGCGGGTGAGGTTGGTTATATCACCGCCAGCATCAAAACCGTTAGCGAAACAAGAGTGGGTGACACAGTTACAACCGTTGAAAACGGAGCTGAAGAGCCACTGCAGGGCTTTAAGGAAGCCTTGCCAATGGTATTTTCAGGTATATACCCGGCTGACGGCGCAAGATATAACGACCTTCGCGATGCTCTTGAAAAGCTAAAGCTCAACGATGCCGCGCTTTCCTTTGAGGCGGAAACATCAATTGCCTTGGGCTTCGGCTTCCGTTGTGGCTTCCTTGGTCTTTTGCATATGGAAATTATACAGGAGCGCCTTGAAAGAGAATTCAATCTCGACCTGATTACCACCGCCCCTAGTGTTATCTACAAGGTTGAAAAGACAAATGGTGAGGTTATAATGGTCGATAATCCATCTAACTACCCACCCACAGATACAATCAAAACCGCGTATGAGCCAACCGTAAAGGCAAGCATCATTACACCTACTGAATATGTGGGCGGAATTATGGACCTTTGCCAGGATAGACGTGGCATTTTCAAGGATATGAAGTATCTTGACTCTTCTCGCGTGGAGCTTCACTACATTATGCCGCTTAACGAAATTGTTTATGACTTTTTTGATGCCTTAAAGAGCCGAAGCAAGGGCTACGCATCCCTTGACTATGAGCTTGCAGGCTATGAGGCAAGCAGCCTTGTTAAGCTGGACTTCCTTTTGAACGGCGAAATCGTGGATGCTCTTACATTTATCGTGCACTCCGAAAAGGCATACGGCCGTGCGAGAAAGATTGCCGAAAAGCTAAAGGACAATATCTCCCGTCAGCTCTTTGAAATTCCAATTCAAGCAGCCATTGGCTCTAAGGTTATCGCCCGTGAAACCGTGCGCGCGCTTCGTAAGGACGTGCTTGCCAAGTGCTACGGCGGTGACATTACAAGAAAAAAGAAGCTTCTGGAAAAGCAGAAGGAAGGAAAGAAGAAGATGCGCCGCCTAGGCTCTGTTGAAGTAACTCCTGAGGCATTTATGGCAGTGCTCAAGCTTGACGACAGCGAAAAATGAAATCCTTAGGCTTGTATATACACATTCCCTTTTGTGTGAAAAAATGCCATTACTGTGACTTTTATTCTGTATGCCATACAGACAAGCAGGAAAGGGAATATATAAGCGCGCTTTGCAATCATATGAAAAATGAGGCGCACTTGTATAAGGATTACGAAATAGACACTATCTTTTTGGGTGGCGGCACACCAAGTGTTCTAAGTGGTGACAGTATTTTGCAAATAGCCAATACTGTAAAGTCCTGCTTTAATTTGCATAGTAGCCCCGAATTTACCATTGAGGCAAACCCGGGTACACTAAGCGAGGAAAAGCTGCTTGCATATAAATGCGCAGGTATAAACCGCTTGAGCATAGGACTTCAATCCGCAAGTGATAAAGAGCTATGCACCCTTGGGCGCATACATAGTCTTGATGAATTTGCGCAGGGATATAGCCTTGCAAGAAAGTGCGGCTTTGACAATATCAGTGTTGATGTTATGTATGGCTTGCCAGACCAAGCAATAGATAATTTTGCAAAAACACTGGACCACGTGTGCGGTTTTTCCCCTGAGCATATATCTGCATATTGCTTGAAAATCGAGGAAAATACCAGGTTTGGCAAGGTGAAGGACACACTTTCGTTGCCAAGCGATGAGGAAGAGTATCTGATGTATATGCTTCTTTGCCAAAAGCTGAAGGAGCACGGTTACGAGCAATACGAAATCAGCAATTTTGCAAAGCAGGGATACTATTCAAGGCATAATATGAAATATTGGCAGAGCCATGAATACGTTGGCTTTGGTCCTGCTGCGCACTCGTATTTTAACGGCTCGCGTTATTCATATAGCCGTGATATTGACAAGTATATTGCGTGCCCCACAAAAGAGTATGACACGGAAAATAGCGGGGAGAGTGTGGCTAAAATCGACCAAATGGACGAATTTGTTATGCTCAAGCTCAGGCTTTCCGAGGGCGTTTGCGAGAAAGAGTTTTACGAAAAATTCAAGTCCACCTTTATTGAGGAATATCCGCTGGTGGAAAGGTTTATAAATAGCGGTCATATGGTTTATGAAAATGGCAGATATCATATGAATAGTAGTGGCTTTTTTGTCAGCAATTATATACTCACGGAAATATTGCATTTTTGATGCATTAAAGCACCCTGTGTGTCACAGGGTGCTCATATTTTTGCACACGAAAAATTTATAATATATAATATATTGACTATTCAACAATTTTGTGCTAAAATATATAAAAACCTTGAAAGGAGAAGACTATGGAAAATGTGGAATTGAAGCAGAATGTTGCGGAAAATATATACTATTTGCGCACTGCGAACAATATGACTCAAAGCGAGCTCGCGGCAAAGCTTAACTATTCCGACAAGGCAATTTCCAAGTGGGAGCGTGCAGAGGGCACACCCGATGTCTTTGTCCTTCATAAGATAGGTGAGATATTCAGTGTTAGCGTTGACTATTTGCTGCAGCATCACACCGTTGCCGAAAAGAAGCCTGAAACAAAGCCTGTCAGCAATTTGAAAAAGCAAATCGCATTTACGGTTCTTTGGGGCATTGTGGCGGTTGCGGTTGTTCTTCTTGTTGTTCTGTATCTTACAACTGGCAATATTTATTGGCACATATTTATTTACTCCTTGCCAATTACATTTATTGTGCAAATTGTTTTGAGCGCTGTGTGGTGGCGAGGCAAGGGCTCATTTGTGTATACCTCATCTCTTGTGTGGTCTATTTTGCTAACGGTATATATTGTATTCTTAGGCAATAATTATTGGCAGATATTTTTGATAGGCGTACCCGCTCAAATTATTGTTTACTTAGCTTACAGGATGAGAATTTCGGTTCGTATCACTAAAAGCAGCTCAAGCCTTTTCACAAGAGAGCTTGAAAATACTCAAAGCACAGAAAAGGTTGTCATTGATGAGGATGACAAATAAAAAGCGCACCCTGTGTACGATTTTGAATATAAAAAATGGCACTCTACGGACAGTAGAGTGCTTTATTTTATCTTTAGAATTAGAATTTGTAATAGTAGGTAGACATTTTATATATGCTTTGTTAGAATTTTGTTGTAGGTTGGCATCTTAATTTAAGGCCAGCCAAGAAAGTATGAGGTACTATTATGGGAAATTATGTTTTGGCAACCTGCTCCACAGCAGATGTTAGCGCAGAGCACTTAAAGGAAAGGGGAATTGAGTATATTTCCTTCTCCTACTATATGGACGAACAGGAATACGTGGATGACTTGGGTCAAACAATGCCCTTTGATGAGTTTTATAATAAAATGGCAAACGGAGCTGACACCAAAACCTCTCAGCCTAACGTGGGGCAGTTCAAGGAATTTTTGACTCCCTTTTTGAAGGACGGGCGCGATGTTATCGTTTTGGTTTTGTCCTCGGGTCTTTCCGGTGCGTATGCATCCTCTAAAATCGCAATTGAGGAGTTGAAGGAAGAGTTTCCCGAAAGAAAGATTTACTCCGTTGACTCACTTGGCGCATCCTCCGGTATGGGTCTTTTGGTTGACAAAATGGCTGACTTGCGCGATAGCGGTGCATCAATTGACGAGCTTTATCAGTGGACAGAGGAAAACAAGCTGAAGGTGCATCACTGGTTCTTCTCAACCGACTTAACATTTTACGTTAAGGGCGGCAGAGTTTCCAAGGTTGCAGGCTGGTTTGGCACAATTTTGAAGATTTGTCCCCTTCTCAATATGGATAACATCGGCAAGCTTATTCCAAGAGAAAAAATAAGAGGCAAGGCAAATGTTATCAAGCAGATTGTAAAGAAGATGGAAGAAAACGCACAGGGCGGTCTTGATTATGACGGTAAATGCTACATTTCCCATTCCGCTTGCTATGAGGATGCACGCGCCGTTGCCGATATGATTGAAGCAGAGTTTCCACACTTGAACGGCAAGGTGCTTATCAATAGCATCGGTACAACCATCGGCTCACACACAGGTCCTGGCACAGTTGCTTTATTCTTCTTCGGCAAGGAAAGGTGCGAATAATGGATATCATAATTGATGAATCAATTAATCACGAAAAAATAAACGGTGATGACTATAAAAATTTAATAATCGGTGCGGCGCAAAGCCTTGAAAATAGCAAAGAGGAAATAAACGACTTGAACGTTTTCCCTGTGCCCGATGGTGACACTGGCTCAAATATGTCTATGACAGTGGGCAACGCGGCAAAGGAGCTTTTGAAAAACGAGCATCTTTCCCTTGATGAAACCGCGGAGAAAACCGCAAAGGCTATGCTCCATGGCGCACGTGGAAATTCGGGCGTTATTATCAGTCTTTTGTTCAGAGGTATTGCCAAGGGCTTGAGAAATGCTTTTGAGTGTGACGGTGTTGCCTGGGCAGAGGCGCTGAAGCGCGGCGTTGAGGATGCATATAGTGCGGTTGACCACCCTGCAGAGGGCACTATTCTTACGGTTGCAAGAAAGTGTGCAGAGGCTGCAGAGACAGCATCCCTGGAAAAGAACGATTTCCAATACGTTTTAGGCGTTGCTATTAATGAAGCGGAAAAGGCTCTTGACGAAACTGTAAATCAAAACCCTGTGCTTGAAAAGGCAGGTGTTGTCGATGCAGGCGGTATGGGCTGGCTTGTTGTTATGAAGGCGATGTATCAAACATTGACAAGCGGAGAGATTGCAAGCTATACTCCGACAGAATGTGCTACCCCTAAAGAAAAGGCAGACTTTTCCGAGTTCGACACAGCAGATATTACCTTTGGCTTTTGTACTGAGTTCATTGTACGCAAGAAGGACAAAGAGCAGGACACGCGCAAGTTCAAGGAATATCTTGGCGGAATAGGTGACAGTCTTGTCTTTATCGACGACGGTGAAATTATCAAAACTCACGTTCATACAAACGTGCCTCACGAGGTTCTCGGCAAGGCGCTTGAATATGGCGAATATGAAACCGTTAAGGTTGAGAATATGCGCACTCAGCATACAAGCAAGCTGACAGAGGCGGAAGCACCAAGAAAGCCGCTTAAAGACTACGGCTTTGTGGCGGTTGCAAGCGGCGATGGCTTTGAGGCCTTGTTTGGTGAGCTTGGAGTTGACAAAATGGTTCTTGGCGGACAAACAATGAATCCATCCTGCGAGGACATATATGCGGCAGTGAATGAAATAGATGCCAAGGCTATATTCATTTTGCCCAATAACAAAAACATAATTATGACAGCCACACAGGTTGCCGAAATGACAGATAAGGAAATTATAGTTATTCCTACAAGAAACATCCCGCAGGGCATCAATGCTATGCTGTGCTTCGACGAAAGCGCAACGGTGGAAGAAAACCGTGAGAATATGGTGGCATCCACAGGCGCAGTTTCTACGATGCAAATAACCTACGCGGCAAGAAATTCCAATTTTGACGGTATGGATATTAAGGAAGGTGACTACCTTGCACTTTATGAGGAAAAGCTTATGAAGTGCGATAGCTCAATTGATAGCTTGATTGAAGGCCTTGCCGAGAAAATCAAGGAAAATCAAAAGAGTATGGTTAGCATCTACTACGGCCAGGATGTAACCGAGGAGGACGCGGGCAAAATTGCCGCAACTCTTACAAGCCTTTTGGGTGACATTGAAATCAATGTTTACGAGGGCGGACAGCCTGTTTACTATTATATTATCTCAGCAGAGTAAAAAAAGCTTCGCAAGAATTATCTTGCGAAGCTTTTTTTAAAATATAGCGTCTTGCTTATTGCATATTTGCGATTTTTGAAATTCGCTCAAATGCCACTGATAAAAACTCTTCGTGGCTTAGCCTTTTATATTCGTCGTAGCTTTGCCACACCTCAAGCATAAGCGCGCCTTGGTAGTTATATTCGTTGAGCTTTTGCATCATTTTGGAATAGTCGTATGTGCCGTCAAATGGGAGCATATGTAAATCAAAATGACCGTCTTTTTCAAATAGTCCGCGGCTTCGGTTATCGTGTATGTGGGTACAGCAAACACGCGTGGTAAAAATGTCCATTAAGGAAACAGTTTTGGTGAAGCAATGCTCGTGTCCGCAGTCAAAGCAAAATGATACGTTTTCCTCGTTTTCATACCTATCCATTATGCAAGTCAGGTTACCAAGCACGCGCAGGTTTTCAAACGCGAGGGTAACACCTTTTTCGCGTGCATATTTTACAAGCTCATCAACTCGCGCAAAGCCAAGGTCATTAACGTGTGGTGGGCTCCAACCGCTTGACAGGTGGGTAATTACATAAGGGATTTTGTTTTTCGAGGCAGAGTCAATTGACTCCCTCATATACTCCATAACTTCCAAATATCCGTCACCCTGTGTCCAAATTTCGTTAATAGAATGGAATGGCGCGTGTATAAATTCATAGTCAAGACCCAAGTCAAGTGCCTTTTCCTTGATTTTTGTTACCTCATCCATTTTATATTCTCCTGTGAAAAAGCAATCAAAGCCTGCCGCCTTGATTTTTTCAAGGGAAGATATGGTGTCAAGTCCGTCTAAGCAACTGGCAACAATGCCAAGCCTTCTTTTCATTTTGCTCTCCTACAATGCTTTGATTTTCTTTTGCAAATTCCGCAAAAAAGAATACAACCTAATTGTATCATAAAAGATATGATTATTCAATTGCAATTTGCGATTTTTGTCGGTAATCCTTGCAATAAATGTGCCATTATGATAAAATATTAAGTAGTAATTAATAATCTAAGGAGAATGAAGTGAATGATTTTTTATATAAAGCTAAATCAGTGGTCATAGGCAGTGCCGTGGCAGATGCCTTGGGCGTGCCTGTTGAATTCAGTAGCCGCGCAGAGCTTATGCTTAATCCCGTTCGTGATATGATGGGCTACGGTACATTCCGCGTGCCTGCAGGCTCTTGGTCGGATGACACAAGCATGGCACTTTGCGCCCTTGATGTTATGGCAAAGGAAAAGCAGATTGATTATAGCCATATAATGGACAATTTTTGCAAGTGGTATTACGAGGGAGAATTTACTCCCGAGGCCTTAACGTTCGATGCAGGCAACACCTGTGTAGAGGCTATTCTGAACTATAAAAGCTCAGGTGTGCCACCAACACTTTGCGGCCCGCGTGACGAATATTCTAACGGCAACGGTTCTCTTATGCGCATTCATCCATTTGTTCTTTATGGCGTGCATATGGGGTATGGTGAGGAGCAAATGACAGAGCTTGTTAAAAATGCATCTGACCTGACCCACGGCCACGAAAGGACAGAGCTTGCTTGCTTAATCTACACCTGCATTTTAGAGGAGCTTTTGAAAAAGCCAAGTGAAAAATCAATTGCTAAGGGCTTGAAGGCCGCTAAGCTCCGCTTTGAAAGCTATTCCGAATTTTCCCATTATGCCCGCATTTTTAAAGCAGATTTTGCAAAGACTCCCGTTTCCGACATTAGAAGTGGCGGCTATGTGGTGGAAACCTTAGAGGCTGCTATTTGGTGCTTGCTAAATACAAATACCTATGAGGAGTGTGCGCTTTTGGCAGTAAATCTTGGCAAGGATACCGACACAACCGCCGCCGTTGCAGGCGCTTTAGCGGGTGCGCTCTATGGCTATGACGCAATTCCAACAGGCTGGAAAAACACCCTTCTCAAAAGAGAATATATCGAGGAGCTTTGTGCCCTTGCCTTTAACAAATAAAGGAGAAATGGCTATATGAATAAGCTAAAACAAAGCTGCCCCGTCCGCATACCACCTGCTAATAGGAGCTTTTGCCAATACTGTCCTTTTCTTATCGGTCAGCATCCCTCTGGCAGAGGGCAAGCAATCCCAAAAAACAGGCTATCTTGAATACAAATCTCAAACAAGAGCCCTTTTACCAATAAAAAAACGCAACAAATAAGAAGAAATAGGAGAGAATATAGATGTTAAATAATTTAACCACACAAAAAGGATACCGTTCCTTTGCAATAACGCCGGAAAATCCAACGGGAGAAAAGGGTAAGGGCGGTATGGCTACCCTGGAAACAGGCTCGGCTGCACAGGCGGCGCGAGAGCTCGGACAGGGATGGAAGGTGAACCCATATATAGTAATGAAGTCAGGCGAGGTTGCCACCTTGGCTGATATTAAGGGTCAGGGCGCTATCAAGCACTTTTGGATTGTTGATAGCACGCAAAACGGCAGAGAAACAATTTTGCGTATTTATTTTGACGGACACAAAAATCCAAGTGTAGAGTGCCCATTGTACGACTTTTTCTGCAACGCAGACAACCGCACCTATAAACAGGTAACCTCATTGCCCATTTGCTATAATCCACGCAGAGGCTTGAATTCCTATTTTGAAATGCCATACAAAACAGGCTTCCGCGTTGAGCTTGAAAATATAGGCTCCGATGAAATTTGTGTATATTATCAGCTTGACTGCGAGGAAAAGACAATTCCTGAAAATAGCCTTTACTTTCACGCTCAGTTCCGCCGCGTAAATCCTCTTCCGTATATGGAAAACTATACAATTCTTGACGGCATAAAGGGCAACGGTCATTATGTTGGCACTTATCTTCACTGGGGAGTTAAATCTAACGGCTGGTGGGGAGAGGGCGAGGTCAAATTCTACATAGACGGAGATACAGATTTCCCAACCATTTGCGGCACAGGAACAGAGGACTATTTCTGTGGCTCATATAATTTCGATGTCAACGGTAAATATACAGAATTCTGCACCCCATATGCAGGCTTGTCAAGCTCAGGCACAACCGATGATGCCTACGCATCACAAAAGTATTTTGATATGTATCGCTTCCACATTACCGACCCCGTATATTTCAAGGAAAGCATAAAGGTAACAGTCCAAGCTCTCGGCTGGCGCAGTGACGGCCGCTACCTGCCCCTGCAAGACGATATTTCCTCCGTCGCGTATTGGTATAGCGATACCTTGGACGACGAGTATCCCCCATTCCCATCCAAAAACCAACTTGAAATCATATAAACAAAAAGGAGATGCGTTCGCATCTCCTTTTGCTATTAATAGTAGATACTGTAACGGTTAATCATATAGATTAAGTCGTCAAGTGTCATATTGCCCTTTCCAATTGAAATCTTGAGATATACACCACAGCAAAGCTCAAACATTTCTTTAGAAAGCGGTGCGATTGAATTGAGCTCTTCATATGTGAACAAGCCGTATTTTTCAATATCTTTTTCAATGGAAGCATAATCATAGGTCATTGTATCCGGGTTAACCTCAAAAATGTTGAACAAGCCGCCAACACCGCCGGGCATTGAAAGCATACCGTTAACAAAGTAGCAAAGGTGACCTGCGGTTACAGGGCTCCAAGCAGTTGTTAGCATAGTTTCTATTTTAACATCTACAAGTTGAACCTTTTCCAAGGTATCGCCATTTTGTTTAGCAAAATAGTGTCCGATGTACTCCCTTGCATTTTCATCAAGATATACATATCTGTTAAGGTCATAATCCCAGAAGCCGTGCTCGTAAATTACATCAACACTTGTTCCGTCAGAGAAGGTGAGAGTAACAACATCATATTCTGCCAAGGATTCACTGTCAACAAACATAATTGGCGCGAAATCAAGAATGCCCTTTTCCATATTCCAAACAAGGAGCATTTCGTCACCTGTCAAGGAGTCAACACGAACCTGTGTGCCATTTGCCAAGGTCACAAGAGTATCAGGTGTTACACAACTACCACTGCCTGATGATGGTTCTGCAAGAGTGCCATTCTTAAAGCTACTGTAATCATATTCGCTTACAGCATTATATGTAACAGTTTCGTTTCTGTTAAATGTAGTAGAGTCGTTTTTGTCAGTAAATACATATGTAAGAATTATACTTCTTGATGAAGTGCCTGTTGTGAACGCCTTGCTTGTGGAAGCAAAGTAAAGCGTATTATTGCAAACAACAGGTGTAATTTTAGAACCGTCAGAATGGACCTGTCCACCAGTGATAGTAAGTGTAAAGTCGTCACAGGTATATGTCCATACATTTCCGCTTATTTTACCGCTGTTATAAAGCGTTGACAAATCTATAGTCTTAACCTTGCTCTCGGATGCGCTCCAATAGGTCACGGTAACACCTGTCAATACAGTGTACGCAGGTCTCCAGTCGCCACCTTTCTTTTCAACAAGGCGAATACCTGTTGCGCCACCATTGTTTGCAAATTTAGGTGGCTCAATGCTTGTCTTAGTAGAGTTTATAACAAGAGGGTATGAATAAACTGCAGCTTCACCTGTTAATTCACCGTCTGCACCATAAATCTGATTATCGGTAATTTCAATGGTGTATGTCTTGGTTGCCAATTGGTTGAATGTAATACTGTCGGATGAATTGATAACGTTTCCGTTTTCATCCATAATTTTGCAACTGAGTTTTTGACCGTTCTTCACAATACTGATGTTGCTGAAATTAAGTGTATAGTTACCACCACTAATGTTGTCAAGGTCGATCCTAATTGAGTATATGGAATTATCGTAGTCGAACTTAACCTCAATAGCATTATTTACATCTGCGTATTGTATATTTGGTCTTACAATTCCGTTCTTGGTGGGCTGGTATGGTAATACGCCGTCTTCTGTGGCATCGTATCTTTCTTGTCCGTTTATTCCGCTATTTGTAATGGAGTAAACCTGACCGGTGTATGTTAACATACTTATGTCATTAAGCGCATAAGGAACTGAATTTTTATTTTCTCTTTGATCGTCAATAGTTACATTCTTGCCGTTAAGAAAAGCAATGCCGATATTAACAGCGGTTGCACCGTTAATCTTGTGCTGGTAGGCGGTAACCTTCAACGCTTCTTTAATCGCTGTTTGTGCGTATGTGTTACTTACGGAAGTATCGTTACTTGTTACCCAGTTATACTGCTTCAAATCACCTAAAAGCTTAATGGTAGGGTTGGATTCGGACTCGTTATCGCCAACAATTACACCAAAGCCAAGAACCTTTTTTGAGGTGTCATATTTGGAGGTTGTCTGATATTGAATGGTTGTTACATTGTTAAGAATAACAGTATTAGCATTTGAACCCTTGATTTGGATGTTAGCCAAGCTGCCGCATTCCAAAACAGTATTTTCTATAGTTGCATTTCCGTTTATCAAAATGTTGTTTCTTGCGCCATAGATATAACTGTTGGAAACTGTACCGCTTGTAACTATAACAGCAGAATAGCCGTATGGGTATCTTCCGTCGTTGTCGGCTACCATTTCCGAAGTGTACATATAAGACTTAGGGAAAATATCACAGTAAACCTGAATGTTGTCAAGTGTTGCGCCACCCTCAACTGTTATGTATGCATAAGAAACTGAAGCGGAACGATATGAGCCGTCGCCATAGCACAATGCCTTAAAGCCGTTTCCGTAAAGAGTATGACCGCTTGTCAGGGTAAATCCGCCGGGGACATCATTAAGCAAAACAACATCTGATTCGGCGATGCTTGATGTTATCTGGGCGGATGTTGTCGCATTAACCGCATCTACAACCTCTAATTTCAAAACAGCATCCTTGCCACCCTTGCAGGAAGCAGCTACAGTAACGACACCTGCGCCCTCAAACTTGATTGTGCCCTTAGCCCAATCATTGCTATTGGGAGTATATGTATAAGTAACATTGTTGGAATCAACGGCAATGCCGAAATCTGCTATTGTAAAGCCCTCAACCACGCCGAAAAGCGAGCCAATAGAAATGGCATTTCCGTTACCTACGCGGTAAAGGTACTTATCTGTATTAGGAAACTTAACTGCAAGCTTGTCGCAAGGGTTAACAGTTACCGTTGCAGAAACAGGGGCACAATATAAGTCTTTATCATATATAGTGATTTTCCACTCTCCCGCATCAATAAGGGTTAACTTGTTGCCTATGAGCGAAATATCTTTTGGTTCACCACCCAAAGTTGCTTTTACAACCAAATTATCAAAAGTTACATCGTCCTTTATAGTTTTAAAGAGCTCTGTAAGAGCGATTGATTCACCGGAGTTTTTATTAACATTCTCGTGAATAGCTTCGAAGCCTTGAGCAAAATCAGCAAAACAAATAACCTCAGGTGTGGCGGAAAGCCCCTCGCTGGTTATGTATTTAACGATTGTACCGTCAGTTACGTAAATGCCTAAGCAAACCTCTTTTGTACGGTAATCATTTTCGCCATTGATAATATTTTCCAGCTTGGCATTGATTTGGCTCATATAAACATCAGTGCCATTTTTGTCCTTGTAGCTTGTGTTAAAAACATAAAACTTTACAGGTATATTGTTCTCATAATTCGCTACAACACTGCCGGTTGCATCCACAGTAAGTGGGCTGAGCAGTGTACCGTTTTCATCTCTCTTAACAAAAGCACCGAAAACACCGTACTTAAAGTTGCTGCCTTCGCCGAACATATCCTTGAACATTTGCTCTGCGTCAGCATTAACTATATAGCCAGAGGTTATGTGTGCAGTGCCGTTTTCATCCACAAAAGTAGAAGAGTATCCTCTGAAATCAAATATGCTATTGGCACTGTCCAAGGTATATTCTGTGCTATCCGTAGCATTAACACCAACAACCAAGGCTGCACAGAGCATAAGAGTTAATATTAAAAATAAAATTGTTCTTTTCACTTATGTCCTCCTTGCAATGTTACATTGGAAATTACTCAAATTCATCCTCAGGCAATTCAATGCCACCTTCTGGAAAACTGAAAATGTCATTCCAATCCGGCATTTCTAAGTCTGTGGATTCTGATGTATTACCTGTGCTTTCAGTGTCGGGTGTTTCTCCGTCGCAGGAGCAAAGCCCCAACAAAAGTGTTAAGCAAAGAATGAAAATGATACCAAATAAGAAAATAGTTTTGATTTTCATCACATTCTCCTAAAAATAAATATAATTATGCACATTATAACATATAACGCACGCAAAAACAAGCACTAATGATTAAGAAAAGCAAATGTGTGTAGTGAATTTGAAAAAGTGTTGAAAAAAACTATTAACTGTGTTAGAATTAGCAAGAGGAAAGAGAGGGGATAAAATGCGAAGAGAATTTGAAAGAATGATGCGACTGAGATTCTTTTCAATCGTATGTTGCATTGCACTTGTGTTGTCACTTGTCGGAATAGTGGCAATGTCTGTCATAATTACCACGGGCGATTATAGTGGGGTAAATAGCGATTTTGCGGAAATTGTGGACACAGGGTCGCCGGAATCCAAGGAGTATAACCTTGAAAAATTTGAAAATGTTTACTTTTTCTCTGAAAATTACAGAAAGCAAAGAACTCTGTTTACAAGCAAGGTTCCTCATTTGAAAATAGTTAACAGTGATAGATATGCTGTTGAAATAAAAGCTAGCCAGACCCTTTTGGAAAAGCTTGATATTCAAGTTGTCGAAAAAAGCTTGATTGTTTCATTTGAAAACAAATATTATGAGGATGTTGTGCGCGAGGGACGCACATACAGAGGATTGTTTGTTGAGTGTGAGGGCTTTGAGGTTACTGTTTATGCACCGGTTTCTCAATTGACAACTGATGCGGAAATTACACTTGATTATCAAACACCAAAGGCAAGCTCAATTGTGGCTCGTATTAATGGCGAAGTAAGAGAAGCAAGAATTTACGATATTGATTGTGATTATCTCGGCGTTTCCTTCTGTGGCATGTCAAACGTTACTCTTGAGGGCAAGGTGCAAAGCAAAGCAGACATAGTAGCAAGGCATAATTCAAAGGTTGATGCGCAAGGCTTGCAGTGTAAGAATGTTAGATCCGATGTAACGTGTCAGCTTTTCGGCTTTTCCTATATTAAAAATCCATATGGCAGAGCATATAGCTTTTTTGAATCAGGCTTTGTTGTCACCATTATTTTGATTTTGTTGCCCGTTGTTTTCGGCTCGTTGTTTGTTATACTACGGATTAAATTCTTTAAGCAGAAAAAGGAAATTGACGAGTACATAGAAAAGGCAAAGGCAGAGGAAAAATATTTGAAAATTCCAAAGAAAAATGAAGAAAACCTATTGCAAAATGAGGAATAACGTATTATAATATTCTCGTAAAATTTTATGCACAAAGGAGCAAAATTTATGGAATTACTTTACAATGGTAAAACAAAGGATGTTTACGGTCTTGAAAATGGCAATGTTCTTTTGAAGTTCAAGGACGATTGCACAGGCAAGGACGGCGTTTTCGATCCGGGTGAAAACAGTGTTGGTCTCACAATCGACGGTATCGGCAAGGCAAATCTTGAAACATCTGTTTACTATTTCGAGATGCTCAAAAAGGCAGGCGTAAAGACACACTACGTTTCTGCAGACATTGAAAATGCTACAATGGAGGTTCTTCCTGCTGAATGCTTCGGTAAGGAGCTTGGCGGCGGCGGACTCGAGGTTATTTGCCGTTTGGTTGCAACAGGTAGCTTCATCCGCAGATACGGTGAATATATTAAGGACGGCACACCACTTGAAGGCGGTTATGTTGAATGTACATTCAAAAACGACGCTAAGGGTGACCCACTTGTAACAGGTGAGGGTCTTGTTGCTCTCAAGGTTATGACAGCAGAAATGTTTGAAAGCTTGAAGGAGCAGACACTCAAAATTACAAAGGTTGTTGCAGACGATTTGAAGACAATCGGCCTTGACCTTTGGGACATCAAGTTTGAGTTTGGCTACAACAACGGTGAGGTTATTTTGATTGACGAAATTGCATCAGGCAATATGCGTGTTTACAAGGGCAACGAAATTGTTAACCCTGTTGACCTTACAAAGCTTATTCTTAACAGATAATTTTGTAAAACTAAAGGCTGCTATTGAGCAGCCTTTTTTAAATACTTGACAAAGAGTTAATGCGTATGATAAAATAGAAATGAAAATAATATAAGGAGAATACTTATGAAGAAAAAGTTAATTTTAATGCTATCTATGTTAGCGTTGCTTATCTGTGTGCTTGCTATTTCCGTAAGTGCTGCAAGAACTGAAAATTACAATGATACCTTCACACTTCAAAGTGGCGGTCAAATTGTTCACTACCAAAAGTGGTTTTATAATGACGGCAAAAGTATGGTAAGAAAGGGCTACACAGACACAATTACTATTTCCTTCTTTGATGAGGAGGGTAATCCTCTTACCGAGGTTGCAATGTGGGAGTATGACGAGAAAGAGGGTAGATATTATTCTCTTGTTTGGTTTATTTCCGATTACGAGCTGTTTTGGGAGGACCAAATCTATTCGGATGCAAATGTAGGAGAGCAAACCTATCCAAAGTACACAAGAGCTAACTACACACTTACATCTGTAAGAGCGCTTGATCTGAGATATCTAACCTACAACGACAAAAGAAGCCATAGCGCCGTAGAGTCCTGGAAAGAAGGCAGAACCTTAAAGGCGCTCAAGGGTATTTATTATGATATAAACAACACCCCAAATGACACAAAGGATGATATTAAGCTTCAAGATTCGGTAGGCATCGGCAGAGACCATGATAACTATGGATATTTCGGCTATGATGCTCAGTTTGAAGCCACAGGAAACAAAATAGTTGTTGGTAACTTCAGGGACTGTGATTTCCAATGCGATAGGGAGGGTAACTATGGCACATCAAATACCTGGTCACGTGCAGATAACCTGCAGTGCCTCTGGTATCCTGATACCATGCTTTACATTTATGCAGGCATAGGCAATGTTTATGAGGTTGACCTTGGTGATAATATGGAAATTATTGCTTGCCAGGTTTTGAGAGATAACAAAAGAGTTACAAGCTTCAAAATTCCAAATAGCACCCTTTACTTGAACAACGAAGCGTTCCGTGGCACCGATTTAACTAACTTGATTATTGGCGAGAGCTTGCAGGTGCACGGTACTTCACCGTTTTTATACACAGGTGCCGCTGACAACTACTATCTTTCAAAGAATCTTTTAACTGATGCATACACAGGTAAGGTAAATCAGCTTTTGGCAGGCAATAACACAACGATTACAATCTACTTTGACGGTGATGCAGAGGATGCGGCAGCTCTTGTTAATAAGCTTATAGCCGAGGACGCAAAATATAAGGATAAGGTTGTTCTTTTTGACTACAACGAGGTTACTGACAAGGGTGACCTTAAAAATGCGGTTGCACTGTTCTACAACTACAACAGATGCGAGGCATTTTATGACGGTCAGCACGTTGGGGCTGAAGAACTTTTGCTTGATGAAAAGCTTGGCTATCTAGGTGATGTAACAATAGCCGTTGTATGTACTATGTGTGGGGATAAGACTGTGATTGATAATTACGGTACTATATTCACATATTACGGCTACTCATACACAGAAGCACCAATTAATGGAACATACTCAATGTCACAGTTCTACGGATTCAACGAGAGTGTTCTTGCTAAATACACAGCAAAAACAGGAGTGGAATTCGAGTTTGGTCTTGTTGTATCAAGCGTTGATAATCCTTTGAGCAGCGAGCTTTTGGGAACAAATAAGGTTCTGGTTGCCACACAGGAGCAGATTAACCATAACTATTTTGATGTCAAGCTGTACGGAATTACCGAAGGTCATATTGACAGTGAAATTGTGTTCTGCGCATTTGTTAAGGATGGTGGCAAGATTTTCTATCTTGATAACGGCATAACATCCGAAACAATTGAGGGCAAGAGCTTTAATCAAATTAAGCAGCTTGAAAACGCAAAGGCAGAATAAAACAAAATAAAGGATTGCGAAAAGCAATCCTTTATTTTTTTGGCTTACTTGAAAATATCAAGGAAGCTATAAAGCCGAAAACAATGGCAGCGGCAATGCCACCGGCAGTTGCACCAAGTCCACCTGTTAAAGCACCCAGTAGTCCTTGCTCATCCACCGCCTTGCGCACCCCTTCGGCAATCAAATGCCCAAAGCCCGTCAAGGGCACAGTTGCCCCCGCGTTTGCAAATTCAATAAGAGGCTGATAAAGTCCAAGTGCCGAAAGCGCAACACCGGAGCATACATATAAAACTAAAATCCTTGCAGGCGTTAATTTTGTTTTATCTATCAAAATTTGAGCAATCACACAAAAAAGACCGCCAACTATAAAAACAATTAAATACTTAGGTAAAAAGTCCATACAGTTACCTCAATTGGAAGAAAGATGCACCAAATGGCAAATGGAAGGGATAGAACCGCCTTGAAAAAGGGATATAGGGCTCATAAGTGCGCCTGTTCCCAAAAACAATACATTCTTTAAATTCCCGCGCCTAAGGGGCGGCAAAATTGATGATGCCAAAACCGATGCGCTGCACCCACATCCCGAGCCACCCGCGTGGGAGTCCTGTTCTTTTTCATCAAAAATCATAAGACCGCAATCCATGTGATTTTTGTATATGTCAATGCCCTCGCCAAGCAATAGCTCCTTCAGTATTTCACTTCCCTCGTAGCCTAAATCCCCTGTGACAATTGCATCAAAATCCGCGGGGGAGTGGCTGGAATTTTTAAAATATCGTAGCAATGTGTCAATGGCGGCAGGAGCCATAGCCGCACCCATGTTGTTGATATCGGAAATCCCCTTGTCAACAACTCTGCCAAAAAGCGCTTCGGTAATTTGCACCCCCTGTCCTTTTCCTAAAACAAATGCACCGGCACCTGTTGTTGTCCACTGTGATGTAGGTGTTCTTTGTCCGCCGTACTCAAGAGGAAAACGGAATTGCCTTTCGCTGGAGCAATAGTGTGAGGATGTTACAACACCGCAGTGCTGCACTATGTCACGGTCACACAGGCAAGCCCCTAGCGCAAGCCCCTCGGCACAGGTTGAGCAAGCGCCATAAAGACCTAAAAAGGGAATGTCCGAGCTTGATATAGCATAGCTTGAAACAGTGCATTGATTCATCAAATCTCCTGCGAGCAAAAGGTCAAGCTCCTGCTCACTAACACCGTCCTTTGACAAAGCACCCTTCAAGGCAAGACGTTGCATTTCTGTTTCTGCCTTTTCCCAGGTGTCTTGCCCAAATTTGTCGTCGGCGCTGTATTCGTCAAATGAATTCCCTAAAGGACCGTTTTTTTCCAAGTGTCCTACCACTGAGTACCAAGAGGAAATTGATGGTGCACTTGATAGCTTGATAATTGGATTTTTCATACACTCCCCCCACTAAAAAGTGTGAAAATATAATAAATCACACCGTAAATCGTTCCGCTTAATACAGCATAAACTATAACAGGACCCGCAATTGAAAAAATCTTTGCCCCCACACCTAAAACATACCCCTCGGATTTTGAATCAATAGCCTGAGATGATACCGCGTTTGCAAAGCCTGTGATCGGCACAAGAGTTCCTGCACCCGCATGCTTGGCTATGTTGTCAAAGACACCCAAGCCTGTCAAAGCTACACTGATGAAAATCAATGTAATGGAAGCCAACGTGCCTGCTGTTTTTTCATCACTTCCCCAATAAATGTACAAGTCCTTGCAGGCTTGTCCGATGACGCAAATTGTCCCACCTATTAAAAATGCAAGAGCGCAGTTTTTCAAAATTGGAGATTTTTTTGCGCGCCCCTCAACATATGCAACATATTCTTGATTGTTCATTTTATATCCTCGCATAAATTGTTTTCATACTAAGTTTGTGTAAAAGAAATTTAATTATACAAGCCATTGACAAAAAGGGCTAAATGTAGTATCATAGTATTAAAGAAAACGCAAAGGAGAATAACTATGTCAAAGCCTATTTCCGATATTAAAAAAAGCGTTGTTACAGTGACAACCGCGGTTAAGAAAAAAACAAAAGAGATAGCAGAAATTGCTAAGCTTAAAATCGACATCAAAATGGAAGAATCAAGCTTGGATCACTGCTTTGAATCCCTTGGCAGAGCAGTATATGCCCATTCTGTTACAGGCAAAAATGAAGAAAAGGTGCAAAAGCTTATTGCAAAGGCAGGAGCTATTTGCAAAAAAATAAAGGAATACAAATCAAGACTTGCTTTTATAGAAAATAAAGAGGTTTGCCCTCACTGTGAGGCTGTTATTGAGCGCGGATTTCCTTGCTCATACTGTCAAGAAAAAATAGTTATCACAAAGAAGGAAAAAAACACAGAAAATGTCGAAAAAACCGACCCTGTGGATGATTTTTCTTCTAAGAACAAGGAGGAATAAGGTGAAAAACGCGTTTATGGCTGCCACATTTGATGAGGTGTGGACAAAAATTAATGATTTTATAAGTAAGCCTCTCGTTTCCATTGTGTTAAGAGTGCTTGGCGCACTTTTGATTCTTTGGATAGGGCTCAGAATTGCTAAGAGGATTGCAAGAAAGTATGAAAATAGCAGAAGTGCTGCAAGGCTTAACAAAACAGTAAGAGCATTCATTATGCACTTTATAAAAATTGCGCTTTACATTGTTGTTGTTTTCTGCGCGCTTATCATTCTTGGATTTGAATTGTCTGTTTTCTCTGCCGCCTTGGCTTCAATCGGTGTTACCATCGGCTTGGCTTTGCAGGGAGGACTTTCCAATATCGCCGGCGGAATTATGGTGGTTGCCTTCAAGCCATTTGAGCTTGGTGACTATGTTGAAGCGGCAGGTGTTAGCGGCACTGTTACAGACATCGGTATGTTTTACACTACCTTGACAACACCTGATAACAAAAAGGTGGTTGTACCAAATGGCACAATTTCAAACACAGTTGTAACTAACTATTCAACACACGAAACAAGAAGAATTGACTTTGATTTTTCAATCGCATATACCGCCAGCATAGATGACGCAAAGCGCGTTTTGATGGCTTGTGCAAAATCAGACGACAGGATTTTGTCTGACCCAGCACCCGCAGTTATGATTACAAGCCATGGCGACAGTGCCATCGGCATTCGCCTTCGTGTATGGGTTAAAAACTCTGACTATTGGGATGTTAACTTCGCAATTATGGAGCTTGTTAAACGTACCTTCGACGATAAGGGTATCGAAATTCCATACAACCAGTTGGACGTTCACATTACAAAATAACAAAAAAGCAAATCGGAGAGTGTCCGATTTGCTTTTTTTTATAATGTTGAATTTTACAAAACAGCACTCAGACACTTGAACTGTAATGCATCATTTTCTAAAATCACAGACACAGTGTCGCCAAAATTTATTTCCCCGGAAATAATTTTGTCGGAAAGCGGCTCCTCAATAAGAGTAGTGATGGATCGCCTGAGCGGTCGTGCGCCATACTCGCGGCTATATCCCTTTTTAGCAATATAGGATGATATGCTTTCGTCAAATGTAAGCTCTATTCCTATTTCAAGGCTCATTTTCTGCACGTCCTTCAGCATTATGCCAACTATTTTCTCTGCATCGTTTTGAGTTAGCGGATTGAAGGTTATGATTTCATCCAATCGGTTGAGAAACTCGGGGCTGAATTCCTTTTTGAGAGAGTCGTCAAATATGCTTTTTATTCGTTCATTCTTGCTTTCCTGAGAAAATCCTACGCTATTGCTTTTTTCAATTTGCTTTGCACCTATATTTGAGGTGAGAATTAATATTGTGTTTTTGAAGCTGACAGCGCGACCGCAGGAGTCCGTTAAAACACCCTCGTCTAAAATTTGCAGCAGCAGATTGTATATATCTGGGTGCGCCTTCTCAATCTCGTCAAACAAAACAACAGAGTAGGGCTTTTGCCTAATCGCTTTAGTTAGCACACCTCCGTCCTCGTACCCCACATATCCCGCAGGCGAGCCAATCAGCTTTGATACCGTGTGTCTTTCCATATATTCGGACATATCAAGGCGAACAAGGTTGCTTTTATCTCCGAACACCGTGTCCGCTATCACTTTGGCAAGCTCTGTTTTGCCCACACCCGTCGGACCTAACAAAAGAAAAGAGCCGATGGGTCTTTTGTGGCTCTTTAGCCCTGCGCGTCCTCTCTTAATAGAGGCAGCAATTTTTTTGATGGTTTCGTCCTGCCCTATGATGCGCTTTGATAACTCACCGTCCAAATTGCTCAAGTATTCCTTTTCTCTTTTTTCAAAGTCTGAAACAGGAACGGACGTCCACTGTGTTACCACTGCTTCAATGTCGTTTTTTGTAATTTTCAAGGGGGGAGTGTCGCATTTTTCTTGATTTTGCACCTCTTTTTCGATTTGCACCCGTATTAGTTGCGCCTTGAATTCAGCCTCGGATGCCAAATCAAAGCAGCTTTTAAAAATCGCGTTATCGCGCTCCTTTTCTTGCATCTCAAGTCGCGCCTCAAGATCAGTGATTTTTCCCGATGATGTAAAATGCGACATTTTAACTAGGGAGCAAGCCTCGTCGATAATATCAATTGCCTTGTCGGGTAGAAAACGGTCAGGAATGTAGCGCTCCGATAGCTTGACCGCGTGCTGCACTAATCCACTTGGTATCTCCACCCCGTGAAATGCCTCATACCTTTCCTTCAAGCCTAAAATTATTTCCGTGGCTTCGCTTTCGCTTGGCTCCTTGATTGTTATAGGCTGGAAACGCCTTTCAAGGGCACCGTCCTTTTCAATGTGACGTCTATATTCCTCAAAGGTTGTAGCTCCAATTATTTGTATCTGACCTCTTGCTAAAGCGGGCTTGATAATGTTCGCCGCATCAACAGCGCCCTCTGCCGCGCCCGCCCCTACTATTGTGTGAATTTCATCTATGAAAAGGATGATGGAACGGTTGCTCCTTGCTTCGTTTAGCACGTTTCTCATTCTTTCCTCAAATTCCCCGCGGTACTTTGCCCCCGCTATCATCGAGGAAAGGTCTAAGGAAACTATGGTTTTGTCCTTCAAATCCTTTGGCACGCTTCCCTCGTTTATTCGCTGTGCCAAGCCTTCTACAAGGGCGGTTTTGCCAACACCTGGCTCACCAATTAAGCAGGGGTTATTTTTTGTCCGCCTTGACAAAACCTGTATAAGGCGAGAAAGCTCCTTGTCTCTTCCGATAACAGGGTCACATTTTCCCTGTAAGGCAAGGGCGTTTAGGCTTTTGCCATAGGTGGAAATAACAGGGGCGTTCGGTATGGCTGATGCGTCTGCTTTTCCACCTAATACGGTGTCCATAAGAGTGGTTAGCTCGCCCTTTATAGACTGAGGACTTGCCCCCAATGTTATGAGAATTCGTCCCCCTACACATTCGGGCTCCTCGCAAATCGCAAAAAGAAAATGCTCAGTGCCAATCAGACGGGAGTTGAATCGCTTTGCGTAAAAAGCCGAGGACTCAATTATTTTTTTGCACTTGGGTGTCAGCTCACGCACAAGCTGACCCTCCTGCTCGCCAACACCTGATATTTCCGATAGCTTTTCGTAAACGTCAGAGTAAAAAATCCGTTTTTCTTCAAGTACACGCTTGCAAATGCATTCACAGGAGAGCATACCCAACAGTAAATGCTCTGTGCCTATGTATGAGTGTCCCATTTTTTCGGCACATTTCTTAGCACCCGATAACGCTTCCTGTGCCTTTGGAGTAAAGCGATTAGCCATTTCAATACCACCTTTTTATTTTTGTTTGCTCTGCGATGGCAGTCTGCTATTCTATTATTGACCCAAGCTTCACGCTTTTTTCACTGATTGTAAGAATTTATTCGTTCATATTCCGCAGCTAAGCGGTTAAAGGTAGTGGGGTTTATTATTCCGTCAGCTTCCAAAAGGCTTTTTCTTTGGAATTCTTTAACGGCTTCCTGAGTTGGTATATCGTATATGCCTGTGTATTCCAAGGGCTCAATTTCATCATACTCTTGTGATACAACGTTAAGAAGATATTGTATTACATAAACCACGTCATCCTGAAGATTTGGAGCAATTGAATATTCCTCGCTTCTTGGGAGTAGATAAATTGCACGTGCTAAAAGAGTGGCCTCCTTTTGTGCTTTGTCAACCGCCGCCATTACCTGCCAGGTTGTGTGGTCGACAATTCCCGTTTCGGGCAAGTCGTATTTTCGTTGGAAATCCTTGACCCCTTGTCTTGTTTCGTCATCATATGCGCCTGTCAAACGCACTCTTGCAAGACCTGACTCGTATCTGTCCAAATCCCTTAAAATTCTTTGTATTTCCAAAATAGCATTTTCCTGTTCCATAGCATTAAAGTAAGCCATAACTGCTCCTAACCGATATTATAGCCGGGGAATTGTCCGCTTGACGCTTGCTGACCGTCATATAAATCCCTGTAAGTTGATGTGATGGAATCCCAAGTGCCTGCGGAAACAATGGCCTGATTTCCAAGACCGAAAATGTCCTTGTATGCCAACACCGCTTGCTGTGTGGAAGGACCGAAAACCCCGTCCACAGTTACCTTGGGGATTGTCTGATAGGTGTTTGATATGAAATTCAAGTACTCCTGCAAAAAAGCTACATTTTCACCCTGTGAGCCCAAACGCAGCACCGTGCCACCGTATGGAACGGTAACTCCGTCGAAATAGCCTTGGGGCAGAGAGCTTAAAATGCCTACATATTCTCGGTATAATCTTTCCCAATCAGCCAGTCCCACCTGCCCTGTGACAGCAAGACCGCTTGCACGTTGGAATGCTTGCACCGCTTCCTCTGTGCCTTCACCAAAAATACCATCAACAGATATGGTCGGAATTTCGTTGTTATATTCAGCAACAAGGCTTAAAAGATATTGTAGCTCCAAAACCTCAGACCCTGTGTCGCCTAATTCTAAAAATGAATTGAAAAGCGAGTCGATATCTTGCCGCTTTAACCCCTCTGATGCCAAATCATTCAGCCGCTTTACAGCCGAATAGCTTCTTTGTATGCTATACCAGGTGTCCTTGCCCACAAGTCCATCAGGGTTTAAATCGAAGGCGCGTTGATATGCCAGCACCGCATTTTCTGTGCTTTCCCCAAAAATTCCGTCAACAGGATAAATTTTAGGTATGGCAGGGTAGTTTTTTGAAATGCGGTTTAGCCTGATTTGGATTTGCTGCACCGCATTTCCAATGTCCCCAAGACCCAAGGTTCGTCCGTCCCATGTGGTGATAGGTCCGCCCACAGGCGCGTTCATCACTATTTGTATGTTATCTCCGTAGTAATATTGCAAAATCTCAAAGGGTGTATAGCCTTGATTTGCCAAGTCCACAGTGCCCCATTGCTCTAAGCCCTGACACTGTATTTCCCGTCCGTCACAGTATGCGGCAAAAAATGGCTCAACACTGTCGCCCTGTACAAGATAGTCATTAAAAATCTGATCAACTATTTGAGAAATGTTTTCAAAAATGTCGCGTCCGTTTACAAACGATTGGTCGATGCCAATGGAGTTGGTAATATCAAAGTCATAGCCGCGCGACCCGTAGTAATCTGTGTAAATTCTATTAAGAGCAAAGGAGATTTGCGCATATATGTTTGCGCGTATTGCACTTTCGGGCCAGGTGGGAAAAATCTCACTTGAAGCCACATTTTTTATGTAATCTGCAAATGGTACGGTTACATTTGGTGCATCGGAATCGGGCGGACCCAAATGGACGGTGATATATTCAGGTATGGTAGGCGTTGCGTTCGGCATAAATTCTCCTTACATTATAAGCTTGTGCGTGGTGTTTCCACAAATCTCCGTGATGATTGTGGGTAGTCATCGAGAGCATTTGCATATTCAGCCAGCGGTATGAGTGCAACAGGCTGAATGGAAGTAATTCCTTGAAAAACAGGCGCATTTACATAATTGTTGTCGTAATACCCATCCTTTGAGACGGAAATGTTGTATGTGGCAAAAGGGGTTTCGTTCCCGTAGCTTTGGGAAAGCGCCTTGTCCTTAGTAGGCAATGCCACTCGTGGCGCTTTTCCATTTTCGTCCGTTTCCAATGAATATAGCAGGCTTCCCCTTTGTGCGCGCTCGTCTTGCGCTGTATATTCGTAAATGCTGACAAGCGCCCCTTCCACGGGCAAGGCTCCGTTGGCGGTTTTGACAATCACCTCCAAAAAGCCTATGTAATCGTTTTGTCCGTTCATATAATTACCTCCTTACTTGCTAATTACATAATATGCAAAACCTTAAATTCGGTTATTGACATTTCGATGCAAATGCGGTATAATAGGGTGTCTTTTGACGGTGAGTTCGTAACCATCCTCACCTAAAATAAAACTAAGGAGATTAATATGAGAAACAAAAAGACGCTTTACTTAACACAGGCGGCGCTTGTTGCCGCTATGTACTTTGTGCTCACCTGGCTTTCCAACATTTTCGGCTTGGCAAGCGGTGCTGTGCAGCTTCGCTTGGGAGAGGCGCTGTGTGTCCTGCCCTATTTTATGCCGGCGGCGGTGCCAGGGCTGTTTGTAGGATGCTTGCTTTCCAATTTGTCAATGAGCTCAGCTGTTTGGGACACGGTTTTTGGTTCACTTGCGACGCTTATCGGCGCATTTGTGGCATCACGCTTGAGGACAAAATGGCTGACCCCATTGCCAACAGTTCTTGCAAATACCGTCATTGTTCCTTTTGTGGTGCTGTTTTGCTATACAGAGGGTGTTAAATCTGTTGGAGTGTATGCAGGTATTGCCGTGGGTGTTTTTGCAGGCGAGGTTTTGTCTGCCTATGTTCTTGGTATGGTGCTTCTTTTGGCACTTGACCGCAAAAAAGAAATATTTACAAAAAAGCGCTGACAAGAGCGCTTTTTTTGTTGCTTTTTTATTCGGTGTATGGTAAAATAAAATCAGATATTTCAAAGGAGAATAATTATGGCAAGGAGCAAAAAGCAAAAGAAAATCAAATTTATATTAACGGTCATATGTCTGATTGTTTTGGCTGTTTTATGGTTTGTGTTGAGACCCGAACAAGAAGATTATGAGGTTCCCAATGGCACTGCTGAATTTCATTTCATTGATGTGGGACAGGGTGACTCCATACTTATAAAAGAGGGCAACACAAATATTTTGGTGGACACGGGCGACAGAGATGCAAAGGACGAGCTTCTTGGCTATCTTGACGACCACGGAGTTACTGTGATAGATTACTTTGTCATTACCCACTTTGATTCAGACCACTTTGCAAACGCAGTTGACGTTTTGGATAAATACGATGTTAAAAAGCTTGTAATACCCGAACAGGTTAAAACAACCAAAATGTATGAAACCTTTATGGCAAAGGCAGAGGAGCAGACAGAAAACGGATTGATTGAGGTTTTGAACGCTAACGATATGGTGGGACAAAATCTTGTGTCAGACCCACTTGAAGTGAAGGTGCTCGGTCCTCTCAAAAACGACTATGATGACTCTAACGATTACAGCATAGTTTTGATGGCGCGTTATGGCAATAAGCGTGTGCTTTTAACAGGCGATGCTGAAAAGGAAGCAGAAGAGGATTTGGTTGCAAGATATATGAGCTCCGACCTTGACTGTGACGTATATAAGCTTGGTCATCACGGCTCACGCACTTCGTCAAGTCAAGAGCTTCTTGACAAGGCAACGCCTAGTGTTGTTGTAGTTTCCTGCGGTAAAGATAACAAATACGGTCATCCGCACCCCGAGGCTTGGGATCGCGTCAAGGAGAAGGAAAGATACCGCACAGACGAGCAGGGTACAATTATAGTGTCTATCGCAAATGACGAAATAACAGTGAAAACTGAGAAGTAAAAACAAAAAATCCGCTGAGTCTCAGCGGATTTTTTTGTTTTATTGAGCAATTGGTAAGTGATATTTATCCTTGAAGGAGCTGAAGGAGGACTGGAATGCCTCATCATCACTTGTTTTGAGCGCGTTGAGATATTCGTGAGTACCGAAGCTGCTATGCGCTGTTTCGATAATTGCAACAGCAATGTTGGAGCAGTGGTCGGAAACTCTTGAATAGTTGTTCAAAAGGTCAGACAAAACAAATCCAAGCTCGATTGTGCAAGCGCCTGCCTGCAATCTTGTAATGTGATTTGCCTTTGTTCCTGCGATAAGACCGTCAATAACCTGCTCAAGCGGCTCTACGTTAACTGCATTTTCCATGTTGTTTTCAACAAATGAGTCTGCAGTAATTGTAAGAATTTCGCTGACAGCCTTGGAAATAACCTCAATTTCAGCGGTTGCTTCCTTAGAGAATACGATTTTCTTTGTTGCAAGCTCCTCGGAAACCTTCAAAATGTTAATAGCATGGTCGCTCAAGCGCTCAAACTCACCGATGGTGTGGAGCAGCTTGGAAATCTTAATGCTGTCTGCTTTGGAAAGAGAGTGGGCAGAAAGCTGAACAAGATAAGTGCCGAGCCTGTCCTCGTACTTATCAATGATGCCTTCATTTTCAACTATTGCATCCGCAATCTTAGGATCATAATTGTAGAGATTTTCGATAGCTAAATCAAGAGTGGTCTTTGAAAGCATACACATTTCTGTTGTAAGGTTTGCGCACTCCGCAATAGCAACAGAAGGAGAGCTTTGAATAAGAATTGGGTCAATATATGCCACCTGAACCGCACTTTCCTTGTCCTTAACCAAAATATATGCAAGCTTGATGAGAAGCTTGGAGAATGGCAAGAGAACAAATGTTGTTACAACGTTGAATGCGGTGTGGAAAATAGCAATGCTCCATACGTCAACGGAGCTATTAAGGAAGTCAGCGCCGATTGCCGCACAAATAGCAAATGGAATAAAGCAAATAAGAACGGCAATGATCTTAATAGCCAAGTGAGTAACAGCAACACGCTTTGCATTTCTGTTAGCTGCCAAGCTGGAGATAACAGCGGTTATGCAAGTACCAATGTTGAAGCCAAGAATAAGCGGAATTGCAACCTTGAAGCTCATGGTGAAGCCACCACTCATAACAAGCGCCTGCAAAACACCCACTGATGCGGAAGATGACTGAATGATTGTTGTAAACAGAGTAGCAGCAATAAGACCAAGGAAAATACCTGCGTAGTTGCCACTGAGCCAAGAAATTACATTTGCAAAAACATCACTGTTGTCTGTCAAGCCCTCAACAGAATCTGACATAAGCTCCATGCCTGTCATAAGAACAGCAAAGCCTAAGCAAATAGCACCAATATCCTTGTTCTTCTTGTTCTTTTTGCCAAAGAACATAATGAGAGCAATACCGATAACAGCAATAATTGGAGTGAAGAAGGAAGGCTTTAAATAGCCAAGCCAGCCAAGGTCAGTTGCGTTGCCGCCTAATGCTGGGAGAGCAGTAATCCACGGTGTAATCGTTGTACCGATGTTTGTACCCATCAGCATACCGATTGTCTGCGGCAAAGCCATAATGCCTGAGCCAACAAGACCTACAATCATAACTGTTGTAGCAGAGGAAGACTGAATAACTGCAGTAACACCCGCACCGAGCGCCATGCCCTTAACGGTGTTTGATGAAGCTTTTTTCAAAATAGTCTCCATTTTACCGCCCGCCATACGTTCAAGTCCTGTGGACATAACGTTCATTCCGTAAAGGAAAAAGGCAAGACCGCCAAGGAGCACAACTAATGAAACAATAATACCATTCATAGGTTAACCCTTTCTTGCGAAATTTGTCACACGCATTTTAGCACAAAAAGTGAAAATTTTCAAGTGAAAATTATGTTAGAAGCTCAAGTTTTTCAAAAATGTGCAGGCACAGTCCGACCAAATGCCTATGTCATTTCTGTCAAGGGCTAAGCCAAGACCGTGGCAACCGTCTGGGAAAATGTGCATTTCAAAGTAAACCTTGTTTTCTGAAAGAGCCTCTGCCAAAGCAAATGAGTTCTTTACAGGCACAACATTGTCGTTGGCAGTATGCCAGATAAAGCAAGGGGGAGTGTCACTATTTATATGTTTTTCGTTTGAAAATAGCTCTGCAAGCTCCTCGTTTTCGTTGTCGCTTGACAAAAGGTTTTGTCTTGAGCCAAAATGGCTGTATGGCTCTGTCATTGAAACAACGGGATAGCAGGGCAAAAATGCATCTGGGCGAGCGCTTAGCTTGTCTATATCATCAGTTTTTTCATAAGCATCAAAATTATACAAGGTTGCACTTGTGCAGGTCAAATGTCCGCCGGCGGAGAAGCCACAAACTGCTACCTTTTCATAGCCTAAGCTACGCGCAAGTCTTACGGCACGCTGCACATCGCTCAAGGGAGCGAACTTGTGACAGGGATGTACATTATAATCAAGAGTAAAGGCATTAATGTCGTGGTCGTTGAACATTTTTGCAATAGGCTCATTTTCGTGTCCTGCCTTGCATCCATAGCCGCCGCCTGGGCAAACTATAACAGTTGTTTTTTTGTCGTTCACCTTAAATTCTGTAACAGATGGGCGAAACTCATTGTTAGTGTAAGCGATGTATGGAGGGTTGTCCCATAGCATAAATTTGTTCATAAAGCACCTCTTCAAAATAATTGGCACAAGAGCTTGTGCCTTGCACTAAGTATAACATTTTCATAGCCTGTTGTCAATAATTAACAAAAAGCGACGGGGAGAAAAAATTAAATTTCCAAAATTTAAAAAACACTATTGACAAACTCGCTTTGGTGTGTTAATATATATAGGCACAAAAAATGCCCTTGTAGCTCAGACGGTAGAGCACTTGACTTTTAATCAAGGTGTCCGGAGTTCGAATCTCCGCAAGAGCACCATACAAAAAAAGCCTGTAACTGTTGATGTTACAGGCTTTTTTCATTGTTTTTGGAGGGCAATTTTTAAGGGGCTCATTTTTTGCAAAATCTTAGAAAAACTTAGATAAACTCACATAAACTGGACAAAAAATGGACAAAAATTTAACCGAATAGTTGCTTTGCAAGGTCCTCTGGATTGGAGTGGACATAAATTTCGGATGTTACTATAGCATTAGTGTGTCCAAGGAACGCTTGCACAGCATATATATCGTGGCATTTTTCATACAGAAGGGTACCGCAGGTGTGTCGCATCTCATGTGGTGTTAATTTTCTTATGCCTGTATCTTTAAAAAACACATTGTATCGCTTGCTTGTGAAAGTACGTGGTGATATATTCTTGTTTGTAGGGGAAATAACGATATAACCTGTTTTACGCTCTTTTTTAAGGACTTTTAATAATTCTTGTGGAATTGGTATGGTACGTTTGCTTTTCGTGTTTTTTGGTTCTCCTATAACCGCAGACCCATTCAAATCAGTGCATGCTCTTTGGATGGACATTGTTCCTTTTTTAAAATCGACATCTTCCCATTTCAATCCGCACAGTTCACTTATTCTCAGTCCCATCGTAATTAGTATGTTGATGTACATACCAAAACGGTGCGTTTTGCTTGATTCAATAATTTCGGCTACCTCCTTTTTAGAGAAGGTGGCTTTTTCTTTTTTCTTTTGAGTGGATTTGGTATTGATGACCGAACACGGAGAAAAAGTTACTATTTGATTTGCTATAGCAGTATCGTACATCTGAGTAAGGCAAATTTTCATCTTGTTTAAGAGAGAAGACGAAAGAGCGCTGTTTTTATTGAAAAATGATTGGATCATACTATTGTTAATCGAATCCAACTTGAACCTGCCAAAATAAGGAATTAAATGATTTTCCACAACGCTTCTATAAGTGTACTCAAATGTATTGTCTCGTACTTGATTGCGTTTGTATTCTTGTAGCCATGTGGTAGCCCATTCAGCAAAAGTGGCACCGTTGTATGATGTCACTTTATCATAAGCATCCGCTTGAGCTTGTGCATCTTCGTAGCTTATCTTTGACCGGAACGCCTTGGCTTTTTTTGTCCCGTCGGCAGCAATTACTACTTTTGTAACTTTATAATAGCCATCTTTGTTAGGCTTTTTCTTTTTTGGTCGTGGCATAACTCAGTACCTCCTTTGTCAGTATGTTGATAAAAAATGATGAGAATTTTCACTTTTTAATGTGTTATTTGCAATGTTTGTCGCTTTTTTGCAATTTTGAGCTACAAACAAGTGAAATTTGAGTTGTTATTTTAGTTGTTTAATTAAAGAACTTTACTGAAATACTTGATTTGATATTCGCAATACGTTACTTGAAAAAATCACAGACTTTTTGTGTGTAGTTAAGGACTCTTTCTTGTAGTTCAATGAAACTAGACATAAAAGTTAAAGCTTCTTCTGTTGGATTAAATTTAACATAAGAGGATGTGTAGTTATATATATATCCGGGATATCTCATAAGGTCGCCATAACAAATAAACAATCTCAAAAACCATCCATCCTCGGTTTTATCCATACACCAAGAACCATGGGGAATAATGTTGCCTTGTATCACTCCTGCAAACAATTTAACGGCAGAATCAAAAACATTCAACTCGGCATTTGTTAAACTACCACTTAAAAAGTTGAAAATTTTAGTTGCTTCTATGTTTCTAAGTTGTTGCTCACCTGCATTGTTCATAGTCAAATCCGCAATGATAAATAAATATGCAGCTGTAAGAGGTTTATAATTTGTACATTGCATAGCAACAGGTTTTTTAGTGATTGAATCAAAGGCTTCTGTGTAAAACTCCGTAACAGATGCATATTCAGTTGAATAGCATTCTTTGGTTGTTCTGTTACTGGTTTTAGAGGAGTGATTTCCTAATTTTTTAAACACTTTTTCTGTAATAGTATTTTTTTCGGCTAACATAACATTTATTGTGTTAAATGAATGCTTACTGTTTTCTCCAACGTATCCGTTTTCAAAAAAGACATCAGTCAAAGCGTTTATTACCGAATCTCTATCATACGAAAGAAGAATGTTGTCCATATCTGTAACTAAGTAATATGACAGTGCAAAGCAGTGTAACATAATATGCGCAGATTCCTCTTCCTTGTCATCTGTTGACATAAGGCGGCTTAGAGAAAGTGAAATTAGGCGGTCGCTTAATTCGCGGTTGATTTGAGGAACAAAAGATTTATAGCGTTCGTATGTTGCATTATCGTTAGACCAAGACCAAAAATTATCAATACATTCCAAACACTGCTTTCGCATATCAGCTACAACAAAAGGGCGGTCGTTAGTAGAATTTAAAAAAGGAGTACCACAGAGTCCCAAATTTTCTACATCGAGTTGTGAAGTGCTTTCCTTGTTCTCGCTAACTTTATAATTTTGTTTAGGTTTTTTTGAGTGGTTATCGTTATACAAACTGAAAGCAATAAATGCTATAACCCCGGCTCCGAAAATAATGCTACATATAGCAAGAATAAAATACCATTCCATTTACCTTACCTTAAACTGACAAGCGACAGCCTTTCCTAAGATTCTAACTTGACCGCTTTGCAGCTGTTCATTTTCAATAATTATAGGAGCAAAAGCGGAGTTTTCGGGATTGAGAATAAGCCTTTTATTTTCATTATCAAAATACACGCGCTTGAGGGTAGCTTCGTCCTCTATAAAAACAACGGCTATTTGTCCGCTCTCGACAGTTGGCTGTTTCTTTACGAAAACAATACTGCCGTCTTTGATGCCTGCGTTAATCATACTGTCACCCTTGGCAAGTAGGCAAAAATCGGCGTTTATATCATCATTGCAGGAAATGTATCCTTGGAATTCTTCATCCGCAAAAATAGGCTCTCCACACGCCACGCTTCCCAAAACGGGGAGCCTTTTCTTTTTTATAGGCTCAATGCCGGGAATGGCGAAAACATCAAAATTTTCCGAGTGTGATTGAGTGTCTGAATTTCCTAACAAGTAATCCACTGTTACATTGAAATAATCTGCTATTTTTTTTGCAGTGTTTGGATAAGGAGTGCGTTCTCCTTTTTTCCACCAAGTTATAGCACCCGATGAAATTTCCAACTCTTTGGCAACTTTATTTGGCGTGACTCCTTTAGCCAAACATAAACCGTAAAATCTTTCCCAAAACATAAAAACCATCCTTTCTGTGGGAAAATGTGAAAAACTGTGAAAATTACACAATGTTTCACTCTTGAATTTGTGCAAACATACAAAAATGAGAAAGTTTGAGATATTGAACTTGACAGAGTGAGAAACTGTGTGATATAATGTGACCGTAGGCACAACTACAATCTCATTCTATCACAAGTTTGAGATTTTTGCAATATCAATTACTATTTTTGTAAAGGAGTGAAAGAATGTTAGGAAAGAAAATTAGAGAGCAGAGGGAAAAGGCGGGTCTCACACAAGAGGAGTTGGCTGAAAAGATAGGCTACGACAGAAGCACTCTTGCAAAGTGGGAGAACGGAACGAAAGAGCCCTTAGCGATTACTCTTAAGGTCGTTGCAGAGGTTCTTGATGTTGGCATTGAAGTCTTTTATCAATAAGGAGAGAACGATGGATAAGATAAAAATCGCATTTTTGCCAAGCAAGGCAAACGAGATACGAGGTTTTTCTAAACAAATCAAGAATCTTCTTGATAACTTTGATGTTGTTGTAAACGAATATGAAATAGATGATACTTTGGATGCAATATCAGAGTTAAAGGCAACACTCGAAATGATACCTATAGGTTAGGAGGTGAGAATAATGCCTTATTACAACGTATGCGACTTGTGTGGTGCTACCCTCGACCCGGGCGAGAAATGCACTTGTGTTGAGGATGCTAAGAGAGAAGCACAGGAAGCTCAAACAAAAAAAGCAGTCGCATTTACAATGCAATTGCTTAATAGCGGTAAAAAAAGAAGAACTAAAAAAAGGAGGTAAATATGGACTTTTCAGTTGAAATGCCCGATTTTATCAAGGCGCGATTTAATGAGCTTGAAGAACTCTGTCGAAAGCATCCGATTGAAATGCCGCTTATCGAAGCTGCAAAGTTTTTACATATGCACCCAGAAAGCTTACGCATTGCTATTATTCAAGACACATCACCGTTCCCTGCGTTTGCATGGAAAAAGCCAGGGTGTGTGAATTATGCATTTCACATTCCAACGTTTACTTTTTATCAACATTTGATAGGAGGGAAGATACAGTGATTATGTTAAGAATAGCAATAATTGTGTTGCTGGTTGTGTGCATTGTCTTGGTGTGGCGAACAGAGAAGCTTAAGAGTAGATTGGATTTTCTCGAAGAAGCTCTCGAAGAAAAAGAACAACCCCACATCGACATTATGTAGGGTTGTTCTTTTTGGAGTAGTAAAATGACAAAAACTGAACTCAAAACAAGGAGAAAACGAAATTGTCAATTTACATATTAAGTATAACAGATATGATTTCAAAATGCAATAATAATTTTAAAAATAAGAGGTGATTTTATGTGTAGTATTTGTGGATATCACATTTGTCCTTCCGGGTGTCCTAATGAAGAAGAAACACCGATAATCGGAAAGTGCACAAGATGTAGGGCGCCTATTCACGAAGAATATGGCTACAAGAACGAAGAAGGTGAGCCAGTTCTGTGCGATGAGTGTGTAGAAAATATGAGTGCATCTGATTTTATCGAATATCTTAAGTATGAAAAATGTTGAGGTGAAAAATGATTGAAAAAATTTACATAAACGGCTGGTCCAAAGAACAGTGGTTGGAAGAAAGACGAAAAAGCCTCGGAGGAAGTGATATGGGCGCGGTATTGGGACTAAATGCATATTCGTCCCCATATTCCGTGTGGGCTGATAAAACAGGCAGAACTCCGCCTGTCGAGGATAATGAAGCTATGAGGCAGGGAAGGGATCTTGAAGATTACGTAGCAAAGAGATTTACCGAGGCAAGCGGCAAGAAAGTGCACAGGGTTAATGCAATTGTGCGTAATTCAAATTGTCCTTATATTCACGCAAATCTTGACCGAACTATTTCAAATGAAAAAAGCGGTCTTGAATGTAAGACTGCATCGGCATTGTCTGAGAGTAAATTTAAGGGCGGAAATTTTCCGACTCATTATTACGCGCAGTGTGTAACATATCTTGCAATTACGGAATATGACAGGTGGTATTTGGCGGTCCTTATTTTAGGCAAGGGATTTAAAATCTATCAAATGACACGAATTGAAAATGATGACACTCCCGAATGGTGTGAAGATTCAGTTTTTGTCAGCGATGAGGAGATAGCAGCGCTCAAAATGTGTGCACTTAACTTTTGGGAACAGCACGTCATCAATGACATTTCTCCGGACCTTGACGGTTCAAAAGCAACAGAGGAAGCTATCAAAGTCATTTATGCAGATAGCGAACCGGATACGGAGTGCGATTTGTTTGCGGTAGGTGACAAGATAGAAAGATACAATGAGCTTAGCCAAATTATAAAGCACTTTGAAGCTGAGCAAAACGCGATTAAGGCTGAAATTCAACAGTATATGGGTGAGGTTGAAAAAGGATTTTACAACGAATATAAAGTTTCTTGGAAATCTCAACAGAGAAGCACTTTTGATGCTAAGCGTTTTAAAGCCGATAACCCACACATTGATTTGACTAACTACTATAACAAGTCAACATCAAGACCGTTTAAATTAACAACAAATAATTAACAAGGAGAAAAATTATGGAAAACAATATCATCGCAAAAACACAGGCAGCTCAAATGAGCAAGAAACCAACAACATTGCAAGGCTATTTGAAGCAGATGGAGGGGGAGATAGCGAAGGCTTTGCCCTCTGTTATTACGCCAGATAGATTCACTCGAATGGTGCTTTCCGCGATGTCGTCCACACCGAAGCTTAAGGAATGCACTCCTGCATCCTTCCTGGGCGCTATGATGACAGCAGCACAGTTGGGCGTTGAGCCGAACACAGCACTCGGACAAGCCTATTTAATTCCTTTTGAAAACAGAAAGAAGGGTGTTGTGGAATGTCAATTCCAGCTCGGCTATAAGGGTTTAATAGACCTTGCATATAGAAGTGAGCAGATAAGCGTTATCCAAGCGCAGACCGTTTATGCTAACGACACATTTGAGTACGAATACGGCTTAGAGCCAAAATTGAGGCATATTCCTGCGACAAAGGATAGAGGTGAGGCTGTTTGTTATTACGCAACATTTAAGACTAAAGACGGTGGATTTGGATACGAGGTAATGAGCGTTGCTGATATCAGAGCACACGCTCAAAAGTATAGCCAATCATTCACCAAGTCATCTTCACCGTGGACAAGCAATTTTGACGAGATGGCAAAAAAGACAGTCCTAAAAAGAGTGTTGAAATTCGCTCCGCTCAAGAGTGACTTTGCACGTGGACTTGCGCAGGATGCGAGCATTAAGACGTCGATATCTGAGGATATGTACACCGTTGAGGATACAATGGACTACACAAATTACGAGGATAAGACTGGAGTTGATGTTGTTGAGGGGACAGGAGAGGTAGTTGAGAAAGAAATCAACGAGTAAAATGCCTACGCCATTTGAATGGCAAGAGCAGGTTACTGTTATACAGTACTGTCAATTAAACCACATTCTTTGCAACCATACCCCCAACGAGGGTAAGCGGAGCTTATCTGAGGGCAAAAAGCTTAAAGAAATGGGGCTAAGCCCGGGCTTCCCCGACATCTCAATTTTAGAGCCGAAAGGAAAATATCACGGTTTCTACATAGAGATGAAACGTGTGGGCAACAAGCTAACAAGTGATCAAAGAACATGGTTGGATAATTTGAGAGCAAGGGGCTATGCAACAGCCCTTTGCTACTCAGCTGATGATGCAATTAAGCTAATTGAAAAATACATGAGAATAGGAGAGGAGTGAATATGCCAACAGACAGAGGATGGGTAAAAATCCATCGTAAATTACTAAATAATCCTGTTGTGTGCAAAGATAGTGACCACATAGCAGTGTGGTTTTTTCTTTTGCTTAACGCCGCACACAGTGAGCAAACCGCTATGTTTGGCGGCGAAAAAATAACACTCCTTCCAGGGCAGTTGCTAACAAGTAAACGTGCCATTGCAAAAGCTCTAAAAATCGACCCATCTAAAGTGTATCGAATTTTAAAACGTTATGAAATTGAACTACAGATTGAACCACGAACAGATAGACAACAGAGCCTTATCACTATTAGAAATTGGCACTATTATCAATCCGATAATGAACCACGAAATGAACCACGAATGAACCACGAGCGAACCACGGAGCAAGAAAACAAAGACGAAAAAGAAAAAAGAAACAAAAAAGAAAAAGAAGAAAATAAAGAATCTTCCAAGAATGGGAGAAGTAGTAACGCACGTGCGTGCGAGGACAACAACGACAAGGAGGATTCATTTGACTTTTTTGTTGTAGGCAAGCATCAAAACATTACTGTATCCCTTGATTGGATTGCGGATTTTAAGCTTAATTATAGTTATGCTACAGACGTTATCGATTCTTTTTCTCGTTATAAGAGGGACACAAACATTGTAGTTACTAATGATATGGAAATACTTGAAGAAGCTGCGGAATCGTTCGACGATTGGAATGACTCGAAGATAGCATATGAACATTTGGAAGGGTTGCTCAATGGAGAAATTCAGTCAACCGAAATACGGATTTTCGCGTGGAAAAACACACGTGTTTTAATGCTATCAGAAAGGCAATTTGACAGCATATGCGAGAACTGCGGATTGCATGAGATAGATTACTATATGGATCGTATGGTTGAACTGGTGAGCAAAGGATACAAATTCAATTGTTCGCATTATGAGTACATAATGAAGATGGTGGAGAAAGACCGGAGGGTACGTAATTAAATGAGACGTATTTTGTTTAGAGGGGTGCCGTTACTCCCCCCCCCGACAAATCACCGATTTATCTATGGTGATTTGTCGCAGTGCAGTGCGAGTGAAATTTATATAGTAAATGCTAAGAGGAGCGAAAGGGTTAATCCGAGCACCGTGGGGCAATTTACAGGAGAAAAGGACAATAATAAAAAACTCATATTTGAGGGTGATTTGTTGCGAGATAGCGACGGCGATGTTTGGGTCGTGAGATATAGTACAAGATATAAATCTTTTGTGCTCAAGCTATTTAAGGGAAACTTTATTCTTAGAGCTGAGGATATTAACTTTGGAGAATGTGAAAAAATCGGAAACATACATAAAGTGGAGGAAAAATAGATGGTCGATAAAAATGCACATGAGGTTTTTGCATTTGCGAATGATTTGAGAGCGCCATTTTTGAGATCCCGTGAGAAATGTCAAATATGCAAAAATCCATTGGAGAGCTATTATTGCGAAGAAAAACTATACATAGTGAGATGCAGGCAATGCGGTAGCATATTTTTGGTAGATGCACCGAGTGCAGAAACCGCTTGCCTTAGGAGGAACCAATGTTTCAAGACAGTTTCTTAAACGAATTAATAATTGACAATTTTGCAGGCGGTGGCGGTGCTTCCGTTGGCATCGAGCTTGCAACAGGCAGACCTGTTGATATAGCGGTTAATCACGATGCAGATGCGATAGCGATGCATTTAGTGAATCACCCTTATACAATGCACTACAAAGAGGATGTATTTGCCATAGACCCATTAACCGTAACAGGCGGTCGCCCTGTGGGAATAGCGTGGTTTTCGCCCGACTGTAAGCACTTTTCAAGAGCGAAGGGAAACAAGCCAGTTGAACATAAAATACGAGGCTTGTCTTGGGTGATTATCAAGTGGGCTATGTCGAGTGTGGCACCGAGATGCATCTTTATGGAAAACGTCGAGGAAATACAGACATGGGGTCCTCTCATTACGGACGAGGACGGAAAGCAAAGACCCGACCCTAAGCACATAGGCGAAACCTTTAAGGCGTTTATCGGTATGCTCTCGGACGGTGTTTCAGCTGATTGTCCTGCACTTGCAGAAGCCTGTGAGTTTTTGAATATCGAGCGCGGAAGCGCAGAGGAGCAACGCCTCATTAAAGGACTTGGTTATAAGCTCGATTATAAGGTGTTAAAAGCCTGTGATTATGGCGCGCCAACAA
>JAZQWO010000046.1:0-13303 GCA_045632405.1 Eubacteriales bacterium | reverse complement strand
ATACATCTCCGAGCGAATAAATCCGCAAAGGATTTTTTCGAGCTTTGGTGCAGACAGTTAAAAAACTTTCAAGCCAAAGGTCGGATAAAGGCTTGTGGATTTATCGTTCCGAGACAAATGGGTTCGATTCCCGTAAGGCTAGCGTGTTTTATAAATCTCTACAAACAAAAGCGAGCCGATGCCCGAAGGGTCAAGGGTGAAGGCTTTTTTGCCATTTACGTACACGTATATGCCTGTTTTTCGCTTTTCTATTTTTTCAATTTCATCAAAGGTATATTGCTTCGGCTTGCCGATTGCGGGCACATATGTTATCGTTTCTTCCTTTACGATAACGCGCTCGCGAAAGGCTTGTAAAATACCCAAAGAAAATATTGCAAAAAGCACACCCAAAAAGATATTGAAGCCAACACCAAATGGGTCCTCAATGTTGCCAAGAATAAGCAAAAGGGCGATAACTGTGTTAATGGTTATCATAACAACGCCCCAGGTATATGTGGAGCGAGCGGTAAAATCTCTTCTGTTTAATTTATCATTTTTTCTTGTTTTTTCCCGCCTTGCCAAGGCAAAAACCGCAATAGCGCCAAAGCCTATAATCAACGGAGTTAATATGGTCAGTAAATTGTTCATTTTCATTCCTTTTAAATATTTTTCTACATTGTAGCACAAAATGATAAAAATGTAAAGACACAACTGCTATTTACCCATATTGACATATATATATATTTATGTTATTATATAGAAAGCGACAAAATTATAAAGAGGTAATTTATGGAATATACAAAGATTAGCGAAATGAAATATGAGCGAGTTGACAAGGAGCAGGCTATCAAGGATATTGACAGCATTATTGAGCGCGTTGGCAAGGCAAAAAGCGGAGACGAGCTTCTTGCTCTGCGTAACGAATATAACTCCTTGAGCGAGCAAATCGGCACAATGGCGCGCTTGGCTTCTACACGCCTTAACTTGAACAGCCGTGACGAGTTTTACACAGCGGAGATGGATTACTACAACGCTTGCTTGCCCGAAATTCAAATGTATGATATTAAATTTACAAAGGCATTTTTGGCAAGTCCTGTCCTTGACGAGGCAAAAAAGAGCCTTAACCCACTTGTTATTACTATGATGGAGCTTTCCTTGAAGTGTGCTGACGAGCGCGTGCTTGAGGAAATGCAGGAGGAAAACAAGCTCACCACCGAATATAGCAAGTTTGTTTCCGAGCTTACCTATGATTTCAGAGGTGAAAGGCTCACCCTTGGTGCGCTTCGCAAGTTTATGCAGGACAGTGACAGAGCCACAAGAGCCGAGGCATTTAACGCCCTTGGCAAGACCCTTGGGGAAAATAGCGAATTCCTTGACACCATATATGACAAAATGGTAAAGGTGCGCGACAAGATGGCAAAGAAGCTTGGCTATGACAACTACGTTGCTCTTGGCTACAATCTTATGCAAAGAACTGCTTACGACAAGGAAGCGGTTAAGGTTTTCAGAGAAAACGTTCTAACCGACTTGGTTCCTGTTATTTGTGAGTTGAAAAACAAAATTGCCGCAAAGCTTGGCATTGACAAAATGAAGCTTTACGACGATAACACATATTCAGAAAACGACCCTGCACCAATTCTTGATGCAGAGGGCATTTTGAACGCGGGCAAGGAAATGTACCACGAAATGAGCCCCGAAACCTGTGAATTTATTGATATGATGTTTGAGTCCGATGCATTTGACGTGCTCCCACGCGAGGGCAAGTGGACAGGCGGTTATATGACCTTCTTCCCAACCTACCGTCAGCCATTCATATTTGCAAACTTCAACGGCACAACTGCAGATATTGACGTTATCACACACGAGGCAGGTCACGCCTTTGCTTACTTTGTAGGCAGAGACCAAATGACCCCTGAGCTTTCCTTGGGTGGCATGGAAACTGCAGAGAGCCACTCTATGAGTATGGAATTCTTTGCTTGGAAATATATGGACAAGTTCTTTGGAGAGCGCGCCAAGGACTACAAGTATAAGCACCTTTTCTCTGCTCTTGCATTTATTCCTTACGGCGTTATAGTTGACTATTTCCAGGAAATTGTTTACGAAAACCCTGAAATGACGCCTTCTGAGAGAAACGAGGTTTGGAAAAAGCTTGAGGCAGAGTTCCGTCCTTATATGGATGCTTGTGGAATTGAATATTTGGAAAAGGGCACAAGATGGCAGTATCAGAACCACATTTTCCAAAGTCCGTTCTACTATATTGACTATTGCCTGGCGCAGGTTGTTGCATTTGAGTTCTTGCAGCTTAGCCTCTCTGACTACGAGGGCGCTTTGAAAACCTATATCGCTCACGCAGCGCGCACAGGTAACTATAATTTCACAGAGCTTATCAAAATGGCAGGCTTGAAGTCTCCATTTGAAAACGGCGCGCTTACTGAAGTAGCAGACATGTGCCGTGAGCTGCTTGAAAAGCTATCGAAATAAAAATCATTCAAAATTCAGCAAGAGGTGCTTATGGAAAGGCTAAAGGCTTTTATTAAGGACAATGGAAAATTGACACCTGGTTTGCTGACTACAACGGTCGCTATGCAGGCAACCTTCTTGTTCTGTTGCTTACAAGAAGCAAGCTGTGCCATTGCTGGTAGGCCCTTTCATCTTTATAAGCCCGTTAAATGCCAGATGCTTAGTGCCTGCTTACATTTGCCTGTCCGTATTTGCGGTTATGCTTTTTGACTATGTACGCACTGATATTAATTTAAGCCTAGGTACTGTACGCGCGATCACTGTTTCCGCCTGTGCCGTTGCCGCAGGAATGCTCATATTTTTCTTCAGCATATATTCAGTTATACACGAGTACAGTGAAATGCGCTTGGAATATATAAAGAAGCAGGTTGACAATGGCATCACCACAGACGTTATATACACCCACGTGCCATATGAAAAGTATGCTTGGCTTGATGTAATGGAGGGCGAAAATTGGCAAAAGCGATTTAACGAATTTTACTGAATTAACAAAAATGTCAGATATAAGTTTGTTTCCGTTGAGGAATTTGAGTCTTGGAGAACGGAATTTGACAAAAACCACTCCAAATAACCCCCACGAGAGGAGAAAATAAATGCTATCTTTAGTTGTACCCTGCTATAACGAAGAGGGTAACGTAAAGGACTTCTTTAACGAGGTCACACGCGTTTTTGACGGACACGTTGACGATTACGAATTTGTTTTCGTAAACGACGGCAGCCGCGACAAAACATACCAAAAATTAAAGGAAATTCACAAGGCAAGCCCAGAAAATGTGCAAGTTCTTTCCTTCAGCCGTAATTTCGGCAAGGAAAGCGCTATGTACGCAGGACTTTCCCACGCAAAGGGCGACCTTGTTTGCATAATTGACGCAGACCTTCAGCAGCGCCCCGAGGTGGTGCTTGAAATGCTTGACGTGCTCAATTCCAACGAGGACTTGGACTGTGTCACCGCTTACCAGAAAAAGAGAAAGGAAAGCAAGCTTCTTTCCTTCTTTAAGTCTATGTTCTACAAAATCATTAACAAAATGTCCGACGTTGACTTTGTTAACGGTGCCTCCGACTTCCGCTTGATGAAGCGACCAATGGTTGATGCTATTTTGTCAATGACAGAGTATCACCGCTTTTCCAAGGGCATTTTCAGCTATGTTGGCTTTAACACAGAGTACATTCCGTACAATGTGCAAATCCGCCAAAAGGGTGAGAGCAAGTGGAGCTTTAGAAAGCTGTTCAAGTATGCTCTTGAGGGTATTCTCTCTTTCTCTACCGCGCCCTTGAAGGTTGCCACCCACGTTGGACTTTTAAGCTCCGCTGCCTCCATTGTTTACTTAATTGTAGTGCTTATTCAAAAGCTATTCTACGATATACCCATTGCAGGATATGCAACAATTGTTGTGCTGATTTTGTTTATCGGCGGTGTTCAGCTATTTTGTCTTGGCGTGCTTGGTAGCTACATTTCCAAAATGTACGTGCAGAGCAAGCATAGACCCGTATATATTTTGCGCGATCACAGGCCTGCCACATATGAGCCAAGAGTATGCACACATATTGATGATGAGGCAGATGAGAAAATCAACGAGGTAACTGATGATAGCCAAAATTAAGGAGCTTTACCAAAAGCACAAGGAAATTATACTCTACTTTTTCTTTGGCGGTCTTACCACCCTTGTTAACCTTGTAGCATACTGGCTGTTCGACCTTATTTTAACAAGCAAGCTATACCTTGTCACCAACCTTATTGCTTGGGTTTTGGCGGCGCTTTTTGCCTACTTTGTTAACAAGATTTTCGTTTTTGAGTCAACCTCTTGGGCGCCCTCGGTGATACTAAAGGAAGGGCTTGAGTTTTTCGGAGCGCGTGTGTTCAGCTTTATTGTTGAAGAGCTTGGCATGCTTTTGTTTGTTGACGGATTTAATTTCAAGGACATTTCCTTTGTTGTTTTGGGATTTACCGTAACGGGCGCACTTATTGCCAAGGTCATTTTGGCGGTTATTGTAGTTATTCTTAACTATTTCTTTAGCAAGTTCATTATTTTCAAAAAGAAAAAGCCTCAGTCCGAAAGCGACGGGGATTCAAATCAGGAGAATTTATGAAAAACTTTTTCTCAGTAAATATAGATGAGCTATCAGGTGAGGATGTTTATTCCCCACACCAAAAGCCGTTTATTGTTAGACGCATCAACGCAGACAAGGAGCGCGAGCAGGCAGAGGCTCTTTCTCGCTATGAGGAGCTGCAACGCAAGTGGAGCTTGCCCACCTGGCTTATTATCGTGCGTGTTGTGGCTATATGCTTAGGTGCTATTTTCTTAGTGACGGTTTTGCGTGCCCTTTTGGACTCTGACGCATCAATTTTCAAAAGCCCATATGCACTTGCCTTTCTTGTGGGCGGTATTGTTTTTGTGGGTGTGGGCGTTTTCCTGTTCATATACGAAAAGAAAAAGCGCTACGATGTAGAATCAAGTCCTGAATTTGTGGAATTTATGACCTATATTAGCGAGCTTGATGCAAGCCTTAACGAGGTTCTTGAAATTCCTGCTGACAAAGTGCAGGTTGATGTTTTTTATTACCCTTACCACGAAAAGGACGGCAAAATCACCGACAATAAGGGCTTTAAGTATATCAACCAATCCCTTGACCTTTTTGTGGAGAGCGGCAAGCTTTGCTTGGCGGACGCAGGTACGGTTTTCGGCATAGATACAAGTCTTTTCAGACGTATGCTCATAAACCCACAAAAGGTGACCTTTGCTCAGTGGTGCAAGGCCGAGGAATATAACAAGGGCGAATTCAAGGACTATGATATTTCTATGAGCACCACAGGAATTTTTGCAATCAAAAATTCCTGCTCTATACAATTCACCAAGGATGACGAAAAATTTGAAATTGTCATTCCACCATATGAGATAAAGCACTTTGAAGCCTTGCTTGGCATAAAAGCCCAGGTTATCTCAGAATAATACTGCTATGGAGCTTTTTAAGTACAGGAATGTAGCCCTTGGCTGTGGGTGCTTTCTTGTTATACTTTTCGCTTCGTTTTACTTTAATACAGCCGCAAGAATAGCTATCCTTGTGTTTGCATGCGTAGCCATTCTTTTGCTTAGCCTTTTGATATGGCGCATCCGCACGTATCGAATGGTAGATTTTGCAGGCAGACTTATCCCTGCGCTCATGCTGTGCGCGGTGGCTATGGTGCTATCTCTTGTGTCATTTGACAAAAGCCATCTGCTCTCTCTTGACGAATCGCAAGAATATTCCGTTGATGTAACGGTCACGGATTGTCAATACTATGACTCATATTTTGGTATATACGAGGCTAATTTGTCACGCGTCAGCGAGGAAAGCTTTGACGAGAGTATAATCCTGTTTGCGTACGGGCAGCCCCTTGAAGCGGGCACGGTTATATCAGCAAAAGGAGCATTTACACATCTTACCTCTGCCGAGGACAAAAGCTATAATCTGAGCCGAGGCATTGTTTCCTCATTTGAGGTGCAGGAATATACAATCACAGGCAAGGAATCATTTCCTGTGCGTACGTTTTTGAAAAACGCCAACAGCTTTCTCGCGTCAACCCTTGAAGGCTTGGACGATAGCACAGAGCCTTTGATTTCCGCCTTGATTCTTGGAAACCGTCAAGGGCTTGACCCACAAATGAAGCGGGATTTTGCCAAAATAGGCTTGTCACATATTCTTGCGCTTAGCGGTATGCATATTGGCATTATAGTCACGCTTTTGAGCATCATTCTTAGCCGCCTTAAATTAAGGAAGGGGCAACGGGATGCGCTACCCATATTCGCAACTCTGCTTTTTGTGGGAATCACAGGCTTTTCGGAGTCTGCTGTAAGAGCAGGCTTTACGGTTATACTCTCAATCCTGTTTTCCTTTTTCGGCACACGGTCAAACACTGTGAGCACGCTTTTCTATTCCGTTACCTTGTTGTGCATTATCGACCCGTACAGCATATTTTCCGTATCCTTGCTGCTTTCATTTTTTGCTATGCTGGGTTGCACGGTTGCGGAGCAGATTGTGATTCTCACCTTCCTTGAGGAGAAAATAAAGAACAGTGTTCTGCGGTATATTATAATTTCACTTATGACAACCACAGTAGTGCTTGTTTTCACCATGCCTGTTGTGTATATGGTGTTCGGCTATATTTCATACCTTTCCCCTATTACCAACCTACTGTTTTCTCCTGTATTTACGCTTCTTATTTACATTTCACCCATATATATGGCAACCTCGTGGATTCCGATTGTCAAGGACATCATTGGATGGATTATTGAAAAAATATCAGACATTATCACTCTTACGTCGGAATGGATAGCTTCCCTTGACGGTATTGCCGTCTCTGTCACAGGCTATGTCCAAATAATAGGCGCACTCATTACGATTTTCTTTGCCTTGGCTTTCCTTGTGTGCAGGCGAAGGCTCGCTTTGAAAATGGTGTGCGGTGCAGCTTGCGGCATCCTTGTTCTTATCGTTGGCACAGGCATTATGCTGCACGACAGAAGCACCTCGGTTTACGCAGGCGCAATTTCAAACGGTGAGGGCGACGATGTGGTTTTCCTTGAGGACACAGGAGAGCTGACTATTTTCCAAATAGGCTCATCCCGTTCTCTTTGCTATCACACCATGCAGCAGCTAGGCTACTATTTTGAATTAGATAATCTTGTCCTAACCGACTATAATCAAAGCACCTATTCAACACTTTTATATATCAGCAATGTTTCTTATTTGAAAAATGTGTATTTGCCATCTCCTGCCGATGACCAAGAGCAAGGCGCGTACAACCAAGTCGCCGCTTTGGCAAAGGAGCGCGGTATCGAAATATACACAACCCATGAGCTCAAGGGCACAAAAAGCACCGAAATCAAATTTTCGAAAAGTGCGCACGTGGGCTATTCCGATGTGCGTGTGGTAGCCTTTAGCATAACATCAAAAAGCACAAAGCTCACATATCTTGGCAACGGTGCAAACCATTTGTACAATGAGTTTTCCTTGAATGAGCCTTACCTGTCCGATGTGCTGATTATAGGCACGGCAGGGCCTGAGCGCAAAGCACAATATTACTATGACACAGGCGATTACCTGGATCTTTGCGTATATTTAGGAAATAGCCGGGAATATGCTCACCCGGATTTTTCCAAAAGGGTGATGGAGTGTGCCACAACAGACAAAACAGAATTGCCAAGAATCAAATTCCCCGATTAAAGGAGATTTAATATGAAATCCTTACGCCAGCTATACAAATTTGGCAGAGGTCCGTCCAGCTCTCACACAATGGGACCTGAGCGCGCCGTTTTAAAAATAAAAAAGGACTTTGAAAATGCCGACTTTTTCAAAGTAACGCTATTTGGCTCTCTTGCCTTGACAGGCGAGGGGCACGGCACCGACAGAATTATAAGAGAGACCTTCTCTCCCTTAAAATGCGACATTATTTTCGACAAAAAAAGCCCCTGCGACGTTCACCCTAACACCATGGATATCGAGGCTTATTCAGGCTCTTTGCTGCTTGGTAAGAAGCGTGTTTACAGTATAGGCGGCGGTAGTGTTGTTTTTGAAAATGAGGAAACCGAGGAGCACGACAAGGACGTATATTCTCTTAACAGCTTTGCGGAAATTTCCGACTATTGCGCTGGGCATAATTTGCGCATTTGGGAGTATGTCAAGGAGTGCGAGGGCGAGGAGATTTTTGACTATCTACATAAGGCTTGGAGCATTATGAAGGAGTCAATCAACTGCGGTCTTACCACCACAGGCATTTTGCCGGGTGGACTTGGCACGCAAAGACGCGCACAGATACTTTACAATCAGCGCCACATTGACGAAAGCGCGCAGACTAAGGAAAACCGCCTTGTTTGCTCATATGCCTTTGCGGTTAGCGAGCACAACGCCTCGGGCGGCACAATAGTTACCGCGCCAACCTGCGGTGCTTGCGGTGTTGTACCGTCTGTGCTTAAATATTACCAAGAGAAAAACGGATTCAGCGATGAGCAAATTGTACGCGCCTTAGCCACAGGCGGTATTATTGGCAATCTCATTAAAACAAACGCCTCTATCAGTGGCGCGGAGTGCGGATGCCAAGCGGAAATCGGCTCTGCCTGCTGTATGGCGGCAGCTGCCCTTGCGGAGCTTTTTGAAATGGGTCTTGGGCAAATTGAGTACGCGGCCGAGGTTGCTATGGAGCATCACTTGGGTCTTACCTGCGACCCTATTGGCGGACTTGTGCAAATCCCCTGTATTGAGCGAAATGCGGTGGCGGCAATGCGCGCTATCAATGCTCTGTCCTTGGCGAATTTTTTGACCGATAGCCGTAAAATCAGCTTTGATATGGTTATCAAGGTTATGTACGAAACAGGCAAGCACCTGCTCAGCGATTACCGTGAAACTGCCTCAGGCGGACTGGCTAAGCATTATGTAAGTAAGTAATTAGCAATTAAAAAAACAGGAATTTCAAAATTCCTGTTTTTTGTTTTTATTCTTCAGTTTCGTCCTCTTCTTCGGTTTCGTCTGCTTCCTCGTCGTCAACCTCTTCCTCGTCCTCTTCGTCATCATAGTAAGGGCTCTTCTTTACCACAGGCTCCTGTGGCTGAGTTGCCAAATCCGCCTGCATTTGCTTGTATGCGCGAACCTTCTTGACAAGGTTGAAAATCATATATACTGAAAAGGCAAGAAGTGCCACTTCAATGATAATGTCCTTCCATGGTGTTGTTCTGCCAAACACTGCTGCGCTTGAATCAACGGAAACAACCAGGGCAATACCTGTTTTTTCGGAAAAGCTCTTAACCGCTTCCGCTACCGCGCCGTCGCTGTCATCAATAAAGCTCGTACCCTCAAGCTTTACAAGCTGAGATGCAGGGAGCTTTGCAGGGTCGTACTTCTTAATATAGTTGCTATTCAAATCAAGCTTTACAATATCGTCTGCCGCCTTGTTCAAAACCGCCACAAGATCAGCCTTAAATGTGTCGCTATATGTTTTGATGCTATCATATACTGCGGCATTGCTCAAAAGGTCAGTAACCTCGTTCATAAGGTTAGTGCCTGCCTTCATATCGGGAGTTACCGCGCCTGTGTCCTCATCATAGTAAAAGGTCAAAATGATAGTGCCGTCCTTGTCCTTGCCCTCGGCAATTGCTTGCTTTTCAATGCTTGCAATGTGTGCGTCATAGGCTTCCTGAGTCACCACAATTTCGCCACCGTTGGAAAGCGCACTGATTGTGCCAACCAAATTGTAAATAAAAATTCCAAGAGCCACCGCGATTATAAGAATGGGCGTGAGCATAATGCTGATAAGCCCCGCGTTTCCGCGTCCGTTATTCTGATTGCCTGCATATCCTGTCATAAAAAATCCTCGCTTTCAATGTTTAGTTGAATATATTATACACTCATAAACATTAAAAGTCAATAAAATAAAGGGTGGTATTTAATCAAGCTCCAAATCCTTTTTGATACGGCGGCGCTCCTTTATTTTTTTAATAATAACAGCCGTGCAAATAGCAATAACCGCCAGCAGCCCTATCAAAATGATAATATTCTTTACAGGAACCGTTTTGCCGAACACAGCCTCTGCGCTTTCCACAACGATAACGGCAGGGATGCCCGTTTTTTCGGTAAACGCATTAAGGCTTGCCTCGACGGTTTCCGTATTAATCTGCAAATCGGTGTTGTTTACAAGGGAAGAGCTCTTCTTGCCCGACATATCGTGCTCCTGCTTAAAGGGAGAGCTTTCCTCTATTGAGTCTATTTGGGATGTCATTTTGTCTATGGCGATTGCAAGATTAGCGCTTAAGGAATACTTATAGTTTTCGCCGACAGAGGTAGTAATAGCTCTGCCGAAGGCGGTTTGCGCGTTACCGAAGCTTTCGTTAATGTCAGCCCTCAAATTGTCACCCACTATTGCAATGCAAAAGTATTGGCTATTGTCCTCGTGTGTTAAGAAGGTTATTAAAATATTGTCCTCATAGGTCTTAGCATCGGTGAAATATCTGTTATATTCCTGCATTGAGTAATCCTGAAACGCTTCCTCATCATAAACTACAATTCCCCCTTGGGAAATAATTCCAACTGTTTCAAATACGCTGCTGATAAGAAGCACTAAAGAGATAATCCCGAAAAAAACAGGAAACAAAATGGCACTCAAAAGACCGCCGCCAAAAAATCCAAAGCCTCTCCTTCTGTAATAGCCACCGTAAAATCCGCCCGGTCTGCCGCCAAAGCCGCCACCGTGCCCTCCCCTGCCAAATCCGCCACCTCTTGCTCCACCACCGGGTCCCGGCATAATAAAATCCTCACTTTCTTTTTTTATATTTATGTAAAGGAATAAAATGTGGATTACCAACAAATATTATTAACAATTGGGCTGATATTAATGCAAAATGTGATTTTTTAATTTTTTTCAAAAATGTGTTGACAAACCACACATCCTGTGATATAATAATTCACGCATTGGGGATTTGTGTAAAGGTAGCACAGCAGACTCTGACTCTGTATGTCTGGGTTCGAATCCTAGATCCCCAGCCAACGCAAAAAGGACACCTTCGGGTGTCCTTTTTGCGTTGGCTGGGGATCTGTTTTCGACACAGCTCCAAATTCGCTTGTGAATTTGGATTGGGTTCGTTCTTTTGCGAGAAAGCCGTTGTCAGCTCGCTAGCATAAGGCTCGAGCAAAAGCCTCGCAAAGCGAGAATCCTAGCTTGATGTTGTACGCACACACTGTATTGGGGGACACTGATTTGGTGTCCTTTTTGCGTTGGCTGTCGGATTTTGTTGACAAAGCAATTTTGTTATGATATAATCAATGGGACATTATGACTATTAGGGGGAGAAATGAAGCTATATCTTTCTACTATCGGTGTTGCTATGGCGCTGATTTCTGCAGTTAATATTGCTTTCAGCACCGCTTCGTGGTATTACGTTGTCATAGCGGTTGTTTGGTGCACGGTGTTACAGTTTTTGCTTGATGGCTTTATCGCCTTTGTTATAAACAAATTGCCAAACAAGTGGTTCAGCGTTGACAACCCTCTTTATAATGTTTCCCGCTGGGAGCGCCAGCTTTACAAAAGGCTGAATGTGCGCAAATGGAAACACAGGGTCTGGGATTTAGGCGGACTTGGTGGCTTTAGAAAGGATGCGGTTAAGGAGCCCGGCAACCCAAAATATATTGAAAGATTTATTATCGAATGTAACAAGGGTGTGCTCACACACAGGCTTTCCTACCCTGTTGGATTTTTGGCAATGCTCACGCTTTCCGGTGTATGCGCGCTTACAATTGCCTTGCCTGTGGCAATAGTTAATTTGTTCTTGAATATTTTGCCAACTTTGGCGCTCAGATATAATACACCTATTTTGAAATCTGTTTTAGCAAGGCTGAACAGGAAGGAAAACTCAATAGCAAATACTTAATTTTCGGCAATGCCCTGTGGCATTGCTTTTTTATTTAGCGAGGTGCGAAAATTATATTGTTGTGGAGAATTGACAGATACAAAAACGAGGTTGAAAAGGTAATGCGGCTATGATATAATAAAGAAAAGAAAGGTGGCGAGTATTATGGAAAAATATGCTTGGAAGGCGCGCATTGTTGATGGCGCTTTGGATGAATATATCAGACGGCACGATGCTATCTGGGACGAAATGAAGGATGTGCTTGCACGCGCAGGGATTGTAAATTATTCCATTTGGAACGTTGGCAATGAGCTTTTTGGCTACTATGAATGTGAAAAGGGCGTTGAATATGCCGCCAAGGTGCAGCGCGAAAGCCCTGTTGTGGACAAATGGAACGAATATATGAAGGACATTCTCATAATGGAGCTTGACCCCGAAACAGGAGCGCAGCCGAAGCTGAGGCAGGTTTTTTCCTTCAGATAATCAATTAAAATTCTCAACTCGGAAGGATGTGATCTTATGAAGGGCAAAAGCTACTCTATCCCTTTGGGAATGGTGTTCAGAAAGCACTACTGTGCCAAGTGCGGAGCAAGGCTGGAGAAGGAAAAAACGCATCGAGTTGTAAATAAGAGCGACACGGATTATTACCAATATCAAGAGCTTGGCTCTTTTCCGCGTTGGGATTATGACGTATATGAATATAGATTTAAATGTCCCGATTGTGGTGCGCGTGCATCCTATGAGGAGCAGCTCATTTTGCGCAAAATCCAAAAAAGGTGCGGACACAGGGCGCTCTCTCCTGACGAAATAAAGGACAACTACAAGGAATGTAAGAAAAGGGTCAAGAGGTCTGCTTTGTGGATTTCCTGTGTTGTAGCTGCAGTTTTGTATGCCATCATTGCCACTGTTGCATTTTTCCAACTGACGGAGCAAGGAAAGGCGGACTTGCTCATATGCTTGGCAGGCTTTGCTTTGGCAACCGCCATCACCGTGTTTTTCAAGGTGAGAAAATACAAAGGGAAATACGATGCGCGCTTGATTGGCAGATATTCATACGAGCAGGAAAGCCTTTACAAAAAGCTACATACGTACAGTGTGCACAACAGAAAAATGGTTGAGGAGTCCGAGAATTGCCATTGTTATTATTGCCAAAGCACCGTTGATAGCGGTAGCGTGGAGAGCTACGCGGATGATGGCGAAACGGCGCTTTGCCCCCGTTGCGGCACCAGCGCCCTCATTCCCGACAGTGTGGATGAAAAAATTGACGCAACCGTGTTGCGCGATATGCACGAATATTGGTTTTGAGAAAAACAGCCACGCGTTTTGCGTGGCTGTTTTTGTTTGGTGGTTCTTGCGTGCGTCGTACCCTGCGAGTTTGTGAGGTAATTTTGCATTTTGAGTTTTGAATTTTGCATTTGCCTTGGCGGTACGCCGAG
>JAZQWO010000045.1:0-26523 GCA_045632405.1 Eubacteriales bacterium | reverse complement strand
CCTGTTATGTCCTCAATTGCTGCAAAGCTCACATATGAGGAGATTTGCACAAGCGTTAAGGACTTTAAGTGCGGTATTTACTTTGCACCTGAGTTCATTGAGGCTAACCCAAATATGAAGGTTTCTCTTGAGCTTGGCTTGAGCGAAACATTTGAACAGGCTGAAAAGGCAGAGTACATCAAAATTGGTGATACTTACACATACACAGTTGAGGATTTGACATCTGATGCTCCTGTTTTCATCCCCGATGAATTGACAGGCACAGTTGTTGACGAAATTAAGAACAACACCTCACTTAACGAGTTCACACCTGTAAACGTTCCTGAAGGCGCAGAGCTTGTAATTGAGCTTGTTTCCGTTGACGGCAAGATCGTTTACGATGTTACTCCTATGGCAAACGGCGAAAAGGTAAAGGAGCTTGCAAAGGCTATCACCTTCCGTCTCCCTGTTCCTGCAAGCACAGCATATGCACATGCTAACGTATACCACGATGGCGTGCTTATGGGTACATACGAAATTCTCGGCGAGGGCAACGGCAAGTACGTTGAAATCTCTTCTGATGATTTCTCCGAGTTTGCGGTTGAGCCAATTGAAAAGGTTGTAGAAGAGAATAGCTACGTTGCTATGATTGGCGAAAACGGCTACGAAACACTCGAGGCAGCTATTGATGCAGCGAAGAACGGCGAAACAGTAGTTCTTTTGGCTGACGTAGCAGACTCCGCTACAATTAAGATTGCAGGCAAGAGCATAACACTTGACTTGAACGGCAAGGCTATCAATGGCGTATGCAACGCAGGTCAGTCATCTCTTGTTTACATTGAGAACAACGCATCCCTTACAGTTAAGGATAGTGTTGGCACAGGTAAGATTGCTTACGCAGAGGGCTCAAGCAATGTAGGTTGGACAATCGACGTTAAGGGCGAGTTTGTTCTTGAATCTGGTACAATCGAGCTTACAGGCTCTTGGAGCATTGGTTACGCAGTTGATGTTCGTCCTAACTCTTGGGGAACAGAGTACACAAATCCATCCGTATTCGTAATGAATGGCGGTACAATTCTTTCTTCTGACGGCGGTGTTCGTGTTGCTTCTTCAAGCGCAGACGCACACAAGAAGGTTTCCGCTTCCTTCGTAATGAACGACGGTAGAATCAGCGCTGCTTGGGACGGCGTATTCATCCAGCAGAGCGATGTTATTTACGACGACCTCAGCTTCACAATGAACGGTGGTACTATTAACAGTGATCTCAACCCAATCCGTGTTTACGGTCCGGCTCCTACAAGCTATGTAAACGGTCAGAACTGCATGAATATTACTCTTGCAGGCGGCACAATGACATACACAGGTGCAGAAGCACAGACATGGGTAATTGAGGGTATCCTCCGCGTTGGCGGCGGCAGCTCCATTGAAACAATTCTTGAAAATGGCACAATCGCAGTATCTGGCGCTATTGCACAGGCAACAGCAGCTCCTGAGGGATATCAGTGGGTTGATAACGGCGACGGTACATACGGCATTGTAGAAGCACCGAAGTACAACATTACAATAGCAGGTAAGACCTTGTCACTTGATGCTGCAATACAGGTTAACTTGTACTTTGCAAAGGCAAGCTTTGCAGGTGCAGATGAAATCTACGCGGTAGTACAGGTAGGCGCAAAGGAAGCATATGTAATTAAGTACGGTGAAGACGGTTGGGCAGTAGGTCAGAACGGATATGCATACGATGCTCTTAACATTAAGGGAATAGCTGCAAAGGAAATGGGCGATGTAATTAGAGTTCAGTTCTATGTAGGAAATCCTGATGATGAGGTAGCAGATGTAAAGGCATCCGATGAAATCACATATAGCGTAAAAGAGTATGCATATACAGTAATTGGTCTTGACAGTCAGCCACTTGAGGCAAAGCAGTCAATGTATGCATTGCTTAAGTACGGTGCAGCAGCACAGAAGTATTTCAAATATAACACAGAAAACCTTGTGGATGCAGCTCTTACAGAAGCAATGGATCAGGCATATGCAACATCAGATGCGGCAGTAACAAAGACACAGGTGTTTATCAAGGGACAGGAATATAGACTTGGTAATACAATGAGCCTTGACGACTCACCTGTATTGAACTACTATTTCAATACATTCCATAAGGATGAGTATAGAGGAAAGATATACGCAACAGCAACATATATAGGCTGGGACAATAAGGAGCATGTAATCACAATTAAGGCAGACGAGATAGTATATGACACAGAAAAGGGTCAGACACTTGTCGCAATAAAGGGCTTGTCAGGAGCTGATGTGTCCTCAGACATAACCTTGAGAGTGTTTGCAGAAAACGGAGAAACATTGTTTGAGTCTGTATATAGCATAGAGGCGTACTTGAAGGCAGCAATGGGCGCATATGTAAGTGATGCATATTTGTACCAGGCACTGGCGAACTATGGCGCAACAGCAAGTGCGTACCTCAAGAAAATTAACGATATCAAGTAATCAGTTTTGGGAGGAAAAGAAAAAATGATTTATTTGACTCCAAGTATCGAAATTGAGAAGATAGAAGCAGAAGATATCATTTTGACAAGCGTTACACCACCAACCACAGGCGGCGGTCTGGGTGGCGGCAACGAAACAGGATGGGTATCTGATGTAGGTACTATCGGCGGCACAACAGGTGGAAAGATCACCATTGACGGCACCACAACAGGTGGCGTTTCAGCCGGTGACCTCTTCGGTAACAGATAATTTCGATAAGGAAAACAAAAGAAAAGGCTATCGCTTCGGCGATAGCCTTTTTCTTTTTCTCGTTTGCAAAGCAAACATATGGAGTCACAAAGTGACATATCTCGTAGGGGACGACGTACACGAGAACCCCAAAAAAACGGAACCCCTACACAAGCAGAAAGAGAGAACAAATCGGTTTTATAGCCGAAATGTCCTCTCTTTTTCTGTTGGTATAAAGTGATATTCTTTGCTGACGCAAAGAGTGATATTGTCGCACAGCGACAGTGATATTAAAGCCTTGCGGCTTTAGTGATATTCTATTCGCCCTAAGCTCGGCTTTGAACGCAAATAGGCGTCAAAGCCGCAATATCACTCGGCGTTAGCCGAATATAACTGCTTAGGAATAGAACTCGCCGCAGGCGAATAGAGTTAGCGTGATACTCCGTTAAGAGTATCACGCTATAGTCGGCGGTGCTTTGATATTATTTTTCTTCTTTTGTTCCGTGCAGATATTCGTAGTCAAGGTTATTTGCGGGGATTGTTTCCAAGGAGTAGCGCTCCATAATGCCTGTGTCACGGGTGAGGGTATATGGGGATGTTTTTTCAAACTCCTGCATTGTGTGGAAAAGCACGTCACTTGCAACGGCAGGCAGGAAGGTATCACTTGGGAAAAAGTCCTTATTTGCTTCGTCGCTCCACGCGTTTTCCTGTATTGGCAAGCGCTTGATGTAAGCGGAGCCGTATTGGAAATAGTCACCCTCTTTGATTTCCTCCTCGCCGTCTTCTGTGGTTATAGAGCCGTTTCCGTCAAAATAACGCTTAGCGGCAGAAACGCTCACATCTCCTATCTTGGTGTTGAAGGCTGTGGTAAGGGTGGTGATTGACATAAGCTGGTATGGGGTTGGGTTAACCATATAGTAGCCGTTAGGGTAGAGAGAATCGTCATTAATGATTTTGTTCTCCCAAAGCTCCTCGTAGGTTACATTTGGCACTTTTTTGCCGTCCTTTTCAATAACGACAGGCTTTTTGAGGATTGATGGCAAAATTTTGTAGTTAAAATTCATATCCTCGGAGCAAAGGAATGCGGTCAGCTCCTTTTCAAGCTCAAGTCTTGTCTTTCTCTCAGACTCGGAAAGGTTAGAGTATGTGCCGTCTGCATTCTTTTGGTAAACTGTGTTAAGAACAATAACCTGGAAATGCAAATAATTGTCCTTGTAGAAATCGTTCTTTTGCTCAGCGGTAATTTTGGAAAATTCCTTGCCGAAAATGTGGTTGACAACTGCGGTTTCCTTTGCCTGCTTTTCATAAATTGACTTGATTGTCTTGTGGCTGAAGCCGTATGGCTCGGCTAAGGAGTCAAACTGTGCGGCAGAGCCGTTGCCGTAATAGTAAATCACAGAGTTAGCGGCAGACTCCACGCTTTTTTGCTCCTCGTCGGTCAAGGAAAGACCGTATTCGTCAAAGAGGGCAAGTGAATAAATAAGGTTATATACGCTTTGCTCAAAGTAGCTCTCACGATACATTTCCTCAAGGGCTTGACCGTAGGTTTTGCCCGATTGGTCTGCGGGGTAGAGCAGGTAGCTCTCGTCAATGCCCAGGTCGTCTATGAGGGAGCGCTTGTAGGTACACATAAGGTACGCATATTCATCCTCGGAAAGGGAATATGGGCCAAGCTCATACACGCTTGAGGGGGAGCAAGCGAAAATCAAAATAACTACTGTTAAAATCAAAAGAGCGCATAAAATCACACACAGGGTGCGCTTAACCGGTTTTGACACGATAAAAAATCTCCTATTTTTTTGGATTTTGTAGGTTAATTTGGCTTTGAGTATTATACCATAAAAACCGCTACAAGTCTATACTGTTTCCTGAGTTTTTTGTATATAAAATCTGATTAAATTGGCAACAGGCTGTGAAAAATCCTCGCCTGCCTTGATTTTTACGGAAAAGTATGGGTTTTTGCCCACACCGCAAACCTGTACGGTTTTCCTGTCATACTTGGAAATCTCTACAAAAACAGGCAAATTCAAATCCTCGGGGTAGAGGCGCACCTCTTCCTTTAGCTGCTCAACGCGCTTGATTCGCGCGCGGATTGCCAATGCCTTAACAAGGGCAATAGAGGTAAGGGCGCGAGCGCAGGGTGGCATTTTGCCAAATCTGTCTGTAATCTCGTTTTCAATGTCCGCCTTGTCCTCTTCGTTTTCAATGTGAGCGATTTTTTTGTATATTTCCATGCGGGCGCTTGACGCCTTGATATAGGTTTTGGGCAGGTATGCATCGCTTGATGTGGTTATCTTTGTTTCAAACAGCTCCTTAACAGGTGTGCCGCGCTCCTCTAAAACTGCCTCGTTGAGCAAGCGAATATAGAGGTCATAACCAACTGCGTCCAAGTGGCCGTGCTGCTGCGCGCCCAAAAGGTTACCTGCTCCGCGGATTTCAAGGTCACGCATAGCGATTTTAAAGCCTGCGCCAAACTCCGCAAAGTCACGGATTGCCCCAAGCCTTTTTTGAGCAATTTCGGAGATTTGCTTGCCACGGCGGTAGGTAAAGAAGGCATAGGCACGGCGGTGGCTTCTGCCAACTCGTCCCCTTATCTGGTGAAGCTGGGAAAGACCCATTTTGTCTGCATTTTCGATAATCAATGTGTTTGCATTGGGAATGTCGATACCTGTTTCGATAATGGTGGTGCTGATAAGAATATCAACCTGACCGTCAACAAGAGCTTGCCAAATGCGTTCAAGCTCGCTTTTGTCCATTTGACCGTGGGCAACGGCAATATTGGCATCCTTGAACACCTTGTGCAGCCTTGCGGCTATGCGATATGTTTCGTCCACGTTATTATTAAGGTAGAACACCTGACCGCCACGGTGCAGCTCGCGCTTGATAGCGTCGTTCAAGATGCTCTCGTCATACTCTAAAACGTAGGATTGAACGCCAACGCGTCCGCGGGGACTTTCGTCAAGGACGGAAAGGTCACGGATGCCGCCCATAGCCATACTAAGAGTACGGGGGATTGGGGTAGCAGAAAGGGTCAAAACATCCACGTCAGGCACTAATTGCTTGATTTTTTCCTTTTGAGCAACACCAAAGCGCTGCTCCTCGTCAACTATCAAAAGACCTAAATCCTTGAACTCCACCTTTGAGCCGAGAAGGGCGTGAGTGCCTATTATAATATCAATATCTCCGCGGCGCAGCTTCCTTTGAATTGAGGATTTTTGAGCCTGGGTTCTGAAGCGGGAAATCATTTCAATACTAACCCCTGTGCCCGCAAACCTTGCGTGAGCCGTTTGGAAGTGCTGCATTGCAAGAATGGTTGTTGGCACTAAAATGGCAACCTGCTTGCCGTTGGCAACCGCCTTCATAGCGGCACGGAAGGCAACCTCGGTTTTGCCGTAGCCAACGTCACCGCAAAGCACACGGTCCATTGGGTATGGCTTTTCCATATCCTCTGTAATTTCGCTAATTGCCTGGAGCTGACTGTCCGTTTCCTCATACTCAAAGGACGAGGCAAACTCCATTTCCATTTGGTCGTCGGGCATAAAGGCAAAGCCGTTTATTCTTGTGCGGCGTGCGTACAAATCAATGAGCTCCTTTGCCATTTCACGGGCGGAAGCCTTTGCCTTTTGCTTTTTGTTTGTCCAGTCCGCTCCGCCCATTTTGGAAAGGCGCACCTCTCCGCTTTCGGACCTTGCGCCAATATACTTAGCAACCATATCAAGCTGGTCAACAGGCAAAAATAGCTTGTCTGTGCCTGCGTACTGAATTGCAATATAGTCCCTTTTCGCACCCATAATACATAGATTTTCAATGCCTAAGTATTTACCTATACCGTAGGTGACGTGCACAACATAGTCGCCCACGGTAAGGTCTGCGTGGGACATAATCTTTTCCCCTGCGTTCTTTGCAAAGGGCTTGTTTTTGAAGGGTTTTTTCTTCTCTCCCATTGAGCGAGAGGAAAGAATAACAAGGGCAAAGTGCGCCGAGGGTAGCTCATAGCCCTCGGGATAGCTGTCGCACACAACGGCAACAAGACCGTTTCGCAGGCTTGAAAAATCCTTGTCCTCTGCACTGTATGCAGGGATTTCAAGCTCGTTCAAGGATTTGATGGATGAGCGTGCCTCAGCCTCTGTCTGACACACCAAAACGGTTTTATATTTGTTCTCCTTGAAGTAGCGAAGCTCGTCAACAACCGCGCCAAGAGAGTGGTTGGCAAAGGAAATTCCCTTTGACTGAAAATTGTAAATGCCACCCTCCTCGTTCAAGTGTGACATAATAAAGGGGTCAATGTTAATAGCTTGATGCTCCTTGGCAAACTTGTCAATTAGCGACACAGGGGCGCAAAAATCCGCCAAATGAGATGGCAAAATGCCACTTTCGATAAGTCCTGTCACAATTTCGTTATTACCCGCCTCTGCCTCCTGCGCTCTTTGATGAACGGACGAGGTGTCACAGAAAATGACACAGCTTTCCTTGTCCAGATAGTCCAAAAGGCACTCTTTTTGTGGGTATATCAAGGAAATAAACCTGTCAAAGAAGGGGTGAGATGTGCCGCTTGCTATGGTGTCAAGCTCCTTTTCAAGCTCGGCACGGGCGGTGTCACTTGGGTTCCCTGCCAAAAGGGTTGTGATTTCACTCTTTATTTTTTCAATACATTCCTCGTTTGCTATAATTTCCTTTGAGGGAGTTATGATAAAGCTCTCGATTTCCTCAACGGTGCGTTGGGTTGCGGGGTCAAAGGTAACTAAGCGGTCAATGTCGTCACCAAAAAGCTCTATACGCACAGGCGTTTGCTCTTTTTTGGTTTCACCCTTGACCGTGTATTCACATTTTGTTGGGAAAATATCAACAATGAAGCCGCGCACGGAGTATTGTCCCGGACTTTCAACCGCTTCACAATTGGTATAGCCCATTTTGAAAAGCTTTTCGGAAAACGCGGAAATGTTGAGGGGAGTGGATGAATTTACCTCAATTGTTTTGGAAAGAAGCTCCTCTTTTGGAGTTGTATATTGAAGTGCCGCATCGGGCGTGGCAAGAATAACGTCCAAGGAATTAAGGGCGGTGCCCACCAAAACCTTCAGTCTTTCGTGCTCTAGCTCGTGGGATGCGGTCATATCGTAAAAATTAAAGTCCCTAACGGGATAAAGCTCACTTTTCAGTGAGCATTTCTTGAAAAATTCATTCAGCTTGTTTGCCCGTCTTTCCTCACCTATGAGAATAAGCACAGGCTTGCCCGTTACCTTTTTTATGTCGGTAACCAAGGAGTAGGTAAGGGAGTAGAGCGCGCCCTCGCTAACGCCCTCGACCAAAAGGGGTAGAGGCTTGTCGGCTTCTCTTAGCTCAATAAGCCTGCAAAGAAGCTGACGGTAAAGCGGGGTGATTTTGATGCCTTGGGTAAGTAAATTTGTGTTCATATATCTCCTTTGATAATTCTTCGGAAACACCTTTAGCCACTTTTTGCAAAGTGGCAGGTCTGCTATTTATAATTTTATGACAGGGAAATGCCGTTATAGTCGCACATTGCCTTGTCAAGCTCGCCCTTTACCATAAGGGAGAGAATATCATGGATTTTGTCCAGCACCTTGACAAAGGTTTTTTCACTTTCCTTGGGGATGCGCGCCAAAACCCAATCGGCAATATCATATTCGGGGAATGGCTTTTGCCCTACGCCTAACTTGATACGTGGGAATTTGTCCGAACCAAGACATTCAATAACGCTTTTAAGACCGTTGTGTCCTCCTGCACTGCCGTTTTTACGGATGCGGAGCTTGCCAATGTCAAAGGATGCGTCGTCTGATATAACAATTACATTTTCGGGCGGAATTTTGTAAAATGCACAGGCTTCCTGTATTGCAAAGCCTGACAAGTTCATAAAGGTTTGCGGCTTCATTAGTAAAACGCGCACACCGTTTATTTTACCCTCGCCTACAAAGGCCCTGAACTTTGCTCTGTCAACATTGACACCGATTTTGGCAGATAAATGGTCGATTGCCAAAAAGCCCGCGTTGTGTCTTGTGTAAGCATATTGCTCACCGGGGTTGCCAAGTCCCACTATAATGTGTGTCAAGGGAGTGTTATCTTCCTTTTTTTCAATTTGCTTAAATAAATCAAAAATGCTTGCCATGCTTTTTCCTTCTTGCAGCCCAGCCGCTGCGGTTTGTTTGATATTCGCGTGCTATTGCCAGTGAGCCTGTGGGCACGTCGTCTGTGATAGTAGAGCCTGCGGCAACAAATGCGCCAATGCCAATTTCAACAGGCAAGATAAGGCAAGAGCCACTGCCGATAACCGCATCGTCACCGATTGTGCATTTTGCGGCTTTTCTTGATAAGTCGTAGCTGACGGTGATAACTCCGCTCCCCACAAGGCTATGTGCGCCAACCTCGGTGTCCATTATGTGACAGTGGGACGAGATGTGGGCGCCGTTGCGCAAAAGGGAATTTGAAACCTCGCAGAAGGAGCAAATGTGAGAGTCGGATATCAAGTGGCATCTTTCCTTAACAACACAGGAGTCCTCAACCGTTGTGTCCTTTTCAAGCACGGAGTCCTCAATTCTTGAAGAGCCTACTTTTGTATTTTCTCCCACAGAGGAATTTTTGATAACCGCATTCGGTCCAACCTCAGCACCCTTCAAAATAGCGGATTTGCCAAAAATGTGGCACCCTGTGTGTATTTTTGCCTCTGCTTCAATAGAAACGGTAGGTGAAATAACGATAGCATCCAAGGAGTCGATAATAACGCCGCGGCGCAGGTGATATTCCAAAAGCTCGCGCCTGTATTTCTCCGCCTTCTGATAAAAATCGAGGCGGCTTTTGGGAGCGGCAGGCTCACTGTCTGCAAAGCCCGCGTGGGGACACATAGCACCCGCATCTGTAATTGCATTTATAAACTCGTAGGGTGTGCCAACAGAGCTTTTTGAAATCATTTTGCTAATACCCACAGTCATATAAAGGCTACGGTCTGTGCCCACGGTGGAATAGCCAAGGTCTGTTTTGGTGATATAGTTGATAGCTCCCTCAACATCCGCATTCTTTGCAAGAAAAACAAAGGGGGACGCAAAAATAACTATATCCTCAAGGGCAGCCTTGATTTCATTGATTGTGTTGGGAATACCGCATCCTGAAGCACGCACCACCTCGTAGTCAAGCCCCAAGGCTCTAACCGCGTTTTCAATCTTGGAGTAGGCATGCTCGTAAAGCGGAGCATAGTAAAGCTCGGTATATATGCCGTCGGGCAGGAAGCTTGGGCTATCCTGAGGGCAAAGTGTAACAAACACCTTTCTCATAAAAATACTCCTTACAGTGTTAAATTTGAGTGTAATGTGGGAAAAATCCACATTTTTTCATTAAACAGTATATCACAAAAATCCCAATCTTGCAAGTGCAAATAGTCAAAACTACTTTACAAGGCGAAAAAAATCTGCTATACTATTAAATAATAGCTTTAAAAATAAGGAGGAATGTCCTTTATGAATAAAAAAAGAATGACACACAGGCAAAGAGCAACCACTATTTTTATGCCTATTTGGACTGTGCTTGTGATTGCCTTGGCTGCCTTTATGGTTACGATTGAGCCACTTAAGTTCTGGATGGTGGCGCTTATTTCCGCTATGCTTTATTTTGGCGTTTTTGTTCTTGCGCTCATTATTTCCGACAGCCTTGACGCAAAGAACAAGGGAAAAAAGACAAGCAGCACAATGCTCACAGGCGTAATGTACGAAAAAATCAATTCTATGAACGAGCCTGCGGTGCTTTGTGACAGCAGCTATAAAATCGTTTGGGCAAACAGATTTGTCCACGAAAGCACAAGCGACGGTGTTATTGGCACTAGCGTTCAGCTTTTGTTTGACTACAAAATCAAGGATGGGAAAATCGGTAAGCGCCCTGTTGATACAATCGTGCCCTTTAGAGGAAGGAGCTACATTGTTGAGGAGGAGCCTATCAAGGATTACGAGAAGAGCTACTATCTTTTGACACTCCGTGATACCACAGAGATTCTTGAATTGAAGCAGACAATGAAGGATGAGGACAAGGTTGTCGGCTACATCATTGTTGATAACCTTGAGGATTTGCTTCAGTTTGAGCAGGAAAGATACCGTTCTGCCGCAAACCAGGTTGAAAACTACATCCGTGAGTGGGGCGAGAGCGTTGGCGGTCTTGTTAAGGAGTACGAAAGAGATAAATATATGTTTATCTTCGAGGCTCAGCATCTTGAGAAATTCTTGGCAGAGAAATTTGATATTCTTGACAAGATAAGAGATATAAGAGTTGGTAGCGGTAACATTCCTGTTACTGTTTCTATCGGTATTTCCAAGGTTAAGGGAACTATGCAGGAGCGTGAAAACGCGGCGCATATTGCTCTTGATATGGCGCTTCAGCGTGGCGGTGACCAGGCGGTTGTCAAGTTTGACGACAGAATTGAGTTCTTTGGCGGCAGAACAAATGCGGTGCAAAGAAGAACAAAGGTGCGTGCCCGCGTTGTGGCAAACGAGCTTGTTACCCTTATGGCAAGGGCAGGCAACGTGCTTATCATGGGTCACAAGAACCCTGACTATGATGCCTTTGGTGCATCTGTCGGTATGGCAAGGCTTGCTATGCTTTGCGGCGTTAGATTTAACATTGTTACCAATTTCAAGGACGTCAATGTGAAGAAGTGTATGAAGTTCTTTGAAAACGACCCACTTTATAAGGGCGTGTTTGTGGACGCGGCAAAGGGTCTTGACCTTGTGCGCTCCGACACTCTTTTGGTAATAGTTGACGTTAACAATGTGCGTATGTTCGAGAGTGAATATATTGCAAAGAATGTAAGCAACATGGTCATTATTGACCACCACAGAAAGATGGCGGAGTTTGAGCGCGCGCCTCTTATCACCTACATTGAGCCTGCATCATCAAGCGCGTCAGAGCTTGTGGCAGAGATTTTGGAGCAGGCGTTGCCTATGAATACGCTTCAGAAGAACGAAGCCAATATGCTTTATGCAGGTATTGTTCTTGACACAAAGCAGTTCAGCAAGGGCACAGGCACAAAAACCTATGCGGCGGCAATGTATTTGCGCGATAATAACGCGTCCTATGAAAGCGTGCAGGACTTGTTCAAGACAAGCATCAAGGATTACAAATTAGAGGCTATGTTTGGCGAAAAGGTGGAAATATACAGGAACTGTATTGCCATTGCGCTGAACGAGCACGGTGCGGACTCCTCGGACAGAATATTGGCGGCAAGAGTTGCAGACAATATGCTTATGCTTGAGGGCGTTGCGGCTTCCTTTGCACTTGTGCAGATTGACAACGTTATTCACATTTCTGCCCGTTCCAACGGTACGGTGAACGTGCAGCTTATTCTTGAATCTATGGGCACAGGCGGCGGCAGATACGACGCGGCAGGCGCACAGGTTAAGGATTCTGTGGCTTCAACTCTTATGAGATTGAAGGATGCAATTGATGATTATTTCAGACCCGAGGGCTAATGCCGTACGGCACATCATAAACGAAAGGAAAGACAAATGAAGGTAGTATTATTACAGGACGTAAAGTCCCAGGGAAAAAAGGATCAGATTATTGAGGTTAGTGAGGGCTATGCAAGAAATTTCTTGTTCCCTAAAAAATTGGCTATTGTGGCAGACGCAAAGGCGGTAAACGATATAAAGAGCAAGCAAAGCTCAGAAAAGCACAGAGTTGAGGTTGAAAAGGCAGCAGCTCGTGAGCTTGCAAAGAAATTGGCTGAAACAACTGTTAAAATTGTTGGCACAGCAGGAGCGGACGGAAGATTTTACGGCTCTGTTACAACCAAGGACATCAGCGAGGCCTTGGCATCTCAGTTCGGTATCGAAATTGACAAGCGCAAGATGGAGCTTGATATGCAAATCAAGGCATTTGGCACATATAAGGTTGAGGTTAAGCTCTACACAGGCATTTCAGGCAAATTCAACGTACAGGTAGTGGAGAAATAAGATGGATTCACTTCAAAAAAAGCTCCCTTACGCATTAGATGCGGAGCAATGCGTTCTCGGCTCTATTCTTGTAGGTCCGGAGTGCTTTGACGAGGTTGCTCAAATTGTTAAGTCCGACGATTTTTACCTTGACACACACAAGGGAATTTACGAGGCGATGCAGCGCTTCAGCCTTGGAAATAAGGCGATTGACGTTATTACCCTTGCAAACACCTTGATAGGTGACGGTGTTTTTGAGGACGAGGCGGCGGCGCGCTCCTATATCAAGCTTCTTGTTGATATTGTGCCGGGCAGTGCCAACGCAAAGGACTATGCAAAAATTGTTCGTGACAAGAGCATACAGAGAAGGCTCATTACCGTTGCCGAGAGCATTATTGAGGATGCATATTCAGAGGGCGACGATGTGGAGAGCCTTGTTGATGTTGCGGAGCAAAGGATTTTTGAGATTTCTCAAAATAATCAGGCTCGCGACTTTATCCACGTGCGCGATGCCATTATGCAGACATATGAGCGACTCAATATGCTCCAAAACGCACCTGAGGACGCCCTGGGGGTTGCCAGTGGCTACTCCGACCTTGACAAGTACATAGTTGGCTTTGGCAAGGGCGACCTTGTTATTGTAGGCGCGCGACCTGGTGTTGGTAAAACATCCTTCTGTCTTAACCTTGGCGCAAATATTGCAAAAAGGTCAAAGAAGGCGGTTTGCATGTTCTCGCTTGAAATGTCCGCTGAGCAGCTTGTTTCAAGACTTTTGGCGGCAGAGGGTATGGTTGACTCTCACAGAATGAGATCAGGTCAGCTTGAAAATGACGATTGGGAGAAGCTGGCAAATGCCGCATCCACCCTTTCCGAAACAGAGATATATATTGACGATTCCACAGGCGTAAACGTAACGGCTATGAAGGGCAAGCTCCGTAGAATTAAAAATCTCGGCTTGGTTATTGTGGACTATTTGCAGCTTATGGAAACGGAAAAGAAGCGTAAGGACGGCTCCCGTGTAAACGAGGTTGCGGAAATTACAAGAGGTCTTAAAATTATGGGCAAGGAGCTTGGTGTGCCGATTATCGTTTGCTCACAGCTCTCCCGTGGAACTGACAAGGAAAAGAAGCGCCCTGTGCTGTCCGACCTTCGTGAGTCGGGCTCTATCGAGCAGGACGCGGATATGGTTATTTTCCTCTCCCGTGACTATTACGGTGAGGATCCCGAAAAGGCTAATCTTGTTGAGGTTATCGTGGCTAAGAACCGTCACGGTGAAACAGGCACGGTTGAAATGAGCTGGCTCGGTCAGTACACTAAATTTTCTTCTCTTGAAACAGGAATGAGAGACGAGTAAGGAGCTATTATGGATAACGCATTTTTAGAAACGGTTGAGAAAATGCTTGACGAGGATAATCTTAACCCTATTGTGCTGAAAAATCCTGCTGGCAAGGACGAGGAGTACGAGCAGATTGCTTTAGTTCCCTTGGCAGAGGAGGAGTTTTATGCCATTCTTTTGCCCCTTGAAGCAATTGGCAACGGGGATGAAACACCTCTTGTGTTCTACATAAATGACGAAAATGAGAGCTTTGATTTAGTGACAGACCGAGCTATTTTGCAGCGTGTGTTTATGAACTATTACGAGGCTATGGATGAAATATTAGAGGAATTTGACGATGAGTAAGTACGAAAGATATATTGACAGATTTTTTGACGAGAATAATTTTGACAACATCACCTTGGAAGACAATAATGGCAAGTCCATTGAGTTTGAGCAGATAGCGATTGTAGATTATGAGGAAAGCTATTATGCTATTCTGAAGCCTGTCAGCAAAATAGATAATGTTGAAGAGGACGAGGTGCTTGTTTTCCGCATAGACGAGGAAAAGGACGAGCTTGCTTATGTTGATGACGAGGCACTTGCCGAAAAGGTTTTCGATATATGCATGAACTATGACGAGGACGAGGAATAAACAAAGCAGAGCTTTGTAATTCAAAATTCAAAATGCAAAATGCAAAATTAAATTTTGTAGGGCGGGCGGCTTCACGAGAACCCCGCTCCTACTAAAGAGCGGAGCGAGGACCCCTGCACTCCCGCCGTTAAACGGTACGCCGAGGGCGTCGTACCCTACAAAACGGCAAAATATCGTGCGTAGCATATCGTTGGCAAAGCCAATATCGTTACCGTAGGTAATATCGTTAGGCTCTGCCTAATCTCGTCTAACGATATATCACTCCGTGATACGATATTTTACTCCGTAAAGAGATATTTTTGCAGACGCAAAAACGATATTTCATTAAATGAAACGATGTTCGCCACAGGCGAATACCACGATATTGCTTGTGGTAGAAAAAGAGGAAGACGATGACAGAAAAGGACTTTTTGCCAATAACCCGAGAGGAATGTGACAGGCGAGGCTGGGGACAGGTGGACTTCGTTTATGTAAACGGAGATGCCTATGTTGACCATCCTTCCTTTGGCGCGTCTATAATAACAAGAGTCCTTGAAAAAGAGGGCTTTAAAATCGGTTTTCTTGCTCAGCCTGACTACAAGAGCGCCGAGGATTTCCGTCGCTTTGGCAAGCCGCGCTTAGGCTTCCTTGTAAGTGCGGGAAACATTGACTCTATGGTGGCGCACTATACCGCATCCAAGAAAAAGCGCTCCTATGACTATTATTCCCCAGGGGGAAAAATGGGTGCGCGCCCAGATAGAGCCGTTATTGTGTACTGTAACAGAATTCGCGAGGCTTACGGTGACGTGCCTATTATTATTGGCGGTATTGAGGCATCACTGCGCCGCTTTGCCCATTATGACTATTGGGACAACAAGATAAGACGCAGCGTGCTTGTAGATAGCCGTGCGGACATTCTCACCTACGGTATGGGCGAGAGTGTGCTTGTGAAAATCGCAAAGCTGCTTGACAAGGGTGTGCCTGTTAAGAAAATCCGCGGAGAGCGAGGCACTTGTTACCTTTGCAAAAGAGAGGACGAGGTTTGCTACCCTGTGGGGGCGGAGCTTGACTTCAATCTTATAAAAGAGAACAAAGAGGAATATGCCCGTGCCTTCGGCATACAGTACAAAAATCAAGATGCCATCAGCGGCAAAGCGATTATAGAATATTATGACAACAAAAAGCTGGTGCAAAACCCGCCTGCATTCCCACTTGAAAGGGAGGAGCTTGACAAGGTTTATGCACTGCCATATATGAGAACATACCACCCTGTGTACGAAAAAGAGGGTGGAGTGCCTGCAATTTCCGAGGTTAGATTCTCAATTACACATAACAGAGGCTGCTTTGGCGGCTGCAATTTCTGTGCCCTTGCTTTCCACCAGGGAAGACAGGTGCGCTCACGTAGTATTGAGAGCGTTGTGCGCGAGGCGGAGATAATTGCAAAAATGCCCGACTTCAAGGGCTACATACACGACGTTGGCGGCCCTACTGCAAACTTCCGTTACCCTGCTTGCAAAAAGCAGCTGGAGGGTGGCGTTTGTGCATCAAGGAAATGCTTAGTGCCAAAGCCTTGTCCAAACCTAGAGGTTGACCATAGCGAGTACATTGAGCTTCTTGAACGAATACAGGCGGTTAAGGGCGTGAAAAAGGTGTTTATTCGCTCAGGTATTCGCTTTGACTATATGATGTACGATAAATCCGACAAGTTTTTCCGAAAGCTTGTTAGTGAGCATGTCAGCGGTCAGCTAAAGGTTGCCCCTGAGCATTGCTCCTCAAATGTACTGAAATATATGGGCAAGCCCGATATTTCCGTTTACGATAAGTTTAGAGAAAAGTATTTTAGACTTTGTGACGAGTGCGGACTTGAGCAATATTTAGTGCCGTATCTTATGTCCTCCCACCCGGGCAGCACAATTGACGACGCGGTGGAGCTTGCGCTGTATTTGAAGGATTTGGGGCTGAACCCCGAGCAGGTGCAGGACTTCTACCCAACTCCGGGCACAGCATCTACTGTAATGTACTACACAGGCATAAATCCCCTTGATATGAAGCGGGTATATGCTCCCGACGATTACAGGGAAAAGCTGATGCAAAGGGCGCTTTTGCAGTACAGAAGACCGGAAAACTGGAACCTTGTGCGCGAGGCGCTGACAAAGGCAGGGCGCGAGGATTTGATAGGCTTTGAGGGACGTTGCCTTGTAAAGCCTGATATGCGTGTAGGCTCTGATTATTATAATAAAATGAACAAAAATGAACCGAAGAGTGGCAAAAAGCCACAAGGAAAGGATGCTCAGCCAAGGACCAAAAAGACGAAAAATGAGGGAAAGGGCGAGAAAAATAACAAAAAATCCACACAAAAATTCGGCGACAAAAGTCCAAATAATAAACACAGGGTCGGCAAAAACACACAAAAGCCACAAATGAAGCGAAAAAAATAGACATTTGCAGAAAAAAAGACTTGACAAAAGCGGTATTTTGTGTGTATAATATTATACGTCTTAAAATCGAGATATAAATCAACTTTCAGATTGCGTATTTTGTACGGCTTCCAATTTGAATCAAGGAGGTGCTAAAATGTTAAGAACTTACCAACCAAAGAAGCGTCAGAGAAAGAAGGAGCATGGCTTCAGAAAGAGAATGAGAACTGCTGACGGAAGAAAAGTTTTGAAGAGAAGACGCGCTAAAGGCAGAGCTAGACTTACTTATTAATTAGTCGAAATTGCTTTAGACTCGGAGCTGACCATATGCGTTGGCTCCGATTTTTCATTATTCGCCAGTCGGTAGGGCGAAATATCTACCGTAGTAATCGTGATGGAAAAAAGTGCAGGAGCTTGCCTGCAGGGCGGTGGGAATCCGCCAAGGAAGGAAGCGGTTATGAAGCATATCGCAATCGGTGAAAATCATTTATACTCGAAGGCTTACGCAAAGGGCGCAAAGTTTGTTGGCAAGCACGTTATCGCTTATGTGCTCAAGGACTTGAAGGCTAAAAAGCTACAAAACGCCCACCCCTTGAAGCTGATGGTAAACAGAATAGGATTGACAGTGTCCAAAAAGCTTGGCTGTGCTGTTGTGCGCAGCCGTGTTAAAAGGATTTTGCGTGAGGGTTTAAGACAGGTTGAAAAGAAATACGAGATTGAAAAGGGCTATTTGGTTGTTCTTGTGGCGCGCCCCGCGTGTGTGGACGCAAAGAGCACAAGCATAGCGCTTGATATCGAAAAAGCATTTAAGGTGCTTAAGCTCATTAGATTATGAAAACAATACTTATAGTTTTTATAAAGTTCTACCGTATGGTGATATCACCTTTGTTTCCCGACTCTTGCAGGTTTTATCCCTCTTGCTCACAGTATGCAATTGAGGCGATTGGCAAGTTCGGCGCTATCAAGGGTATGGCGCTTGCAATGTACAGGATTTTGCGTTGCAACCCCTTTTGCCGCGGTGGCTATGACCCTGTGCCCGAGAAGTTTACCTTCAAGCGGGTGACACAGGAAAAAATTGACGAGGAAGAAAAACATGATTGATTTTTTAGCTAGATTGCTTGGCTATGTTATGTACGGCTGCTCATGGCTTGTGGGCAACAACTATGTTATAGCCTTGCTTCTGTTTGCTCTTGCTATGCAGATTTTGCTCTGCCCATTTGGCATTAAGCAGCAGAAAAATATGGTTAAGCAGGCATATTTAAGACCAAAGGAAATGGCAATTAAGAAAAAATATGCAGGCAGAAACGACAGAACAACCATGCAAAAGATGCAAAATGAGATTATGCAGCTTCAGCAGGATGCGGGATACAGCCCACTTGCAGGATGCTTGCCAATGCTTTTCCAGCTTATTCTCATTTTCCCAATTTACCAGGTTGCTATAAGACCTCTTGAGTTTATCGTTGGTCTTGGTGCTGAGGTTTGCACAAAGCTCCAGGAAATTGCAGGCATTGCACAGGGCTCATCAAGTCAGGTTCAGCTTGCGAGCTGGCTTAGCAACGCAGACAATGTTGCAAAAATTGACCCTAATTTGACAGTTAAGGTTGGCGAGGAAAGCGTTAACGTGTTGAACTCTGTAAAGGGGCTTGACTTTATTCCTAACGTGTCCTTGTTCGGTCAGGACTTGGGTGTGACACCTTTTGACTCATTTGGTGAGAGATATTGGTGGCTCATATTCATTCCTATCATAAACCTTGCACTTATGTACGTTTCACAGTACTTGACAAAGAAGCTCCAGTATCAGAGCACACTCCAGGAGCAACAGCAGGGAATGAACTCTCTCAAGCTTATGATGCTTGTTATGCCACTTATGACAATGTTCATTACCTTCAGCTTTGCAGCCGCTATCGGTATTTACTGGATTTTCAGAACTATACTTTCAATGATTCAGCAGTTTATCCTCTATAAGGCAATGCCTTATCCTAAGTTTACCGAAGAGGATTACAAAAACGCAGAGCGCGAAATGAAGGGCAAAAAGCCAACAGGCGCACCTGCAGGCTATGTACCATCTGACAAGCCTGTTCGTTCACTCCATCACATTGATGATGACGAGGACTAATACACAAATAAAGGAATATTAATAAATGAAAACCGAATTCAGAGTAAGCGCTAAAACAGTTAGCGAGGCATATACTAAGGCTATTGAGCTTTACTCCTCACTTGGTGATATTTCATACGAAATTATCAGCGAGGGTAAGCGCGGCCTCCTTGGAATTTTTGGTAGAGTTGATGCAGTTATCAAGGTAATTGTTGATGACGGCAGAGAAGAGAAAAAGCCAAAAAATCATACACAGGGTGGCACAAAGCCAAACGAAAAGCAGAAAAACAACCAGCCAAAGCAAGAAAAGCCAAAGGCTGAAAAGCAGCAGAACAATCAGCCAAAGCAGGAAAAACCAAAGCAGGAAAAGCCAAAGCAGGAAAAGCCAAAGAGCGCACCTGCTCCAAAGGAAGCTCCAGTTAAGGAAGCTCCTGCAAAGGCAGAGGTTGAGGCTGTTAAGGAAGAAAACATCAACGTAACAGTTGAGGAAAAGACACTTGCAATCAATTTCTTGAAGACATTTATTGCTGACATCGGCATTAAGTGTGAGGTTAAGGGAGATATGACCCTTAACGAAAACGGATTTGTTTCAAGACTTATCACCATTGAGGGCGAGGATGCTCCATCCTTGATTGGCCACAGAGGAGATATGCTTGATGCACTCCAGTACCTTGCAAACCTTTGCCTTGCAAGAAAGAGCGAGGGCGAGCACAAGGAATATGTTAAGGTAGTTCTTGATATTGAAAATTACAGAGAAAAGAGAGAGGCATCTCTCCGTGCTTTGGCAAGAAGAATGGCTGAAAAGGCTCTCAAGTATCAGAGAAATGTTCTTCTTGAGCCAATGAATCCTTATGAGAGAATGATTATTCACTCCGAGATTCAAGCAATCGAGGGCGTTTCCACTCACTCCGTTGGTTATGACGATAACAGAAAGATTGTTATCACCTGCGAGAACAAGAGAAAAAAGCCTAACAACAATAACAAGAATAATTAACTAAAAAGCGCGATGCACAAAACTGCATCGCGCTTTTTTGTTTCCGCAAGAAATATATTTTGTTGGGTTCTCGTGAAGCCCCCGCTTTACAAGATTAAATTTTGCATTTTGAATTTTGAATTTTGCATTTGCACAATGTGCACAATGTGCACAATGTGCATTCGGTTTGTAAATGTTGTATAAAATTCAGATTTGGAAAAATGTGCGGAGCATTATGCTAAAGTTAAAGAGTTTATGTGGCTGGCAAAAGCGGATTTTCAAAAAAGTGGCAGGGAGTGTGCGGATTTTGCCAAAATCCTTTTGCTTGACGGGGGGAGTGGCGGCTTGGTTGTGTGAGACTGCAAAAACTCGAAAAATTGTGCATTGCGACAAAAAGGTGTTGAACGGTCGACGAAAAAATGGAATAGCCTTGTAAAAATCGCGCGAATAAGTTATAATAAATATAATATAAGAAAACTTATACCTGCCGCTTTTGAAAAAGCGCGTGAGAACAAATGATTTTGATTGAGAGAGGGACAAAAAATGTTAATGGCTGTGGGACTTTGTATTTTGATAATAAGCGCGGTGCTTTACTTGGCTTTGGTTGCCATTGTATTGCCGAGCCGTATGCTAAAGGTTGTATATCCTGTGAAGGAGCCGTCGGACAGGGGCATCAAAAAGTGCCTGTACTATGGGAAGCCCTGTATGGTGTACACATCCTCAAGCGAGAACAAGCCATACATATCTCAGTACCTTTTGATAGGTGAGGATGACTACAAGACATTGCGCTGCAAGGTAACACCCTCTGTTGAATATCTTGATTACGACATTGTGTACTTTGACAGGTTTAACAAGCCTCTGGGAGTTATCAACGTGAAAGAGGAAATTTCCTCATCTGACCTTACCAAAAGCGTGATTTTGCCGAAGGAAGCATCCTATGTCCGCATAATCATCCGTCGAGTTAACCGCAAGAGGATGAGAAAGGGCGCGGCGGTAAGGGTTGGATTTTTCAGCGTTTTGTGGTACTCCCTGGCGGTGACCTTGTTGACTGCCCTTGAGGCGTTTGCGGTAAGGGCTGCCTGCTCGTACTCCTTTGGTGACGTTTACAGGGAGAGCTTTATCGCATCAAGTAGCGGACTTATACTGATTGCCGTTTTGGCGGTTTGCACAGGAATTATCAGCATTTTGCTTACCCTTTGGGGAGCAAGAAGAAGAGCGAGAAAATAGTTTTTGATTGAAGGAAAGAGAAAATGCAAAAGGAACAAGTAATTTTTAAGGGAAAATATCAACGCCCACAGCCTGCGGGCTTAATGTGCGTTAAGCAATATCTCTTTGTCCGCGGTGACGACGGAAAGAAAAAGCTCTTACTACGCATGGCAAATGAAAAGAACGAAAGCTGCTCCCGCTTTGCCTTCGTGCTTTACCGTCTTGACGTTAAGGGCAACGTCCTTGGACAGGAAAGGCTTGAAAGCACAGGCAGAGAATATTTGCCGTCGGAGCTTTTCGGCTATGAGCGAGAGATTGAGGTTGAGGAAAAATGCACCGACATTGTGGTTAAGCTTGTTTTTGCCAAATATGGCAGATACACATACCACATAGAAAATGACAAGGCTTTTGTTACATATTCCGAAAGAAGCGAGGAAGCGCCTAAAAAGGAAAAGAAGACTAAGGTTAAGGAGCATAAGGTAAGGAACAGGGTTTTTGAGATGTCCTGGATTTTTGCCCTTGTTTTCTTGCTTGTCATTTCCTGCGCCTTTGTGGCAATGGGCTTTTTTCTTCGTGACTACAAGAAAATCGAAAGCGACTTTTCTCTCTCTGGCGTTCATTACCGCTTCACTGACGAAGCAAAGGAGGACGTTATAATTGTTGGCTGCTCACAAAACTACCGTGACGTTCTTTTGAAAAACGAGGTTGACGGGCACAAGGTTGTGGGTATTCAAAAGGACGCATTTAAGAACAACAACCACCTAAGACGCGTTACCGTTGACGGTATCAATATTGAAGACAGCGCATTCCGCGGTTGTGAAAAATTAGACTCCGTTGTGATAAACAACGTTGAAAAAATTGGAGCAGCTGCATTTGCTGAGTGTAAGGCTTTAAAGAGCGTTACAATAAACGGCAAGACACAAAAGACTCTTGTGAAAATCGGCTCAGGTGCTTTTGCAGACTGTCAGGAATTGAAATCCGTTTCCATTAATCAAAGAATAGCGATCGGCGAGAGTGTTGACTATTTCCGTGGCTCCTTGGGTATTGAGGAGCTTAGCCTTTATAGCTTCTGCTTTAAGGACAAGACCTATGACGGCACAGGGATAACCTCTGTTGCCAGCCTTTTTGGGGACTCCGATGTTGGCAAGGCAAAGCTAAAATCCCTCTCTGTAACAGAAATGAGCTACATCCCCACTGATTTTGCAAGAGGCTTTAAGTCCCTTGCGTCTGTGAAAATAGACAGTGAAATAGCAGAGGTGGGAGATAGCGCCTTCCGTGGCTGCTCATCACTTAACACTCTTACACACAAGGGTGCGGTTGAGCGCATAGGGGCAAATGCCTTTGAGGGCACAGCTATTACAAGCATTGATTTGTCAAGCACAACAAATATAGGCGAGGCTGCGTTTTTAAATGCATCTAAGCTTGGTGCAGTTATCGGCTACGGTCACGGTGGCGTTGACTATGTGCCTGCCCGTTGCTTTGAGGGCTGCGCGGTGCTTTCCTCAGTTAGCCTTGGTGCAGACATTGTGTCCATTGGCGATTTTGCCTTTAAGAAAACCGCTATAACCGAATTTAAAATCGGTGAGGGCGTTAGCTGTGGCATTGGTGTTATTGCAGATTGCCAAAAGCTTGCAAGGCTTGATATTTACGAGCTTGCCGAGGGCGAGAGCGTTGCATATTTCTTTGGAATAGACACAGACAGAGCCATTGACAGAATAGCCTCTGCCATTCCTAAATCCTTGACAGAAATCACCTTGAATTCAGGCACAGAAATAAACGATTATGCCTTTGCAGGCTGCAAGAATGTGAAAGCTCTGCACCTGCCAGCAGGAATTACCCGTGTGGGAGAATATTCCTTTGCCCTTTGCTCCGCAGTCAGCTCCCTTTCCTTGGGCGAGGAGCTTTTGCACATAGGCGCATTTGCCTTCCAGGAAACCGCATTGACAGACGTGAAAATCCCAAATAGCGTTGAATATGTGGGCGTTGGCGCTTTCAGTGGCTGCGACAAGCTTGTGAGCTTGACCGTGCCGTTCCTTGGCAGCACACCAAATGAGGAAAACGGACGCATAGTGCATCTTTTCGGTGGCGAAAATGCAACTCCATCCTCATCTCTTGAATCGATTGCGTTGATCACAAGCGACCCTATGGTTATTTTGCCTGATTATGCCTTTGCAGGCTGTGTTGGCGCGACAGTTATAACAATTCCTGACACAATTTCTGTTATCGGAGAGGGCGCATTTTACAAGTGCAAATCCCTTGAATTTATAGATTTGTCAAATGCTACTACCATTGGTGACAGCGCATTTTCCGAGTGTGATTCATTAACTACCGTGTCCTTTGGCACTGCCCTTGATACTGTGGGAGCATATGCCTTTGCGGGCTCAGGCATTGCGGTTCTTGAATTGCCCACCGACGTTACATCTATTGGACAGGGCGTTATCAAGGATTGTGACCGCTTGGTTAGCTTGACCGTTCCTTTCCTTGGCAGAGAATATACAGACGACACATTTAACAATATTGCGTTTTTCTTTGACGAAACAAACGGAATTTGCAAAAATATTCCGTCAAGTCTTAAAGAGATAAACATTACAAGACCATTTAATAGCGAGGTTATCGGTCCATTTGCCTTTTACGGCTGTAAGAATGTTACATCCTTTAACTATGTAGGTACTGTAACAGGCGTTGGCGAAAGCGCGTTTTTTGAATGTGCAGAGCTTAAAGGCTTTGACTTTTCAAGGGTTAAGAGCATAGGCGCGGCTGCCTTTGCCTACACAGGCATAAAGGAGGCAAGAATTCCTGAGGGAGTTAAGTACATAAAAGCATATACCTTTGAGGGCTGTGCCGCTTTGACCAGTGTCACATTGCCAAGCTCGTTGAACACCATTTCCGAAAGCGCCTTTGAGGGTGCCGGCATTAAGCAAATAGAGGTGCCTGTTGGCGTATATGCTATCGGTGAGCGCGCATTTTTCGCATCTGCCATTGAGGATGCCAAAATCCCCGCCACCATTACAAGCATGGGCACAAATATTTTTGGAGAGTGTAATTCCTTAAAGAGCCTGTCCATGCCTATTGCATCAAATATGTATGGCTCAGGATATACCGTGTCCGAATTCCTGTTTAACGGCAAGGTGCCGTCTTCCTTGAAGAGCATAACCCTTGTCAGCTGCTCAAACGGCTATATCTACGACAATGCCTTTGCGGGTATGGACAGGGTAGAGGAAATCTTTATCAACACAGGTGTGCAATTTATCGAGTCGAGCGCGTTTTACGGATGCACGAATCTCAGATATGTGTATATTCCAAGCAGCGTTATCAGTGTGGCATCAGATGCCTTTGGTCACTGCACACGCCTTTACGAGATAACTAATTTGTCAAGCGCTGATGTATATTGCAGCAATGTAATTGAATATACCATTTCAAAAGCACCTTATGTGGAGATAAATGGCTATCGCTTGACACTCCTTGACGGGCTTTGGCACTTGACAGGCTACCCTCTTGGGGCAAGCCTTGAAATTCCAAATAGCTTTGATGGAGTGGAAAAATTCAGAATTCCAAATTATCTGTTCTATGAGGACAGCACCCTTGAGCGCATAGTAGTGCCAAATAACGTTACCAAGGTTGGCAAGTGCGCATTTGCAGGCTGCTACTCCTTGACAGAGGTTATATTTACAAATGACAGTAGCTTAACATCCTTGGGCGAGCGCGCCTTTGCTGAGTGCTATGCCATAACAAGCGTCCAGCTGCCTGACAGCTTGAAGGAGATAGGGGTTAGCGCATTTGAAGCATGTCATTCGCTAAAAAGCGTTACCTTCCCTAAAAATCTTGTTTCCATTGGACAGAGAGCGTTTTTCGGCTGCTATACTCTTAACTGTGTTAAGCTTTACGAGAATGTAAGCGAAATCGGCGGTGACGCATTCTATGATTGCGGTGGACTCTTTGACGTTTATAATGCAAGCGCCCTTTTGTTGGTTGCAGGCTCAAGCGACTATGGCTGTGTTGCCTTGAACGCAGTTAAGGTACATACCGATATGAACGCAGAGCCATCAAAAGAGGTGCAGATTGCGGGCATTGGTACATTCCGTACAGGCGGTGGCGAGTGGCTTCTCTTGAGTGGTGACAATATCGAAAAGGTGGTGCTTGGCTCATTTACACACAAGGGACAGACAGTAGAGCATTATAGAGTAGCACCAAGCGCATTCCAGGGTCGCACATCAATTGTAGAGCTTGTTATCACAAATGCGGTTTCCGAAATTGCGCCTTACACCTTCTACGGCTGTAACGCCATTGTAAGGGCGGATTTGTCAGGAGCCTCTGGACTTACCAAAATCGGTGAGTTTGCTTTTGCGGATTGCTATGCTATGAAGTATGTGGAGCTGCCAAGCGGTGTTACTGAAATTGGCAACTATGCATTCTCAAGCTGCTACGGTCTTGTGGAAATCAAGATGCCAAGAGCACTTGAAGTGATTGGTATCGGTGCGTTTAAGAATTGCAGACGCTTAGTTTCCATAACTATTTATGAAAATGTTTACTCCATAAGCGATGAGGCATTTAGCGGTTGCCAAATGCTTTTCGAGGTGATTTTCCTGACACCTCATATTGAAATTACAGACGGTTCAACAACAAGTGGCGGTATTGCCAAGTACGCATACAAGGTATTTTACACCGAGGGCGAGAGCCTTCCAAGAGCGAGCTTCGACGGTGCTAAGCTTATAAAGGCTTACGATAACTGGTATTTGTATGCCTTTGACGATACGGGCAAGAGCTTAGTTAAAATAGGAAATGTGGATAGCGGACTTGTGGTGATGGCGGGCGTTATGGATGGTGCAACCTTCAAATCAATTGTGTTGCCAAGTAGCCTTTCAACCTTGAAAAACGGTGCGTTTGACGGATGCTATTACCTCACAAATATATATTACGGTGGCTCACAGGATGACTGGAGGAGCGTGTACGACGAGGGTGGCTACGCATATTTCTATAACGTATTCTATTATCACGAGTGTATTCACGGCTCATTCGATAACGTGTGGAGATATGACGAGGATGGAAATATCACCACTGAGGAATGTCCTCTTGACAGTCAAGTGATTTTCGAAGCGAATTGCTACGAAAAGGGCGAGATGCTCTACACCTGTGCTTGTGGCTGCGGATACGAGGTGCGCGAGTTTGTTGATGAAACAACTCATAGGTTTGTTGACGACACTTGTGCAATTTGCGGTTACACCAAGGTTAAGGTAAATGGAGATAATCTTGA
>JAZQWO010000044.1:0-19476 GCA_045632405.1 Eubacteriales bacterium | reverse complement strand
ATGTATGAGGCAAACTATTCCAAGGACATTTACATAACTGTAATGGACGAAATGAATATTGCAAGAGTAGAATATTACTTTGCGGAATTCTTGTCCCTTTTGGAGTTGCCAAACGAGGATGAAAGACTCTTAACAGTTGTTTCTGACGTTTGGGAAAGTGACCCTGCACAGCTTGTAAACGGTAATGTGAAATTGCCGCCTAATATGTGGTTTATCGGAACGGCAAATAATGACGACTCAACATTTGCAATTTCAGATAAGGTATATGACCGTGCAATGATAATGAACCTTGATATGAAGGCAGAGCCCTTCATAGCACCGAGAACACAGAAAACGGTAATATCAGCGGAGCAGTTTAATGCTCTTTCAAGAGAAGCAATGAAGGAATATGAGGTAACCGCCCGTAATATGAGAAGAATTGAAGAGCTTGATGCATATCTTATCAAGCACTTCCAAATAACCTTCGGTAACCGTATTATGAAGCAGATAAGGAGCTACATTCCTGTATATGTAGCCTGTGGCGGAGATGAGCTTGAGGCACTTGATGACATACTTGCAAAGAAGGTGCTTCGCAAGCTGGAGATGCAAAATCCTATTTACATCAAAAATGAGGCAGAGGGGCTTTGTGCCTTCCTTGACAACCTGTTTGGACAGGACAGAATGGTGCAGTGCAAGTCCTTTATGGCTCGCTTGCAACGCACTATTTAAATGCAAAATGCAAAATTCAAAATGCAAAATGATAATTGCATAGTAACAAAGAATTTTTTCAGGAGTAAAAAATGAAAAGAACATACTTGCTCGGTTCTGTTATACTGGGCGTATTGATACTTTTAGCCGTTATGGTTGGCTTGACTGTTGCGGGCGTTTTTGGCTCGGACGAAATACCTGTTTTGGTATTCAGCTCCGACAGTGCAGAGAGCGCCTATAACGCAGAGCCGCTAAAAGCATCCGGTTGGCGCTTGATTAGCGGTAAGCTAAAGGAAGGCCACACGGTAAAGGCTTCGACCTACGGCTCACAAACAGAGGTTGGTATTTCCGAAAACAGCTTGTCTGTTGAGATTTTTGACGAAAATAACGTTAACGTCACAGAGGAATATCAAATTGAATTAAAGCTTGGTAAAATCAAGGTCAACCCAAGAACGCTGCGAATTTTGACAGGCAGTGCCACAAAGGAATATGACGGAAGCCCACTTGAATGTCAGAGCTACCAGATTATCAGCGGCAGCTTGGTAAAGGGTCACACTCTCGCGGTGGAATATGGCATTAAGAGAACAGAGGTTGGCGTTTCCGAAAACACTGTTGTTGCCAAGGTTCTTGACGGAAAAACAGAGATTAGCTCTAACTATGCGGTAGAGATAATCAACGGAAAGCTGACGGTTACAGGCTACCCAATAACTATCTCTACGCCATCAGCTGAGGGTGTTTACAACGGAGAGCCCTTGACCTACGATTACTATGAGCTTGTCAGCGGTGAAATGAGAGACGGCGACAAGCTGTACGTAACGGTTATTGGCTCACAAACCGAGGCAGGAGAAAGCCAAAACGACATAATCGCTCAGGTAATCAGCCCAAGTGGAACAGATGTTACCGCCCGATACGACATAAAAAAGGAGCTTGGCACATTGCTTGTTAAGCCAAGAGATATTTATGTTGTTACAGAGGGAAAGACCGCGGTTTACACAGGCTCGCCTATTGAAAACAGGTCATATACGGTAGAGGGCACTCTTGTTGAGGGTCACACTATCTACGTGTCTGTAACAGGCAAGCAAACAGACGTTGGCGTGAGCAACAACACCTTTATTGCGGAAATCAAGGACAAGAACGGAAACATTGTTACATCAAACTATAATGTGGCAAGCGCGCTGGGACAGCTTGAGGTGTTGCCTGTTGATATTACAATCACATCATCAAGCGCAGAAAAGGATTATGACACCTTGCCGCTGACAAGCTCCGACTACGAAATTACCTTTGGTAAGCTTTTGCCGGGACACATTGTCAAGGTTGAGATAACAGGCGAGCAAAAGACTGTTGGTATTGGGGAAAACACCTTTATATATCAAGTGACAGACTCCTATGGCAACGATGTGACAGAGCTATACAACGTGGCAACAATTTTCGGCACGCTCAACATAAAGCCGATAGAAATAACACTCAGAACACAGGGTGGCGAAAAGATTTATGACGGCACACCTCTGACAGTTACAGGCGACGACACCTGGAGCATATCAGTGGGTCAGCTATACACAGGACACACAATTTATGTGGAGCAGACAGGGGCGCAGACAAGCGCGGGCACATCACCCAACACGTTAAAGTATGTGATGCTTGACGAAAATGGCGTGGATGTAACATCCTGCTACCTTGTAACAGAGGATTTTGGCGACCTTACAGTAAATCCTATTAAGCTAACAATCAAGACAGAGGGCGACACAAGACCGTATAACGGCGAGGAGCTAACCAAAAATGTATGGGAGCTTGTGGGTGGCACAGTTCTTGAGGGACACCACCTTGAGGTTATTGTAACAGGTACTATCAAGTACGTTGGCGAGGTGGAAAACACCTTTATACCTATTATTGTGGACTCCCACGGCACAGATGTTACTGAAAACTATGAGGTTGAGCCTGTTTGTGGCACGCTTCGAGTTTTGCCAATAGAGCTGACAATTGCAACAGACAGTGATAGCAAGGTATATGACGGCACACCGCTTGTAAAGGATGGCTGGACCCTTGTTGGTGGTGAAATTGCGCCCGGCCACACCCTTGTTGTCAATGTTATCGGCAGCATAACAAATGTGGGTGCTGTGGAAAACGAAATATCCTATAACGTTTACGACGAAAATGGCGAGGACATCACAAGCACATACTACATAAACGAAAGCCTTGGCACTCTTGAGGTAACTCCTATCACTATTACCATAAAGACAGGAAGTGACCACAAAATCTATGACAGACAGCCTCTTGTTTGCCACGAGTATGAATTGACAGAGGGTGCGCTTTTAGAGGGTCACACACTTGAGGTTGAGTTTAACAACTCCATCACAGAGGTTGGCGAAGATTATAACACCTTCGCATTCTATGTATATGACGAAAACGGAGTGAATTTGTCTGGCAACTATAGCGCCACCGCTTTGTATGGTAAATTGAGAATTGAGCCTATAAAGATTGTTGTTTATACAGAGTCAGGTGAAAAGGTGTATGACGGCACACCGCTGACAAAATCAGGCTGGGAAATCAACTACGGTGAGCTTTTGTCAGGCGACGAGCTTTTTGTGACACCGTATGGCTCACAGACCAAGGTAGGTATGGGCTTTAACCAAGCCACCTGGTATATAGAAAACGCAGATGGCGTTGACATTTCCAAGAACTATAATGTTCAAATTAACCCAGGACCCTTAGAGGTAACTCCTGTTTACTTGTCGGTAACATCCGAGGGCGCTACCAAGATGTATGACGGTGAGCCACTCCGCAAGGAAGAGTATTATGTTACAAGAGGCGAGGTTGTTGACGGAGAGTCCTTGGCGGTTGTGTTCAATTTGTTCCCAACCGAGGCAGGCACTTACGAAAACAAAATGGAAGTGATTATTGTTAACGCAGACGGCGTTGATGTTACACGTAACTACGAAATAAACAAAACATACGGCAAGCTGGAAATTTCAAAAAGAGTTGTAACCATAAGAACAGACTCGGCAGAAAAGGTGTATGACGGCAATCCGCTCACTGCCCCTGGCTTTACCATTGTTTCTTCAACAAAGCCAATTGGCGCCCACACCGTATTTGCGGTGATTAACGGCTCACAGACAGAGGTGGGTAAGAGCGACAACATATACGCTGAGCTTCGTATGATTGACGAAAATGGACAGGACATTACAGCAAATTACGACCTTAGTGGCGCGCAGCTTGGCGTTCTCACGGTAAGAGACCCAAGTGAAGCTCCGCCACCGGAGGAGCCCGAGCCACCAAAGGAGGACGACGGAAACACATTGCTTGCAAGTGTTATGGCAACAAGCCAAGGCAGCGTATATCTGCGCGAAATGAGCTTTGGCAGCTATAACGGACGTGGCTTTGATGCAGCCGCACCTTACGGAAAGACCTTTGACGGCTCCTTTGGTATGAGCTATCTTTCCTCTCTTTCCCTTGGTGGCGCGGTGAGTGACGAGATACATATCAAATATCACACAACAAGGTATTTTTTACCTGAATATCTTGAGCCAACATACTATGACTACCGCGTACAGGGAAGTGATGTTTCCTTCTCTGACACGGGTGCAACGGATGCTCGCGCATACTATTATGCGTATCAGTATTCGGGCAAAAATGCGCCCACAGGCGTGCCAAGTCAATATGCAGGCTACGAGGAAGAGTACAGAGAGTTTGTTTACCAAAATTATCTTAGCGTGCCAAACACCACAAGCGCGTACCTAAAGAGAATTATCAAGGACCAGGGCTTTGACAAAAATGACCCACAGGTAATATACAAGGTTGCCAAATATATTCAAGGGGCGGCAGAATACAACCTTGATTTTAACAAGGAAATGGAAACCCTTGAGGATGACGTGGTAATTGCCTTTCTTGAAAAATACAAGGAAGGTGTGTGCAGGCACTACGCGGCGGCGGCAACTCTTTTGCTCCGCGAGCTTGGAATTCCTGCAAGATATACCGTTGGTGTCCTTCTGGTTGTTGAAAACGCAGGTGAGTGGCAGGATGTATATTCCAAAAGCTCTCACGCCTGGACAGAGGTGTATATAGACGGAGTTGGCTGGCTTGCCCTTGAGGTAACCGCAGGCTATGAAACAGGCGAGGGTGAAGGCGACGGTCAAGGCGGTGGAAATGGCGGAAATGGCGGAAATGGCGGAGAAACAGGCGACGGTAGCGGTGGAGAAACCGGTGACGGCGACGATGGAAACGGTGGAAACGGCGGAAACACAGGCAACGACTCCGAAAAGCCCGACCCCACAAAGCCAACAATTTTAGTAAAGCCTGTTGACTTGGCTATGAAATATCGCGACGGAGAGACACTTTATCCAAATGGTGAGCTGACAGGCGACAAAGCCTTCCGTGAGCTTCTTAGCATGGGATACACATATGAGTGTGTTGTCAGCGGAGAACGGAGTGAGGTTGGCTACGGCGAGAGCATCATTGAGAGCTTCATACTTAAGGATAGGGACGGCGAGGATGTAACCGACTTGTTTAACGTTAATTACGCAAAGGGTAGGCTGCACGTTTACGTTGCGGAGCTATACATATCAAGCCATAGCATTACCACTCTTTATACAGGCGAGCCTATAAGATGCGAAAAATACGATGTAACAGGACTTCTTCGCGGTCACACTCTTGAAATCACCTTTACAGGTGAGAAAACAGAGGCTGGCAGCACCATGAATAGCTATATATACAAAATTTATGATGCAGATGGCAACGATGCTTCCTATATGTACCTTGTGAAGCCAAGCTACGGCACTATCAAGGTTGAGCAAATCAGTATAACGATAGAGGCGGACTCCACAGTTCTCACTCTTGACGAGCTCACAGCTCTTGGCGGTGTTTATTATGCCGAAAAATGGGAAATCACAAGTGGCGCAGTTTTAGAGGGACATACCGTAGAGGTAGTTCTTGACGGCTACATTGATGACCTTGGAAGATGCGACAGCATCATAGAGAGTGTAATTATAAGAGATGCGGGCGGTGTTGATGTAACAAAGTGCTACAGCATCACATATGTTGACGGTGAAATGAGAGTTAAGCCGTAAGACACAAAAATTCAAGCACAGTAAAAAAGCAAAGGCAGGAAACAATGCTATATCAAGAATATAAACTGAAAATTGAAAAAAGAATGGCTTTTAGAAAACAGCTAAGGCGCTATCGCGTGCCTATTATTGCCGCTTGCGCCATTATTCTGGCTCTTGCCCTTGCCTTTGTAATCACAAAGGGAAGGGTTACAGGCAGTCAGTTGTCAAATGATAAAATTGAATATGGTAATGAGCCCGACTTTTTCGCAGGAGCCTTGTTTGCTGATGCTTGGTATGAGTACAGAAAATCAAACGATACGGAGTGGAGCACGAAAATTCCTGTGGAAATGGGCGAATATTACGTGCGCGGTGTGTCCCGCGGAATTTTCGGCATCCGCTACGGCGAGGAAAAATTATTTTCCATTGTGCCAAGGGTAATTGAGGTTTATGCAGACGGCGAGCGTGTGAAATACGGTGAAAACCCCACACCAACAGCCGACCTTGCATTTGATGACCGCGTTTATTGTGACCAATTTGTTTTTGCGGACACCACCAAGGAAAAAACAGATGTAACACCTGTTTTAGAGGCGATTGTCATTAAGGACAAAAACGGCACAGACGTAACAGGCTGCTATCAAATTAAGGTAAAGGCTAAGGAAATAACCTTTAACAAGAGAGATATCACGCTGATAATTGACTCAAAGGAAATGGAGTACAATGGAGATATCCATACCCACGAGGTATGGCAGGTGGCACAGGGCGGCGGCCTTGTTTATGACGACGTGCTTGTTAAGGTTGATGGTACATTCACAGGCATTACCAATGTTGGCTCAGCGGTTAACAGAGGGGAGTTCCGTGTGATAAGAGCAACACAGGACGGCGTTTGCGACGTTACCCACCAATATAGCATCAACCAAATAGCGGGCAAGCTGACAGTAACACAGCGCCCCGTGGTTATTTTGCCGTCAGGCGGTGAATATACCTATGACGGAAAGGAGCATAGCGTCCTTGACTTTACAGTGTCGGACAAAACCCCGTTGGTTGAGGGTCACACGGCAAGTGTGGAGAGCGCCCCATCTATTAAAAATGTTGGCACAGTTGACAATTTACCTATTATTTTGATAACAGGCGCGGACGGGAAAAACGAAACCGCAAACTACTGTATCACCTACCAGGGGGATTATGTGTTAAAGGTAAATCCTCTTGACACCTCAGTTACAACAGAAAGCGGAGAAATTGTATATAACGGACGCGACAACACCTTTGAAAATTGCATAGTTACAGACGGCTTTGCTTTGGCAGAGGGGCACAGCCTTGCAGTTAAGGAAGCCACAGCCGTTAAAAACGAGGGCGTTTACACAAATGAGGTAACAGTTCAGATTCTTGACGAAAATGGCGCTGACGTAACAGGCAACTATAATGTTGCTTATGTAAACGGACAGGTAACTGTATTAAAGAGAGAAATCAAGATAACCTCAGGCACGCTTTACAGTGAATATAACGGAGTGGCACAGGGGGAAAGCTCTCTCATTTTCGTGGGCGGACAGTTAATAGACGGGCACAGAGTAGATGCAACCTTCCATAACACCGTAACGGACTGCAAAATTGTTCTTGACAACACCTTTGATGCGGTAATCCTTGACGAAAACGGCGAGGATGTAACGTCCAACTACGAAATGGAGCGCGTTTTCGGTACGTTAGAGGTATTCCCTTTAACAATCAGAATAAAAACAGACTCCGCGGAAAAGGTGTATGATGGCACTCCTCTTAAAAAGGAGAGCTTTACCTACATTGATGGCTCTGCAAAAATTGTAGAAGGTCACACAGTTGAGTATATAGGCGCGCCAAGCATTACTGATGTGCCACAGCTATTTACCGAGATAGAAAACAGGTTCACAATCAAAATATATGAGGGAGAGGTTGATAAAACCTTTAACTATAATATTGAATATGAGGGCTACGGCTATTTAACGATTATACAAAGACAGCTTTTAGTGTCTGCGGACAACTATACAAAGACCTATTACGACGGACTGCCCATAGAGGACTTGACTTACACCCTCGGCGGCGAGGGCGTTGCGCCAAATCAACGTGCAGAGGTGGAAACCTACGTTGAGGAGCGCACAAAGGCAGGAAGCTGGAAATACAGAATAACAGGCGTTAAGATTTACGACGCAAACGATGTGGATGTAACGCCGAACTACTACATTGAAAAAGAAAATGCAACTATTTTCATTGGCAAGCGTCCTATTCTTGTGACCTCAAACGGCTTTGCTAATACCGTATATTATGACGGTGAGCAGCACAGAGAGGAAACATATACGCTCTTCAGCCCCGCAGGCGAGCCTTTGGCTGTGGGCGAGAGCATACGCGTGCGCTTTAACAAGGGTAGCTACGTGGAATATGCTACACAGGACACTGAAAACGCATTCACCGTTGAGCGGATTTACAATGAGGAAACATTGGAGAGAACAACCTCTAACTATGAAATTTCCACAATCTTTGGAGTGTTGCACCTTGAAAAGCGCCCTGTTTACTTGATTTCCGACTCTATGCCCGACCGAGGCACAATGTATGACGGCTATATGCATAAGCAGGAGTCCTTTACCGACGACCGCGAGCGCGGTATGGGCATTGTTGCGGGTCAGCGCGTCATAGCGGTTTATGAGGGCTATATTGTCAACGCAGGAGAGGCTGATAACACCTTCTTTGTGAAAGCAATTTACGATAAAAAGGGCGTTGATGTAATTGAGTCCTATGAAATTTCCTACGAAAGCGGAAAGCTCAGGGTTTACCCACGTCCAATTACACTAACCTCACAAAGCGCCACAAAGGTATATGACGACAACCGTCTGACCTGCGAGGACGTGCTGATTGGCGGCTATGGTGTGGCGGATGGCGAGTATGTGGAGTTTTCCAACTTTGCATATCTGGTTGGTGCAGGCAAGATAGCAAACACCTTTGACTACGTAATAAAATATACAGACGGCAGAGATGTGCCGCGTGAAAACTATGACGTGACCGTTAATTACACAGGCGAGCTTGAGGTAACAAAGCGCCCTGTTTACATAACCATAACAAGCCACGAAAAGGTATATGACGGTCTTGTTTTACGCCCGGCGGGTTATTCTACTCCAAGATACGATGACGTGTATGAAAGATACGAGGGCATTTTGCCTTACCATACCCTTTCAATGAAGCTGACAGGCGAGCGATTGCTCGTAGGCACGCAGGTTATCGGCTATGAGGATGTGAAAATCGCTCACGTTTACAACGCGGGGCACGGCTCGGATATGTCGGTTAACTGCACCTTGAACTATGAGCTTATCATAATTGACGGCACCTTGACCGTCACCCAAAGAGATGTTGTTTTGGATGCTCCCGATCAGACAAAGGAGTATGATGGCACTTACTTAATGGGCGCGCTTGGTCCACAGGATGTGGTTGGTGGACTTGGGGCAAATGACGTAATATACGTGACAATGACAGGCGAGCAGGTTAACGTTGGCACAAGCGTGACACAGGTTGTTGAATATTGGATAATCCACGCAGGCACAACCAATGTTACACATTGTTACAATGTAAAGGAAATACTTGACGGTTCGGTAACAATTACTCCAAGACTGATTACAGTAAATGTCCTTGGAAGCACCAAGGAGTATTATGACGGCGGCGCGGTATTACCGCAGGGCTATGAAACAGAAAGACTCTTGGACGGACACCGCACAGAGCTTGAATTAACAGGCTCGCAGATTGACGTTGGTATGAGCTATGCCTCTGTTTTGAACGGTAGCTTCAAGGTGTTTGACTCAAATGGCGAGGACATTACCTATAACTACGAATATAAGGTAAACGAGGGCGAGCTTACCGTTGCCAAAAAACGTCCAATAACTATCACGTCCTCATCTGCAACCTTTGACTATGACACTACGGCGCACAAGAGCGAGAGCTACGAAATTGGCGGCATGGGTCTTGCCACAGAGAGGGTAGAGGATTTGGTTGTCACCTTCACAGGCGGCGAAATGATAGAGGCAGGCATTTACGAAAACAGCTTTGATGCCAGAGTTATCGTTTTTGCAGACGGTGAGGATGTGAGCCATAACTACGAGATAGAAAGAATATTCGGTCAGATTGAAATTAAGCGCGTGAAGATAACTGTTATAACAGGCAGCGCCACAAAGGAATTTGACTTAGAGCCACTTACAAGCAGTGATGCAAGATATGAAAGCGCCAACCTGCCCACAGGCTACCGTGTTGAAGTGAGTGCAATAGGAACTATCACCAATGCGGGCAGTGTTACAAACGGCTATACAATCGCTGTTTATGACCGAGAGGGCAACGCGGTTGATATGTCAAACTACGAGATAATAGAGGAGCTTGGCACACTGACAGTTGAGCCTATCAGGCTGACAATCACAAGTGGTACAGCGGAAAAAATCTATGACGGCACATACCTTTCCGAGAACAGCTACACATCTAACTGGGAAGAAACGGCTGCATATAAGGGCGGACGTCTTAACTTGGTTGTAACTGTAACAGGCAAGCGCCGTGACATCGGCAGAAGCAACAATATGTTCATGGTGGGACTTTACGATAAAAACGGAGTCAACCATGCAGAGGGCAACTGTGAGATAACAACAGAATACGGCACCTTGACGGTTTACGCGCCACCCATTGTGTTGACATCAAGCACTGTAAGTGCTGTGTACAACGGCAGAGAGGTGCGTGGCTTGTATGTCACTGTAACGGGCGGAGCTATTGGCAAGGGTCACAGGCTGACAGAGCATATGAGCATATCTCCTGTGGACGTAGGCATTTATGAAAACCTCTTTACCTTTGATATTGTGGACTTAGAGGGCGCATCTGTTATGGAATTTTACCGAGATGTCACCTGTGAATACGGTGTTGTAACTGTGTTGCCGTATAAAATCACGGTGAAGCCAATTTCTGTTACTCAGCAATACCGCGGAGAAACACTTTGCGCGCCTTCCGAGATAGATTTGCCTAATGAGGACATAGATGCTCTCAATGATAATCCGTTGTTTGTATATACATATTCAATCGACGACCTTAGCGATATTTGCATAAGCGCGCCGGGAGAAATGCTATACTACACTATTCCAACGGACAGAGTTCATATTTATATGAACGGAGAGGAGCTTGATGGCGACAACTTTGAAATTATCAGCGAGCAAGGATACCTGAAGCTTGCGGAAAAGCTTGTTGAAATCAATGTTTACAAGATAGTCAAGACCTATAACGGCAAGCTGGTTGCCTATAACGAGGACGACTGGTATTTGCGTGAGGGTCAGCTGCCCGAGGGCTACACCCTTGACTTTAAGCTTGAGGGCGGACTTACTGACGTTGGTTCTCTTGACTTCGATGAGCTGCTTGACACCTTGATACTGAATGACAAAATCCACGTATATGACGAAAATGGAAATGACGTGACATCAAGGTTTGATTTCTTGCTTGTGGGCACACCACTGACTGTTACTCCAAAGGCACTTGAGCTGACAGCAGGCTCTGCGGAGAAGTATTATGACGGTGAACCGCTGACATCCGATGAATATCAGATAACAGGTGGCGCATTGGCAAGGGGTCACAAAATCAAGGAATGTATAATTGTTGGTACAGTTACCGATGTTGAAACTGTAACAAACAGAATAGTTAAGGTTGTTATCGTTGACCAAAATGGCAATGACGTAACAGACAACTATAACCTTACATTCATTGACGGACAGCTAGAGGTACTCGAAAAGCCACAATAAAAGCAAAAAAAGAACAGACAATCAAAATTGTCTGTTCTTTTTTTGCATTTTATTTAATCAAATTTTCAATTTCAGCCTTTAGCTGATTTTCTTTTATGGCTGAAAGATGGGATGACTCTATATAGCTGTCCTCGTTAATAAAATATGTGCGAGGAATAGATGTAACCTCATAGAAATAGCTACCGTAGCCTATTGCGTCGTGATAATATGGGAAGGTGTAGCTTGTTTTTTCCATAAAAGCGGCAGCATCACTCATACTGTCGTCAACGCTGACCATAACAAAATTAACCCTGTCGCCGTACTCTTGGTACATTTTTTCAAAATCGGGCATTTCCTCCTTGCAGGGTGGACACCAGCTTGCCCAAAAGTTGAGAACAACAGGCTTTTCGAAAAAAGCGCTAAGCCAAATTTCCTCGCCGCTTTGCGAGGTGACAATGAAATCCGCCGCCTTTGTAAGACCGATGCTTGCGCTATCACCGTCACTCTCACCGTCGGAATCACCGCAGGCGCAAAGACAGAAAACAAGGAGAGCGCATAAAATAAGAGCAATTATTTTTTTCATATATCTAACCTATACTTACTGTTTTTGTCAAGGTAAACGTGACAGTTGGCTCTTACCTCGTCCTCGCTTGCATAAACATTTTTGTCATAAACACCCACAACGCGAAAGCCGGCGCCATATGCGGTGCGCATAGCATAGATAGCGTCCTCGAAAACGTAGGTTGTTTCCTTGTCTGTGCCAAGATATTCAAGGGCAACCTGGTAAATTTTCGGCTCTCGTTTGCCTGCCCCAACCTCGCCTGATGTGAAAATCCTTGAAAAATACTTTTCAATGCCGAGTCTTTTAAGGATTTTTTCAACTGAGGCGCGGTCTGTTGCCGTTGCCAAGCACATTTTAACACCCTTTGCTAAAAGGGCATCGAGCATTTCACGTGCACCCTCTTTAACATCAATAACAGTGTCGTACTTTTCGTCCATTAAATCATAAATTCCACGCTTTGCCTCGTCAAAGGTGGCACTCAAGCCAAACTTTTCCACACAGTAGGTGTGCCAAGCCTTCATTCCGTTTTCCAAAAAGAAGCGGCTTGTGTCCTCGCCTGAGGAAATGCCAACGGTTTGTAAATATTCATCAGCAACCAACGCCCAATAATCCATTGAGTTTAAAAGTGTGCCGTCCATATCAAAAATTGCGCCTGTGATTTTCATATAGTTACCTTCTTTTTTATTAATATTCTATATTTTACACAATTAATTTGCAAAAGTCAATTGAAAAGGAAATCTTTATATGATAAAATGAATTTATCTAATAAATTTTGAGGTGATTTTATGAAAATTTCTACTGAAATATATTCCACCGCCTGCCACGTGGGCGAGGAAAAGGCAATTGAGCTAATAGCAAAGGCAGGCTTTGACGCTTGGGACTTTTCTATGTTCGATATGGCTCGTATTGATTGGAGCACCTGGGAGGTTAAGGACAGCGATCACCCACTCAGCAAGGACGATTATCTTAAATTTGCAAGACGCTTGAAGCAGATAGGACTTGATAGTGGCATTGTGTGTAACCAATCCCACGCACCGTTCCCCTCTAAAGTGCCTCTCATTCGCGAAAAATACTTAAAGCGCGCAATTGAGTGTACCGCTGAGGCAGGGGGCGAGATTTGTATTATTCACCCTGATAACAACGCAAGCGCTGAGGAAAATGCGGAATTTTATGCTGAGCTTTTGCCATTTGCAAAGGAGCACGGAGTGAAAATTGCAACAGAGAATATGTGGAATTGGAAGGCAAATGCGCCCACAGCCTGTGCGGCGGCTTGCTCACACCACGACGATTTTTGCCGTCACGTTGACATAGTAGGCGACGACCATTTGGTGGCTTGTCTTGACATAGGTCACGCGGAAATGGCAGGACTTGACACAAGCGCACCAACTATGATAAGAGCCTTGGCACATAGATTGCAGGCGCTCCACATTCACGATAATGACAGACTTGGCGACTCACATCAAATCCCATTCTCTATGAACATTGAGTGGGAGCCAATTGCCAAGGCACTGAAGGACATTAACTACCAAGGATATTTGACTCTTGAAGCGGACAGATATTTATCCACATACAACAAGGACAACGTATTTGAGGGCGTTTGCCAGCTTGCAAAGAGTGTGCGCCGATTAGAGGAAATGATAAAGAATGCGTAATATAAAAAGAATTTTAGCTTTAATATCGGTGATTATTTGCCTGTCAATGCTTTTGGCAAGCTGCGGCGGCACACCAACACCCGACACGTCAAGCACTCTTGCCCCGAGTGTAACCTCGTCAAAAACAGACACAGGGTTAAGCGTAATTGATTCAAGCACAGTTGATTCGAGTACAGTTGACTCAAGCACGGTGGATTCAAGTACAGTTGACTCAGGCACAGTTGATTCAAGTACAGTTGACTCAGGCACAGTAGATTCAAGCACAGTAGATTCAAGCGCGGTTGACTCAAGCACAACCGACTCAAGCAAGGACGAGCCACCGATTGAGCCTGACGAGCCATATTTCCCTGACAAGCCTGACCAAGCCATTGATATAGCGGTTAACGGAGTCAGTGACTATGTGGTGGTTTACGATGACCGTGACATTTTGGTTGAGGAATTTACCACCCAATTTTTATCTCTTTTGAGCAAAACTCACAAAATAGAGCTGACCGCCATAAAAGCAAGCGTTGGCACAGACAGTGAGCACTGTATTTATATTGGTAATTTAAAGGAAGCGTATCCTGTCAAATCCAAGCTGAACTCCCAAAATGACTTTGGCGCTTTTGTTTCAGGAGATGACTATGTTTTATATGCAACAAACAGCCGTCTTTACGATTATCTTTATGAAATGATGGCAACACAGGTGCTCGCGTCCATAAGAGGTGGCAGCTGGAGCACTCGCCCAGCCAAGAACTTTATTTATCACGAGTCTGACTATGCGGAAATTTCCTTTGTGGACTATGCAATTGAAAAGCATAAGGGACTAAACTGGAATTGCCTTTTAGACATTTTTGCGCCCTGCACCTTTGTTGCATCTGACGGCACAGAGCTTGTTTACAGAATTTATGTACCCTACGATTATGACAAGAGCAAGGATTACCCCGTGTTTACATTTATGCACGGCGCAGGCGAGCGCGGAAACGATAACAGAGATAACTTGATGCACGTTTTCAGTGGCTTACTTGCTTCCAAGGAAAGCCCCGCTTGGAATAGCATAATCATAGCACCGCAATGCCCTGACGGAAATCAGTGGGTTGATACCCCGTGGGCAGAGGGCGGCTACCGAGTGGATGAGGTGCCGGAGTCAAACGAGATAAAGGCGGTTTTTGAAATACTTGATTTTGTTAAGAGCGCCTTTTCCACAGATACGGATAGATACTATGTAGCGGGCTTATCAATGGGCGGCTTTGCGGCATGGGATATGATAATGCGCCACCCCGAAGTATTTGCGGGAGCAGTGCCTATTTGCGGCGGCGGTGACTACAAGCAGGCGCACAAGCTTGTCAATATGCCTATTTACACACTTCACGATAAAAATGATACAACCGTACCTATGAGTGGAACAAAGGAAATGGTTGTTGCCCTGGAAACTCTTGGCAGCACAGTTATTTTCTACGAGGAGCTAAAGGGTTACGGTCACAACGTGTGGACATATGCCAGTGAAAAGGCAGAGATTTGGCAGTGGCTTTTTGCACAGTCCAAGTCGGCAGAATAAAAGGAGCTTACTATGAAAAAAATTATAGCCTTAGTATCGGTGCTTATTTGCTTGTCAATGCTTTTGGCAAGCTGCGGCGCACCCACACCCGACACGTCAAGCTCGGTGGTGCAGGGCACAGTATCGTCAAAAACAGACACAGGGTCAAGTGTAATTGATTCAAGCACAATTGACTCAAGCATAGTTGACTCAAGCACAGTAGATTCAAGCACAGTAGATTCAAGCACAGTAGATTCAAGCACAATTGACTCAAGCACAGTGGATTCGAGCACAGTTGATTCAAGCACGGCTGACTCAAGCACACAGGACTCGCAAAAGCCTGACCCTGTGCCCGACCCTGAGCCGGAAATTCCCGACCAGGCAATTACCCTTGCCACAAATGGTGTGAGCGACTACGTGGTGATTTATGATGGCGGGGATGACAGTGCAACTAATTTTGCAACAAAATTTGTTCAGTACATAAGCAAGACCCACAAAATTTCACTTGAAATGGTGGGCGAGAGTGTAAGCGAAAGACGAGAGCATTGCATTTTTATCGGTGACGTGGCAGGCGCACAAAGAGCGAAGGAAAAATTCAATTCAACAAATGATTTTGGCGCGGTTGTGTCGGGCGACGACTATGTTCTTTATGCCACAAGCAGTCAGCTTTACAGTTATCTTTATGACCTTTTGACAAGCGAGGTGCTCACGTCCATAAGAGGTGGCAACTGGAGCACACGTCCTGCCAAAAACTTTGTTTATCACAATTCCACACACGCCCAAACTCCATATTTGCAATATCTTATTAACAAAAATGGCGGTACATTTTCAAAGGACGTTATGATGCAGATGTTCGAGGCTCGCACATTTAAGGGTGCAGAGGTGGATTTGCCATACAGAATTTATGTGCCTGACGGCTATGACGGAAGCAAGAGCTATCCTGTTCTTATCTTTTTGCACGGTGCAAACGACCGCGGAACAAACAACACGTCGCAAATGGCGAATATGATATTCCATTTGTTCAATAACGAGAGCAATCCAATATGGGATAGCATTGTTATTTGTCCACAGTGTCCAAGCGCCCCTGACCAGTGGGTTGACACCCCTTGGAAGCAAGGTGACTACCGCATTGACGAGGTTCCCGAGTCGGCGGAGCTTAAAACCGTTATGCAGATTCTTGACAAGGTAGAAAAGGACTATGTAACAGACACAAGCAGATATTATGTAACAGGCTTGTCAATGGGTGGCTTTGGCACTTGGGATTTGATAATGCGCCACACAGACCGCTTTGCGGGAGCAGTTCCGATTTGCGGAGGCGCCGACCAAACCCAGGCAGAAAATCTACTGAATATGCCGATTTACACAGTTCACGATTCAAGCGACTATGACGTGCCAACAAGCGGCACACGCCTGACTGTAAATGCGATAAAGGCGCTGGGTGGCGAAAAAATCATTTATGAGGAGCTGGTAGGATATAGCCACAACGTATGGGATTACACAGCTCAAAAGCTGGAAATATGGCAGTGGCTTTTTTCACAGTCCAAGTCGGCAGAATAAAAGGAGTTTACTATGAAAAGAATTATAGCTTTAATATTGGTGCTTGTATGCTTGTCAACGCTTTTGGCAAGCTGTGGCGGCACACCAACGCCTGACACATCAAGCTCAGTTGTTCAGAGCACAGTATCGTCAAAAACAGACACAGAGTCAAGTGTAATTGATTCAAGCACAGTTGACTCAAGTACGGTTGACTCAAGTACAGTTGACTCAAGTACGGTTGACTCAAGCACAGCTGACTCAAGTACAACCGATTCAAGTACAACCGACTCAAGCACAGTTGACTCAAGCACACAGGACTCACAAAAGCCTGACCCTGTGCCTGACCCCGAGCCATCTATACCCGACCAGGCAATCACACTTGCCACAAACGGTGTGAGCGACTATATTGTTGTTTATGATGATGCTGACGCGAGCGTTTCCGAGTTTGCCACAAAATTTGTGGAATATATGAGCAAAACCCACAAGATTACGCTTGATACGGTTGCGGCAAGCGTTGGAACTGACAGTGAGCATTGTATCTATATAGGTGACATAGCGGGCGCCCAAAGGGCAAAGGAGAAATTCAACTCCGTAAATGACTTTGGCGCGGTTGTGTCAGGGGACGATTATGTGCTTTATGCCACAAACGGCAGGCTGTACGGTTATCTATACGACCTTTTGACAAGCGAGGTGCTCATTTCCATAAGAGGTGGCAACTGGAGCACTCGCCCTGCCAAAAACTTTATTTATAACAAGTCCACACACAGTGATACAACATATGCGGAATACCTGATTTCCAAAAACGGCGGCACGTTCACCAAGGAAATAATGATGCAGATGTTTGAGGCGCGCGTTTTCAAGGGCAGAGAAATGGATTTGCCATACAGAATTTACGTGCCCTATGATTACGACGAGAGCAAGAGCTACCCTGTTCTCACAATTTTGCACGGCGCAGGCGAGCGCGGCAACAACAATACCTCGCAAATGGCAAATATGGTGTTCCATCTGTTCAATAACGCAGAAAACCCTGTTTGGGACAGTATAGTTATTTGTCCGCAGTGTCCAGGCTGGCCTAACCAGTGGGTTGATACCCCTTGGGGCGAGGGCGACTACCGAATTGACGAGGTACTCGAGTCAACAGAGCTAATAGCGGTGATGCAGCTTCTTGACAAGGTGGAAAAGGACTACGCCACAGACGTAAACAGATATTATGTGACAGGCTTGTCAATGGGCGGCTTTGGCACTTGGGATTTGATGATGCGCCACACAGACCGCTTTGCGGCGGCAGTTCCTATTTGTGGCGGTGCTGACCAGACACAGGCGGAAAAGCTGGTCGATAAGCCGATTTACACAGTTCACGGCACAAGCGACGGCAGTGTTCCCATAAGCGGCACACGCGTAATGGTTGAGGCGATTCGCGAGGCAGGCGGCGAAAAAATCATATACGAGGAGCTACCCGGTTATAGTCATAACGTGTGGGATTACACAGGACAAAAGCTTGCAATCTGGCAGTGGTTGTTTAGTCAGACTCTCAACAACTAATAAACAAAAGAGGTGCAAGTCACCTCTTTTTCGTATCAAGTATTGACAAAGCTGAAAGTATGATATATAATCTTAATAAGTTATTTTTCGGAGGATTATTATGAGTAATTTGAACGTTGTTTGTCTTGACCTTGAGGGTGTTTTAGTGCCCGAAATCTGGATTGCCTTTGCAGAGGCAAGCGGAATTCCCGAGCTTCGCCGTACCACACGTGATGAGCCTGATTATGACAAGCTTATGAAATACCGTATCGGCATTTTGAAGGAGCACGGTCTTGGACTCAAGGAAATCGAGGAAACTATTGCAAAGATTGACCCAATGCAGGGCGCGAAGGAGTTTTTGGACGAGCTTCGCTCCATGACACAGGTTATTATTGTCAGTGATACATTTACACAGTTTGCCGCACCGCTTATGAAGAAGCTCGGTATGCCAACAATTTTCTGCAACACCTTAGAGGTGGCAGAAAATGGCGAAATCACAGGCTACCGTATGAGATGTGAAAAGTCCAAGCTCACAACAGTTAAGGCGCTTCAGACTGCAGGCTTTGAAACAATTGCCGCAGGCGACAGCTATAACGACCTTGGCATGATTTTGAACTCCAAGGCAGGCTTCCTTTTCAAAAGCACAGATAAGATAAAGGCAGACTACCCAGATTTGCCCGCATACGAGGAGTATGACGAGCTTTTGGCGGCTATCAAAAAAGCGTTATAAAAAAAGCACCAAACGGTGCTTTTTTTAAATGCAAAATGCAAAATTCAAAATGCAAAATTGAATCTTGTAGGGTGCGACGCCTTCGGCGTACCGCCGAGGCAAATGCACAATGCAAAATTAACCATTCTGTCTGCAATCTCGGCATCGTAGGGGAGGGGTCTGCCCTCCCGCTCCAATGCAAAATTGACCACTCTGTCCGTCATCTCGACCAAACGGATTGCTCGTAGGGGAGGGGTTTGCCCTCCCGCTCCAATGCAAAATTAACCACACTGCCCGTTATCTCGACCAAACGGAGTGCGTGGAAATATCTGCGTGCTAATGTAAAAAAAGCCGCCTACTTTTTGAAGTGAACCCAAAAGTTTAGACAAAATTAAATATTAAATTGATTGTGAATGAGTTCTGTATTGCACAGGGCTCATTCCTTTTAATTTCATTGAAATTCTTTCATTGTTGTAGTAATGTATGTATTCTTCCAACTTTTCA
>JAZQWO010000043.1:0-25673 GCA_045632405.1 Eubacteriales bacterium | reverse complement strand
CTTGTGGAGCTATCAACTGTATCGTTGTTGCCAGGCACACCCGGTACAAGAATGATAACACTGTCTGTATAGTCACCGTAAATTGCCTTAACAACAGAAGTGCCGTGTGACAAGGCTTTAACCACGCCATTTTCAACGCTTACACAACTATGGCTGCTTGTCCACTCCACGTCCCCTGCTTCGCCTTTGGGGAAGGTCAATGTCAAGGTAACCGTTTCTCCCAAAGAAAGAACATAACGGTTTTCCCCATTTATGTAAAATGCAGGCTCTTGCGCATCCTTACTACTATTAGTGCTTGAATTTGCAGCCGCACCAAAATCCACACAGGAAACCGCGCCAAAAAGCACAGATATAATTAAGATAAATGAAATTAAAATTTTATTAAATGCTTTCACGGCGCACCTCTGATTTTCATAATTTTCTATATTATAGCATTTTCCCCTATAATATGCAAGGCTTTGATATAAAAAGGAAAAGAACCACGCCCGAATGTGTGATGTTCTTAGCGGAGAATTTGAAAATACCGCTAAGTGCGAGCATCGCATTTGTCCGGACAAATGCAAAATGGGCTAAGCCCAAACCCTTATAATGGCAGAAAGAGATAACAAAACGGTTTATAGCCGTAATGTTATCTCTTTTTCTGTTGGTTTAATGAAATCGTTGCAAGGCAACGATGAAATCTTCACTTCGTTCAGATGAAATCCAAGGACAAGCCCTTGGATGAAATCAAATCCGTCTAAATACAACCCTGCGAAGCAGGATTTCATCGCGTGAGCGATTTCATCCGCCATAGGTGGATTTCACCCGTCGAAGACGGATTTGACTGCGTGATACTCCGTTAAGAGTATCACGCTAAGGCGCGGTTCTTTTTAATTTAAAATGCGTAATGCTTATATTTAGTATTACTTGCAAGTAACTACCATGCTGTCAATACGAACCTGACCACCTGTCAAAGAAGCGATAACGAAGCTATCTACAGGAGTTGCAAATTCAACTGTAACAACCTTAGCATTTTCGGTAACTGTTACACCATCTGCAGCAGCAATGGAATTTTTGAGAGCCTTTGCGTAATCGTTAGAGTTGCAATTGAACACAATCTTAGTGATTGTCTTGCCTTCAACTGCTACTGTAATCTTTGAGCTCTTATAGAAACGTGCAGGGTTTGCATAGTCAGCTACATTAGATGTGCTTGAACCCTTATCGTTTGTAAGTGTAACGCCATCCTGTGCCCATACCTGCTTTGAGGTTGTGAACTCAGTGCGGTTTGCCTTGTCAGCGAAGGAAAGTGTCAAATCAACTGCCTCAGCAGCACCTTCCTCGTGACCGCATACGGAACAAACGCCATCTACCATTGTATGCTCTGCTTTATCGCCATTAATCGCACCGCAAACCTTACATGTTGCAGCTGCCTGACATGTAGCCTCTGTGAAATCAGAGCAAACGTGCTTTTCATCAATTGTTACTGTTGAGCCGTTCTGTGCAATTTGGTTTACTTCCTTATAAACGCCGATAACACCCTGAACAGTAACCTTGTCACCTACGCCAACCTGAGTCTTAATTCTGTAAAGAAGAATTTCGTTGCCTTGACCGTCAGAAAGCCAAGCTTCCATATTACTGTACTGTGTGCTCCATGCAGAGTTAATGCCTGAAATCACACCTGTAAGAATAACCTTCTTGTTAACAGGAGCCTTAAGAGCCTCTTCAATGCTGATTGGGTAGTAGTAGTTTGGATCTTCAATGCCACAGCCGTTAGCGCAAACGCCGTCTGTGTAGTTGTGACCGAGAGCAGGCTCGCCTGCCTCAGTGTAGGACTTTGTGCATACCTTACATGTGTATGTTGTATAGCCTGCTGCTGTACATGTTGGGTCTGTAACCTTAGCATCATAGTCATGCTCGTGGTTAGAAGCACCACAAACGGAGCAAATGCCCTCGCCGTCGAAGCTATGACCAAGTGCATCTACAGGTGTGTCAACAACCACGTTACCGCATGCACAGGTATGTGTTGTATAACCCTCTGCATCACAAGTAGGATCAGTTACAACGTCCTCAAATGTACATGTATGCTCATCTGCAAAGCTAATCATAAGCATAGAGTTTGCTTCTGCATCAAGCTTTACGCCGCCAACTGTTGTGAATGTACCGGACTTGCCTGTACCGAATGTGTAGTTAGAACCTTCAAGATCCTTATAGAATGCCTTTGTTGTAGCATCAAATGAGAAGCCAACTTCAGGAGCTTCATCAACGTATACAGCGTTCTTATGTGTGCCGCTAACAACGAGGTCCATATACTTTGTAGCGCCGTTTACATTAACTGTGATGTAGTATGTATCTGCTGTTGGACCTGCAATAACAGTAACCTTAGCAGCATCTGCCAACTGAGCAGTAGTAGCCATGTAGTACTGAGCATTGCCTGTACCCATCAAGCCTGTGATATAGTAGATAGAGCCATTTCTGTCCATACCGAAGTAGTATTCAGTATTAACGATTGGGTTAACCGGCTTAAATTCAACCTCAGGAGCAGGATCTTCTGTCTTGTTATCCTCGTGAATTGTAAGCTCAATAACCTTTGCGTTCTTAAGCTGAACGTCGTTACTGTACTTACCAACGGAAGAAAGAACCTTGATAGTATCCTTTGGAAGTGGCTGTGGATTCATTGCATCGTATCTTACCTTACCTGTTGCGTCATAAAGACCATATATGTAAAGTGAGAAGTCACCATCTACAATGTAGAGGTTACCATACTGGGAGTTTGCAATAGATTCAATTGTACCAACAATGTAGTAAAGCTCATCTGTGTAAGTATTGTGAGCCATATTCATACCAATGTTGTTAGCTTCTTCAATTGTGATTGTGGAAATAGGCTTAACTGTGATAGCATATTCCTTTGACTTGGAAATTTCACCGCAAGTAAATGTAGCCTTAAGTGTTACTGTCTGAGCTGCATCAGGAATAGTAACTGTAAGGGTTGCGCCGCTAAGTGTAGCGCAGTTAACACCGTCTGCTGCAACAAGCTCCCAAGCGATGGCAACATCGGAGAAGCCGGAGAATGTTGTTGGAAGTGTTGTGTCGCCTGCAAGCTGAATCAAGGTAGAAATCTTTGTGTTTTCCAAAGCTGTGTCAACCTTAACATCGTCTGGCTTTTCAAGCTCAACAAAGTTTGTGAATGCATCTGTGGAAACAGGCATCAAGTAGAATGCACCGTTATATACTGCGATAAGACCTGTTACATCAGCGCCATTGTAGAAGTTTGCGTTGAATGTATCGGTTACTGTCTTACCCTCTTCCTTTGTAATGCAGTTAGAGGAAGAAGAAACTCTCAAATATGTCTGGTAGTCACCAAGCTTGAAGTAGTGGTAACCGTTAGATTCATTGTAGTTCTGAAGTGTAACGCCCTTAATTGTTACGAGCATACCGTTCAAATTAAGAATATTAGCATCCTCAGTACCTGTTGATGTGATAAACATTTCTGTAATATCAACAGGGGTTACAGGCTTGATTTCAGAATCAATAATGGTAGCTGAGCAAGAAACAAGCTCATATGTGCCATTATAGTTCTTCTTGTTACCTCTTACCTCAACTGTCATACCAACAGAAATCTTGCCTGCTGGGTCCTCATCAAGGTTGTAAGCATAGTAGCCGCCATTGCCGCTGAGGTCCTGAATAAAGAGGCTGTTTTCCTTTGTGGAGTTAGTTGTCTTTGAGATAACGCCTGTTACGATACCCTGAATTACAAGGGCTGTGCCATCCTCTGCTGCAACATACTCATCATGAGTATTTACCTTAAATGCAGGGATTGTGAGGTTGAAGCTGCCTTCCTTCTTGTCACCCTTATCGTTCTCGATTGAGAAGTTAAGTGTGTAGCTAACAGCTGCTGCGCCAAGCTCAGGAATGTTAACTACATAGTAGTTGCCATCCTCGGACTCAGTGATAGTGATTGCTTCATTGTTTGTGCTCCAGGTAATAGCGAATACCTTGTCGCCGATTGGCGCGTTCTTCATCAATTCGAAGCTCTTTGTTGTTGTGCCGAGAGTCTTGTAGGTAAGCTTAATGTAATCATAAGCTGCCTGAAGATCTTCATCATCGGCTGGTTGCTGGATTCCATTGTCGGAGCTGGTGTTTATGTTTTCGCTGTTACTGCTGTTATCAGGTGTAACATCGTTGTCGCCGCAAGCGGTGAACGCGAAAAGTGTGAACACAAGCGCTACAATGAGAAGTAGGTTGAGAATTTTTTTCATGTTTTTGCTCCTTCTTTTTTATTTTTATTTTTTATTTTAAAAAAATAAGCTAAATTTAGTGACTGCCATATGGCATGCCTTGCGAGAGTGAGATGAACCAGCCTAAAGCCTACTATTTAAAGCGCTTTTAGGATTGTCGTCGTTGTCTTACGCCAGTAAAACTGCCGCCGTGCGAACCCCAAAGCTCATTTTTCGCTTTGAGGACCCCACACTCCGCACCAAAAATCATCTCTAAATAGTTAGGTTTTAGGTGCAAGGCATTTTAGAACGAGCCAAAAAGCTCGTGTTTAAGGCAAAATTTTGCCGATATATAAAAATATTTCAAAAAATTTTAACGCCAAAGACGGGGTTTTTGTCCGTTCCAAAACTGGTTCGTTTCACTCCCGCAAGGCATAACAAAGAAGATGTAAACTCAAAAGTTATTTTTCAATAGTAATATCGTCAATATTAAATACCTTTACCTGATATTCATTGTAAAGGTCAATAATACCCTTAACACTGATAACTGTACCCTTGGGGAAGTCGGAAGCCACAACAACTGTATCGTCATCTCTTATGAGCTTTGATGCTGTGCGGATTTCGATTGTTTTGCCGTTTGCGTCCTTACAGGTGATTGTAAGCGCGCCCTTGGATGCGGTATCTGTGTTGGTTGTATAAACACTTACAACTGTGAGGTTAGAAAGCTTAACTGTGCTGTGGAGTGCAAGCTCACCGTAGTCAAATTCAACTACCTCAAGCACCTCTACCATTTCACCGTTTTCATCCTCACGCTCAACATATGTTTCAATATTGATTTTGCCGTTTAAAATTGTGTTGACATCGCCCTCGCGATAAGAGGATTCATATCCTGTGCCCAAAACTCGGCATCCGCTCTCATCATCCGGGAACAAAATGTCATACTGAAGGTTGGAAAGCTGATATGTGCCGCCGTTTTCCCAATATTGAAGTGTACCAACAAAGGAAACGCGGTTGCCCACAACAAATCTATCCATTATAGGACAGCCGTTGCCTGCGAAAACCTGCAAGCCGAAATACATATCATTCTGTGCATCGTATTCCTCAACATAGAATGTGTATCCTGATTGCTTTGCAACAACAGCGTCGAACTTAACAAGCTTACCCTCATATTTCTTGGTGTTTGCCTTAAGCTCCTTAAGGGTGAGATTTATAGCATCACCGTAGTAGTAATCAGGGTCCTTAACCTTTTTGTTAAACACAAAAAGCTTCAAGGTTGTTGCCTGATAAAGAGCCTCTGTTGTATATTCGCTATAAGTATTTGATGTTGTACCTGAGCCGAATGCAAGACCCTGCTGAAGAATTTCAATGTTCAGGTTTCTGTATTCGCCGTCCTCAGTTGTCTTGTACCATACCCAAAGAAGAGTTCTCTCTCCTGTGGAGTCAAGGTCCCAATTTGCAGTATCGGATTCAACGATAATGCCATTTTTGATTTTTTCAGCCTTTTGAAGCTGTGTTTTTGTGTAGTTAGATGCCTTTTTGCCCCAAGGCTCTACAAGGCCTGTGGATTCAGGTGTATTGATACCCAAATATCTTGCCTTAACATATCCCTCAGGAATTTCGCTATGGTCAATATAGAAATGAGTTGTATCACCGTCAATGTAAGACTTTACAGTAACGTAAGCCCACTTTTTGCCGGAATTGGGGTTGAACTTAAGCTGTGCCGCATAATCAACAAACTCAATTTCGTCATCCTTATTATTATCGGATGTGCTACTGCTTGTTGAGCTATCCGGCGGTGTGGTATCCCCACAGGCTGTGAAGCAGCCTGTGAGCATAACAATTACCATAAGGAGTATTAAAAGCTTTGATAACTTATTCATAATCTTTCCTTAATTATATCAGTGTTTAGCTGTTTGCAAGACACTCTGTGATTGCATCAGCAAATGCCTTTTTAATCATTGCCTCAACATCAGCCTCTGTGTTAGTAAAGCAGAACTGAATAAGCGCGCCTACCTGGTCACGAGCCTTTGTAGAGCCGTTGAATGCAGGAGATACAAATGCAGCATCTGCCTGCTCAAAAGCAAGCTTAGCAACTGCTGCAACAAGGTTACCTGTGCTGTTTGCATTGTTGAGCCAGTTAGCATACTGTGGCATTTCCTTAGCGGAGTTGATAACAGGCATATAACCTGATGTCATAGAGAATGCAGCCTGGAATTCAGGAGTTGTGCAGAGATACTTAACGAAGAGCCAAGAAGCCAAAACCTCCTGCTTATCGTCGAAGGAATCCTTGTCGCCTACCTGGCTGAAGATACAGAGTGATGGACCCTGTGAAATAGCCTTTGGCTTTTCAGGATTTACCTGTGGGATAGCAGCAACGCCAACCTCAAATGGGAAGCTATTGTCCTCACCGATTGGAATCTGGTTGCTTGCACCGCCTGTGGAACCAATGCACATATAGCATGATGGCTTTGTTGGGTCTGTGTTTGTGAAGAGCTTGGATGTGTATGCACCGTAAAGCTCCTTAGTTGTTACATAGCCCTTCTGATACCATTCTCTGAACCATTTAACAAAGTCACGGTTTGTCTTGTTGTTGAAGAGGAAGTGGTCATTCTTATCAGTGGATGTGTATGGAGAGCCATACTGCTCTGTCATTGTGATGAACCAGTTAGCCTCAGAGTCGTAGCCAAGAGGAATATCTGTGTCATTTGCTGTCTTGTCGTCTGACTTGAGAATATCCTTGATCTGCTGGCAAACTGCTTCCATTTCCTCCCAAGTGGTTGGAACCTTAAGGTTGTGCTCGTCAAAGAATGTCTTGTTGTAGAAGAGCGCCTCTGTTGACTTGGAAAGAGGCATTGTGTACATAGTGCCTGCAGCATCAAATGCAGCACCCTCGTTGTAGTATGTCTTGATAAAGTCGGACTTCTGTGCATCTGTAAGACCGAGGATCATAGATGAGCCGTCTGCGCCCTGTACTGCCAAGGTGCTCTCGATAAGGTTGTCAAGAGGAATAACCTTCTTAGTAACATTGTAAAGAGCAACGTGGTCAGGATAGCAGTATGCGATGTTAGGCTGGTTGCCTGCTGTCAACTGCTTGTTTGTCTGGTCACGAACCTCATCATAGCCACCAATCTGTGAATGCTCTATGGTGATGTTAGGGAAAATTTCGTTGAACTTCTTGATGTATCTTTCAAGAACAGTGCTCAAGTTTTTACCCATTGTGTGTGAAAATGTAATTGTGATTTCTGCATCGGTGTCAAAGCCCTCAGCAGGAACCTCCCAACGTACCTTTTCGGAAGTTTGGTTGTTGTTATTGTTGTTATTATTATTGTTGCTTGGTGGAGTAGGTGTTGGAGTGTTGCCACCGCATGCTACTATGCCAAGGGTCATAACAACAAGGAGAAGGAGTGCAATAATCTTTCTCATTTTGTTTTCCATCCTTTTCATTGATATATTTTTAAGACTTGCGTCATTAAAACTAAATTAACCCTTAATACCTGATCTTGATACACCCTTCATAATGTACTTACGAAGGAATATAAATACGAGGAACAAAGGAATTGATACCATAGTTACAGCCGCCATCTGCTGTGGGATGTTGGATGTACCTGTGTTTGCATCCTGGAATGCAGTACGAAGACCGTTTGTAATAAGGTGATATTCCTTTGTGGTAACAAGTCGAGGCCATACGTAAGAGTTCCATGCGCCCATCATCTTAAGAATTGTGATTGAAATAAGAGTTGGGAGAGCCAATGGAATCATAACCTTCCAAAGATACTTAATATCCGAGGTGCCGTCAACCTTAGCTGCCAAATAAAGCTCGTTAGGAATCTGCATAAAGTTCTGTTTCAAAAGATAAATGTAGAAAATACTAACGAGGAATGGCACAATAAGTACACCGTAGCCCTCAAAGAACGTCAAGTTGTTGCCAACCCAGCCCCACTGAGATACTGTGATGTAGTTTGTGATGGTGAAAAGCTCACCCGGAATCATCATTGTACCAAGAAGAATTGCAAAGAGCAAATCACGACCCTTGAACTCCAATCTTGCAAATACAAAGGCTGTAATAACTGTAATAACAAGTGACAAAATTGTTGACACAACACCTACTACAACTGTGTTTACAAAAAGGTTGTACAAGTCTGCCGCCTTAATAGCCTCCGCATAGTTAGCCCACACTATTGTTCTTGGGAACAGCGTAGGAATTGGAAGCTCGTACTCAACAACGGTCTTAAGGGATGAAATAATCATCCAATAGAACGGGAATACAACCATAAGAGCCATAATTCCAAGGAAAAGATAAAGCAAAACCTGTGAAATTATTTTTATTACTCTTTGTGCGGAGGTAACCTTCTTCATATTTTTTTCTTTCATCGTAACGATTGCATCTGACATATTAAAGAAAGCCTCCTTTTATTAATAATGAGTCTTTTTCTTGCTTACATAGAGATTAACAAGAGTAATCGCAAAGATAAGCAAGAACAGAATAATAGCCGCTGCAGAGGCAGTACCCTGTGAGTTAGTACCAAGGGCATCGTAGATATAACCTACCATTGTCTGGAGCCTTGGCGTACCCGCACCCGCACCCGGCGGCTGCATACCCTCACCGAAGATACCGATAATGCTGGTATATTCCTTAAATCCGCCAATGAAGCCTGTGATAACAACGTATGCGATCATTGGGGAAAGGAGCGGAACGGTAATTCTTGTGAACACTCTCCACGGTGGAGTGGAGTCAATTTTTGCGGCATCATAATACTGCTTATTTATACTCTGAAGTCCGCCCAAAAGAATAAGAATCTTAAACGGAAGGGCGTTCCAAACGATATAAATAACCATAACCGCAATATTTGCCCAGTAGCCTGAGCCTTGGTTAACCCAGTTGATAGGGTCAGCGCCAAAGAAGCCTAAGACACTGTTGATAATGCCGAGGGATCTACTGGAGGCAAGGTCATGCTCATTAACGCCGACAATGTTAAACATAGCGGCGAATACCATACCGATGGCAATTGAGTTTGTAACATAGGGCATGAAGAAAATTGTTTGCAAAAATCTCCTCAGCGGCTTAATTGCGTTAAGACAAACGGCAATCAAAAGTGCCAAGAAGGTGGAAATCGGAACCGTCAGAATACAAAGTATAACGGTATTTTTCATAATCTGCAAAAAGCCGTTATATTTGAGCACCGCTGTGAAGTTACTGAAGCCGAACTCAAAATCAGTTTCTCCGGCAATATCAAGCGCTATGTTATAGCCCTTATATTCGCCGTAGCCCAAAATAACCTTTTTACCGGTTTCGTCATCGGTTAAGATGTTTCCGCTTTCATCATACTCATAAACAGGAGCTTCGGGGTCCCAATACACTGTAAACGCCATACGTACAGTGTTTATGATAGGCCAAAAGGTGAAAATCGCAAGCAAAACAATGGTGGGCAACAAATAAAGCCACGCCTTCCATTTGTCCAGCTTGATTTTGCGGCAGAAGCCGTCAATTTTCTTACTAACCTTGTGCCATGTGAATTTTTTCTTTGTGGCTGTTTGGTTAGACATAATTACTTCACCTCAAATTTGATTCTTTCTTCTGTTTTTGCATCAAACAGGAACACCTTGTGTGGCTTGAGATCAAACTTAATTGTTTTTTCATTCTTATCAATCTTGTAATCCGCATCAACAATTGAACGGATGAATGGGTTTTGTGATGCTTCGTTAGTAGAAACCACGCTAACGTCACGTCCCATAACCTCAACGTTGCTGAGCTGACACTCGAAAGCACCGTTTGGATTTGGAATAAAGCCCTCGGGTCTAATGCCGACAAAGACCTCACGGTCCTCAACACCATCAACGTCAAGCACTGCTGCGCCGTTAACCATAAGCTTGCCGCCCTCAACAGAGCCCTTGAATACGTTAATCGGTGGTGTGCCAAGGAACTTAGCAACAAACAAATTGATAGGATCGTCATAAACGTCCTGAGGTGCACCAACCTGCTGAACGACACCAAGCTTCATAACAACGATGATATCGGAAATGGACATAGCCTCTTCCTGGTCGTGTGTTACGAAAATTGTGGTAATGCCTGTTTCCTTCTGAATTCTCTTGATTTCCTCACGAGTCTGAAGACGCAGACGTGCATCAAGGTTGGAAAGTGGCTCGTCCAAAAGAAGAACCTTAGGCATCTTAACAAGAGCGCGGGCAATCGCAACTCTCTGCTGCTGACCACCGGAAAGCTCGCTTGGCTTACGCTCCATAAGCTCGTCAATCTGCACAAGCTTAGCAGCCGCATATGCTCTTTCAAGCATCTGCTCCTTGGTTGGTCTGTCCTCACCGCGAAGGTTTTGGAGTGGGAACAGGATGTTCTGCTTCACCGTCATATGAGGGTAAAGCGCGTAGTTCTGGAACACAAGACCTACGCCACGATTTTCAGGAGTCAGCTCTGTAACGTCATCCTCACCGAAGAAAATCTTACCGCCTGATGGAGCCTGAAGTCCGCTGATCATATAAAGTGTTGTACTTTTACCGCAGCCGGAAGGACCAAGAAGTCCAACAAGTGTACCATCTGGAATGGTAAATGTGAAGTCGTTGACAGCGATTGTCTCCTTGCCGTGCTTCTTGTCACGGGGTGGGAAAATCTTTGTCAAATTTTGCAAAACAATTTTCATACCGTTTCGCCTTTCTATATATTGTAGTTTTTTTGTTAGCTGTTTTTAGTTGCCGTGGTTCAGCGGTTTTCTTCCTTTGCGCTGTTAACCATCTCGGCGTGCTTTTTCTGCTTGTAAGCCAAAAGCTCCTCAGGAGTATCAAATATCATCTGGCTTGCAATATCAACGGTGACAGTGCCCGACATTATGTCGTGAATAGGTGTTCTTTCCTTTGTGAAAATCAAAAGAACAATTTCGGACAAAAGGATTGCCGCCATAATGGCAAGACCAACTATTCCCGTCACACGGAGAATTATCATAATAATTATAAACACAGGAACAAGAGTTTCCACTGTGCATTTGCCCATAATGGAGCGCAAAAACAATTGAAGTGTTGTCACCTTAACACCGTCGGAGCGCATAACGCCAATGCCGAAAACCTTTTTGCCCAATGTCTGACCGTTACCGAAAATGAGAGGAACAATAAATTCCACCACCAAAAAGCCTAGCATAATGCTGAATGTGGTAATCAAGAGAACGAGGTTAACAATGATATCGTAGCGGGCGCGGATTTCATTGTCCGTTTGCATTTTTTCACCAGCCTCAAGATACTTCTTTTTCTGCTCCTCGCTTAATTTTTCGTAATCCTCATTTGAAATGTCAAGGTCGATGCCATACTCAACCTCATATTTGTCATAGCATGCCTCAAGGCTATCATAATGTGCATCATAGCTAAACGCAGCCGAAAGTCCCCAAGCAACGCCAATGATAACAATGCCGATAGAAATGAAGTCAAGCAGCCATGCGGAAATGCGCTTCCACATATCTGCTCTTTGAAGGTCGTACATTACTTAGCCTCCTTTACGCATAAAGTACATAATTTTTTATATTATAGCACACAATTGTCATTAGTTCAAGTATTATGTTCAAAAAATAGTTTTTTGGTTGAAATAACTAAATCAAGGTCGAAATTCGCGCTTCCAATAGCAATTTTTACTTTAAGGATTTATGTAGTACTTGAATGTATGCAACCTATGCTGTCTGTTTTTGTGCTTTTTAACTTTAGATTTTTTCTGCAATTTGCACAATTTACCGCAATCACGGCATATTCTAGCTTTTTAAACAAATCTTCTTAAAAATACTCGCAAAAGAGTTGATTTTCAAGCTTTTTTGTGCTAATCTTTTAAAAAATGACCTAACTTGAAGGAGTATAGCATGAAAAGCCACAAGAATATTTTGAAAATGACAATATCTGCCCTTTGCCTTGCTTTGGCATATGTATTGCCTTTTCTGACAGGGCAAATCCCCAAAATAGGCGCTATGCTTTTGCCTATGCACATCCCCGTTCTTCTTTGCGGATTTTTGTGCGGCTGGCAGTGGGGGCTTGGAGTTGGCTTTATTGCTCCTCTTTTGCGTTCGGCTACACTGGGTATGCCAATTTTCTTTCCGTCTGCGGTATGCATGGCTTTGGAGCTTGCCACCTACGGCGCTGCTTGCGGTCTTATGCACAATCTCTTGCCCAAGAAAAAGCCATATATTTATGTTTCACTTTTAACTTCTATGGTTTGTGGCAGAATTGTTTGGGGAATTGCTATGGCGGCTTGTATGGGCATCAAGGGCAACGCATACACCTTTAGCGCCTTTTTGACGGGTGCGGTTACAAATGCCCTGCCCGGAATTGCCATTCAAATCCTGCTCATACCCGTTTTGGTTATGGTGCTGGAAAATCAACGGTTCTTCAAAGGACTTGACAATACATAAGTCAAAAGGGTGACCGCGCGGTCAGCCTTTTTACTTATTTAACAGTGAACTCACACTTGTTCCTTGATTTAAACATTTTAGCGGTATGAGAATATGAAATCACAGTAGATTTGTTTTCTGCTATATCTTCCTTCGCCCACAGGTCGCGGATTTTGCCATTTGTGCTTATTTCAACTTGACTGTTGCTCTTTCCAAGATTGAAAATAGCATACGCATACGAGCCGTCCTCTGTTCTCTTTTCCCAAATGTGCAGCTTGTATGTTTCATCATTCAAGACAAGCCAAGGTCGGTCAAATGCGCAATCCTGATTGAGAGCTAAAATTTCCTCATTACAGTACACGCTAAGCTCAAATTCATCCACGTCCTCAAGGGTACTGCTGATTTGGATAGGTGAGCAAAGGAACGCACGCATAGAAAATTCCATTATCATTTCATCCTTTGTTAAGGTGCGCCAAAGGGTGTTAAGCCTACAGGTACCGAAATCAAGCATATCAAGATCAAAGTAGTGTCCCTTGGTTGCATACTCCGCAAAATCAAAATAGGAATTATACACCTCTACAAGAGTTTCCCAATTACACAGCGTATCAGCGTTAGACCTATAGGAATTCGTATATTTCGACCAATAATTTGAATATTCCTTGATGGCGCGCACAGTCACACAAAAGCCAAAATCGCGGTCCTGCTTCACAAGCTCCGTTCTCATAAGGTCGGCATTGACTGTATCAGTAGGTGCCCAGTCATATTTCAAATAATCAAAGCCCCAATCGGCAAACTGACGGGCATTGTTTTTCTCCATTCGTTCCTTACCAATGCCACCGTTCAAGAGCGAAAAGCGCGGGTCAGGCTCTCCCCTTGTGCATCCGGGAATAGACGCAAGCTCGTCAGGGCATCCCCAAGCGGTCAGCATAGGAGTTGAGTAAATTCCGCATTTTAAGCCGAGGGAGTGTATGAAATTTGTCATTTTCTTCATATCAGGGAACTTATAATTTGGCATTATCGCGTCATATTTTCCACCATATTCACCTTGCCAGCCTGAGTCTGTATTGACGTAGCTGTAACCATACTCCGAAATACCGAGGCTTACCATTTTCTCAGCAATCCCTTCAATATCCTTCTGTGTCACGTGCTGGGCAAAGGCGTTCCAGGATGTGTAGCCCAAAAGAGGAGTGACAAGTACGTTTTGGTCCTTGATTTCAAGAGTAATTTCTCGCTTTGCTTCGCCAAGTGAATTTTTAGCGCAAAGTGTAAAGCGGTATTCTCCGTCACACTCTACGGTGCCTTGCAAAATATTGTTTTCAAGTGTGAGTCCCTTTGGCAATCCGTGTGCGCTATACTCCATTGGGCGCTTACCTGTTACGGCTACACGGAACAAAATAGGCTTGCCGCGTGAAGCACCAAGGATAGACGGCATATTGATAGAGGGCGCTCCCTCAAAGGGGCGCGCAATTGCTATTTTTGTTTTCAAGGCTTCCATATTGTACCTCTTTTTGGCTTTTTTCCAATTTTATCACACAAGGCACATAAATTCAATATCTTATATTGAAAAAATGAATTCACTGTGATACAATTACTTATTATAGGAGCATCGTAGCTTTAAAGAGCTGCGCGGTTGTGCTCATTTTGAACGGAGAAATATTTATGTGGTTAGCAGCGGCTGTAATTTCCGCCTTTTTTGCAGGTTTAACATCTATTCTTGCCAAATGCGGTATCAAGAAAACGGATTCCGATTTGGCAACTGCTCTTCGCACCATTGTTGTGCTTGCCTTCTCGTGGGTTATGGTTTTTGTCACAGGCACACAGGGGACCATCGGAGCAATTGACAAGCGAGCGCTTTTGTTTTTGATTTTATCGGGTCTTGCAACGGGACTTTCCTGGATTTGCTACTTCAAGGCTCTGTCCCTTGGGAATGTCAACAAGGTAGTTCCCATAGACAAATCAAGCGTTATTCTAACAATCATTTTAGCCATAATCTTTTTTGGCGAAACAAACGCCTTGGCAATTAAGCTTTTAGCAACTGTTATTTTGGCTCTTGGCACATTTTTGATGATAGAGAAGAAAAAGAACAAAAACGAAAAATTCTCAAGGACGTGGATGATTTTTGCGGTTTTGTCCGCCATTTTTGCATCACTTCAAGCCATACTTGCCAAGGTTGGCTTTGATAAAACCGTTGACTCAAACGTGGGCACTGCCATACGCACAGGCGTGGTGCTCATTCTCGCCTGGGGAATTGTTTTTGCCAAGGGAAAGCACAAGGGCTTATCGTCTATCAACGGGCGCGAGCTTTTGTTCATTTGTCTTTCAGGTCTTGCCACGGGCATTACCTGGCTTTGCAAATATTATGCAATTCAAAACGGTGAGGTCAGTGTTGTTACTCCCATTGAAAAAATGAGTATTCTTGTAACAATTGCCTTTTCGGCTATTGTGTTCAAGGAAAAGCTGTCAAAAAAAGCAGCCATTGGATTGTGCCTTTTAGTTGTTGGCACACTTCTTATGGCAGTATTTACATAAACGAGGTATATTATGAATTGGAAAATCGAAACTGAAAACCGTGTCAAATCCGCCACAATTACTGAAATAAAGAGCGGTGACATCAGCGAATACAAGGTAAGCGTTGAATTTTCTGAAAAATGCTCACCAAAGCCACTTTCAATCATTTGGGAAGAAGCACAAATTGATATGTATGGCTTTTGGTCATCAAAATCTCATCAAAGCCACAATTTAACTCCCGAATGGTATCCAAGAACAAATGACAGCAAAACCGCATCGGGTATGCCCCTTGCCTGCATTTATAACAAGGGCGGTGATAACCGCTTGTGTATAGCGCTTTCAGACCCTGCCTCTCCTGCAAAAATATCCACAGGTGTGGTTGAGGAAAACGGATGTCTGCGCTTCCAAATAGACCTGTTTTCTCAGCTTTGCGCAGAAATGGAGTCATACCAGGTTATTTTGAGAATTGACCGTCGCAAAATCCCATTCTACAAGGCTATTATTTCCGCTCGCGACTGGTGGTCAGAGCTTGGCTACAAAAGTGCATACGTGCCCGCCGAGGCAAGGCTGCCTATGTACTCCTGCTGGTACAGCTTCCACCAAAAAACTATACCTGACGAGATACTTTACGAATGTAAAATCGCAAAGGCGCTTGGCATGGACACGGTGATTGTTGATGACGGATGGCAAACAGATGACAACAGCCGTGGCTATGCATTTTGCGGTGACTGGCGAGTTTGCGAGAGTAAAATACCCGATATGAAGGGCTTTGTTGATGATATACATGCGCTTGGTATGAAGCTTATGATTTGGTTTTCCGTACCCTTTGTTGGCTTTAACAGTGAAAACTTTGAGCGCTTCCGCGGTATGTATCTACATACCCGTGAGAGAATGAAGGCTTGCGTACTTGACCCACGTTTCCCAAAGGTGCGTGAATTTTTGGTTTCCACCTACCGCGAGCACGTGTCAAAATATGGATATGACGGCTTGAAGCTTGATTTTATTGATAGCTTCCAGCTAACCGAGGAAAGCTCCTGTGATTATGAAAAAATGGACTGTCTTTCCGTTGAAGAGGGCTTGCAAAGGCTGCTTTTGGAAGCAACCACCGAGCTAAAAAAGATAAACCCCGAAATTCTTATTGAATTCCGCCAATCCTACATAGGACCTATTGTTGGTCAGTTTGGCAATTTGTTCCGTGTAACAGACTGTCCGAACGATGCACTTTTCAACAGAATAGGCTCACTTGACTTGCGCCTGACCTCAGACAAAATTCCTGTACACAGTGACATGCTTATGTGGAACAAGGATGATACAAACGAAAGTGTAGCTTATCAGCTTCTTGCCACTATGTTCTGCGTGCCACAGATTTCTGTTCGCTTTGACAACATCACAAGTGAGCACAGAAGCATATTGGGTGCATATCTGAAATTCTGGCGTGAGCATCAAAAAACTATACTTGACGGTGAGATAACAGTTTGGGGTGTTGACTCCAACTACACAGCCGCAAAAACAAAAAATGGCGGACAGAGTGTGGCTGTTTTGTACGAAAACGTGCCATATGTTATCGAAAATGATGAGATTGTTCACTTGTTCAACTCCACGGGCAATGCGGGCATTTATGTAGAAAGCGAGCAAGAGCGCAAGTATGCTATTTACGATATTTTCGGTGTAAAATACGCAAGCGGCACACTTTTGAAGGGTGTTAACAAAATTGCTCTCGGCAATTGCGAACGAATGGAAATTACGGAGTAATCTATGAAAAAAATCAACTTTAACAAAAGCTGGCGCTTTGTTTTAAATGACGGTCTTGATTGGGATGCCAAAATTGAAAAATGGGATGAGGTTGTCGATTTACCGCACGATTTTTCCATAATCCAACCAAGATGTGAAGCCGCGCCCTCAGGTGCTCACGGTGGCTTTTTCCAGGGCGGAGTTGGTAAATATAAAAAGAGCTTTAAGGCTAAGCGCAAAAAGAAATATTTTATTCTTTGTGACGGAGCATTCGGAATTACGGATTTGTACATAAATTCAAATGTAGCTTATACCAATCACTATGGCTACAACCCATTCTTTGTTGATATAACAAATTATTTGCGCTATGACAAGGAAAATGAAATTCTGTTTAGAGTAAACAACTCTGCTCTGCCAAATTCCCGTTGGTACTCAGGCGCTGGCATTTACCGTGATGTTTATCTTTGCGAGTGCGGAGATGCTTATATTCATCCATACGGTACCTTTGTACGAAGCGAAAATATGTTTGGCAGCACTGCATATATGTGTGCCGAGGTTAGCGTTTATGCAGAGAAAAACGAAAAGGGTATTGTGGAATTTGAGGTTTTCGAGGACAAAAAGCGTCACCCTGTGGCTAAATTTGCAAAAAATGTAGTGCTTCGACCAGGCGAAAACAAGGTGCTTGCGAAATTCAAAATTGAAAATCCGCGCCTTTGGAACACCAACAATCCCAATATGTATAAAATCAAAACCACTGCAATTTTTGACGGTGCTTCTGATGTTGACGAAAGTGTTTTCGGCATAAGGTTTGTAAACATTGACTCAGAGCGCGGATTTATGCTAAACGGCAAAAGCATCAAGCTCCGTGGAGGATGCATACATCACGACCAGGGCGCACTTGGTACGGCTGTATATAGAGAAACGGAATACAGACGCGTTGCAAGGCTCAAGGAGGCGGGCTTTAATGCGGTGCGTATGTCGCACAACCCACAATCTCCTTATTTCTATGAGGCTTGTGACAGGCTTGGTATGCTTGTTCTTGATGAGCTTTTTGACCTTTGGTCAGAGGGAAAGAAGGAAAACGATTTTCATTTCTATTTTAAGGACAGGTGGGAAGCCTGGGTTGACTTAATTGTACGCCGCAACAGATGCCACCCATCTATTGTTATGTGGTCAACAGGCAACGAAATCCCACAAAAAACAGGCAGAGGTGGCGGCTACTATATTGCCACAGATATTGCAAGCAAAATACGTTTTCTTGACCCATCACGTCCTATAACCCACGCGCTTTGCAGCCTTTGGGACAACAGCGAGGAATATGAGCTTGAAAAGGCGGAAAATGACTTCGGTGCTGAAGTGCTTGATTGCTTTGCAAGAGCTACGGCGGTGACAGCAGACACCTGCGATATTATTGGCTATAACTATTTGGAATACCGCTTGGAAAAGGATCTCGCCCGCTTCCCTAACCGCGTAATAATCAACACGGAAACATTTCCTCTTTGCGCTTATACAACTATCAAGCAATTGCTTGGCAACCCAAGAATTGCAGGAGATTTTGTGTGGACCGCTTGGGATTACTTTGGAGAAACCGCCTTGGGACACGTTGAATACAACGAAAAGCGCGGTGACTTTATGCTCCCATTCCCATACCATATAGCAAACTGCGGTGACATCGATATGCTTGGCAATAGAAAACCACAGTCCTACTACCGCGAAATTGCTTGGGAGCTGCGCCGTGACCCGTATATTGCGATGCGCCAGCCTGATTTATGCTCTACACCTTATTTCATAAGCGGTTGGGGATTTTACGAGTGCGAGCATTCCTGGTGCTTTGAGGGATGCGAGGGCAAGGTGTGTGAAATATACGTTTTTGCTGACTGTGATAAGGTAGTGCTGGAGCTAAACGGCAAGATAGTTGGTGAGACTGTTGGCGGTGAAAACGGAGTTTTCAAATTCAATATACCATACCAAAGCGGAGCACTCACAGCCCATGCTTATGTGGGTGAAAAATTGATTGGCTCTTCCTCTATTTGCACTGAGGGTGAGGCGGATCATATAGTGCTAAAACAGGAAAAATCATACACAGGTGGGGACATAATCTATGTTGACACCGAAATTCAAGACAAAAACGGTGCTCTTTGCACACAGGCTTCGGTTGATGTTTCCTACTCCATAACGGGCGGTAAAATCCTTGGCACTATCAGTGGCAATTTGACAACCGACCACATTTACAGCAAATCAGATTGCAAGACCGAAAAGGGCAAGAGCCTGCTTGTATTAAAGAAAACAGAAAAGGTGGCAACTCTTTGCGCACACGCCGAGGGCTTTGCTCCTGTTACTGTTGAATTGTGAGGTAAGATATGATAAAAAGACAGGATTTACGCATACGCGACCCATTTATTCTGACTGATTTTGAAAATAAGTGCTACTATATGTACGGCACAACGGACTTGGAGGACCACTGCTTACAGGCAAGAAACACCTTCTCCGTTTTCAAAAGCTATGACCTGGAGAATTTCGAGGATGGCAAGGTTGTGGTTCACGGCACCAAGCTTGGCTTTTGGGCTGACCGCGACTTTTGGGCACCTGAGGTTCATTATTACAATGGCAAATACTATCTTTTCGGCAGTTGTATTGCCGAGGGCGAGTGCAGATGCACACAAATTTTCGTGTGTGACACTCCAAACGGTGAATTTGTGCCTCTTGCAGACACAGCGCGTACTCCTGAGGATTGGGTATGCTTGGACGGTACATTTTATGTTGAGGATGGAGTGCCTTATATGGTATTTTCAAAGGAATGGATTCAAGTCCTAGACGGAGAAATGTGGGCGGTGCAGCTGAGCGACGATTTGACACACCGAGTTGGCGAGCCATTCAAGCTCTTCTCCGCATCCGAGGCTAAGGATGCCACAGAATATGGCGGCATCAAGGGCGCTTACATAACAGACGGCCCTTTTATGTACCGTGAAAACGGACAGCTCCGCATGATGTGGTCAAGCTTTAATGATGGCAGATATGTCGTTCTTATTGCCGAGGCTGACTCTATCAGGGGCAAGTGGACACACCTTGGCAGTCAGTTTGACTTTTGCGGCGGCCACGGCATGATATTTGAAAGCTTAGAGGGCAAGCGCATGATGTCACTCCACAGTCCAAATACTGCAGACCTTGAAAGAGCGCAGTTTTTCCAAATTTAATAACAAAAAAGACTTTCGCCAAAGCGAAAGTCTTTTTTATTATTGTATAGAATTCTCAATAAATTTTTTAAGCTTTTCAGCATCTCCGTCGAATTGGTAGCAGGTAAGGCCGTATGCTCTGCCTGCGTTTACGTTCTTTTCGCTATCGTCAACAAAGAGTGTGGTTGCGGGGTCGAGGTTGTATTTTTCGCAAATGTAGTCAAAAATCCTGAAGTCGGGCTTTGTTATTCCTATTCTGGCGGAGAAAACGTGCCCGTCAAGGAGTGACAGGATTTTCACATCGTCCATATGGTCTGCAAAGTAGTGTGAAATGTTGGAAAGGGCAAAAGCGCCTACCCTGTGTCGCTTTTTTATGTCTTTTATCAATTCTCCCATTCCTTCCATTTCGGGAATGTTATAAATCCAGTTCATATGGATTTTTTCGGCAACGTCCCAAAGGCGCTTTGGCAGTCTTTCACGGCACAATCTAACTGTTTCCTCGTCGGTTATAGTGCCAAGGTCAAGCCTGTCCCAATAAAGACGGTCAAAAACGACCTCTTTAAGAAGCGCTATATCCTTTTCGTCTGTGACATACTGTCTTACCATATATTCAGGCTCAAAGTGAACAAGCACCTGACCTATATCAAAAATAATATTCTTAATCATCCTAAGATACCTGTTAAAAAAATTTCAATACCAACGGCAACCAAAATAACGCCGCCAAAAATCGTTGCCTTGCAAGCCAGCTTAGTGCCAAACTTCTTACCTATAACAATACCGCAAAGGCAAATAACAAACGTGATAGCCGCAATTACACCAACTGCAACCAATGCCTCAACTATACCGTAGCCACCAATATCAAAGCCAACGGTCAGCGCGTCAATAGAGGTTGCAACACCCTGAAGCATCAAAGCCCAGAAGCCAACTCTTTGCAGCTTACATTCTTCCTCATCCTTAATTCCCTCGAAAATCATTTTACCGCCAAGGAAGGAAAGAAGAACAAGGGCAATCCACGGAATAAATTTACCAAACGCCTCAAACTGCTCAAGTATGGTGTGAACACAAACCCAACCAATAAGTGGCATCAGTCCCTGGAAAAAGGCAAATGTGCCTGCAACGCCTATCATTTTTCCAATTTTCATTCCGCGCTCGTTAAGTCCGTTTGCAAGAGAAACGGAAAAGGCATCCATTGCAAGCCCTATTCCAAAGCCTGCGCAGGTTAAAAAGAACCAAAAATCCATATTAATACTTCTCCTCGTCAGGTGTGTTTAATTCATAATAATATTCAAGCAATTCGTGTGAATACTCCTCTATTCTGCCGAATGGCAAAATAAGCATACGGCTAATGCCGATTTGCTCAACGAATGAGGGGTTATGGCTGACAACGATAATTGTTCCTTCAAAAAGATTAAAGTTACCGCCTATCACCTTTTGTGTTTCAGGGTCTAAATGGTTTGTCGGCTCATCAAGAATTAAAAGGTTTGCCTTTTGTAAAAGCACCTTGCAAAGCGCCACGCGGGCTTTTTCACCAGGGGACAGCACCTTGACCTTTTTATTTACATCCTCCTCATAGAAAAGGAAGTTACTAAGCGCACCGCGGAGCTGCCACTCTGTATATTTGTCTCCATCCACACTTTGAAGGATTGTTTTTTCGGGGTCTAAGCCCTCAAGCTCCTGTGCGTAATACGCCACATCTGTTTTTTCATTAAAGCGAATTTTGCCACCCTGTGGCTGTAAAATGGACATAATGAGCTTTAAAAGCGTGGATTTACCAACACCGTTTTCGCCCACCACCAAAAACCTCTCACCACCGTTTATTTTAAACGACAGGTCTTTATAAAGCAGCTTTTGGTCGGGGTAGCCAAAGGTGAGATTTTCCACCTCCAGAGGAATTTTTGCTCCCTCTCGCTTTGGCTTGATGTCCATTTTAACGCGCTTGTAGGTTTTCAAGCGGGTGAGCATTTCAGCCTTTTTCTTTTCAAGACGAAGGGCGCGCTCCTGTCCCATACGCTTCAGCGCGTGGTTTGTCTGGCTTGCCTGCTTTGCCCTTTGCACAAACTCCTCAAGAGTTTTTATTTCCTTTTCCTGCTGAACTATGGTCATTTCGCGAAGGCGCAGCTCATCCTGATACTTCTTTTGATATGCGGTATAGTCACCGTCATACATTTGTATCTTGTGAGTAATTTTATTTATCAGCATTGTTTTGTTAATAATCTGATTTAAGAACTCAACATCGTGGCTGATAATAAGCACCATACCGTTGTAATTTTTCAAATACTTGGTTATGTAGTCCTTTGTGGTAACGTCCAAATGGTTTGTTGGCTCGTCAAGGAGCAAAAGCTCAGACTTTGAAAACAGGAGCTGACAAAATGCCATTTTGGATTTCTGTCCGCCTGACAGCTCACACATAGGGCGCTCCAAAAGGTCAACGTCTATACCCATTTCATCAATCAAGCCAAACAAAATGTCCTCGGCATCATAGCAGTCATAATATTCAAGCAGCTCCTGCACCTTTGCCATGCGACGCAAGGTTCTGTCCATTTCCTCCTCTGACATCTCGCCCTCTAAACGCGCGTATATATCGTTCAGCTCTGCTTCAAGCTTGCGAATAGGTCTGCCGTCACGCAGGTAGTCCCAAACCGTCTGATACTCGTTTTCAATAACTATTTCCTGTGGGAGATAACCAATGTAGTTGCTTGTGGAGATAATGCCGCTATCAAGCTCCTGCTTGCCCAAAAGCACCTTGAAAAGCGTTGTTTTGCCAGCGCCGTTAACGCCAACTATACCAACCTTGTCACGGTCGCCTATCGTAAATTCCGCATCGTCAAATATAGTTTCCAAGCCAAAGGCAAGGTTCATATTTTTACCGCGCATAGCCATAGATTATCTCCTTTCATTAAAATTTGTAAAGTGACTAACGTAACCGATAAAGCCTTCCCTTGCTAGGGAAGGGGGACCGCGTAAGCGGTGGATGAGTAGTCTTTTAAACACCTCATCCGCCACGCTTTGCGTGCCACCTTCTCCCACTGGAGAAGGCTAATTTTAAATATTGTGGCTTTACTGCTTCATTTCAATGCCCTGCTCCTTGAGCAACGCAATGATTTTATCAACGATTTCCATAACCTCGTCCTTTGTCAAGGTCTTTTCCTTATGCATAAAGGTCAAGCGAACGGTGATGGACTTGCCGTTTTCGTCCTCGTAGGTATCAACAACCGCTTCTCTTGTAATAAGAGGTGAGTTAACCGCCTTTATTGCCTCTGCAATAGGTGCATACCTCTGGCAAACGAAGGTAACGTCAACGTCGATTGTTGGGTACTTAGGCGCTTCAACATAGTGAATGCCCTTGTTTTCTACGCTCACAAGCTTATTCATATCAATTTCCAAGAAAACAACGCTTGCCTTCTTGTCAATCTTTTTAGAAACAGTTGGATGTACAATACCGATATAGCCAAGGGAAACACCACCGCACAAAATCTCGTTATAATTTCTTGGATGGATGTAATTCACATTCGGCTCGCACGCCTTGTATTCAAGGCTCTGATGCTTCACGTCGTCAACTACGTCAGACAAAATGTGCGCAAGGTCATAGTAAAGCTCAACCACGTTCTTTGTCTTTGAGAACAAGGAAATGCAAAGCTTCTTTTCTTCCTTGCAAAGTCCGTTTTCCTTCAAGCCATCAACTACCCTTGCAATTTCAAAAATACCGAAATCTGCTGAATAGGATGTGTTTGCCTTAACCTGGCAAAGCTGGTTTGGAACCATTGATTTTCTGATAGTTTCGATATTAGGGTTAGTAGCGTTCAAAAGCTTGATGTTAGTGCCTGCCTCAATGCCAAGCTTCTTCTGCTCCTCGGTGTACTCCCAAATGTAGGAATGAACCTCGTGTAAGCCAAAGGACTTAACAAGGATATCCTTAACCTGCTCGTCTGTTGTCTTTTCAAGGAAAGCGCGAACAGGGAACAAGGGAGCAACGGTTGTGTTAACGTTAAAGTTATCGTAGCCGTAGATACGTGTAATTTCCTCAATAATGTCAGCCTTCAAGGTAACGTCCTTTGTTGCTCTCCAGGATGGAACATCAACGGTGAAGCTATCGTTTTCAAGCTTAACGCCAAAGCCAAGGGCGGTAAGTGTATTAACAATAGTTTCGTTTGAAATTTCAATTCCTGTGTATTTGTCAACAAAGCTCTTATCAAAGGAAAGAGTTACCTTTGGGTACTGATATGCATACTTGTCTGTCAAGGCGGATGTTACCTTAACGCCGCTGTCAATATCAGTAAGAATCTTAACAAAGCGCTCAATAGCGGCAACTGTCAGCTCAGGGTCAAGGCTCTTCTCATAACGCTGAGATGCATCTGTTCTATGAGCCAAGCGGGATGAGCTTTTTCTCACTGAGGATGCGTCAAATGTAGCGGACTCAAGGGTCAAGGAGCTTGTGTCCTCAACAATTTCGGAGTCAAGACCGCCCATGATACCTGCAATAGCAACAGGATTGTCACCGTTGCAAATCATCAGTGTATTTTCGTCGATATTGCGCTCTACACCGTCAAGAGTCTTGAAGGTGAATGGCTTATCAAATCTCTTAATTCTGATTTTTTCCACCTTGCGTGAGTCAAAGGCGTGCATTGGCTGACCCATTTCAAGCATCAAATAGTTTGTAAGGTCGGCAAGCAAATTGATTGCACGCATACCGCAGTAGAAAAGACGAATTCTCATATTAACAGGGCTTGTGTGCGCTGTAATATTTTCAAACTGCAAGCAGGAGTATCTATGGCAAAGAGAGTCCTCAATCTTCAAGTCAATTTTTGGAAGATTGTTATAGATGCTAAGGTCTGCCTTTGGAAGTGGCTTTAACTCTCTTTTGCAAAGGGTCGCATTTTCACGTGCAATACCGTAGTGACCCCAAAGGTCAGGACGGTTTGTCAAGGACTTATTGTCAACCTCGAAGATAATATCGTCAATCTGATAAATTTCCTTCAAGTCTGTGCCAAGGGGGGCATCCTCAAAAATTTCCATAATGCCGTTATTTTCGTCACTGATGCCAAGCTCCTTTTCAGAGCAGCACATACCGTGGGATGTGTAGCCTGCAAGGTCACGTGGAGCTATTGTAATCTCGCCAATCTGTGCGCCAAGCTTAGCAAATGCGGTCTTCATACCAACGCGAACGTTTGGTGCGCCGCAAACAACGTCAACAAGCTCCTTTTCACCAATATCAACCTTCAAAAGGTGGAGCTTTTTTGACTTCGGATGCTCAAGAACGGATTTAATTTCCGCAACAACAACGCCTGAAAGGTCGCTACCCTTATAGAAAATCTCATTCTCAACTTCAGCTGTGGAAAGAGAGAACTTCTGAATTAATGCGTTTAGGTCTATTCCTTTAAGATCTACAAAATCTGAGATCCAATTCATTGAAATTAACATTTACTCTTTCCTCCTTATTTATCGTCTGTGAATTGGTCAAGGCTGGTAAGGTTACCGCTATTGAGGTCACGGATGTCCTTAACACCGTACTTCATCATAGCAAGACGGGTAAGACCAAGACCAAAAGCAAAGCCTGTGAATTCATCGGGGTCAATGCCGCCCTCTTTTAATACGTTTGGATGAATCATACCGCATGGGCAAAGCTCAAGCCAGCCACTATGCTTGCAGGATGGACATCCCTCACCGCCGCAGATAGCGCAGCTGATATCAAGCTCAAAGCC
>JAZQWO010000042.1:0-3894 GCA_045632405.1 Eubacteriales bacterium | reverse complement strand
GCCTATTTTGGAAATCAAAGCAAAGGTTAACGGAAGATTTCTTAAGAATGGAACAAACACGCTTTCAATAGCTGTTATTGATAGAATAAATTATTTTCTTGATTCGGACAGCATCAATGTTGAACGTGCAGAAATTATTGTTGGAGCTAAAGGTGATTAATACAGATATGGGACGATTCCTTGTCTCTTGAATGAAATCAACAAAAATAACTAATAAACACAGCGAGGGCGGAGTAAAATCCACCCTCGTTTTCTTATGCCAAAATTTCATAACCAATCAATTTAATCTCGCCTTCTTATCACCATGTTGTCCTGTCATAAGACAAAATATCCTTAATCAAATTCTCTACACCACGTTGTCCTATAACAGGACAACACCAAAGATCGATTGTGGAGAAGCATCGCAACAAGTTGCTCGTAACACTTCCCGCGATAAACGAAAATAAAAACGGCATATCCAAAAGGGTACACCGTTTTTATGGTCGGAGTGAGTCAATCCCGGTTGAACACCCCTATGAAAAAGTGCGATAAAGCCTTATAGTATAAGATATGTCGGGCTTCTTTGTGAAATGTCGTGTTAAATGAAAACACCATATATCATAACATGGTAGTTTGTATTTAATGATTTGATTTCTACTTGAGAAATTGGTTTTTTCTCAGCCTTTATTTCGAGCTTGCTTACTATGTACTCCTCAAAATTTTTGTCATAACTAAAGATTAAAGCTCTTTTTGCATTTTGGGCTACCGGATTGATTCTTGAAGAACCGACAGAGGTATATGCGATTGTAACATCAAGTCCGTTTTTGGCAATATACTTTTGCTTTGTTCCGTCTGCATATTGGATTGAGATTTGCGCCACATCCTCGCCATATTCTCCTAAAATCGGATAACCGTAATTTAATGATGTCATTCCCAATACGGAAATACAGTCGGTTGAATCGTTGCATTTAAACACAAGGGGATTTTCCGTTACTAGATGTGGGATTTTTGAAATGCCCGGAATTTCCTCATGCTGCAATACGGGCCCGATGTCTGTTTTCTTTTTTCTTGTTTTTGCAAGCCTTGTTTTAAGCGGCATACGCGCAATAGACAAAAGCGAATCATAGCTTGGCATATCCGTGCATTTTAAAGGTGCTTTTGAAAGCTTGCTAAGAACAACAGCTTCGTAGCTATCGTACGGGGTACTGCTATTATCCATTTTTTTGAGGCAACGACAAAAAGCATCATAGATTAAATTTGGCTTTCTGTCAAAGTCAACAAGAGCTTCCTTTAAAGTGCCGTCAACACATGCAGCACCACCACGGTTATAGTCGTTGATTTCTGCCCAATACCAAAGGCAGGTTCCGGCAAGCGCATTGTTCTTGTAAAGCTCATACATAGACATTAAGAAATCGCTTAGTAAATGGGGATTGTCATAAACATAGTATCCGCCCCATTCTGTAAACATAAGAGGCTTGTCGCATAGCTCCTCGCTTGCTTTTCTTGCCATATCGAAGGTTTCACTATACGGATGAGTAGTATAAAAATCAAGACCGCAAAGATTGTAATATTTTTTCGTATCCTCGTTTGACATATTATTTGCACCGGAAATTAAACGAGTCCCGTCATTTTCACGGCAAATTTGCACGGCATTTTTTAAGAAAGCCTCGTCAAAATCACATTCGTTAAAGGCCAACCAAAAAACGATGCTTGGATGATTTCTGTCGCGTAAAATCGTTCTTTTTAAAACCTCAAGACACTCACTTGTTAATTGTGAATTTGTAACATCTGCTTGCCACATTCCGGGCTCCTCACAGCATAAAAGTCCAAGCTCATCAGCTATATCAAGAGTTGCCTTATTATGCGGATAATGAACCAAACGCACAAAATTGCAACCGGAGTCCTTAATCATTTTTAGATCATTGTAAATATCATCGTAGGCAACAGTGTGTCCGCTATTCTTACCGTACATTTCGTGCTTGCAAACGCCTTTTATAAAAATGTCTTGTCCGTTTAGCATGAAATGATTTTTATTACATTTAAATTCACGAAAACCGACCCTTGTTTTATATGTGTCAACCACATTTTCGTTTTCCAAAAGTTCAACCTTTAAGGTGTATAAAACAGGGCTTTCAGGCGACCACAACTTAATATTTTTGATAGTTCTTATGTTGACTTCGTTAGCGGTATAGCTATCTATAATTTCCTCATCTAATGATAGTGTTACACGATATTTATCCAAAGAGGATGAAACCGTAACAGAGTATTCAGCATCCTTATAATCATTTATAAGCGAGTGTGTGAAAAAAACATCATTTATATAAAAGGCTTTTTTGTAAAGAATAGATACATCTCTTATAATACCGCCATAATTTTCCCAACCCTCGCTAGGTCCAAAGCTTGCATCTATATCTTCTAATTCAACAAGCAGAGAATTGTTCTTTTCCTTTACTATCTTGGTTATATCAAAGGTGTATTCACAGTATGGGAGCATTTTACCCAAAAAATTATCGTTTAAATATACATTTGCATTATAGGTAATGCCGTCAAATTTCAAAAGAATTGTGTCATCAAAATGCTCTAAGTCGAAATATTTTCTACATTCTGAATGACCGACACAAAGCTCGGAAAAAGGGACAACCTTAGTTGTCCATTCGCCCTTGCCAATTCTATAATTCCATTTCCCGTTAAGCGTCTTTATCATTTTTCTTCCTCATAATATCGAATCTTATTATTCCAACAACGATAGAGATCAGGTTTAATATCTCACTTGTAATAGCACCGATTGAGCCACTAAAACAGTTATATGTTAGCCACATAGGTGAGCTAATAAGTCCTAATTTTCTTACAGCATTAGCTGAACCAAGTCTTAGACTGATAGTCGCAATAATCATTGCCACAACAGGCAAGATTTCAATTATAAAATTTATAAGGGTTGGCTCTTTGCCGAAAGTGATAAATGCAAGTGGATACGATATGGAAAATGCACAAATAAAGAAAACTAACCAAAAAATACTGTCAGCCTTTGTCTTTTCCTTGAAGAAAAACACAACCGAGCGAAGAGCGCCTATTGTATTAAGAATACCACCGACAACAGCACCCAGCATAAAATAATTTACTGCAAAAACTAATGCCGCAAAAAATTGCCATACCAAAACCCTCTTGTGTGTTTTTTGTTGAAACACCAATATGTTACATATCATACCCAATATGCCGAAAGTCTGCGCGGTTATCTCAATTGAATCCATCATATCACCTGTAAAATTTTATAAAAAGTTATATTTTCAATACGGTTTTTCCTTGCGGTATGTCAAATTCCTTAGGATACCAAAGATATTTTGTTACCACCTTTAATTTAAACGGTTTTTCGGCTTCAACCTCTATTATGGTTTTATCCTTAAACGGTACGTATTCTGTGCAAACAACACTTATATTATTAGAATTAAAAATCATATTTTCAATTCCACATTTGCCACGTTCATTTAGATTAAAGGTAACTAAATTTTCTTGTGCGTTAAATTCTAAACCGATAATATTTTCAATAAGCAAGGTTATAGGTGCAATTCCACTCCAACCAACAAATTCCGCACGGGACAGTGTATTGTATTCCGTTGTTGCGGGTCTGTAAAAATCAGGAGCATATGCCTCCCAAATGCTACCGAAGGCACTGTCATCTGACACCTTGCACATTCCCTCTAAATATTTAATTGAGGCCTCACGTGCAAATTCCTTATATCCGTTTTTAGAAAGCCCCTTTATTGCACAAAGATTTGTAGGTGCCCAAACACCACCAAGCCAGTATCCACCGTTTGAGTCGTAGTTAGGGTCATCCTTGGATAGAGTAGCGAATGGAATTTTAGTATAAAATTCATTTTCGTTCATCATATGGGAAACAACAGAACGCAAGCGTTCACC
>JAZQWO010000041.1:0-13713 GCA_045632405.1 Eubacteriales bacterium | reverse complement strand
AGGAGAAAATATGTACGACGTAGCGATTATAGGAGCAGGAATTATAGGCGGTATGATAGCCAGAGAGCTATCATTTTACAGGCTGAAGGTATGCATACTGGAAAAGGAAAATGATGTTGCTATGGGAGCAACAAAGGCGAACTCCGCCATTGTGCACGCAGGCTTTGATGCCAAGGTGGGCACACTCAAGGCTAAATTGAATGTGCGTGGCTCGGAAATGATGGAAGAGGTTGCCGCTGATTTGGGCGTGAAGTACATAAAAAACGGCTCCTTGGTTGTTGGCTTTAATGATGAGGACAAAGCATCTCTTGCAGCTCTATTGGAGCGCGGTCAGAAAAACGGAGTGAAGGGACTTTCCCTACTTGACAAGGAAGAAGCCTTTAAGATTGAGCCGAATTTGGGCAAGGGCGTTACCTGTGCTTTGTATGCACCCACAGGCGCAATTATCTGTCCTTATGATTTAGCGGTGTCCGCTATCGGCAATGCAATGGACAATGGGGCCGAGCTGAAATGCAATTTCCCTGTTTGCCGAATAGTAGACGAGGGTAAATATTACCTGGTAGCCTCAGAAAACGAGGAAATCAAGGCGCGCTATGTTATAAACTGTGCAGGTGTATATTCGGACAAGGTTGCAAAAATGGCAGGGGATGATGATTTTTCCGTTCATCCAAGACGTGGCGAGTACGTGCTATTGGACAAGGAGTGCGGAAGCCTTATTTCCCACACTGTATTTACAGTTCCGAGTAAAATGGGTAAGGGCATTTTGGTATCTCCCACAGTTGACGGTAACCTGCTTTTAGGGCCGACGGCGGTTGACGGCGAGGACAAGCAGGACAACACTACCACACCTGAGTTTTTTGCATCTATCTTTGGTATTGCTGACAGAAGTGTTTCAAATATTCCTAAAAATAAAACAATCACATCCTTCTGTGGTATCCGCGCAGTTGGTAGCACAGGCGATTTCATTATAAATTCCACCAAGCCGCGTTATATCAACGTGGCAGGAATTGAGTCCCCTGGTCTTTCCGCATCCCCTGCTATTGCAGAGTATGTGCGCAATATGCTAAGTGATATGGGACTTATACTTGAAAAACGCGAAAATCCTGTTACTAAGCGCAAATCAATGCACGCATTCAGAGATGCCAACAGGGACGAAAAAAACAGAATGATAAAGGAAAATCCTGCATACGGCAGAATAATTTGCCGTTGCGAGGGGGTTACTGAGGGTGAAATTCTGGATGCTATCCGCACACGCCCAGGGGCAACGGACCTTGACGGAGTGAAAAGACGCACACGCGCTCAAATGGGCAGATGTCAGGGCGGATTTTGCAGCCCTTACATAATGGAGCTTTTGTCCCGTGAGCTTGGCGTGTCACTTGAAAAGGTGACTAAATTCGGTGGTGGCTCTTACGTTGCAACAGGCAAAACAAAGGAGAACAGATAATGACAGACTTAGTGATAATAGGCGGAGGACCTGCGGGCATGAGTGCCGCTATCTCTGCTTATGAAAACGGTATAAGAGATATATTGATTCTCGAAAGAGATGACAGCTTGGGCGGTATTTTGCGTCAGTGTATTCATAACGGATTTGGACTTCACAAGTTCAAGGAGGAGCTGACAGGACCCGAATATGCGCACAGGTACGCAAAGCGGGTGAAGGAGCTTGGTATTCCTTACAAGCTAAATACAATGGTACTTGAAATAACAAAGGATAAAAAAGTAATAGCAACCAACAGCGTGGACGGCATTTTTGAAATAGAAGCCAAGGCTATAATTTTGGCAATGGGCTGCCGCGAAAGAGCAAAGGGAGCGTTGAACATTGCAGGCACACGTCCTGCAGGCGTATATAGCGCAGGCACGGCGCAGAAAATGGTAAATATGAAGGGATATATGCCGGGACGTGAGATTGTTATTCTCGGCTCTGGCGATATCGGTCTTATTATGGCAAGACGTATGACCTTAGAGGGAGCGCACGTTAAAGCGGTGTGCGAGCTTATGCCCTATTCCTCAGGTCTTGCAAGAAATATAGAGCAGTGCTTGAATGACTTTGATATTCCCTTGCGTCTGTCACACACAGTGGTTAAGCTGCACGGCAAGGAAAGATTGACAGGCGTGACAATTGCCAAGGTTGACGAAAAACGCGTGCCCATAAAGGAAACATATGAATTTATCCCCTGTGACACTCTTCTTTTGTCCTGTGGCTTGATTCCTGAAAACGAGCTGACAAAGGGTGTTGGAGCTGAACTGTCGGGGGTTACAAGTGGTAGCTTGGTTGACCAGGACAGACAAACAACGGTTGAGGGTGTTTTCTCCTGCGGTAACGTGCTTCACGTCCATGACCTTGTGGACTATGTGTCAAGCGAGGCTGAAATAGCGGGCAAGGGCGCGGCAGATTACATAAATGGTATAGACAACCGCACAGTTGATATTCCAATAGAGGTTGACGGACTTGTGCGCTATACAGTACCGCAGAAAATAACGGTGGAAAAGGATGTTACCGTTTATTTCAGAGTATCAAATGTTTACCGTAATGTAAAAATCAATGTTTACAACCAAAAGGGCGAGGTTGTTTTGTCTAAGAAAAAGCCAAGAGTTGCCCCGTCCGAGATGGAAACAGTGACTATAAAGGCAGACGCATTAAAGGGTGCGGAAAAGCTGCGCTTTGAGATGGAGGTAACACAATGAAAAGAAATTTGACTTGTATAGCCTGCCCGTTAGGTTGTGATTTGGAAGTTACCTTGGATGGCAAAAGCGTAATAGAGGTAAAAGGAAACACTTGTCCACGTGGCAAGACCTATGCAATTAACGAGTGCACCGCCCCTGTGCGCACTGTGACAACGACTGTGTTGTGCGACGACGGCGGCTTGGTAGCGGTGAAAACCGACAAGCCAATACCAAAGGAAAAAATGCTTGAGGCTATGAAAATAATCAACGGTACAGTGGCAAAAACGCCTATTGATGTGGGAGATGTTATTATCAATGATTTGTTCGGCAGTCAGATAATAGCCACACAGGAAAGGAAATGAAATGAACACACGCAAGTTTGAAAAGAAAAGCACAAAAGTGATAGCCCATAGAGGACTTTCCGGTATTGAGGTGGAAAACACCTGCTCCGCATTTGTTGCGGCAGGCAACCGTTCATATTACGGTATTGAAACAGATATACACAGGACTGCAGACGGCAAATTTATTGTGGGACACGATGACAATTTAAAGAGAATAGCAGGCGAGGAAATTTATCTTGAAAAGACATCCTTGAAGGTTTTGCAAAGTGTAGTGCTTTATGATAAGGACGGCACAAAGGGTAGAGAGGACTTGCGCCCCTGCACACTTGAAAATTACCTTAGTATTGTTAAAAAGTACGAAAAGCACGCAATTCTCGAATTAAAGTCGGAGTTTACAGACGAGGAAATAGCAAAGATAATCGACATTGTAAAGAGCTATGATTATTTGGAAAACGTAACGTTTATTTCCTTTATATATGAAAATCTGACAAAGGTAAAAAGGATTCTGCCAAACCAAAGCGCACAGTACCTTTTCTGGAAGGTAACAGACGAGGAAATTGCACGATTAGTACGTGACAAAATAGACGTTGACGTTTGGTGCAAGGAGCTGACACGCGAGCAAATTGAGGCGTGCCACAAGGCAGGCTTAACTGTTAACTGCTGGACGGTTGACGAAATTGCTGATGGCGAAAGATTTGCCGAGTGGGGAATAGATTACATTACTTCAAATATTTTGGAATAAATGCAATACAAAATAAAAAAATCAGGAATTGTTGAAATTCCTGATTTTTTATTTTATTGTAATGAAAATTATCCAATTTTACAGTCGAAGCCGTTGATTCTAAACACTGAAAGAAGAGTGTTAAAAACGCTCTTTTGCTTGCGCTTTACATCGAAAATGAGAGGGAGTGGATTGTTGAAGCCCTCGACATCGTAGTATAAAACTCCGTCGTCGCGGTCGAAAAGTGCAACTGAGCCCGCCTTGAATAGCTTTGGCGGCTGAAAGAAAACAAATTTAATATCGTCAGGGTCAACCTCAAACCAAATGTTGCCAACGTGAATCACAATACCACCGTTCTTTATGAGCTGAAGCTTAAACCCTACCTTTTCATCCTCAAGAATAATATTTTCGTCTGAAAAATCCCACTGGAAGCCCTTTGCCATAATAGTTCTCCTTAATGTATGATTGTAAATTAATTGTAACACAAAAGAAATAAACTGTCAACATAAAAAGCAAAAAGCAGACTGAGTCTGCTTTTCAGAGGTTAAATAGATATTTGTTCTCCTGAGGATAGGTAGTGTAGCTCTTCCATATGGTGACGCATATATTCAGCTTGCTCTGTGCCTGTGCAGTGACAGGTGCAGTAGGATGCGCCATAGCTATTTAAAAGCTTGGCATACTGCGCCAAATGCTCATTAAGAGGAAGCTTTGAAAAATGGAAGCCGCCAACCAAGTGAGTGGGCTTTACCCATTCCATTATATTGATAATGCCCTTGTGGGAGCAGCCGCTTATCAAAACGCGCTTGCTATTTTCCTCTATCAGTAAATATTGCTCGTGGGTATAGTCGTCAATTATGCGCTTGCCATCTACTATTTTGGTGTGTCCTGTTGGGTCGGGCAAAGCTATGCTGTTTAAGTGGTTGCAATTGAAAATAGACAGCCCAGTGTCGATAATTTGCGTGTTTTCCACAAAAATTAACCGTTTTTCTCCCTTTAGTGACGGGTCGAGTCCAATATATTCGCCCTTAGCATTATAATAAGGCTCAAGGGCGTGAGGGTGGACATAAACAGGGGCGCGGGAATTAACTTTTAAAAATTCACCCAAACCGCCACCATGGTCACCATGCCCGTGAGAAAGCACTGCAAAATCCACATCTGCCAAATCTATACCCAAAACGGGTGCATTTTTTAAAAACAAGTCGGATGCACCAAAATCGAAAAGAATTTTCTTTCCGCAAGCTTCGATATATAGAGATAACCCGTGCTCTGCTCCTATACTTTCCTTGTTGCTTGTATTTTCCGAAAGTGCTGTTATTTTCATAAATATTCTATGGACACCGCCTTTTAAATGTGTTACAATATTATCAGTATGATTATATCATTTTAGAGGAGTGCTGTCAATGAATAAAATATACGAGCGATATGGGCTAAAGCCGTACGGTGCTGTGCCTAATAAAAGGCAAATGGAGTGGTACGGACGGGAAAGGACTATCTTTTTCCATTTTGGTATGAACACCTTCACAGGCAAGGAGTGGGGCGACGGAGACGAAAGCCCTGAGCTTTTTAATCCAAGTGAGCTTTCCTGTGAGCAATGGGTTAAGGCTATAAAGGACGGCGGATTTACCACAGCTATTCTGACAGCTAAGCACCACGACGGATTTTGCCTGTGGCCATCGAAATATACGGAGCACAGTGTAAAGAATTCCCCATATAAAAACGGACAAGGGGACGTTGTGCGCGAGTTTACGGATGCGTGTGCAAAATACGGCATTAAGGCGGGCATTTATCTTTCCCCTTGGGATAGGCACGAGCCAACCTGGGGAAAAGACGAGTATAATGACTATTATGTAGGTCAGCTTACCGAGCTTTTGACAAATTACGGCAAAATATGGGAATGCTGGTGGGATGGAGCAGGCAGCACAGAGGCGGTTTATGATTGGGAGAGATGGGCAAATACGGTGCGCTCACTCCAGCCCGACGCGGTTATTTTTGGCTCTTTGGGTGCTACCCCTTGGGTGGACGTGCGCTGGGTAGGTAACGAAAAGGGAGTGGCGGGCAAGCCCTGCTATGCAACTATTGACCCACATTCCTTGGTTGTGGAGAATACATATGAATTAAATCACGGCAAGCTGGATGGAGAGCGCTTTATTCCTGCGGAGGTTGACGTTTCCATTCGTCCGGGTTGGTTCTACCACGCGGAGCAGGACAACATGGTGCGTTCACCCGAAAACTTGGTAGAGCTTTGGTTTACATCTATTGGAAGCAACGCAGGACTCCTTTTGAATTTACCGCCTGACAGACGTGGCTTGATCCACGAAAATGATGTGGAGTCAATCAAGCGCTTCAATGAAATTATCACCTCAATTTTAAATAGCAATTTGGCTCTTGATGGTGAATTCACAGGGGAGAGTGTAGATAATTCCTCTGTTTCCTCTCTGATTTCAGCCAGCGAATTTTATGTGTCTGGCAAGACAAGCTTTGCTTTTGAGGTGCGCCTGCCCGAAAAACGGGAAATAAATGCACTTGCCATTGGAGAGTGCATTGAGCTTGGCCACAAGGTAACAAGCATTAAGGCAATCGCCACTCTTGACGGTGAGGAAAAATTGCTTTTCCAAAGAGAAATGATAGGCCACACCTTGGCGGAAAGATTTGCTACGGTGAAAACCGACCTTATACGTGTTGAAATTGAGGCGCTTGATGTGCCTGCCTTGAAAAATTTTGGACTTTACAGGCTCGATGACTATACCATAAAAGCATATGTAAAGGACGGCAGAAACATTTTAAATGATAGCCTTGTTAAGATTGATAAGCGCGAAAACGAGATAGATGTTAATCTTGGCGGACTTATCCCATTTAACAGGATTTCCCTTAAAAATGTGGGGGACGTGTCGTTTAAAATCTATGTTTTCAATGGCACTGCCTTTGATTTGTATGCAGATGGTAAGAGCCAAAACGGACAAATTGAATATACATTTGATATGGTGGTTGATATTGCTTACCGCTTCAAGGTGGTGCTTGATAAGCCGATTTCAGATGATATGAAAATTGAGGCTTATCTTGTTTAAGAAAGGGTTTTAGAATGGAATGGTATGTAATTCCTCTGTTTATTGTGGGACTTTTGTGTCTTATCAAGGGCGGAGATTGGTTTGTTGACGGGGCAAGCGGTATTGCAAAGCGCTTTAAAATCCCTGAAATTTTAATAGGTGCAACAGTTGTGTCAATAGGCACTACGTTGCCTGAGGTAATGGTGTCTGCCACATCTGCGGTGCAGGGCGTTGGCGGACTGGCCTTCGGTAACGCCATTGGCTCAATTGTCTGCAACACAGCATTGATAGCATCAATAACTGTGGCTATAAAGCCGGGCAAGGCAGATAAAAAGACAATGGTAGTTCCTGTTATTTTCTTTTTTGCCTCGGCAATTTATTACTCCTTGAATGCCTACATTGGTGGGGAATTCACAAGGGTTAGTGGAATTGTTTTGCTTCTTGTTTTTGTCGCGTATATGGTTCTTAACGTTTTCTTAATGAAGCGTAAGGACGACACACCTGAGGAGCTTGAGACGATAGAACTGCAAAGGGCGGAAAATTGCCAATGCGTAGATATTGACGTAAAATGTGAAAGCTGTGAAAAAATTGAGGCAGAGGCGGCTATTGACCGTGCGCGCGGCGACAAAGCAGGACTGATAAATGAGATTATCTTCATCGTTATTGGCGCGGCGCTTATTGCGGTGGGAGCAAGGCTTTTGGTTGATAACGCAACAATTATTGCCAAGTTTTTTGGAATGAGCGAGGCGCTTATCGGTCTTACTATTGTGGCTCTTGGCACATCCTTGCCTGAGCTTGTAACTGCAATTACCTCACTTATCAAGGGGCATGGCTCCTTGTCTCTTGGCAACATTATAGGTGCAAATCTTTTCAATCTTGTGCTTGTGTCAGGTGTGAGCATTACAATTTTCCCCTTCAGTGTCCCATTCGAGGATGTACTGTCAAACGGTATGCTTGCATCCCTTGCCATAGATATTCCTGTGATGCTTGGCGTTATGCTTGTTCTGACAGTGCCGACACTTATCAGAGGAAAGCTTTCAAGAGTGCAGGGCATTTCACTTTTGGCAATTTATGTAGGCTATGTAGCTTTGAGAATTATTTTGGTTTGATATTAGTAAAAAACGGGCGCGCCCTTGTATGGGCGCGCCCGTTTTGCTGTTAGTATGGTATTTTAGTTGTTCTTGCCGTAGCCTGTGGTAACTGTACCTTCAATAGTACCGCACCAGTTTGCATCCCATGTTTCGGGGATTTCCTCTGCCTCAATGTAGATGTTTTCCACATCAGAGCTTGAGAACAAATATTTGCCTGTTTGAACAAGGCTTTCAGGAAGAACAATATTGATAACACCGGAGCGTGAGAAGGCAAAATCGCCAATGAATTCAACGCCCTTGCCCAATTTTACAGTTCTCATTGAACGGCAATATTCAAACGCACCGTAACCGATGGACTTAACACTGTCAGGAATGTTGATTGCAAGCAAGCCACTGCGGCAGAATGCCTCAGGACCAATTGCTTCAAGCTCATTGCCCAAGGTAACGTCTGTGAGCTTTTCACAGTAATAGAAGGTTCCCTTTTCAATGGACTTAACGCCTGTAAGACTTACACTTTCAAGCTTGTAGCAGCAATAGAAAACACTTTCTCCCAACACTGTAACTGTTTCGGGGAACGCAATGCTAACAATGCTTTGACAGTCATAGAATGCGTATTTGAGAACCTCCTGAACACCGCTTTCGATAGTCACAGACTTGAGCTTGCCACAGGCTGAAAATGCAAATTCACCGATTGTCTTGATGTTTGCAGGAATTCTCACGCTTGTAAGAGAAGCACAGCTTGCAAATACGGTATTAGGAAGGGCGGAAAGACCCTTACCGATAGTCAAGCTTGTAAGAGATGAGCAGGTATAGAATGCCTCGTTACCTAACTTTTTAACACTGTCAGGAATTTTAGCGCTCTTGAGTGATTTACAGTTAGAAAATGCTTCAGCACCAATAGACTCCAAGGTGCTTGGCAAGTTTACACTTTCAAGAAGAGCACAATTCTTAAATGCACCGTCAGGAATGGAAGTGAGTCCTTCTTCAATTATAACCTCAGTAAGAAGAGAGCAATCAAGGAACACTTCCTTGCCCATTGAAATTACGCTTTGAGGAATTGTAACGCTTGTAAGCGCATTAACAGCAAATGCCTGGCTTGAAATAAGTCTTGTGTTTTCGTTGATTACGCACGCGGTTGCCATCATATCGTTTGACATCATCAATGCAATATATGGATTATTTTCGTTTCCAAGATATGAGATGTTTTCATATATATTGTATTCAAGAGCAGGGCAGTCATAGAATGCGCCTGTATCAATGTCCTCAATTCCGCTTGACATACGAACGGATTTAAGACTTGTGCATCCGGAGAATGCATCATAGCCAATGGTCTTTATGGTATCGGCAAATGCAATCTTTTCTATGCGTGTGTTTTCATAGAATGCTTGCTCCTTGATGGATGTAACGGCTTTTCCCTTATAGTAGGCAGGAATTTCGCCCTCAGTCATATAGAGGTCGCGGAGTCCAACTACCTCGTAGGTGTCATCAGCCTTAAGCTCAAGCTCAAATGGCTGATATCTGATATCTGCATACAGGGTAAGATTTCCTGTTGTGCCTGCGCTGATTTTGTCAATAGGAGTTTTCTCATTTTCCGAAACGATATACCAGCCGAAGAATTCGTAGTATTTGCCTGTTACGGAAGGAATACCCAAAACAAAGGAGTCGTTAACTGTGTAAATCGGCACATTCAATCCGCTGTTTTCACCGTTTTCCACAATGTACTCAATTTCAAACTCCAAAAGAGTCCATTTTGCAGTGATTGTTGTGTTTACACTAACGGATTTTCCGTCCCAAGGCGTATTGCCTAAATACCAGCCGTCAAATGAATAACCGGCTCTGGTAGGTGTTGGGAGAGTTGCGTCCTTGCCCTTTTCAATGCTCAGGCTCTCCAAGGGGTCACCGCCGTCTGTGTTAAAGGTGATTGTAACCTTTTCCACTGTTGTGCCACCACCGTTTTCACCGGGCTCGGGAGTTTCTTCTCCGGAGCAGGAAACAAGGATTAAAGCGGAGAACATGGCAAGAATTACTAACAAAATACTGAATTTTTTCATAGTACTCTCCTTGAATTTTTTGTTGATTTTATTGTAGCATTATTTATTCTTCTTGTCAAGTTGAGAAAATTCCTGTATTGACAAAAATAAATTTGTGTGCTAACATATATAAGTAAAAATATTATCATTTGTGAGGTACATATAGATGAGTGGCTCAATTTTCGCTGGCAAGACTCTTATGATAACAGGCGGCACAGGCTCCTTCGGAAATGCTGTGCTTAACAGATTTTTGAAAACCGATATCGGTGAGATTCGTGTTTTCTCACGTGACGAAAAGAAGCAGGACGATATGCGTCACGAGTTCCAGGCTAAGATGCCTGAGGTGGCTGAAAAGATTAAGTTCTATATCGGTGACGTTCGTGATATTGCAAGCGTTAGAAATGCAATGCACGGTGTTGACTACATATTCCACGCAGCAGCTCTTAAGCAGGTTCCATCCTGTGAATTTTTCCCAATTGAAGCTGTAAAAACTAATGTACTCGGTACTGAAAACGTGTTGACCGCTGCTATTGAGGCAGGCGTTAAAAACATTGTTTGCTTGTCAACTGACAAGGCGGCATATCCTGTTAACGCAATGGGTACATCTAAGGCAATGATGGAGAAGGTTATTGTTGCTAAGTCAAGAACAGTTTCTCCCGAAAAGACAAAAATTTGCTGTACAAGATACGGTAACGTTATGTGCTCCCGTGGTTCTGTTATTCCTCTTTGGATTGACCAGATAAGAGCAGACAAGGACATTACAATCACAGACCCAACAATGACACGCTTTATTATGTCGCTTGACGAGGCGGTTGACCTTGTATTGTTCGCATTCGAGCACGGTGAAAGCGGTGACATTCTTGTTCAGAAGGCGCCTGCTTGTACTATCGAGACACAGGCAAAGGCTGTTTGCGAGCTTTTTGACAAGGAAAAGAAAACAGGCATTAAGATTATCGGTATTCGCCACGGCGAAAAAATGTACGAAACACTTCTCACAAACGAGGAGTGCGCAAATGCTATTGACCTTGGCAACTTCTACCGCGTACCCTGTGACAAGCGCGGTCTTAACTACGATAAGTATTTCAAGGATGGCGACAAGGAAAGAAATACCTTGTCCGAGTTCAATTCACATAATACAGAGCTTCTCGACATTGAGGGCGTAAAGGAAAAGCTTCTTAGCCTTGCATATATCAGAGAAGAGCTTGCAAAGGACGGAAGGTAATGAATATACTTGTAACCGGTGCCTACGGCTTTGTGGGTAAAAACCTTTGCGCGGCGCTTAAAAATATTCGTGACGGCAAAGACAAGACAAGAAATTTGGTAATCGAAAACATTTTCGAGTATGACATAGAAACTCCCGAGGAGTATTTGGCAGATTCTTGTAAGCAGGCAGACTTTGTTTTTAATTTGGCGGGAGTAAACAGACCAAAGGAAAACAGCGAGTTTATGGCGGGCAACTTTGGCTTTGCGGACAAGCTTCTTTCTTGCTTGAAGGCAGCGGGCAACACCTGCCCTGTTATGATTTCTTCCTCTATTCAGGCTACCTTGATTGGCAGATACGGAGAGAGCGATTACGGCAAGAGCAAGCAGGCGGGCGAGGAATTGCTGTTTGAATACGGCAAGGAAACAGGGGCGCACGTTTTGGTTTACCGCTTCCCTAACCTTTTCGGCAAATGGTGCAGACCTAACTACAACTCTGCCGTTGCTACATTCTGTAACAATATTGCAAATGATTTGCCTATTCAGGTGAATGACAGAGCCATAGAACTTGAGCTTTTGTATATTGACGACCTTGTTGACGAAATGCTTGATGCCTTGGAGGGCAAGGAGCATAAATGTAATTATGACGGCTTGGCACCTGTTATTTGTGAAAACGGCAGATACTGTGTCGCTCCTGTCACCCACAAGGTAACTCTTGGCGAGATTGTTGACCTGCTTTATTCCTTTGCAAATCAACCAAAAACCTTGGTTGTGCCCGAAATTCCAAATGGGTCATTTGCCAAGAAGCTTTATTCCACATTTTTGTCATATTTGCCAAAGGAAAAGGTGTCCTTCCCTTTGAAGACGAATATAGACGCTCGCGGTAGCTTTACCGAGCTTATCAAGAGCGAAAAGTGCGGACAAGTGTCGATAAATATATCAAAGCCGGGCATTACCAAGGGTCAGCACTGGCACCATACCAAGTGGGAATTTTTCATTGTGGTATCGGGCAAGGGGCTTATCCAAATGCGTAAAATCGGCTCTGACGAGGTTTTGAATTTTGAGGTTAGCGGAGATAAAATTGAAGCAATTCATATGCTCCCTGGCTACACACATAACATTATAAACCTTAGTGAAACAGAGGATTTGGTAACGGTTATGTGGGCTAACGAGTCTTTCGACCCTAATCACCCCGACACATTTTTTGAGACCGTTTGAGTGCCATTAAGCGGCGAAATGCTGTGTTGCTTCTCGATTTGTGTAAGCACATAAGAGTTCCTTTAAGGAGAATATAAAATGAACATTAAAACTGATTACTCTGACGTGTCCTTCAAGAATGACGGACGCTTAAAGCTATTAATAATTGTAGGAACAAGACCTGAGATTATTCGTCTTGCGGCTGTAATTAATAAATGTAGAAAGTACTTTGACTGTGTGCTTGCTCACACAGGTCAAAACTATGACTATAACCTGAATGGCATTTTCTTTCGTGATTTGAAGCTTGCTGATCCTGAGGTATATATGGATGCAGTAGGTGACGACCTTGGTGCTACCGTTGGTAACATCATTAATTGCTCATATAAGCTCATGGCACAGATTAAGCCTGACGCGCTGCTTATTCTCGGAGATACCAACTCTTGCTTGTCTGCAATTGCTGCAAAGAGATTGCACATTCCGATTTTCCATATGGAAGCGGGAAACAGATGCAAGGACGAGTGCTTGCCCGAGGAAACAAACAGACGTATTGTTGATATTATTTCCGATGTTAATTTGGCATACTCCGAGCACGCAAGAAGATATCTTGCCGAGTGTGGTTTGCCAAAGGAAAGAACCTATGTTACAGGCTCTCCTATGGCTGAGGTTTTGCACCAAAATCTTGACGAAATCAAAAAGTCAGACGTACTCACACGTCTTGGCTTAGAGCCTAAGAAGTATATTCTTTTGTCTGCACACAGAGAAGAGAATATCGACACAGAGAAGAACTTTTTGTCACTTTTCACAGCTATCAACAAGCTTGCTGAAAAGTACGATATGCCTATTCTGTATTCTTGCCACCCACGTTCAAGAAAGCGCTTGGAGTCAAGCGGCTTTGTGCTTGACAGAAGAGTTATAAGAAATGAGCCTCTTGGCTTCCACGACTATAACAATTTGCAGATGAATGCATTTTGTGTAGTGTCTGACAGTGGTACACTCCCTGAGGAGTCCAGCTTCTTTACAAGCGTTGGCAATCCGTTCCCTGCGGTTTGCATCCGTACATCCACAGAGCGCCCTGAAGCACTTGACAAGGCTTGCTTTATTTTGGCGGGCATTGATGAAAAGTCACTTTTACAGGCGGTTACAACTGCTATTGATATGAACAACAGCGGTGACATCGGTATGCCTGTACCTAACTATATTGACGAAAATGTTTCTACCAAGGTAGTGAAAATCATTCAGTCCTACACAGGTGTAGTAGATAAAATGGTTTGGCGCAAATTCTGATTTGGAATTAAATTGACGGCGTATTTCTGTGTTGTTCCTCGATTGTGACCTTGACGTACGATATGTACGCCTGCGCCCTCAATCTGCGGTACGCCTTGAAATACTTGTCTCTTTAATCCCAAATGCGAGAGTGAATTGACG
>JAZQWO010000040.1:0-25971 GCA_045632405.1 Eubacteriales bacterium | reverse complement strand
TCATCTGCTATTGTGGGAATGGAAACTATATTTTCTCCATTGAGTAGGTTAACGTGCGCTTCTGCGCCACCGCATAAAGCGACCGCTTTCCTTGTTTTTAATTCAGTTTTCATGTAATACTCCTTTTTATTTAATACCATTGTCAAAGCCGTCCTCTTTTTCTACGGGCAATCACAAGACCTTGCGGGACGGACGCAAAATTTTGTTCTCGCAATGCTATTATCTCATAAAAAAAGTGCCCTTATCCGCCCATGATAGTGAGGATTTTCATAATTTAATTAAGTGTGAAAGCGAGTCGAAATTTTTAATTGTTCAAAACAAAAAACGCATCGTTTTTCATAAACAATGCGTTTTTAATATTGAACTGTTAAAGCTCCCAGCTACCAAGCCACTCTTCAAAGCCTTTATAGATTTGGTCAAGGCCTGCCTTTAATTCATCTCCGCCGTTAATCGAGTAGATGTAATCGTAGTTGTCAAACTTTTCAATATATTGCTTTTCCCCTTGCACATACTCGCCCTTGTATAGCTTGTCATAGCCTTGCTTTGCAAGCGCCTCGGCAAGTCTGATGTTTGCAACCAGGTCTTTAAATGCCACGTGGTCAATAGCTTCAATCTCTTTTATGAGATTGTTAAAATACTCGGGGTCAGTGCCGTACTTCTTGTTGCCCTTTTCCAAGTAGTTTTTAGCATCACTTGGGTACAGATAAAAGCCCTTGTGGTAAACGCCCTTATCATCGGTATAGTTGTCAACAAAATAGTCGTTCCACTTGCACACAAAATCAACGTAGTCATACATTCTGTATATCTCGTCAATTATGCCGCTTTGGGCAAACCTTTCCCAAACGGCAAAGTTTGCGCCCATTTCCGTGCTTGTTAAAATTTCATATTCCGCATCAACTATTTTGAAATTGAACTTGTAGCCGTATTTGTCGGTGAAAAAGTCGTCAACGCTTGGCGCTACCTTTAGCGTACCTGTCACCTTAACGGCTGAGGCGGTGTAGTCAAATTTCTTGCCCGCCTTTGGCTCAACCTCAATGGTGTTTGAAAGCTCCGTTGTGTTAGGAACACAGAAGGGGCAGCTTTGATACGGCATATTCATTAAGAAAATGAAGGAGCCGTCAACAGGTGATGATGTGGCAATATAGCCGTTAATTGACACCGCTTGATTGTCAATTGATTTCAAATAACCATAGCTCAATGTGGATTTGAAGCTAAGCTGTGTCACCTCGCCATTTCCGCAAGAGAGCAGAAGTGGCAAAAGAGAAGCGAAGCACAACAAAATACAAACAATTTTTATAACCCTTTTCATATTTCCTCTATTCCGCCAAGCTATCGCGCTTAGCCATAACAAATGTGCAAATTACAGTAGGAATAACGCTGATGAGGAACACGCCCAAAAGAATAAATATCTCAGGCAAATATACCTTGCCAATGTTCAGAACAACGCCCATTGAAGATACGTAATCTCCTGCCAGCGCAAGACAAAGACGCGACACGGCAAAGGCGATAACAACAGAGAGCGCGCCTATAATTCCGTTTTGTATAAGGTACAAAAGGTTGATTTTCTTCATACTGATACCGATTAGGCGCATCAGTGCAATTTCCTTTGCGGAATGGTACATATTAAGAAGTGTAATAATGGAAATGATAATCACATTCATAATAAGTATGATAGCGCAAAGCACAAAAACGATATACTTTGTGTCGTCCGCATCGCTTAGCACATCACGCACAATCTGCATAGGCTCAATGGCTTGAAGTGTGCAGCTTTCCTCGTCGTGAGTGTAAATCATATCGTCATATTCATTTACCATCTGCATAGCATATGAGGGATTTTTTGTGTTAACCAAAACGGCACAAATGGTTGCGTTTTCGTGGTGATGCTCACCCTCGTGCTCCTCACCCTCGTGTCCCTCACCACCGTGGTCGTGGATGTGCCAAAGAGTTTCAAGCTGTGTGAAAACAACCTTGTCAAAGGCAGAGTAGGTTTCCTCAAGTATGCCCACAACAATGATAGGAGTTTTATGCTCGCTGCCCTCAATTGCTGAGTGGCTTGTGTGAAGCTCCGAGCCGATTGTCAGCCCATGCTCCTTGGCAACACGTGCACCCACAACCGCTTGAAGTGTGGCGGTGTCGTCAAACATTTGTCCCGCCTTTAAGGTCTTGTCCTTGAGATAATCGGAGGTTGTGCCAACAACGCCTGCGCCCTTGTAGTTGTCCGCCATGGCAAAGGGAATAGCGGAGATAACGCGCTGGTCCTTTTTGATGTCTGTGTAAACAGAGTAAGGGATTGTGCCAAGGGGCTCCTCTGTGAAGTACATTGAGTTCATAGCGAGCTGTGTTTTACTGCCCGCAGGACCTACAATTAAGGAATAATAGCCTGCATTGTCCGTAATACCGTCGCTTACCTGGCTTGAAATGTTAAAGGCAAGCACACCAACGCTGGCAGAAATGATAATGGAAATCAAAACGAGGATAACCTGCGTTTTCTTAATAGCCATATTTTTAAGCGCAAATTTAAGCATCGTATCTACCTCCTGTCATTTCATTCATATCAATAACGTGGTCGAAATACTTGCACAGGCGGTCATCGTGAGTAACGGCAATTAGGGTCTTGCCCTTGGCAACAGCTGTCAGCTGCTTGACAACCTCCTCGCCAATGGCAAAGTTCAGGTTTCCTGTTGGCTCGTCCGCCAAAATAATATCAGGCATTTTCACAATAGCTCTTGCAATAGCAACTCTTTGCTTTTGTCCGCCTGAGAGCTGGCAAACCCTTTTGTTCTTCGCCTCAAGCATTTCAAGAGAGGACAAAACCTCGTCAGCCCGTGACACATCAACGCCCTCTAATTTGAGAATATTAATATTGTCAATTACGCTCATTTCCGAAATAAGCTTGAAGTCCTGGAAAATATAACCCACATTCTTAATGCGGAAAAGGTCCTTTTCCCGTTGGCTTGCCTTTGCAATATCAACTCCGTCAATTATAATTTCGCCACGCTCCGGGGAAAGAATACCCGCTATCATATTCAAAAGAGTAGATTTGCCGCAGCCCGAAGCACCAAGCAAAACGTAAGATTTACCGCTTTCGAAAACCATATCCTTGTAGTCAATGGCAGTTTCGTTTTTAAATTTTTTAGAAAGATTTTTAATAGCTATCATACCGACCTCCTAATTAATTCCAAATAGCATCAAGAAAAATCCAATAAGTGCAGATGATATGTACATTGTGATAATAACGCGCAAATTTTCCTTTTTTATAGGGTTGGCTTTCAAAAGCACCGCCACACCAACGCCTGCACCTGAGCAAAGGCCGGAGAGTGCCGCGCCGAAGGAAAGTGAGCCTTCAATGTAAAGCTGAGTAATGGCAGAGGAAATGGCACAGTTAGGTATCAAGCCTAAAAGCGCGGTGATAAAGGGCTGTGCGTAGCTGCCGCTGAGCAGCAGCTTGTCAAGGTTGTCCATACCGATGAAATATATAGCATAGCCGATAACAATGTTAATAATGAAAATGAACAATGTGGTTTTCAGCGTGTGGATAACCGCAGGCTTTAAAATGCCGCTTTCCTCCTCGCATCCGCAGTCCTCACACATATCAACAGAAACCTTTTTGATTTTCAAAAGGCGGAGCACAAAATCTACTCCAAAGCCAATAACAATGCCGATTATGATTTTTGAAAGCAAAAGCTTCCAAATAGAGCCGTAGGCAGATGGGTTTGCTATCAAAATAGGAATAGCCTCGTCACTTGTGGCTAAGAAAACCGCCAAAAGCGTGCCCTCGGTCACAATACCTGCGGTATATAGGTTAGCGGCGGTTGCGGAAAAGCCGCACTGCGGCACACAGCCAAGAAGTGTACCAAGCAAGGGGCCACCCTTTCCAACTCTACTAAGAGTAGCTTCCATTTTTTCGGAAGCCTTATGCTCAATAAATTCCATTAGCAGATAAGCTAAAAAAAGAAAGGGAATAGCCTTTAAGGTTTCTAAAAATCCGTGCCAAAGTGGCTCAAAATATGAAAGAGCCGAGCCATGGGACGCGTTATGCAAAAAGCTTGTCATTAGTTCTCCTTATCAATTTCATTCTCAAATTTGAGAATGGTTCTCAAATTACATTCACATTATAATACTAAAGAGGGAAAATGTCAAGTTGAATGTAAAAAAATCCACAAATATTCCCCATATAGTATTGAAAAAATGGAAAAAATATGTTAATATCAATTCAAATAGATTTTACAGAGTAAACGTATGTGCGTTAAGTGTTCAGAGGACGGGGAGTTGCCTCTTTAACGAAAGCCCTTTCGGCTGCGGTACATATGTTGCATCCCGCTGGACTCATCTCCACAAATGATGCAAAATCTGTATTTCATTTGGAGGAGGTGTTTTTTTATGCGAAAAAATAATAAAGCATTAGCAATCGCCAAAAGCGCTATGCTAGTGGCACTCAGTGTTATCATCGGTACATTTTGCAAAACATTCTTGAATTTTGATGGGGGTCTTTTGCGAATTACCTTTGAAAATATACCGATTATAATGGCGGGGTTGATTTACGGTCCCATAGCAGGTGGCGTGGTTGGTGCGTCATCTGACCTTGTCAGCTACTTCATGTCACCGCAGATTTACCCACCAAATTTGGTGGTAACCTTGGGCGCTACAATGGTTGGTGTTGTGGCAGGCTTGAGCGCCAAATTTATTGTAAAAAGGCGGGGGAGTGTCCAAATTATCGTGTCTGTGGCACTTGCCCACATAGTTGGCTCTATGGTTATAAAGACGGCAGGATTGTTCCAATATTACCAATATCTTGCCCTTTTGCGCATACCGCTTTACATGGTTATAGGAGGTGTTGAGGCAACACTGCTTTGCCTGTTGCTGAAAAGAAGGAGCTTTGCCAAGGTTGTTGGCTATCTTGATACTATGAAAAAGGATGAAGCATTAAATTATATACACTCCATTAGCTGGACCTTTTGCAAGCCGGGGCTTGAACGTATTGACGAGCTTTGCCAAATGCTCGGCAATCCACAAAACGAGTTGAAATTCATACACGTGGCGGGGACAAACGGCAAGGGCTCTTTCTGCTCAATGCTATCAAGCGTGCTTGTAGCCGAGGGCTATCGTGTGGGACTGTACACCTCTCCGTATATCAGATGCTTTAACGAAAGAATGCAGGTAAACGGCAAAATGATAGACGACCAAAGCCTGACGGAGATAACCGAGTATATTAAGCCCATAGCCGACAAAATGGCGGACAAGCCAACGGAGTTTGAGCTTGTGACCGCTATTGCTCTTGAATATTTCAAGCGCGAAAAATGTGATTTTGTTGTGCTGGAATGTGGTCTTGGTGGCAGACTTGACTCTACAAACATTGTGTCAACAACAGCCTTGTCCGTCATTACGGGCATTGACCTTGACCATACATCAATTCTTGGCGACACCCGTGAAAAAATAGCCCTTGAAAAGGCGGGAATTATCAAGGAGGGTGTTCCTTGCCTGTGGTGTGGTGACACAGAAAATGACGGCGCATATGACGTTATATGCACCGTTGCCAACGAGAAAAACGCACCGCTTTACACAGTGGACAGAAGCACTGTAAATGTGAAAAATGCGACACTTGACGGCACTTTTTTTGATTTTGAGGACCACAAGGACGTAAAAATCGGACTTCTTGGTATGTACCAGGTGATAAATGCGGTCAATGTGATATGCGCGGTTAAGGCTCTTAACCAAATGGGTGTGCAGGTGTCAAACGAAAGCCTATACACAGGCTTAGAGAGTGCCCGTTGGCCTGCAAGGTTTGAGATAATCTCACGTGACCCACTTGTTATCTTTGACGGCGGACATAACCCACAGGGCGTTTCCTCCTGTGTTGACAGTGTAAAGGCGTTTTTGAAGGATTACCGCATAATCGCTTTAACAGGTGTTATGGCAGATAAGGATTACCGTTATATCGCCTCCCGCATCGGTGAGGTAGCAGAAACAGTTTATTGCATAACCCCAAATAACCCTCGCGCTCTTGAAGGCTCGGAATATGCCAAGGTATTTTTGGAGCTTGGTGTTGAGGCACACCCCTGTGACAGCATAGAAAACGCAGTTGAAGCATCTATGCGCGAGGCTAAAAGCAAGGGCGCGGCGCTTGTTTGCTTAGGCTCTCTTTATATGTACGGTGAGGTTGAGGCGGTAGCTCGCAGGGTGCAGAAATCTCAACAGGCTTGACAAAGCTGTAACATTATGCTATAATTAGTTATCTAATGTAAAAAACTAACATTCAGCCTCGTGTGCTTCACACAGCTTGACTAATTAAAGCGAAAGGTTTTTTAAACAGTTTTATGAGTAATAGTGTTGACAAACAGGAGCTCAGGGCGAAAAGAAAGGCAGAGCGCAGAGAATGGCTTGCTTTCCGCAAAAAAGAGCTTGTTAAAAATGTAAATATCGTAAAACAGCTTGTTTTGAGAAGCATTAAGGTTCAGTACCGTAACTCCGTTATCGGTGTATTTTGGACTATTCTTAATCCACTTCTTAACATGCTTGTTATGTATCTCGTTTTCAGCAACATGTTTGACCGAGGTGGAGCAGAAAAGGAAACATATGCCCTTTACTTGCTTTGCGGTAACATTGTTTTCGGTATGATGAGGACGGCTACCTTCCAGTCCTTGCCGTCTATCGTTCAAAACCGCGGCTTGCTCACCAAAAACAAGATGTCATACAACGTTTTCCCACTGTCTTGTACATTGAGCGCCGTTGTTAACTTCGGCTTTTCATTTATCGCGCTTTTGGGCGTTATGCTCGTTGTGTGGATTCAGGGACAGGCAGTGTTCAGCTTGAATATCTTTTTGGCATTCGTTGGCTTGCCCGCGCTTTTCCTGTTCAGCTACGGCATATCATTGATTTTGGCGGCTCTTTACACATTCTTCCGCGATGTAAGACATTTTTACAATGTTTTCCTGACCCTTTGGATGTATCTTACCCCAATCTTTTATAGCATTGATATTTTCTATAAGAACGATAGCAGCTTCTCCTTTATGGGCTTTGTTATCAAGTGCAACCCAATGTATTACTATGTTGAGTATTTCAGAGACGTTGTGTATAGATGCTCTGTTTATGAAAGTGCCATAGAAAAGGCAACCCTTGCAGGACAAGCTATAACAGAGGCTATGAGAAGTGCGGCACAGCTGCCGACATTTGGAGAAACCTTTACAATTTATGCAATAGGCATAGTCGCTACCCTTGTGGGCGCTATCATATTCCTTTGCACAAAGCGTAAATTCATTTATAATATTTAACGGTGATTTATAATGTTTAACAGTCATAAAAAGCATGTGATGAAAAACAGCGAAAACGTTATTGAGGTAGAAAACGTATGTATGGACTTCTACCGCAGGGACGAAAAGGTTGATAACCTCAAGGAGTTTATCGTTCGCCTGTTTAAGGGCAAGCTGGAGAAAAAGAAGGAAAGAATTCTTGAAAATATCAGCTTTGAGCTTAAAAAGGGTGAGTCTATCGGTCTTATCGGACATAACGGTGCTGGTAAAAGTACACTTTTGAAAATCATTTCCGACATTCTTGAGCCAACTGAGGGCTCTGTCAGAACTCGCGGTGTTATCGCTCCGCTTCTTAACCTGGGTGCGGGCTTTGACTATGAGGCAACGGGTAAGGAAAATGTATATCTGAATGGCGCTATCCTTGGCTATTCCAAAAAGGAGCTTGAGCGCAAGTACCAGGAAATTGTTGAGTTTTCCGAGCTTGGCAAGCATATGAACGTGCCACTCAAAAATTATTCCTCAGGTATGGTTGCCCGTCTTGGCTTTGCAATTGCTATTGACGTTGAGCCACAGATTCTTTTGGTGGATGAAATTTTGTCCGTTGGTGACGAAAACTTCAGGCGCAAGTGCGCAGATAAAATCGACGAGCTTCGCAAAAATGGTGTTTCCTTTGTTATCGTATCTCACAATATGGATCAGATAAGGAAGCTTTGCCAAAAGGCGTTGTGGATTGAGAATGCTCACGTTATGGGCTATGGTGAGGTTAATGAAATCTGTGATCAATACGAGGCATATTGCAAGGACATAAAGAAAAAAGCGGCTGAGGAAAAGGCGAAGGCTGAGGCTGCAAAACAGAATTCTGAGAACCAACCGAAAACAGAAAGCGTTGAATAAAATCAGCCTGGCGAGTCTTTGACAGTTCTCGTCAGGCTATTTCACTCTTGTAAGGAAAACGTTCCAAAACTGGTTCGTTTCACTCTTGTAAGGTATAAAAGGAGGTAGATGCAGTGAAGCAGAATATGAGCAAAACAGCGGCGGTTTGCACCGCGATTTTAGATATGCTTATAAACATTGGTGCAATTTATCTTGCCATATTGATACTCGATTACAAAAAGCACGTGTTTACAGGAACGACCATTGCCGTCTCTACCATTTGTGCCTTTGTTACCATAATTGTATATTTTGCCAGCGATATGTATTCAAGCGCAGTGCTTGATAAGCTCCACAAGGTGCTTTTGAAGCTTGCAGGCGCACAGCTGTTCATTTTGTCCGCAGGCATTATTGTTATAGGTATGTTCTTTTCCGCAAGGACTGAGTATTACAAGCTTGCATTCTTTAGCGTTGCTCTTTCCTTTGGTGCCCTTGCTTTAAAAACGGTGCTTATTACCAAAATCGCTCATAAGGTGAGAACAGATGCGGAAAGCAAGAAAACAGTTCTCCTTGTGGGCAACGGCAAGAGCGCCCTTGAATATAAAAAGCAGCTTGAGGACAACCCTCACTACGGATATGAGGTTATCGGCTGCGTGGCTGACAGACAAACCGACGAGCTTGAGTGGCTTGGCGCGTACGGAGATTTGAAGGACGTGCTTGACAGAGAAAATCCCGACGAGGTTGTTATCGCCCTTACCTTAGGCGAGGAGCATATGATACAGGCACTTGTTGATGTGTGCGATACCGCAGGAATTCGCGTGTCAATCGTGCCGTCTATTTACAGATACTTCAAATCCAAATGCCAGGTCGATATGGTTGGCTCACTGCCTGTTATCAACACAAGGTCCATCCCACTTGACAACCCTGCAAATGCGGCAATCAAGCGCATTATGGACATTATAATTTCCTTGGTAGCGATAATTTTGACATCTCCCATTATGCTGCTTGCCGCCATAGGCGTGCGTATTTCATCTAAGGGGCCTATCATTTTCAAGCAAAAGCGCGTTGGCAAAAATAACAAAATCTTTACAATGTACAAGTTCCGCTCAATGAGGGTTAACGACCAGGAAACCACAGGCTGGACAACACCTGAGGACACAAGAAAAACAAGGTTCGGCACCTTTATGCGCAAAACAGGCATTGACGAGCTGCCACAGTTTTTCAACGTTCTTTTTGGCAGTATGTCAATTGTTGGTCCAAGACCTGAGCTTCCCACGTTCGTTGAGCAATACTCAAAGAGCGTTCCTCTTTATAAGGTGAAGCACCAGGTTAAGCCGGGTATTACGGGCTTGGCGCAGATATACGGCTTCAGAGGGGACACATCTATTGAGGGAAGAATAGAGATGGATATTAAGTATATTGAGAACTGGTCACTTTTCAACGACATAAAAATTCTTGTTGTAACTCCCTTCAAAATGTTTAACAGGAACGAAAAATACGTAAAATGAAAATACTTATAGCCGCATCAAATATGGTGCACATTAACAATTTTCACCGCCCGTATATCGAAGCCCTCAAGGCAAAGGGCAATGAGGTTTTGGTTATGGCAAGCGGGGACGGCGCGGACTTTGATATTGGCTTTAAAAAGCGCTCACTGTCCTTTAAAAACTTGAAGCTTTCATACAAAATACGTGACATATTAAAAAAGGAAGAATTTGACGTTATTTTCCTTCACACAACCTTGGCGGCGTTTTGGGTGAGATTTGCTCTTCGCGGAGTGAAAAGGAAGCCCTGTGTTATAAATACTGTTCACGGCTATTTGTTCGGCGAAAACTCTGGAAGATTGCACAATTTCATATATTTGCAGTGCGAAAAGCTATTAAGAGGGCAGACCGACCATATAATTGTTATGAACAAAGAGGATTTGGAAATAGCAACCAAGCATAAGCTATGTAAAGGGCAGGTTGTACTTTCTCACGGTATGGGTGTTTCCTTCAAGGAAAATGTGGGCGAGCCAAAAAGGCTTGGCAGTTCTCCTGTTTCACTCGCCTTTGTGGGTGAAATCAGCAAGCGCAAAAATCAGCTTTTCTTGGTGAAGGCGCTAAAGCAGCTTGAAAACTGCTCCTTAACCTTGGTTGGTGACGGAGATGGCAGAGAGGAAATTGAAGAGTACGTCAAAAAGCAGGGCCTAAATGACAGGGTGTTCATAACAGGCTTTACAAAGGAAGCATACGAATATATTTTAGGGTGCGATATTTACGTGTCCGCCTCGGAAATTGAGGGATTACCATTTAATATAATGGAAGCTATGTATCTGCAAAAGCCTATAATTGCAAGCAATATAAAAGGACATTCTGACCTTTTGCCACAGTCATCACTGTTTACACCAAATCATACGGATGAGCTTGTAAGCCTTGTGAAAGGGACAGAAATAAAAGAGGTTGAATATTCTATTGACAAATATCGTCTTGATGCGGTTATTTGCGAAAATATGAAAATTTATATGGATTTAATAGAAAAATCAACTAACGGTTGCAAATAGCAACCTACAGTATGTGGACATTTAATGGTTTTAGCAGTATAATAACTACAAAGGAGTGATTTTATGCATTGGTTTTGGTTGGCGTTGGCGATTGCATTGGTTGCTATCGAGCTATCTACAACGCAGCTTGTATCTATTTGGTTTGCCATAGGCGCAGGTGTCACCGCTATTGTCAAGGTGATAGCACCGGGAATTAGCATACCGTGGCAGGCGCTTATCTTCGTCCTCGTTTCAGCAGCTTTGTTCTTTGCTACAAGACCATTGGTCAAAAAGCTCACCTCACAAAGAGGCAAGGAGCACGCGACCAATCTTGAGCTGATAGTAGGTAAGGAAGCGGTTGTAACCGAGGATATTGACAATATCAAGGGCACAGGCGCGGTTAAAATTAACGGCTTGGAGTGGAGCGCACGCACCGCTGACAACAGTGAAATTTTGACAGGCGAAATAGTGGTTATTAAGGAAATAATGGGCAACAAGCTCATAGTGGAAGGAAAGGGAGAATAATTATGATTTGGTTAATTCCGTTAATTATCGTTGCAGTTATTGTTATAGTTCTTATAGCAAGCATTAGGATTGTGCCACAGTCAAGGGCATATGTTGTTGAGCGCTTTGGTGCTTACCATTGTACATGGGACACAGGCTTCCATATGCTTGTTCCTATCATTGACAAGGTTTCAAAGCAGGTTTCCTTGAAGGAGCAGGTAGCGGACTTCCCACCACAGCCTGTTATCACAAAGGATAATGTTACAATGCAGATTGACACAGTTGTGTTCTTCCAGATAACAGACCCTAAGCTTTTTGCATACGGTGTTGAAAAGCCAATTTCCGCAATAGAAAACCTTACTGCAACAACTCTGCGTAACATTATCGGTGACTTGGAGCTTGACCACACACTTACATCAAGAGATACAATTAACGCAAAAATCCGTTCTATTTTGGACGATGCAACAGACCCTTGGGGCATCAAAATCAACAGAGTAGAATTGAAGAACATTAAGCCACCGGCAGAAATTCAGGATGCCATGGAAAAGCAAATGAAGGCAGAGCGTCAAAGACGTGAAGCAATTCTTCGCGCAGAGGGCGAAAAGTCAAGTAACATCTTGGTGGCACAGGGTAAAAAGGAAAGCCAGATTTTGGCGGCTGAGGCTGAAAAACAGGCGGCTATCCTTCGCGCCGAGGCTGAAAAGGAAGCAAGAATAAGAAAGGCTGAGGGTGAAGCCGAGGCTATTCTTAAAATCAATCAGGCACAGGCAGAGTCTATTCGACTTATTAACCAGGCTTGCCCGGGCAATGAGTATTTGCTCCTCAAAAAGCTGGAGGCCTTTGAAAAGGTGTCCGACGGACAGGCGACAAAGGTTATTATACCAAGCGACCTTCAAAACATAGTAGGCTTGGTTAATACAGTAACTGAGAGCACAAAAGAAATTAAGTAACAAAAAGCAGGCGGATTAATCCGCCTGCTTTTATATTAGTTCACCGTAAATACAGTCACCGTCAGAGTGCGTTATCTTTACCCTTAAAAGCTCGTTGCCGTGCGGGTAGCAGCTTTTCACCTTAACCTCAACAAATTCGGGAGTATGACCGAGAATATATTCTCCGTCATATGTTTCAAACAGCACCTCAGAATATGGAGATTTTTCGCAAAGCTCACGCAAAAGCTCTGCTTTGATTTCTGCTTGCTGCTTTTCCAGCATATGCAGCCTTTCTTTTTTTGTTTGCTCAGGCACTTGGTTGTCCATGGTAGCGGCAAGGGTGCCTTCCCTTTTGGAGTATGGGAAAATATGCAGATGCAAGAATTTTTGCTCCTTGAAAAATTCAAGGGTTTCTTGGAAATGCTCGTCGCTCTCACCGGGAAAGCCTGTGATAACATCGGCAGAAAATTTAACGTTTGGAATTTTCGCTCTTAAATAATCAAGGCGCTCCTTTGCCATTTCAATGTTATATTTGCGCTTCATTTCCCTAAGAGTTTGTGAGCAGCCGCTCTGCATGGAAATGTGAAAATGCGGCATTATCTTATGTAGCATGCTTATCTTATCCACAAATTCACGGGTAATTTGGGACGGGTCAAGAGAGCCTAAGCGGATGCGCTCCAAGCCATCAATTTGTGAGGCCTCTGTTAGTAAATCCCCGAGGGAGTATCCATTTTTCAGGTCTTTTCCGTAGGATGCGGTTTCAATTCCTGTGAAAACTATCTCGCGGCATCCCTCGGCAACAATTTGGCGCGCCTCACGCAAAATGTTTTCTCTTGTGTTGGAGCGCACACTGCCGCGGGCAAAGGGGATGATGCAATATGCACACTTGGAATCACATCCGTCCTGGATTTTGATAAATGCGCGTGTTCTGTTAAGTGGTGCGCCTGCTGACATAACGTCAAACCTACCGTCATAAATGCTTGGCATATGCAGCTGACATTCTGCGCTTTTTTTGTAAGCTAATTCCTTTACCAAACGGGCAATTTGCGACTTGGCATTGTTGCCGCAAACTAGATCCACACCTGGGATTTTTGATGCAATTTGGGGGTTGAGCTCAGCAAAGCAGCCTGTTACCACAATAACCGCATTCGGATTTTTCTTTGATAAACGGCGGATAATCTGCTTTGATTTGCGGTCACTTTCTCCTGTTACAGAACAGGTGTTGATTATACAAATGTGGCACTCAGTGTCTGTATTTACTATGGAAATGCCGTCCCTTTGCAGCTCCTGCATTATAGCATCACTTTCGTATTGATTGACCCTACAGCCAAGAGTGTATATACAAGCCTTTAGCATAGCGCTCTCCTTTCCTTTCTCATTTCCTTAGTATTTTACCATAAAACCGGTGCAAAGTAAACAAAAAAATAAAAATTACTTGAAAAGATAATCAAAAGGCTCTATAATATAAGTGTAAATACATTTTTGACGAGGAAAAATGAGAGAATTTAAAATTAACGCAAATGACGCAGGTCAGCGCCTTGATAAATTCGTGCAAAAGGCGGTTAAGGGGATGCCTGTGTCACTTATGTATAAGGCTATCCGCCTAAAAAAGATTAAGGTTAACAGAAAAAGAGCCGAGCAAAAGCAGATACTCCAGGTGGGAGATACTGTGCAGATGTTTTTGAGTGAGGACTTGTTTTCTGACAAAATTACTGACAATGAGCTTTCCAAGGTGAAAACTGACTTGAATATTGTCTATGAGGACGAAAATATTCTCATATGTGATAAAGCCCCGGGGGTGCTTGTACATAGCGGAGACGGTGACGGCAAGGAAAGTGGAACAGGGGACGCGAAAGACCGAAACACCCTTGTTTATCACATACAGGCGTACCTTTTGCAAAAGGGGGAGTATGACCCCTTGGCTGAAAGCTCCTTTGCTCCTGCACTTTGTAACAGGATTGACAGAAACACAGGCGGAATCGTTATCGCTGCAAAGAATGCGCAAGCGCTTCGCGATATGAATGAAAGAATTAGAAACAACCAAATTTCCAAAAAATATTTGTGTGCTGTTCACGGCATATTACCGCAAAAAACAGACACTCTTAGGGACTTTTTGATAAAGGATTCAAAAAACAACAAGGTAAAAGTGCTGAAAAGACAGACAGCAGGTGCTAAGGAAATCATTACCCAATATAGATATCTTTCACACAACAAGGAAAAAGATATCACCTTGGTGGAGGTGGAGCTGGTAACGGGAAGGACACACCAAATAAGAGCGCATATGTCATCCATTGGCAATCCCTTGCTTGGGGACGGCAAATACGGAATTAACGAAAAGGACAGGCGCATAGGCTACAAGCACCAAGCCCTATACTCCTACAAGCTGACGTTTTTGGAGTGCGAGGACACTTTGGCATACTTGAATGGCAGGACGTTTACGGTTAAGGACGAAAGCGTTTATTTCTTGAGAGAATTCAAGGACTATAAAATGGAGCGATAATTGAAAAATTATACACAAAAACTGTTGACAATAAATTTTTTTTGATATATAATTTAAATATATAATACTATACGTTATGTTATTTGAGGAGGATTCGCAATGAGTGAAAATAAAGACGTAAAGAGCTCTGCATCTATTGCAGCCAATTCAGTTTTAGAAAAAGATAAGCGCGGATTTCCGTTTAGAAAGGTGTTTTTCGCACTTCTCGTTGTTTTAGTTGTCGTATCTATCATTTTGTTGGTTATTAACTTGGTTATCAACAGTTATTTTAGCAAAGTAACGGTTTTTGATGGCATTTGGGAAATCGACACCGAAAAGGTGAACAATATGGCAATGTATAAGGATGGCGGCAACGAGGCGTATTATCACACGTCCGAGGAGCTTCATTCAGCTTATGACAAGGTTCTCTTGAACTACGCACAGGCTACATCTGATATGAAATCTGATGAAAATGTGTATAACTATGCTATTTTCGGTATTGACCAGTTCTCCGACTCCGAAAATGCAACTGCAGATATCATTATGCTTGTTTCAGTAAACAAGGCAAAGGAACACGTGGTTTACTTCTCCTTTGAAACAAAGATGCTTGTGTACATCCCCGGTGTGGGCGTTGGTCCTATGAGCGACGCATTCTATCTTGGCGGTCCACAGCTTTTGACTTACACTATTGAACAAAACTACGGTATTCAGCTTGACGGCTTTGTTGAGCTTGATATGACAGCCTTTAGCGAAATGATTGACAATTTTGGCACAATTCAGTTTGCAGCAGATAAGCAGTTTGTTGAAGAGCTCAATGCCGATATCGACCACTTCAATAAGTTTAGAGTAGAGGGCGACGAGTTGGTTGAGCATGCTAAGCTCGAAAAGGGTAAGGTTTATTTGAACGGTCAGCAGACCTTGGCGTATATGAGACGTGCAGGCGCTGATAAGGCAAAAATTTCCAACTCTGTTCTCTCACAGCTTACATCCAAATTGTCCGCAAAGGGCTTGGGCGGCGCTAAGGAAGCACTCGATATTTCTCTTGAAAAGACAACCGTTTCTCTTGTAAGAGAGGACGTGGGCGCGCTTATTATGATTGGTACATCTGTTTTCCAAAGCGTTAAGACAATTAATGTAGGAAATATGGAAGGCAGAACCGAAATTAAGAAGGTTGGCGTAATTGCTGACTACCAAGCTGAAAGACAGGCTATAATTGATAGGATTTATTAATATGAAAAGCTGACCGAGAGGTCAGCTTTCTTTAAGAATGAGCGTCACCCAAGGTGAGCCTTTTGGGTGACAAAGGAGAGAAATGGATACTAAAGAAAAAATATTAGAGCTTTTGTATGGAAAAAACAAGGCGGTGTCAGGGCAGGAAATCGGGGACTTGCTTGGTATAGGCCGCAATTCTGTGTGGAAGGCAATTAATCAGCTTAAAAGCATGGGCTACAAAATAGATGCATCCACAAGCGGTTACCTTTTAAACAAGGACAATATCTTTGACGCACACAGTATCAGCAAGCATTTGAAAAGGGAGCACAAGCTATATATATATAAAGAGGAAACCTCATCAAATGATGTTGCCAAGACCCTTTGCCGACAGGGAGAGAAAGAGGGCAGTGTTGTCATTGTTGAGCATCAGACAAGCGGCAGGGGCAGAATGGGGCGTAGCTTTATTTCAAGGAGTGAGAATGGACTTTATATGTCTATCATCCTTCGCCCATCTATAAGAGCCACAGAGAGTGTGAACATCACCGTTGCGGGTGCTGTGGCGGTTTTGGAAGCGATAGAAGAAACGTCGGGTGTATCCTGTCAAATCAAGTGGGTGAATGATATATACATTGGCGAGAAAAAATGCTGTGGCATCTTAACTGAGGCATCCTTGGATTTTGAAAGCGGATGCTTGCAGTATGCCACTATCGGAATTGGCGTGAATTTGTGCCCACCAAAAGGCGGTTTTGACGACGAAATTAAGGAAATAGCCTGTGGCGTGTACGAAAATGAGTGTCCCGATGGATTTAAAGCAAGGCTCTGTGCAACCATCATAAATAAGTTCTTTGACCATTACGAAAATCTTTCACAAAAGAAATATATAGACATATATCGCCAAAAATCAAATATTATCGGCAAGGCGGTTGACGTTTATGTGGGCGACAATGTTATAACAGGCGTTGTTAAGGACATAGACGAAAATGCTAACCTTATAGTAGAGGATGCAAGCGGCAAAGCCCACACCTTTAATTCGGGCGAGGCAAGGGTGAGAAAGCAGGGTGCTAAGCTTTTATGAAGAGAGAAAAAATAAGAGATATTACCTTTGTTTCCCTGTGCGTTGCAATCTTGGCGGTGATGTCGCAGCTTTCCATACCTGTGGGCGCTGTGCCTATAACGTTGCAAGTCCTTGCCGTGTCCTTGATAGGCTATTTTTTAGGCGCAAAAAGGGGCGTTTTAACGGTGGTCATATATATTCTGCTTGGTATGGTTGGCGCGCCAATCTTTAGCGGATTTCAAGGTGGAATAGGTGTGATTTTGGGCTATACAGGTGGATTTATATTCGGCTTTATACCGCTGGTGCTGCTTTGTGGCATAAATCTACAAAAAACGTGGCTGAAAATTTTATTTGGTATATTTGGCTTGACCCTGTGTCATTTAATCGGCACTTTTCAGTATATGCTTTTGTCAAAGCTTAGCTTTATTTCCGCCCTTGTGGCAGTCAGCCTGCCCTATATTATCAAGGATGTCATATTGACGGTTGTAGGGTGCTTTGTATCATCAACACTTAAAAAAAGATTAACCTTCAAGCAATAAAAAAATCGTGATGGGTGTCATCACGATTTTTTTTGTGAGCTATATCGTGCACCAAGCCTGCCCTTGTGAGGGAGGTGGCAACGGAGTTTGCAAAGGGGTAGTAGGTGTGAGCCTTACTCAATGATTGTATTAACCATATTTTTAATCTTATTGTGTGTAATGTCGTGCTGTGGATTTAGCATCTGCTGACCGTAAACAATGGTGATTTGCTTTTCGGGGTCAATGGAGCAGAGGAAGCCTGCGGCACCGTCCCAACCAAATTCGCCAATAGAGGTGAGGTTTCCACCGCGACCTACGCCGATTTTGGTGCGCACACCGTAGCCGTATCCGTATTCTGCATTGGACATCCAGCCTGAAAAATCACGGTACTTCTGGCTGTCAAGGGGCAATGTGTTTGTGCGCATCAAGTTAACGCTTGCCTTGGACAAAATTCTCGCTCCGTTTTCGCCCACACCGTAGTTAGTCATAGCATAAGCGAATTTTGCATAATCATCAATAGAGGTGATAACACCGGCGCCACCGGAGTCATATTCCTCACCGAAAATGTAGGAGTTTGTCTTTGCAACAAGCTTGGCTTCACCACATGAGTAGTCAAACTGATACTGTGACATAACGCGCGGCTCAATTTCCGGGGTCATATGGTAGTATGCTTCCATTCCAAGTGGGTCAAAGATTACGCGCTTAACGTAATCGCTGAATCTTTCTCCTGTGGCTGCTTCAACCAACGCTGCTACAATATCGTGGCAAAGGCTGTACTGCCATCTTGTGTTTGGCTCGAAATCAAGGTTCATTTTTGCAATAGCTGCGGCAATTTCAAGTGTTGGCGCTTTTGGGTTTTTTGCCACCGCCTCGCGGATTTCCGCTGAGCCGCAATCATAGTTCAAGCCTGCGGTCATATTGAAAATATCGTGAATTCTGATGTGGTCCTTAACAGGCTCTAAGGTGAGGTTGCCGTTTTCGTCATATCTTTTTACCTTAACGTCCTTAAATGCAGGCAAGTACCACCAAAGTGGGTGGGTCATCAAAAACTTGCCCTCCTCCATTGCGTGCAAGCCTGCGGCACAGGTGATAGGCTTTGAAGCGGAATAAAGCATATAAAGCTCGTCGCCCTTCATAGGGATTTTGTTCTCCCTATCCTTGTAGCCGCATTGGTATCTGAAAACCTCGCGTCCCTTATGTAAAACCTTTAAATCAAGTCCCGGTACCTTTTCGCGCAAGGGAATTGTGTCAAGATATTTTTGTAATGCTGAAAATGTGTACATAAAAATTCTCCTTATGAAAATGCGTTGGCATTTTTTCTTTGCACTGTAATTTTATCACAATTTATACAAAAAAATCAACTGATTTTGACAAAAACATAGTTGATTTTATAGAATATTAGTGATAAAATATAACTATCAAGCATCAGGGGGTGCATTATGTACAGAATAGGCGTTTCAACACCTTGTAGAATTGACGAGGAAATGTTCAGGCTTTACAGCAAGGCGGGAATTACCCATATGGAGGTGTCCGTTAGCAAGGAGCTTTCCGATGAGCTGGATTTTGCCAAGCTTCTTGAGTGGAGCAAAAAATATGGAGTAGAGCTTTATTCCTTCCATTTGCCCTTTTGGCCCTTTGCTGAAATAGATATTTCCAACCCCGATATAGCAGAGGCAAGCGTTGAATATCTGAAGGGCTTTATTGACAAGGGAACTGCCGTTGGTATTGACAAGTACATCATTCACCCAAGCGGAGAGCCCATTGAGGAAAATGACCGCCCATTGCGTATGGCAACCGCCAAGAAAAGCCTTGCTATTCTTGCCGAGTATGCAGAGGTAAGGGGCGCTGTTATTTGCGTTGAAAACCTGCCGCGCACCTGCCTTGGCAGAGATTCGCGCGATATTTCGGAGCTATTGAATTGCGACTCTCGACTTGTGGCTTGCTTTGATACAAACCATTTGCTTGAGGAAGACCCCATTGAATTTATAAATAAAATCGGCAACAAAATTGTCACCCTGCACGTGTCCGATTATGATTTTAAAAACGAGCGTCACTGGTTGCCCGGTGAGGGACTCTTGGATTGGCAGAGCATTATATCTGCCCTTGAAGGTGTCGGATATGACGGCGTGTGGCTTTATGAAATAAATCTTGATTGTCCGTGGACTATCAAAAGACCTCGCGACCTTACATACGAGGATTTTTACAGGAATGCAATGGAGCTTTTTGAAAATAAACCCTTAACTAGATTTTCAGCTCCTGTATTAGATTTAAAAAAATGGAATGAATAAGGAGAAATATTATGGCAAACGAAGAAATTTACGAAAATGACGATTTGATCACCTTGAAGAGCGCTGACGGAGAGGATATTGATTTTGTTGAGATTGCAGGCATTGCATTGAACGGCAAGTTCTACGCTATCCTTCAGCCTGTTGAGCTTCTTGAGGGTATGGATGATGACGAGGCATTTGTATTTGAGGTTTCCCGCACATCTGACGGTGAGGATAGCTTCACTATCGTTTTGGACGACGATATCACAGAGGCAGTTTTCCAGGAATACTACAAGCTTCTTGACGAGGCTGAGGCTGCTGAAAACGAGTAATAATGAAGGCTTTGATTGTTGTTGATATGCAGAATGACTTCATAGACGGAGCATTGGGAACGCCCGAGGCTTTGTCTATCGTGCCTTTTGTAAGGGAAAAGGTTATGCATTTTGACGGCTTGGTGATTTTCACAAGAGATACGCATTTTGAAAATTATCTGTCAACAAGAGAAGGCAAAAATCTGCCCGTGCCCCACTGTATCAAGGGCACACAGGGTTGGGAAATTGCGGATTCCTTAAAGGAGCTTACAAAAGGACGCATTGTAATCGACAAGCCAACCTTTGGCTCAACCGAGCTTCAAAATCTGCTTGTAAATGAGCACGAAAAAACGCCCTTTGAAGAAATTGAGCTTGTGGGACTTTGCACAGACATTTGTGTAATATCTAATGCTATGCTTATCAAGGCAGCATTGCCCGAGGTTAATGTAACAGTTGACTCCTCTTGCTGTGCAGGGGTAACTCCCGAAAGCCACGGAAATGCTCTTTCTGCTATGAAAATGTGCCAGATAACAGTAAAATAAAAAAATCCTGCGTAATTGATTTTGCGCAGGATTTTTTATTGAAAATTGGGGAAAAATGTGGTAAAATAAGGAGTAGTAAAATCAGAGGAGAGTTGACGTGAACGGTAGGCTTTTGAAATATAAATCATTCATTATCAATTTGCTGATGCCTGCATTGGTATTTGGCTTCATAACCGGCACAGTGACAGCGGTGATTGTATCGTTTTATAAGCTGTGCGCAAAGTATGTTGTGGGTTGGTCTGAGAAGGGCTATGAGCTCCTTGAGGACAGGCTATACCTTTTGCCCCTTGTTATAGTGGGACTTTTTGGCATTGGTTATTTGCTTGCATATATTTACAAAAAAATACCAAACATCAAGGGCGGCGGAATTCCAACCTCTGTTGGCATTTTGAGAGGAATTATCACATTCAAGTGGTTCATTACCCTTGTGGGGGTGTTTGTTTTGTCCCTGCTTTCGTTTTTGCTCGGTGTTCCCTTGGGTACTGAGGGTCCGTCTGTGCAAATCGGTACAGCCGTTGGACGCGGTAGCGTTTTCACCTTTGCCAAAAAGCACAAAGCTTGGGACAAATATACAATGACGGGCGGCGCTTGCGCAGGCTTTTCCGTTGCCACAGGCGCACCGATTTCTGGTATACTTTTCGCCGTTGAGGAGGCGCACCAAAGAATTTCCCCAACTATTGTAATTATGGCATCCTCATCCGTTTTGTTTGCCAACATAACATCAAAGCTTTTGTCACCGATTTTCGGCGTCAGCGAGGGACTTTTCGATATATCGTTTTTGCCTACATTAAGAGTGGTAGATTATTGGCTGCCCCTTGTTATCGGCATTGTTGTGGGCGTATTCAGTGTTCTTTTCCTGTATTATTATAGAATTCTTGATAAATTGCACGACAGTGTACTCAAAAAAGTACCGTATGCTATCAAAATCTTTGTTATTTTGTGTGCCACAGTTGTGCTTGGCTTAGTTTCATTCTCCTTTATTTCCACAGGACACGAGCTTTCCCTGGAGCTTTTCGAGGGCTACGGCACAATTCTGTTCCTGCTTCTTATTTTGTTTGTAAGAACAACTCTTACCCTGAGCGCAAACGTGTCGGGTATTACAGGCGGCATGTTCTTGCCAATTTTGTCCCTTGGCGCCCTTGTCTCATCCATACTTGGCAAGGCATTTATAGCTCTTGGTGGAGATACTCGACTATATTCCGTAATTATTGTTCTCGGTATTACAGCTTGTATTGCAGGTAGTATGAAAATGCCGCTTACCGCCATTGTGTTTTCTCTTGAAGCACTTTCCTGTCACGACAATATTATTCCTGTAGTTATCGCCGCCTTTGTGGCGTATCTGATAACGGAGCTTTTCGGTGTTAAATCCACCAACGATACTATTATCGAATTGAGAGAGGACTTTGAGGAAAGCAGACGTGACAAAACAGTGGTTGATGCTTTCGTGGTTGTCCAAAAGGATTCATTTGCCATAGGCAAGCAAATAAGAGATATTTTCTGGCCGAGAAATTTGTTCGTTCTCTCTACCAAAAAAGCAAGCGCAAGCACTACAATGGATGTGCACGGCGGCAAGGAGCTTGGAGAGGGAGATATACTCCATATAAGATATACAACAACGGACGATATGCTCACTCGCCGCGAGCTTTTCGATATTGTAGGTGAGCAAGAAATCAAGGAAACAGATGAGCAATAGATATGCTGGGTGCGATAATTGGTGAGACGGAGATTTTAAAAATTTTTCATAAAGATGTAACCAACCGCATATAAAGCCTGTCTTTATAAGTGAAGGACAAATTTTGGAGGTGATTTTTATGAAGAAAAAATTCAGCGTTGTTTTAGTTAGCATTTTGCTCGTTTTCTCCATGCTCTTTAGTCTTTCGGGCTGTGGGGAGATAAGCACACCGAGTACAACCGGCACAAGCGAGGTGGGAAACAGCTCTAAAAATGACCCACCGAAAACAGAAGATCCGCCAAAGGTGAATGATAAGGACGAGATAACTGCCATTAATTTGATGGCGGGAATTGAGTCAACCTTGACAGACGAAGCAAAAGAGCTTGACGAGGAATTTATTCATAATCAAATGAATTTGGCACTAAAGCTGTTTAAAGCAACATCCAATGAAAAGAACGGAGAAAACGTGCTTGTTTCCCCGTTGTCCATTCAGTTGGCTTTAGCAATGAGTGCAAATGGCGCAGACGGCATAACCAAGGCGGAGATGGAAGCGCTTCTTGGGGGAGACTCATCCCTTGAGGAGCTTAATGGGTATTTGCAAAGCTACGTTAGTGCATTGCCGTCAGAGGAAAAGTCAAAATTGGAAATAGCCAATTCCATTTGGTTCAGAAACAGCGGCTTTGTGCCAAACCCCGAGTTTTTGCAGACAAACAAAAATTATTACGATGCGGATGCTTATTCAGCCCCCTTTGACAAAACCACAGTTAACGATATAAACAACTGGGTTAATGAAAAAACGGACGGTATAATAAAAAAGGCAGTCGAGGTAATTCCGCCGGCAGCTATTATGTATCTTATAAATGCGGTTATGTTCGATGCGGAATGGCAAAGAAAGTATGATGAGCATAGCATTTATGACGGCAAATTTAACTCTGTCAGCGGAGCAGTGGAGGATGTGGAAATGATGTCCTCAAATGAGCATATTTACATTGAGTTAGATAATGCTATGGGATTTAAAAAGAATTATGCAGGTGCTAAATATTCATTTGTGGCTTTGCTGCCAAACGAGGGCGTAGATATAAATAATTTTGTTGGCAGTCTTGAGGCAGAGACGCTTGCGGCAGCCCTTCAAAACCAACGCTACGAGAATATCATTGCAAAAACACCTAAGTTCAGCTACGAGTTTGAAATCAAATTGAATGATGCCTTGGCTATGTTGGGTATGGAAAGCGCCTTTGATTCGGGCAAAGCAGATTTTAGCGGTCTTGGCAGTGCAGATGATAACATATTTATTTCAAGTGTTGTGCATAAAACCTATATTTCCGTAAATGAAGCAGGAACAAGAGCAGGCGCTATAACTGTAATTGAAAACGTTGGCGGAAGCGCAATGCCTGAGGACATAATATACATCACCCTTGACCGCCCATTCCTTTATATGATTGTTGACAACGCGACAAATCTTCCTATATTCATAGGCACATTAACAAGCGTGCAGAATTGAGCACAATAAAAAAATACCGACACGTGTCGGTATTTTTTTATTTCTTCTTCATCATTCCGGGCAGAACAGTATCGACCTGCCTCTTTTTGGGCATTTTATGCTCGTCTAAAATAACGGCAGGCTTGATAACGTCCTTGCCAAATTCATTTTTCAAGGCGTCAAGAGCAGAATTCAGTCGGCTTCTTTTCTCTTGCGCTCCATAGTCGAAAAGCATAATAGACTGTACAGGGGTATCTTCCTCGGTGATGTTAATAGCGGTAACGGTAAGGGCGCGTATTTTTTCGCGGAAGGAGTAATTTTTCAAAAGCAGCTCATAGGCTAAATGAGAAATAGTCAGCTCGTCCTGTGTTGACACATTGAGCCTTGCCTGATATGTTTGACTTATAAGGTTTTTGTCCTTGACCGTCAGTGCAACACCGCCCGCGCAAAGACGACCCTTGCGTAGCTTGTAGCCAATGTCCTGGCAAAGAGAAACAATTACCTTGTTGGCTTCCTCATATGTTTCCAAGTTTTCCACACAGGTAACACCGTGACCGATGGACTTGGGCATTTCGTAATCGTTCATATGAGCAACGGGGGAATCGTCAAGTCCGTTGGCAAAAACCCAAAGGGAGTGTCCGTTTTTGCCGAATTTACGCTCCACATATTCAAGTGGCAGAGTAGCCAACTGACCGATGGTGTGTACCGCCATTTTTTCAAGCTGAAGGGTGGTTTGCCGTCCGCAATACAAAAGCTCGGAGCAGGGCAAGGGCCACACAAGAGATTTGAAATTGTCCTTCGATATTTCGGTTATGGCATCAGGCTTTTTCAAGTCGCTGCCCAGCTTTGCAAAAACCTTGTTAAATGAAACGCCAATGCTCACCGTCAGACCAAGCTCGTCCTTGACTGCTTGTCTTATCTCCTCTGCGATTTCCATAGGGGACTTGATATTGTCCGTTACATCAAGCCAACATTCGTCAAGTCCAAAGGACTCTATATAGTCCGTGTAACGCTCATAAATTCCGTGCAAAAGCTTGGAAAATTCTGCGTAATATTCAAATCTTGGCGGCACTATAACAAGGTCAGGGCATTTTTGCAGAGCTTCCCAGTTGGGCATACCTGTTTTAATGCCTGCTTGCTTTGCTCGCTCGCTTTTCGCAAGGACAATGCCGTGCCGTTCCTCAGTGTTGCCGCAAACCGCCACCGCCTTGCCTCTGAGCTCAGGCTGAAGCACCATTTCGCAGGAAGCGTAAAAGCAGTTGGCATCACTGTGTAATATAGCTCTTTCTTTCATATTTCTTCACCGAAAACCACGTGTTGCTATGTGGCTCAAAATATATCTTTTTTTCGCACCCCTCAACCATAACGGTATATTCCAAGGGGGCAACCGAGGAAACAACCTGAGGGCAACGGGCTTTTACGGAAATAACCCTGTCCACCAAAAAGGTTCCCTCGCTTAATATTATTTTTCTTGGCTTTATTTTTCCGTCACGAGTGAAAACCGCATCTACTGTCAGTGGTATGCGCTTATAAATCATAGATTTTTAATAACCTTTGTGGCAACACCCTGTATGTAAAGCTCGGAAACATAAAAGTCTTCCATTTCCGAGTTTTCGGGGTGGAGCCTTATTCTTTTGTTTTCAGGCTCGGGAAAATATCTTTTAAGGGTGTTTTTGCCGTCTGCCAAGGCAACGATAATATCACCCCTGTGTGCGTGCTGCTGCTTTCTCACAACAACCAAATCCCCTTCGTCAATGCCCGCCTCTATCATAGAGTCGCCGTGGGCGGTCAGTATGAAAAACTCGCCGTTTCCAAGGAAGGACTGCGGCAGCTTAACATAGCTGTCAACATATTCCTCCTCCTCAGTGAGAGGACCGCAGGGCACAAGACCCAGAATAGGCACGGAAATAACTGCGCGCTCTGTTTTTGCAATATGCTCAGTTTCAATGCCGCACTTGCCTGTTTTCACAACACCAAGCTTGCGCATTGTGTCAAGATGTCTTTGCACCGTGCTTTTCGGCATACCGATAACCATAGCAATATCGCGCACAGACGGAGAATAGCCGTTTAAATCAAAAAACTTATCTATACATCCTTTAATTTTATCAAAAACTTCCTCTTGCATAATTTTCACCTCTTAAAATCCTGTTGGGACACTCTGTCCCATTCATTATATCAAATGAAATTACTTTTGTCAAGAGGAAAAATTTTCCGTTAAGAAAAAGGGGGTGTTGCAATAAGCACAGACCAAAAACAGACACCTCTATCCTCGAAATCTTTGTTTTTCCGATATTTTTAAAACAAAATAAGGTTGGGAACTTGCAAACTTTGCAAGTTCCCTTCATTTTTTGTGTCTGTTTTTTAT
>JAZQWO010000039.1:0-23689 GCA_045632405.1 Eubacteriales bacterium | reverse complement strand
GCCTATTCGAAAACAGCCGCATGACCAAAAGCGAAAAAGGAGCCGTCTTTGGGTTCCTTCTCATAAGGATGTTAATTTGTAGGGGCGATTATATCCGAGCAAGCTCGGCGATCGCCCGCTGAAATACGCAAAACAAAAACGGGCGCTTCATGAATCGCCCCTACGGATACCCATAAAATTCGCCTGAGATATTGTTTTCTCTTTCGATTTGTGTTATAATGGGGTATATCGTAGGGCGGGGGCTTGCTCCCGCCGTGACGAAAGGTTTACGCCAATGAGGCGGCGGGAGTAAACCCCCGCCCTACAAAGGCGAAACTGGCGATAAAACAGAATTTTAATAAGCATCTCTAAAAGGAGGTAATAAAATGAAATACACATTCAAGTTTAGTTTGTTTGGAAAAAAGGTTCAAATGTTTAGTGAGGGAACAAGTGAGATGAAAATCGAACTGAATATTTATAAAAAGATTTTTTGATTGTATTGTAAATTGGCAAAAACTATGATATTATCAAAATAGAAGATATTAGTAAAGGAGATGAAAACACAATGCCTAAAAAACGGTTTTCTGTGAAAAAGGGTAACAAAATTGCACTTGTCGTTTTAAGTTCAATTCTTTTCGTTAGTGCGCTGTTTTGGATTTTTATTTACTATTTAGGTGGCATTGATTATATGTACCACAGTCAAGGTGTTGCTAACGCATTTTGCTGGACTTGTGTAATTATCGCCTTATCACTTGCGCTTTTTGTTTCCGTAATTATTTTTATGTTCAAGGGCAAGCGTATCATTAAAATTGTTTGTGCTATATTACTGGTTATATCCATTCCCGTATCTGCATATCTAGGTCTTTTAGGAATGGCTGCAAATTTTTTAGGGACAAATGGTTGCTCTTACACCAATGATATTGCAAATTATGGAAAATACGACCGTGAAAACAATATTGCATATTTTCCACAAAGCATCACAGAGGATATGACCGTTGTTGATTTTTCCTATTTTTATACATACATTGATATACATCAGACAGATATATATCTCGAGGTTAAATTTTCCGATAAAGACACTATGGAAAAATATTTGGACACAGCAAAAGCTGCTTTTTCTAAAAATGGCTTTTTAGAATACGAAAACCCCTATAATTCAAAATATACCGATATAGTTGAAAACAGAGCGGTTTTGTATTCAGATAATTATTATGCTTCAAACATAGAGTTTTGCGGTGACACGGATTACAAATATGTTGAAATGAGCTATTCTTCGGTTTCATATTCTTATGATGAATTAACCATAATTTATAACCGTACTGGTATAGGAAACGACATAGAATGTGGAAACAACCCTGACAATGGTGAATATTATCCTCGTTTTCTGACCCGATTCAATGTAGAGTGGAACAAGGCTAATAATTTTTCCCAAATATACAGTAAAGAAGACAAGTGACATTGAAAAAACATACATAGCAAGGATACTTCAAACAAAGTGAAAATCTCATTCTTTGCCAACAAAAAAAGACAGGTGAAAACCTGTTTTTTGTTGGCGGGGAAAGAGGAATTGTTGTAGAAAAAGAACCGCAGGTTGCTTGTGTGTATGGCACAGATAGTAATTACAATATTTTATGCGCTATTCCGCTTTGCCATCCTAAATTTTTGAAAGGCGCTGAATACATAGTTGAATTCGATGAAAATAACTGCGCCAAGATTTGTGTTGGAGACTTGCAAATTGTCATTAACTATTCGGAAAAGAAGTGTGCTAATAGCAAATCTCTCAAATGCTATGGTTCAGACAGTTGGTGACAGGATGTCCAAAGCGACTGGAATGAGATTTGATCAATTTAAGTATAACATATAAGATCCCCGACAGATTTCTAAAAATCTGTCGGGGATCTATTTGTTTTCTGCGTATCAACTTTTGATTATCCGTAGGGGAGACCTGCGGTCTCCCACGGGCGAACGCAGTTCGCCCCTACCGTGTGTTAGGTAAATATTTTGTGATTTCTCCGCTAATTTTGCACGCCCTTCCGCAAGTGCTTTTTATATTTGACATCTTTAAAAGCTAATCTTCTTCAGGTATATTGAAATAATCCTTGTTAAAAAACTCTGATAAAGTAATTCCTGCTCCCTCGCAAAAGCGCTTTACGGTAATAACCTTTGAACATTTTGTTCTGCCCTTGATAAGGTCATAAATGGCAGAGGGCGACATTCCACCTTTCAAGGCAATATCGCATACGTTACTGTTCAGTTCTTTGCAAATCTCGTTTATTCTTTTGACAATTGCATCATTTAAATTCATAATTACACCCGCCTGTATTTGTGGAATTCCACAATTATTATAGGTAAATATGAATTTTTTATCTCGTGGAGTTCCACGATATTGACAACAATTTCCGTTTGCTGTATAATATAACCATATCTCGTGGAATTCCACGAAATCGGAGGCGTAGTATGGTTGTTGTTTTTGCAGGACATTCTTTTATCCCATCAAAAGAACGCGTAAAGGAGTTGGTGAAAGAGCAACTGAAAATTAACATTCCGAATGATAGAGTGGTTACTTGCTACTTTGGCGGTTATGGAGATTTTGATTATATTTGCGCTTGTGCAAGCAAGGAATTAAAGCAGGATAACTTGAAAATTGAAATTGTTTATGTGGCTCCTTATTTCACATTATCAGAACAAGCTAAAATTAAAGAATTGCATAAATGTGGACTATGCGATGCATCAATATATCCTTCCATTGAGGGAGTGCCACCGAGAGCTGCAATATTGAAGAGAAACGAATGGATGATATCAAACGCCGATTTAGTAATATCATATGTGAATTGTAACTACGGCGGTGCTTATAAATCGCTTCAAATGGCGAAACGCAGGCAAAAGAAAATAATAAACATTTGGGATATTATAAAAGAAAAAGGCTTTCAAGAGTGAAAGTCTTTTTCTTCAAATAGTATCACTTAATAATTAAAACGCCGTCAAGGGCAGGGCAAGTGAATTTTTCATTTCCAATGGAAAAGTCCACAGGCTCGTTTTCGGGGTTGATAACAACGTATGCGATCTTTCCGCTTTCCGTTTCCCAAGCGGAGCACAAAAGGCGGGGAAGGACGGAGTGTTTTTGACCTCTGAACTGCGGAATGGAAATTTCCTCGCATTTAAACTCGTTTGTTGCGCTCATTTTAGCGGAATATAAATATTCCTTTGCGCCCTTGTTATAAAATTCTGTCATATTCTTAACAAAGAGCATAGCTTTTTCAAAATCGGGAGCGCTTTCAAAATCGTGTGTGCCCCAATGGCTCATCAGCTTGCCGTTTGGCGCAAGGGTCACTGTCATGATATCGCCAATAGAGAAGGAATAAGCCATACGGTAGCGCTGAGTATCGGTGGTTGGCTCAAAGGGACAACCGCATTGATTACCCATAAAATTGCGCACATATGGGTGGTATAAAAAGGCATACACAGGAACAGGCTGACCGAATGGGTAGTTCAGCTCATATCTGTTGTCGCTCATTAAAAGGTTGCCGATAAACGGCTCAGCCGCCGCGCTTTCACATCCGAACACAATGCCACGTGCATTCTCGTTCCACTCTGCCAAAAGCTTTTGCATATGGCTTGTCATCCATTCGCCTGGCATTGCTGGGTGACCGTGCTCACGTGAAAAGCACATATACTGTCCGCCACCGTGGTTCTGGTCAAGAATTTGAGCGTAGTCAACACCGCTTTCCTTGAAAAGAGGGGTATATGCTTCCTCTAAAATTTCGCGTCCGAGAGGGGAAACAGGGCAAATATCATAGCCGACGCGCTGATATGTGCAGGTTATACCAAGCTCAGGCTTGTTAGCGGGAGAATAGCAAACCGCCTTTAATACGTCCCGCTCCTCAATTTCCTTTTTATTGTCATAATCTGCTACCTTACTGTAAAGAGTATAGCCGAAGCCTGAGCAATAAACGCCCAACAAATCGCCTCTTTTGTGTAGCTCATCTCTGAACTTGAAAAAGCCGTCCGCACCGCCATATGGTGGCCATACATAAGGGGGCGCCCAAGGGGCTGTGCCTTCCCAATGCATCAAAAGTGCCATAATCTGCGTTTGGGACTGCTTCTTGATTTTTTCAAGAATAGGCAAAGCATTTGTGAACGGGAAAAGGTCATTCGGCTCCATTGTATCATAGTCGTGCCAGCCACGCACAGGGTAGGTAACAACAAGAGGTGAGCCCTTGTACCATTCGGGCAAATTCTTGTTTTCCTTAATAGGTACTATGTTTTCGGGCAGGTTTTGTTCAAGCCATTCTCTGTAAATTGCGGCAGCGGAAGTCCACTCACCCGAGCAGGCTTGCCATACAATGGGAAAATCGGGGCAAAAATCCTCTCCGTAATTGCATCCGGAGTACAAGCGCATTTGCAAAGCAAGACCGTTTTGATATGGGTAGAAATCAACACCCTTTAGCCCACGTTTTGTATCGTGTGCGCCCATGTACAAGCCAATATCGTCAAAAAGATATGCCATAAACTGTGAAGAAACCATATTGGGGAAGGTAAAATAAGCGCCTGAGGACGGATATTCAGGCTCATAGCGCGGTAGCAAATTTTCGTCATGCACAAGCATACCCTCATTGTATGGGAAAAGGATTTTGCCACCCTTTTTGTCATTTGCAACGAGCTTGGGCATGGAAATTTTGGCAAACTCTATCCATTCAAGGGCATAAGATTTCGGCACACCAAGAGCGCGGATGCGCCACTCTATTTTGTCATTTGCAATTACGCTAATCTCAAATTTAAGGCCGTCAAAATCACCGCCAAAGCCACTGTATGTAATTATGTCACCGTCAAAAGCGACATCTTTTGCATCCTTTGGCTGAGTATAGTGTGTGTTGCCGTTCAAATCACGGAAGCGCGCAACGAAAATAGGACAAGGTGTTACAACACGCTCGTGTCCCCCCAATTTAAAGCTGACAATAGTGCCCGCTTTTTCATCTAACATTAGCTGAATTTTATTTGCAACAAGTGAAAGCATAGTTAAGCTCCTATATGTAAAGTATATACTTATTATACACCGACAGGGCAGCTCCGTCAACGGAAAAAACAAAATAATTGTATAAAGCTCTTGAAGTATTTGGGCGTTTTGTGTTAAAATTATTTTGAATAAAAAAACGCAAGGAGATGTAGTATGAAAAAGAGAAGGGACAGCTTTTTTGGCTTGCATTTTGACTTTCACGCAAATCCATCCGACGGAGTGCAGGGTAGAGCCTTAAACGAGGACGACATAAGGAAAATATGCAAGGAAATAAAGCCCGATTTTATACAAATAGACTGCAAGGGTCATCCGGGCTGGACATCTTATCCATCAAAATTGGGCAATGCAATGCCCGAGTTCCAAAGGGATACCTTGGAACTTTGGCGCAGAGTAACTCGCCAAGAGGGGGTTGCCCTCTATATGCATTATTCGGGTGTTTTTGATAGAAAATACTGTGCGGAGCATCCAGAGGATGCGGTAACAAGGGCAGACGGAACACAAAGTGACACCACAACCTCAACAATGGGCGGCTACGTGGACAAGCTTTTAATTCCGCAGCTTATAGAGCTAGCGGAATATGGTGCGGACGGTGTTTGGGTGGATGGAGAATGCTGGATGGCGGACTGTGATTTCAGTCCAAAGGCAATACACGCCTTTCAAAAGGAAACGGGTATTGATTTGGGGGGCACACTGCCCGCAACGCCCGAGGACCAATATTATCAAGAGTATCGAGAATATCACAGAGAAATGTTCAGAAGATACCTTCGCTATTATGTGGATGCGGTGCACGCAAAATACCCTAATTTTCAAATTTGCTCTAACTGGGCATTCAGCGACCATATGCCTGAGCGCGTTTGTGCGAATGTTGACTTTTTATCGGGAGATTTAAATCCCGCAAACGGATTCAATTCCGCACGTTATGCAGGCAGAGCCTTGGCACAGCAGGAGTACCCTTGGGATTTGATGTCCTGGAACTTCAGAAATGCAACAGGTGGAAAGAAGGGGTATGCCGCAAAGCACCCTTGCCAAATTATGCAGGAAGCGGCAGAGGTTATCTCTCTTGGCGGTGCATATCAAAACTACATTGTGCAAAAAAGAGATGGCTCTCCGAATATGAACGAGATAAAAATGATGGGGGAAGTGTCCGAATTTGTGCGCAAGAGGAAGGATTTTTGCTTCCGCGGAAAAATTGTGCATCAAGCGGCACTGCTGCTTTCAACCTACGACCGTGCCCGTGAAGCCAAGGGACTTTATTCAAGAACAGGCTTCGAGCGTGTAATGGGTGCGTGCGCCCTTTTGTGCGATGTCGGTCATTCCTTGGAAATTGTGTGCGAGCACACTCTTGAAAGGTACATAAACGAATATAAAATGATAGTAGTGCCTGAGCTTGCGTTCGGTCTTGACAAAAAAACAATAGATATGCTTTTGGAATATGCAAAGAATGGAGGGGCTCTTGTGCTTTTGGGCAAGCGCACCTGTGCGCTTTTTGCTGATTGCTCTCACGCATTTTCAGTTGTTGAAATAGATGAAACAGAAAAAACAGAGGTAAAGGAAAGCTATAACGGACACAAATCTGAATATACAAAAACATATAAGCCATATCTGTTTACAATTGACAAGGAGGAATATGGCGCTTTGTTCTCACCCTGTTCAATAGATGTAAGGGATGGCAAAATTCTTTCCTATGTAAACGAGAGAAACAAAGAAAAATACGACCCTGTGTCTGTTTTCATTCCATTTGGTAGCGGTAGCATCACCGCCATTGGCTTTGACATAGGCGAGCAATATTTAAACATCACACAGTATATGCAAAGAAAGCTGATTAAGCAAGCAACAGAGGGCTTGTATGACCCAATCGCGCGTATAGAGTCAGCGGTTGGACGCGTTGAAATAGTTGACTTAGAAAAGGATGGAGTGTTGATGCTTCAGCTAATCAATGCAAACGGCACTCACGCAGACAGTGTGGTTGCAACAGACGACTTGATACCGCCCGCCCTTGATATTTCGCTTTCTATAAAGCTTGATAAAGAGCCTAAGGCCTTGTTTTTACAGCCACAGGGTAGGGAATTGTCATATGAATATAAGGATGGCAGAGCCTACACCACGGTTGACAGACTCGACATACACAGTGTTATACAGGTTATGCCTCGCAAGGCATAGAATAAAGAAATGCCCCGCTTGGCTAAGCGGGGCATTTTTTATAGTAGATTAGTGACAGCAGCAGCTAAGAACGATAACCGCCAAGATGATGAGCCATAAGCACTCGTTATCAAAAAGACCGCATAAACAGTTATTCATAGTATTACCGTGTTCCATATGGAATGACCCTTCGTTAAGAATTAGAGAGTTGCCCCTCTGCTATAATACTATGTCGAATTTCGGGCTTTGTTACGAAAACCTGTAATTTTTTATCAGCAAAGTGTAATTTCGTCAGCCTCTAAAAAGTCAAAGGCGGCAATGGTGCTGTCAGTTGGAATAGTTGCGGTTTTGTGGCACTTTTTGCATCTCAAAGTTACAAAGTCATTGTAGATATTGCACTCATAGTCACCCTCGCCCTTTGGGCAGCCGCAATTGATGTTGCCTTCCTCTTTAAGCTCGCTGATAACATATGTGATTATATCGAGAATTTGCGGGTCGGTAAGTCCCTCATTTTCGTTGCTCTTTAGTGAGGTTATAGCATGGTCGCCCAAAATGCGCTTGATTTCCTCGTTGGACTCGTGAACCGCTTTAGCAACATTTTCCTCAGTGCCAACAAAGCAAAGGTCAAGACCACAGGTTGAGCAGGAAAGCACCAAGGAGTCGCCAAACAAAACAGAGTCTGACAAATAATAAGTATGTGAAGATGAGCAGGAAATGCAAGGCACACTCAGGGAAAAACACTCGCTTGACTTCCTTTCCAGAGTCATGAAGCTACCACCGCAAGGGCACTTCAGCTTAAACAAATCTCCGCTTAGGGAAAGGAGTCCCACCGCACTTGTGGGGACGGTGCCGCAAGCAGGACATCTATATGCTATGGTGATTTTATCTTTTGCAATCATTTTTGTGTCATCCTTTAAAAATTTGTCTTTAAATTACACTAAATATGTGATATACTAAATTATACATCAGTTTACTTATTATGTCAAGAGAGGAGGGAGCATATGTCTGCAATATATGACAAGGAAACAAATGCGCTTTACATAAGCGCTGAGGAGCTTTGCTCATTTGTTTTTCGTGGCGGAGATATTCTTTCTTGTATGCAAGCGGGAAACAAAGCGGGCATCACAATAGTTCCGCATATGATATGGAGCAAAAGACCTAATATAGCAGGCGCACATTCCTTTACTACTCTTGTCAATGGTACGTCAGTGGTGGTTTACGCTCACGACGAATGGGTGAGAGAGGAAAACGGCCACCCTGTCATTGAGGGTGTTTATACCGTGCCATACCGACTTGACAACATAAATAACGGCTTGCTTGATATTGCTGTGAACACGGCTATGTGCATAGCTTATGTTGTGTTAGAGCGCAACCGCCTTTCCTCAATTGAAGCGCGTGTGACATTTTTCCACGAGGGGGACGACCAGTCCTTTGAAGCAAAGCAGGTTTTTCAAAGAGAAGAGCTGGAGCTGTTTTTCAGCGGTGTTATGGAGCAGCTTTCTCCCTTTGTCAAAATCCTCAAGGATAGGGTAAATAAGACACTCCCCCAGCTAAAAGACCTTAAATTCCCATTTGAGGGCGGTGCACGCGAGGGTCAGCGCGACTTTATTATTGAAACCTTTCGCTCTATAAAAAGCCATCGCCGTTTAGTGGTGGAAGCACCCACAGGCACAGGTAAAACAATGGCATCGCTTTACCCTGCCCTCAAAAGCGTTGGCGAGGGAGCGGCTGACAAGATATTCTACTTTACAGGCAAGACAACCACAGCTATTGCCGCATTGAATGCTATTGATATTATGAGGGCGCAAATACCCGATTTGCGCGCTATACATATTTCCGCAAAGGAAAAATGCTGTGTTACCTACCGTGCAGGCGCAAGGCGCGTTTGCGAGGCTAAAAAATGCAAAAGAGCATCTGCTTACTTTGATAAAATCAACATGGCTATTTTGGAGCTTTTGGAAAACTACCGCACATATACAAAGGATATTATCGACACAGTGGCTGAAAAATATTCTGTGTGCGCATATGAGCTTTCCTTGGAGCTTTCCGAGTGGTGCGAGCTTGTTGTTTGCGACTACAACTATTTGTTTGACCCCTTGGCATATTTTAGAAGATACTTTGATACAGTGGACGCAAGACACATCTTTTTGGTTGACGAGAGCCACAACCTGCCCGACCGAGCAAGGGAAATGTACTCCGCAGCATTGACAAATGAGCAGTTTATTAATATTGGTGCAAAATACGCAAAGGATAGGTATTTAGATAGACCCTGTGTCGATATTTTGCAAAGATTTGATGATATGTATGCCCTTGCAATGACAGATAAAAAGGAATTTGAAGGGGCTGTGTGCGGCTTTTACATAAACAATGAGCTACCCGACGGAATATACGAAAATCTTGTGGAGCTTATGGGCGCTTGCCGTAAGCTTTTCAACAAGGGCAACGAGGATGATGAGCTGCATAGCCTCTATATGGATATTAAAAAGTTCTTGGCGGTTTGCGACCTTTTTGACAAGCGTTTCACAATGTATGTTGAGGTGTATAACGAAAGCGTCAAGCTGCGGCTTTTGTGCCTTGACCCATCATTTATGCTTGACAGGTGTATGAAAAAGGGAGTTTCCACAATTTTGTTCTCCGCAACGCTTACCCCCCTTGACTATTTCAGTGACGTGCTTGGCTGCCCCAAGACTGAAACACTTAGCCTGCCCTCGCCCTTTGACCCTAAAAAGCAGTGCCTAATCTCTATTGATACAGTCAGCACCCGATATGACGACAGGCGGAAAAACGCAGGCACAATTGCTAATATTATCCGCGCGGCTACAATGGCAAAGCAGGGCAACTACATTGTGTATTTCCCGTCATACAGCTATTTGTCCGACGTTTTGGAGGCGTTTCAAAAAAAGTTCCCCGATGTCAGTGTGACGGTACAGAAAAAGAGCATGTCCGAAAGCGCAAAGCGCGAGTTTTTGGACTCCTTTGATGCCAAGAAAAAGGGCACGCTTGTTGGCTTTTGTGTCCTTGGCGGCTCCTTTTCCGAGGGTATTGATTTGCGCGGTGAGCGACTTATCGGCGCTTTGATTGTGGGGGTAGGCTTGCCCACTATTTCCAGCGAGCTTAACATAATCAAGGAGTATTTTGATAAGACAAGAGAAAGCGGCTATGCCTATGCCTACACCTACCCCGGTATGATTAAGGTAATGCAGGCGGCAGGACGCGTAATTCGTAGCGAGGATGAGCGTGGAGTTGTGCTTTTGATTGATGACCGCTTTGCCACAATGGAGTATAAAATGATTATGCCCGAATATTGGCATCACATCAAATACATCGGCAACGCAAAGGATTTGCTTCGTGAAATTACGGAATTTTGGAAAAAATAGTATAAAACTATTGTAAAATAATAAATATAATGCTATAATATTAAATCATTATATTTTGATGAGGTATTGAGATATGCAAAGAACAGCTATTAAAGAAATTTTTGCAACACCCGACAAATTTGCAAATACTGAAATTACAGTATGTGGCTGGGCGCGTACAATTCGTGCAAGCAACGCATTTGGATTTATTGAGCTTAATGACGGCTCATATTTCTCCAATTTGCAAATCGTTTTTGAGGAGCAGTTTTTAGATAATTACAAGGAAATCGCAAAGCAGAATGTTGGTACATCCTTTGTTATCAAGGGCACACTTGTGTTGACTCCTGAGGCTAAGCAGCCATTTGAGGTTAAGGCAAGCTCCGTTGAGATTGAAGGCTCATCCACTCCTGACTATCCACTCCAAAAGAAGAGACATACTCTTGAGTTCTTGCGTACAATTGCGCATCTCCGCCCAAGGACAAACCTTTTCTCCGCAGTGTTCAGAGTTCGTTCTGTTGCCGCATTCGCTATTCACAAGTTCTTTAACGAAAGGAACTTTGTGTATGTTCACACTCCAATTATCACAGGTAGTGACTGTGAGGGAGCAGGTGAAATGTTCCGTCTTACCACTCTTGACCTTGACAATTTGCCAAGAACAGAGGAGGGCAAGATTGACTTTTCAAAGGACTTCTTTGGCAAGAGCGTTAACTTGACTGTTTCAGGTCAGCTGAGTGCTGAAACATATGCTATGGCTTTTGCTAACGTATATACCTTTGGTCCTACCTTCCGTGCAGAGCGCTCTAACACAGCTCGCCACGCGGCAGAGTTCTGGATGATGGAGCCTGAAATTGCATTTGCAGACCTCAAGGACGATATGGCGCTTGCTGAGGATATGATTAAGTACGTTGTTAAGTACGTTATGCAGGAGTGCCCTGCTGAAATTGAGTTCTTTAACAAGTTTGTTGATACAACATTGCTTGACCGCTTGACAAACCTTGTTGAAAACGATTTCGGTCACGTTACCTACACAGAGGCTATTGAGCTTTTGGAAAAGAGTGGCAAAAAGTTTGAATATCCTGTTAAGTGGGGTATTGATTTGCAGACCGAGCACGAAAGATATATTACAGAAGAGGTTTTCGGCAAGCCTGTATTTGTTACAGATTACCCTGCTGATATCAAGGCATTCTATATGCGTCTTAATGACGACGGCAAGACCGTTGCCGCAATGGATATGCTTGTTCCCGGTGTTGGTGAGCTTATCGGCGGCTCTCAGCGTGAGGAAAGACTTGACTACCTTTTGAAGGCTATGGAAAAGTTCAACCTGAACGAGGAAGACTACTGGTGGTACTTAGAGCTTCGTAAGTACGGCGGCACAAAGCACGCAGGCTTCGGCTTAGGCTTTGAGCGTCTTATTATGTACATCACAGGCGTTGCAAACATCCGTGACGTTGAGTCTTACCCTCGTACAACAGGCAGTGCCGAATTTTAATTTGGAATTAAATAAGCTGCGTTATACTGTGTTGCTCCTCGTCCGCGACCTCGACTATCGTAAGATAGCCTTCGTCCGCTGACTGCGGTGCGCCTTGTCTAACTTGCTTCTTCAATCCCAAATCGGTGCGTAAAAATTTGAATTATTTTGAAGGTTAATTATAATATGAAAAAGTACAGTGAATTAACAAGAGAAGAGCTTGAGGCTTTGCAAAAGGAGCTGAAGGCTAAATATAAGGAATATCAGGCAAAGGATTTGAAGCTGAATATGGCGCGCGGTAAGCCTTGCGTTGAGCAGCTTGACCTTTCTATGGGTATGATGGACGTGCTTTCAAGCACATCTGACCTTACCTGTGATGACGGCACAGACTGCCGTAACTACGGTGTTCTTGACGGTATCAAGGAAGCACAGGAGCTTCTTGCCGATATGATGGAGGTGCCACCTGACCACATTATCATTTACGGTAACTCCAGCTTGAACGTAATGTACGATACAATTGCACGCTCTATGGTACACGGTGTTATGGGCTCTACCCCTTGGTCAAAGCTTGACAAGGTTAAGTTCTTGTGCCCTGTTCCAGGCTATGACAGACACTTTGCAATTACAGAATATTTCGGCATCGAAATGATACCTGTTCCTATGACTCCGGAAGGACCTGATATGGACTTGGTTGAAAAGCTCGTTTCCGAGGATGAGTCTATCAAGGGTATTTGGTGCGTTCCAAAGTATTCAAACCCACAGGGTTATTCATACAGCGATTTGACCGTGCGCCGTTTTGCACGTCTTGAGCCAAAGGCGGCAGACTTCCGTATCTATTGGGACAACGCATATACAATTCACCACCTTTATGACGACAAGCAGGACAATCTTGTAGAGATTTTGGCAGAGTGCAAGCGCGCAGGAAATCCTGACCTTGTTTATAAGTTTGCATCTACATCTAAAATCAGCTTCCCTGGCTCAGGCATTGCGGCTCTTGCTTCCTCAAACAACAACCTTGAGGAAATCAAGCATCAGATGACAGTGCAGACTATCGGCCACGATAAGGTTAACCAGCTCCGTCACGTTCGTTTCTTTGGTGATATTCACGGTATGATAGAGCATATGAGAAAGCACGCAGACATCTTGCGTCCTAAGTTTGAAGCCGTTCTTGAAATCCTTGAGCGCGAGCTTGGCGGACTTGATATTGGAGAATGGACAAAGCCAAAGGGCGGCTACTTTATCTCCTTTGACTCCTTGGATGGATGCGCTAAGGACATTGTTGCAAAGTGCAAGAAGGCAGGCGTTGTTATGACAGGGGCAGGCGCTACCTACCCATATGGCAAGGACCCACACGATTCCAATATTAGAATTGCGCCATCCTACCCACCACTTTCCGACCTTGTTATCGCAACTGAGCTCTTTACCCTTTGCGTTAAGCTCTCAAGCGTAGAAAAGCTTCTTCGCGAAATGAAATAAACATAAAAACTCGACCCTGTGTCGAGTTTTTTGTTGCAAATTTTAATAATATGTAGTATAATTAACATATCAACACAAAGGAGAGTAGTTATGGAATTTAAAATTGAAGGCAACCAGTTTGTGTTAAACGGAGAGCCTATTAAATTGATTTCGGGCGCGGTGCATTATTTTAGAAATATGAAATGCACTTGGCGCGATATTTTCAAAAAAATGAAGGCGATGGGTCTTAACTGTGTGGAAACCTATTGCGCTTGGAATATGCACGAAAAGAAAATGGACGAGTTTGACTTTTCGGGCAACCTTGATATTGCCGAGTTTATAAAAATCGCAAACGAGGAAGGGCTTTTGTCAATTGTTCGCCCGGGTCCGTACATTTGCGCTGAGTGGGAGTTTGGCGGCTTGCCCTGGTGGCTTCAGACCCTTGACGATATGGAAATCCGTTGCTGCAATAAAACATATATGGAAAGATTTGAAAAGTATCTTTCCGCCCTGTTCGACCAAATTCGCCCACAGCTTTCCACAAACGGCGGCAACATTATTATGATGCAGTGCGAAAATGAGTATGGCTACTATGGAGACGACAAGGTTTATCTTAACAAGCTATATGAAATTTATCGCAAGTATGATATAGATGTACCCTTGTTTACATCTGACGGCACAGGCGAGGAAGACCTGCTTGACGGTACAATAGAGGGCTGCTTGCCAACTCTCAATTTTGGCTCTCGCGTTGAGGAAAACTTCCGCGCACACGATAAGCTTTTCCCGGATGCTCCAAAGATGTGTATGGAAATGTGGAACGGCTGGTTTGATGCCTGGGGGGACACATACCACCACACAACAAGCGCAGAAACCTATGCGCAGGTGGTTGACGATATGCTAACCCGCGGTAGCCTTAATATGTATATGCTCATTGGCGGTACTAACTTTGGATTTACAAGCGGTGCTAACCACTATGAAAAGTTCACACCCGACGTTACAAGCTATGATTATGACGCTCCCTTGACTGAGTGCGGAGATGTAACTCCAAAGTATATGGCACTTCGCGAGGTGATTGCAAAGCACACAGGAAAGACCTTGCCAGAGGTACCTGCTAACAGACCTAAAAAATCATACGGCAAGGTGGAATTAGCGACACAGGGTAGCTTATTCGATAACCTTGATAACTTGTCCGAAAAGCAATTCTCCAACGTACCTAAATGTATGGAAGCATATGGACAGGGCTATGGCTATATCGCCTATGTAACCCGTCTTAACAGAGAATATAAGGACACTGAGCTTATATTTGAAAGCTTGGGTGACAGAGCGCAGATTTATGTTAACCGTGAATTACAAGGCATAGTTTACATCAATGACGATGAGCTCAAAACCAAAATCAACGCTCACGCAGGCGACACCTTGACAATCCTTGTCGAAAATATGGGTAGAGCCAACTTTGGCCCTAAAATGATGCGCAAAAAGGGAATTGCGGGCAGAGTTTTGCTTGGTCGCAGAATTCACTATAACTGGGATGTTTACACCTTGCCTATGGACAATCTTGACAAGGTTGCTTATGGCGGTAATATAGAGGAGCGCTCACGCTTCTATAAAGGTAGCTTTAATGTAGATGAGCCAATGGACACCTTCTTGTATCTTGACAACTTTACAAAGGGATTTGTTGTAATTAACGGATTTAATCTTGGTAGATACTGGGAGATAGGTCCTCAGGTTAGCTTATATGTGCCTTCATCCGTTCTTAAAGAGGGCGAAAACGAGATAGTTGTTTTTGAGTCTGACGGAATAAAAGGCGACCCTGTGGTTGATTTTAAGGATTTTCCAACACTTCAAAGGGCTGAATAATAAAAAAACAGGATGTGTACCGCAGTCGGTACACATCTTGTTTGACATTTTGCACTTGATGTGGTATAATATAGCTACAAAGAGGTGATTTTATGGCAATAGATTTAAATGGAAAATTAGTAGTTGGTATTTCCTCACGAGCGCTTTTTGACTTGGAGGAGGAAAACAGAATATTTGAGGAAAAGGGACTTGAGGCTTATACCAAATATCAGGTAGAGCACGAAAATGATATTTTAAAGCCGGGTACAGCCTTCCCATTGATTAAAGCATTGCACAACTTGAATTGCGGTGAAAAGCAGCTTACCGAAATTATAGTTATGTCCAAAAACAGTACATCAACAAGTATGCGCATTTTCAATTCAATCAAGCATTACGGGCTTAACATTTCCCGTGCCGCTCTTGTTAGCGGTATGTCAATCGCCCCGTACTTAACCGCGTTTAAGACAGACCTATTTTTGTCTGCCGATGAAAATGATGTGCAGGAAGCAATTAATGCAGGTATTGCCGCAGGTATAATTTGCACAGGTAAGATTTTACCGATAGACCCTAACGAAGCAATTGACCAGATAAGAATTGCATTTGACGGTGATGCGGTTGTATTTTCTGACGAAAGCGAGAAAATATTCCAGGAGCAGGGCATTGCCGCATTTGAGCAGCACGAGGAGAAAAATGCGAAAAACCCCTTGGCAGAAGGTCCGTTTGCAAAGCTCTTGAAGACCATTTCCTTGGTGCAAAGGGAGTTTGTAGGCAAAGAACCAATTCCTATAAGAACCGCACTTGTAACCGCCAGAAATGCTCCCGCCCACGAGAGAGTTATAAGAACCTTGCGCGCTTGGGATGTGCGTATAGACGAGGCATTTTTTATGGGTGGAATAGAAAAGAGCGAGGTTTTGAAGGCGTTTGGCGCACATATCTTTTTTGATGACCAAACAGTACATACAGAGCGCGCCGCAAAGCTTGTGCCATCCGCAAGAGTGCCGTATAAGCAAAGCTAAATCAAAAAATCCACGGTGAAGCCGTGGATTTTTTACAATCTTGTGTTTACAACGCGGGAAAAATATTGTATAATTAAAGTACAAGAAAGAAAAGCGAGGACAATTTATGCTGAAAATAGGCGACAAAGCCCCCAATTTTACATTACTCGACAAAGACGGAAAAGAGGTTTCCCTCGGTGATTTTTGCGGAAAAAAGATAATTTTGTATTTTTATCCCAAGGACAATACCCCCGGCTGCACAAGACAGGCGTGCGCCTTTGCAGGACTGTATCATGAGTTTGAGAAGCGCGGAGTGGTTGTTATAGGTATCAGCAAGGACAGTGTATCATCTCACCAAAAATTTGCTGAGAAATACGGCTTGCCATTTGTTTTGCTTTCTGACCCAGAACGTGTTGCTATTGAAGCATATGGAGTATGGCAGGAGAAGAAAATGTGCGGCAAGGTATCAATGGGCGTTGTTCGCACCACATTTATCATTGATGAAGACGGCAAAATAGAAAAAATTATGGAAAAGGTAAAGCCTGATACAAATGCACAGGAAATTTTAAGTGAGCTTTCATAAAATTTGCCAAATGACTTTACTTTTATATAATATAATGTTATACTAAATATATAAATCTTATATAGGAGAGACAATTATGAAGAAAAAGCTTTTATTCGTGCTTTCCGTTCTTGCTCTGCTCGTATGCGCTTTGGCAATTTCCGTGTCAGCGGCAGAAATCAATGGCGTTTACTACGATCTTGATGCTAAAAACGGAGTGGCAACAGTCAGCAAGGAAAACAAGACATCAACCTTTGAAATTGCGGAAATTCCGTCAACCTTCACCTACGAGGGCGTGGAATATAAGGTTACCAAAATCGAAAACGATGCTTTTGCGGGCAATAAGACCGTTAAGGAAATCAGGATTTTGAGTGAGTATATCACCAAAATTCCATACGGTATGATTGCAAGCACTCACGGCGGTGCGCTTGAGAAAATTTATATCAATTTTTCCCAAATCACCTCATATGACAGTGCAGCGTTGAATCCATCCACTCAGACCAATGGTAACTCCCCTGTAGCTAATAGCTTTTATTACTATGATGCAAAGGCATTTGTGGAAACAGGCGCTGACGTGTTGATCACCGACCCCGATTTTTCAAATTGCACATCCATAGGCTCAGCGGCATTTCAGGGTGCGAACTTTGAAAAGCTTACAATTCCTGCGGCTGTTCATCTGAAAGGTCAGATGTTCAGAATGTCGACAATTAAAGAGCTTGTTGTAGAGGGCGAGGACAGAGAAGTCATAGAATTATATGTTTTCCAAAGCTGCAAAAGTCTAAAGAAAATTACAATTAAGTCGCGCAATCTTAAAACTATCAGTAATGATGTGTTTTCTGGTGATACCGCGGTTGAAGAAATTCATATCGATCTTTCCAAGTGCGAAAGTGTCAACTCATCTGCTTTTCAGTTCTCTTCAAGATATGACGCTGGCAACAAAACAACACAGTGGTATAACTTAGAGGGTGAAAAGATAGTAGATTTGTCCTCAATGAAGAATTTTTATAATAGTTGCTTTGCAAGTTCAAACCTTGGCTCTGCTCGAATTATTTGGCCAAACGCCATAGAAAAGTTTGAGGACCAGAGCTTGAGAAAATGTAACATCAACAATCAACCTATAGTTATCAACGCAGCAGAGGGCAAGAGCTTAACTGTTAATTTCTGGGCACTCAATGAAAACAATCCAAGCATCTTCCTTTGCAACGAGGGCGTTACAGCTTTCAAGGCAAGAGTAACAGATTGCACAGTAGTGCTTTTAGCACCTTCCGTTTTGGTTCAAGACGGGGAAGGCGCTTTCAAGGGCAATTCAACTGTTTATTACAAATCCTTGGCTGAAGGCTCTGTAACAATTAAGTGCGCAGCAGTTCAAATCACAGATGGCGCAATATATAACTATGGTGCATGCGGCGTCGTTGCAACCGTTGAAACAACAGACGGCAATGTTACCGTTGGCGAGGTTTCACACACAACCTTTGACGAGATTAACAACTCTCTTTGTCCAATTGGCAAGGTTAATGAAACAAAGTGTAAGTATTGCACATACATCAAGTACACTATTGACGGTGAGGAAGCAAGTGCAAAATCACACGAATATGTGCTTGTAGGCTCAATCACATACACAAGCTTCTATGAAATGGGCTTTAAGACAAACAAGTGTGAGTGCGGTGCAGAAAAGGCAAATGAGACAGCAACAGAAAATGCTATCTTTGCATATAAGGGAATATCAATTTCACAGTTCCCTGACAAAAATGGTAATTACAGCATCACTCAAGGCTATTTTGTAGATGCCGCTGCATATAAAAACTATATCGACGCAGGCAAGACCCTTTCCTTCGGTGTTGTTGCATCTGCCAAGAGTGTGACAGGCGCATGCCCACTTACAATAGTGGACGGTGAGGTAAAGGCGATAAATGAGGCAAAGACAATCTTTGCTCCTCAGTACACCATTCCACATAATTACATTGATGTTAAGGTTACAGGTATTTCTGCAAGCTTGAATGGCAATGAGCTTATAATGTGCTTGTTTGCCTTTGACGGCGAAAGCATTTACTATATGAATGAAGCCGCACAAGGAGAGGAAGCATCCTCAGTTGTTATCAACGTAGGTGCATAATTGAATAAAAAGGCTATTGAGTTTTCAATAGCCTTTTTGATTAAGAAGGGGGTGTTGCAATAAGCACAGACCAAAAACAGACACCTCTATCCTGGAAATCTTTGTTTTCCCGATATTTTTAAAACAAAATAAGGTTGGGAACTTGCAAACTTTGCAAGTTCCCTTCATTTTTTGTGTCTGTTTTTTATCCGCGACCTCGCACGCCCCTAAGTTCCGTGCAAATGTCTAAGCATTTGCAGGGATTGGGTCTTCCGTACCAAGTACGCCCCCACGAGAACCCCCAAGCCTACTGAAGAGCAGCTTGGGGAACCCCTTTTGTGTACGAGTTCACGGCTCCCCAAGGGTTCCTTGAAAATGCTTTGCATTTTTAGGGGTTGGGTCAACACTCATTTCACTACCCCCAAAAAAGGGGCGTCGCTTAATGCGACAGCCCCGTTTTATTTATATTTTGAACACCTTCTCAACAGGGATAGAAAGCACAGTGCCCTGCGCCTCGGACTTCAGGCCAAACTCGGAATTTACATCCTCAAGAATTTGGTTTCTTATACTGTTTGGAGCTAAGATAGTAACAATTTCCTTTTCCTCGTTCAATGCAGTTCCTGCATAAGCCTCAATCTCCTGAGCCTCTGCAAGACGGGCTTTTATGATAGTGCCGCCCGTTGCTCCCGCTTTTTTAGCGGTCTGCATAACCGCATCTGTAAAGCCGCGGTTTACGGAAATAAGAATTAAGCTATAATCAAACTCGCTATGCATATTGTTGCCAGCTCCTTTCACAATATCTGTACTGTTGCGTTTAATAATTTCTGCCGATATTTTGCTGAAGGCAGAAGGGGAAATAACCATAGAAATACCGCCATAACCCATATGCGCGCCAACCATTTTGCCGAATTCACCGCAAAGGTTGTCAAGGGCCTTGTGAGTGCCAAAGCTAATCATAATGTCCTTGTCATTAGAGCCAAGACCAAGGATGTCCATCATTTCTGAGGATGCAGTGCCCTCGCCCACACACTGATAGTTAAGAAATAAGCCATGCTCCTTAACCATATTGATGTATTGTGCGCCGCGACCACGCTTGATAATGGAGAGCAGCATCATAATTCTTTCACTGTTTGCCATTTATAGAGCCTCCCCGTCATAGTAATCAATGCCGTCGTCAATCTGTTCAAACTCCAGCTTGAGCTGGCGCATTTTCTTGTCCTGCTTTGTTTTGCCAATCAAGCCAAGAACTTGAATTGTAATTAAAGGAGTCATAGCAATCATAGCCACAATGCCAAATGCGTCTGTCATAACGTCACCGCCAAGGGCGTTGCAAGCACCGATGGCAAATGGAAGAATAAAGGTTGTGGCCATAGGACCGGATGCAACTCCACCGGAGTCGAAGGCGATACCTGTATAAATAGGCGGAACGAAGAAGGTGATGACAAGCGGAACAATGTAGCCAACTATTAGAATTGGCAAAATTGGAATGCCTGTGAGAACCCTGAGCATTGAAATGCCAACAGATACGGCAACACCAACGGAAAGAGCAACACCGATGGATTTTTGGGAAATCGCACCGTTTGTAACCTCCTCAACCTGTCTTTTCAAGGTATGCACCGCAGGCTCGGCAGAAACAACAAAGTAGCCAAGAATCATACCGATAGGGATAAGGGCAAGCTTGAAGCTTGACTGTGCCATCACAGCACCGATTAGCTGACCCGCAGGCATAAAGCCCACGTTTGCGCCTGTTAGGAAAAGAACAAGACCAACGTATGTATAAGCAAAGCCAACTGAAATTCGGATAACCTGAATTTTCTTAAATCTTCTGAAAATCAGCTGATAAATAATAAACATAGCAACAATAGGAAGAAAGGCAACCGCCACCTCTTCCATAAATTTAACAATACCGTGCTCGGGGTCTAAAAACTTCAAAAATGCGTCACGAGTGTCTAAATTTCCGTCAAGAGGCACTGTTTCCTCAGCCACGCCGCTTGGCTTTTTCACAAGACTGAGAATTAAAACCGATAAAATAGGACCGATAGAGCAAAGAGCAACAAGACCAAAGCTATCCTCAGCCGAGTGCTTATCCTTACGCATAGCTGCAAGACCTGCGCCAAGAGCCATAATAAATGGAACTGTAATAGGACCTGTTGTAACTCCGCCTGAGTCAAAGGCGGTAGGAATAAAGGCAACGGAGCCGATATTTAGCCCTGGAATGTAAGGCAGACAAGCCAAAATAAGAACAAGGGCATAAAGGGGCACGAGTATGTAAGCGAGCTTCAGCTTGAATTTCGCCTTTAAAAAGGCGACCGCTAAGAAAAGACCAACGCCTAACGCAACTAAAATGATGAGCAGCAAATTTTCAATAGAGGGAACCTTTTCTGCCAAAACCGTCAAGTCAGGCTCTGCCACGGTGATAAGCACACCTACAACAAAGCAAACAATAACAGGGAAAACCTTACCCTTGGATTTGCTGAGCTGTACACCGATACCCTCGCCAAGAGGCTCCATAGAAATGGTAGAGCCTATGGTGAAAATGCTCATACCGAAGATAAGGAGCAACGCGCCAAACAAAAACATAACCATAACGCCTGAGCCAATTGGTGCAAGAGTAATGCTGAGAAGCAAAACTATGGCACATATGGGCAAAACAGAGTGCAAAGACTCGCCAATCGAGCCGTATAACTGACGCATAAACAGTCTCCTTTCTTGAAATTAAAGCAGTTATTAAAAGTATACCATACATTATACTAAAAAACAATAAGAAAAATAACAAAAGTGAAAAGATTTTTTCTGATGGAAAATGATTTAATGATATGCTGGAATTAGCAGCCTTGGCGAATATAAAAGCTTCCCCAGAGAGCAATATGCAAGCGGTGCAGAATGAAAGAAAACTCGACCCTGTGTCGAGTTTTCTTTCAATTTAATTCAAAAAATGAAAAATCCTTTTTCTGAGCCTATTGTTGATTTGTCGTAATGCCCTGGGTAAAAGGTTATTTGAGGGTCGAGAGATAAAAGACGGCGCAGAGATGCAAAAAGCTCCTGCGAGCTACCGTGCTTGAAGTCTGTCCTTCCGTAGCTGTGGCGGAAAAGAGTATCCCCTGTGAACATAATTTGGTTTTCCCTGTCGTAAAGGCAAATACAACCGGGAGTGTGCCCCGGTGTGTGCAAAATTTCAAAAGCAAGACACCCTGTGTCGCTATTTTCGCAACCAAGAGTTAAAACATCACCCTCTTTAACGGTTTGATAATTGCACTTATATTCTCGCGGACGCTTGCCCCAGCCCGACAAATTGGCTTCAACGTCCAAAAGCACGCAAAGCTCCTTTTCGTGGCAAATGATTTTCGCCTCTGGGAATGACTTTTCGTAGTCCTCGGCAAATTCCGCGTGGTCAACGTGACCGTGGGTCAGCACCACATATTTGATATTGATATTCCTTTCCTCAATAAACTTCGTAATTACGTGCGGCTCAACTCCGCAGTCGATAATAAGCCCATTTAGTGAATTCTCATCCCAAACAACGTATGTGTTTGTATCAAGAAGACCGCAAGGGAAAATTTTAATCATAGACCATAGCTCCTTTTTGCTTACTGAAATTATTTTACAACAAAAATAGGAGCGAGTCAACAAAAATATTGACATTTATTTTGTCGTGTGTTATAATATTGGCTGATTAAAAATTATCTATATAATATATGGAGGCTAATATGAACGAGCAGATTAACGTGCTTAAGGAACAGCTTGACACTCAGCTTAGTCAGGTTACATCCACACAGGAGCTTGAAAATATCCGTGTTGCATACCTTGGCAAAAACGGCTCTATCACCGAGCTTTTGAAGAAAATGGGCGGTCTTTCCCCCGAGGAAAAGAAGACCTTCGGTCAGGCAGTGAACGTGCTTAAGGGCTATGCTACACAGGCTATTGCGAATAAAGTAGAGGAGCTTAACAGAATTGAGCTTGAAAAGGAGCTTAACTCATTGCCTGAAATTGATTTGAGCGTGCCTACACATTTGGTTAAGGGCTCATATCATCCTATCACATTGGTTCAGCGCCACTGTGAAAACGTTTTCCGCACCATGGGCTTTAATATTGAGGATTACAGCGAGGTTGTTACAGACTATGAGTGCTTTGAGGCGCTTAACATTCCTAAGTTCCACCCCGCCCGTGATATGCAGGATACATACTATCTTGAAAACGGTCAGCTTTTGAAGTCACATACATCTGCGGCTCAGAACGCTATTTACAAGAAGTACAAGGATGCGCTTATTAACGAGGGCAGACCTATCCGTGCTATCTTCCCAGGCAGATGCTTCCGTAACGAGTCAACAGACGCGTGCCACGAGAACACATTCTTCCAAATGGAAGGCGTTATGGTAGATAAGAATATCTCCATCTCCAACCTTATCTTCTTTATGAAGAGAATGCTATCCGAAGTATTTAAAAAGGATATAAAGGTAAGACTTCGTCCGGGCTTTTTCCCATTCGTTGAGCCGGGCTTTGAGCTTGATATAAGCTGCTTGATTTGTGGTGGCGAGGGTTGCCCGTCCTGTAAGCATTCAGGCTGGCTTGAGCTTTGCCCTTGCGGTATGATTCATCCGGAGGTATTAAAGGCCGGCGGAATCGACCCTGACGAATACACAGGCTTTGCTTTTGGTCTTGGTTTAACAAGACTTGCAATGATGAAATACGGCGTTAAAGATATCCGTGATTTAAACAGTGGTAATCTTAAGAGCTTATCACAGTTTACATTCGATGAGTAGGAGGTGTAGTTAATGTTATTATCAATGAACTGG
>JAZQWO010000038.1:0-5259 GCA_045632405.1 Eubacteriales bacterium | reverse complement strand
TAGGAATAAACAAGGTCAATGTAGCCGTAAAAGCAAGATTTTTAGGGATGTTCTGCTCTGCGGTAAAGCCACCCTCTACGTTTGAGCCTGTAATGGCTATAATGCCGTTAATAAGGCGCACAAACTTTCCTGTGGGTATTTTCGACAATGCGCTATTATCAAAATAGCCGTCTGCGTTCGGCTGCGCGTTCTTCCTTAGCCACTCATAGCCTTTATACTTGCCTGTGTCAAGGTTTAATATAAATCTTGTTGTATAGCGGTCAGTTTCAAGAGCGGTAGGCTCTCCCCTTTCCTGTATATCGTTAATCTCGCTAACAATAGCGGTATTTAATTTTGTTTCCAGGTTTGTTACAACATCACGAATTTTCACTTGTTCGCCCTCCAAATTCTGCGTTTAATTCCTCTATAATCTCGGCAATAGCCTCTTGCCACCAACCTTCGTTGGGGTTTTGCGCTCCATTCCACTTTTCAGCCACCCAAGGCTCATTTGTAAACGGCATATATGGTGCGATGCCGTCCTCTCCGTCACCGTCAACATATATCTCCGCTTCTCTATCTCCGTGCCATTCAACCTTGATAGCATCCTTTGACAACCTTCCTGTGTCATACGGAGCTAATTCCCTTAATAACTCTGCAAACCTCTCAACATATTCACGAAATCTTTCGTTTGTCATTTCAAATTGTAGGGGTTGTCAACCTGTATCAAGGTCAAGACATATTCAACACCAAGGGCAAGATTTACCGCCCTGTATGCTTGCTTTGATACATCCCCCAAGTCCTCACGAATTTGTGTTATCTGATATAAACCGCCTGTTTGCAATGCTACATAGCCGTTTATCGCCCATTCTAAGGGGTCATTTGTCTTGATAATGGTATCGTTAAAGTTGTTGAAGGTTAAATTTCCGTTGGTGGTATATTGCTTTGATTTTGGGTCCACAATCTCATAATCAAAGGGAATTGCCGTGTCTGTCTGTGTGGGGTAATAATTGCCGAGAAAGGTGTTATTGTATCTGCCTTGCATAATTGTCAAGATGTCAATCATACTTACACCCCCGTATATAGTAATGAGCCACCGAGTTCTCTTATAGTCTTATTCAAAATTGTTATAGCTTCGGGTGAAATAGCCTTATTTCTTTCGTTGTCATCCACGGAAAGGTTAAGGTTTCCGTTAAATAGCAAATAGAAGGCTTGCTTTGTCATTGCTCTTTCGATAATCGCTCTTGCGGTTTCGTTGCTTGCAATAAAATTGTCTTGCCAATCGTTGTGTACGCTGTGCATATGGATGAAGCTATAAATCATATCACTAACGCTTGTTACAACGGAGTTAATAACATATTCGGGTGAGCTTGCGCGTGTCTTTGCAAGTCTGCCGCGTAAATCTATGCCCTGTCTTATTAATGCTTGCTCTGTAAGTACATATTGATTGGTTACAGGGTCAAAAATCATTGTGTCTGTATTTAAAGGCATTGTTTTTCCTTTCTCCCCCAAAGGGGAAAGGACAAGCTAAAAAGCCTGCCCTTTCAAAATTAAAAAATTAGTCGCCGTTGTCTAAGCCTGCGCCTGCGCCTGCGTCAGTTGTTGCAATCTTGTACTCAAATGTGCTTACAGCTGATGGAATCAAGCCCTGCTTAACTGCAAACGCCTTGACGGTTGTAGCTGCGCTAATTGTGATAGCGGTTGTGTACTTTGTAGAAGCGGTTGTTGGCTCTGTGCCGTCTGTGGTGTAGTAGATTTCTGCACCGTCAGTGCCTGTTGTCAATGTAACAGTTGTACCTGTTGCAACTACACCAACTGCGGAAGCGTTAACGCCTGCTACTCTTGGCAAGCCACTCTTAATGTTGTTGCCGTTTGGAGTAGGAACAGAAGCAATCTGCTTAAAGCCGATTGTTGCACCGTTGCTGTCAAGAATTGGAACGGCGATAATGTCAGCGTTGTTAGCCTTCTTTGGAGCAACAGGATGTACTCTTGTGCTAGCATTCCAGAGGAGTGTTGTTGTGAGGTAGTCGTTTGTAAGTGTATCATCACCGATAACATAAGATACACGGAACGCTTCGTGACCCCAAATGTTAAGAGGCTGAGCGAGCTGTCCTCTAAACTCAGTTGCATCAACGAGCTTAACGCCAAGGTCTACATTCTTACCTACGGCTGTTGCATCGAATGATACAGCAATAGCCTTTACATGGTCGAGTGCGCCTGTTCGCAAGCCGAGGTACTTTTCAGCAACGCTCCAAATAATATCGGGTGCGCTCTGATAGTGGAAGCCCATCGCATAGCCCTTGTAGCCTGTACCTACATAATCACGGTCGGACATTCTTACATCAAGGTCATAGTTCTTAAGCATTTCCTGTGCCATATCGCCGCCAAGCATAATAACACCGGATTTGCGGTTGAAAATGCCATTGATAAAGTCGGGTCTACCGATAATGGTTCTACCCTCTGTGGGGAATGTAAACGCACCACGCGCAGCATCGCCATTGTCAAGGTCTGCGTTAAGGTCGTTAATGAGGTCTGCATATGCGTTTTCTGCGGAAAGGTCACCTGCGTTAACAAGGTTAGCTGCACCGTTTAGAGAACGGAAGAAAGCATACGCGATAATTTCAGCAAGAGTTGAGGAGTCTCTGTCCATCTGTACGCGCTCCGCATACTGATTGATTTTTCTTGCCATAATATCAAGTGGGATGTACTGATTTGAGAGGTCTGGGAAGCCCATCATTTGGTCGTTAACCTGGTTGAGGTAAACGATAAATTCGTCATTTGCAGGGAGTTCAACGCCGTTTGTGTTGATAACGCCTGCATTACCCTCTGTGCCTGCTCTGCCGCCGAAGGAAACAGTACGAGAGCTAAAAGGAAGTGGAGTATCGAGCATAACTCTAACTGCACCGCCCTGTCTTTCGCCTGTAACATACTTTGCGTTGACAGACTGACCGTCTCTGAAGATTTCGCGGATGTAGATGGCTTCTGCGATTACTCTTGAAAGCTCTACATTTACCATAGAGCCGTCAACGTAATATCTGCCGGTTGCATCTTGCTGTGTTGCGCCCAAGCCCATCAATGCAGATGTGGTAAACTTAGCCGCGCTGCCATAAGTTGATTTAATTACATTTGCCATAGTTTTTTATTCTCCTTTAAAAAATTTGTTATGAATTGTAAATGCTTTCGATATCGGAAAGCTCGCGCTTGTCATTGTCGCTTGCTTCCTTTTCGGTTTTGCCTGCGCTTAGTCCATACTCCTTAAGAGCTTCGGAAAGAATAGGCTTTAATTCCTCACGCAAAATCTCGCGTATCATATTTGGGATTTTCTTTTCATCCTCTTCCTCGTGCTTTTCGATTTCCTTATCGGCTTTCTCTGCCCCCTCGGATTCGTCTACACGGTCTTTTGCATCCTGGCTGTCCTCGTTGCCGTCGAGCTTCTCCTGCTCTCCGACACTCTCGTCAATGCGGTCCTTCTCGGTTTTGGTATCCTTGCCCTTTTCCTCGATGTCCTCTTTGGCTTCTGCAATCTGCTTTTCGTCCTTTGTCATTTCGTACCCCTCCTTTCCCTCGTTATCGTCTGTTTCAGGCTCGATTTCCTCGTCCTCTTTTGCTTCGTCAACGATTTCAAGTTCTTTTAAAAATTCCTCATATTCGTTGCCGTCAAGGTTTTTGAGGTCGTCAATCCAAGCCTTTACTCTTGCGCTCGCCATAGGTTTTTTCTCCTTTCAAAAGAAAAATGGTATAAAAAAAGCAAGGGGTAAACCTTGCTAATTTATATAAGTTTAGTTCGGCTTGGGTAATATGCCCTGCCGTTGTCTTTAGAATATTTGATGTATTTTTTGTTGTAGGCAATAGCCTTTTCTCGCGCCTCTTGGTACTCTTCAAGGTTGACTCCCTTTTTCATAATCGCCTCGGTGCGCCAATGCCTTACTTGGCGTTCAAGATAGCGCTGTTTTTGCGTGATTTTATATTCCCTTTCCTCTACCTTTGAGTTAGGCATAGGGAAGCGAAAACCGTCTTTGTAGGTAACCGCATAATGCCTACATCCAAAACCAAACAAGCCGTTTTTATACGTCTTGCCCGCTTTTGTGGTATAGTACACATCCGTGGCATTCTCCAAAGGCTCGAATTTGCGCCCATCAGGTGTTACTCCGCTTGTGCCATCAAGGCTATACACACGCCCTTGATACGGTCTGCAACGCTCGGAGCAGTCACTGTGCTCGCTCACTATTACAAGCCTGTGTCCCTGTTCTTTTAGCTCGTTTATACTGTCTTGTTGTGATTGGTAGCGCACTTCCATTTCCGCCTTATTTCGTAGGCTGTTGCGCCCCTCAATATCGTCAGGGTCAAGGGCAAATTGCTTTGACAGATTATCAAGCACAGGCTTTACGTTCTCCTTGATATATGCATTACTGAATTTCTGCAACGGTACACCGTAAATCTTTGTTGTGTCAAAGTTGGTGCCGTGCGTAGCATTGAAATTGTCAATAGCTTCACGCACAATGGCAATAGCGCGCGGTTTAGGAATGGTTTTTGCCGTCTTTTCTCCCTTGGCGGTCAAACTTATGAGAGAAAGCAAGACAAGGAGATTTGCAACGTTAATTCGGTTAATTTCCCTTTGCTGTCGCAGATAAAAATTAATAAGGCTTTGCTTTGCGGCTGTGCGCAAGCTCTGTATTTTTATCTTTTTAAGGGCATTTGCGATTATCTCCTTTGCCTTGCTATCTGTAATGCTTCGTTTAGTCCTTGCAAGGAAATTGTCCTTGACAAGCAATCTTAATTCAGTTTCCGCTTCCTCAATGGCTATCGCTTGATAATTAAGTGGGTCATTCGCTATGCGCATCGTTTCCGTCCTCTAAGTCAGTTTCGCTGTCGAAATTCATAAACGGCTCTTGCTCTGCCTTTAACTTTTCTGATGCACCCGTCTTTAACTTTTCGATATAGTCCCTTGTTTCGCTCACGGAAAGATTGTTTATTTGTTGAACTGCCACTTCCTTTGGAATAAGCCCTGCTGCGTAGTTCTCTCACGTGTTTTGGTCTGCAAGAAGTTTGTTGCCGATATAATCGGTCAGTTTAAGCTCTATATCGTCACTTAAACCCTCTTGATAAGCCACTTCTTTAAGCATCTTATTAAATACCGGCACATCTAATAAGTGCGCTAATTTAACACTTGCCCTTGTCAAATTTTCTTCCGCGTTTACTTCGGTAGCTGTTTTGGAGCTTCCATCCGGGACAAGGTGTGGGAAGATAGATGTAGGAGCAAAGCCAGCGCGAACACACGCCTCT
>JAZQWO010000037.1:0-60424 GCA_045632405.1 Eubacteriales bacterium | reverse complement strand
CGATATACCCCATTATAACGCAAATCGGCAGAGAAAACAAGTTCTCCGCCGATTTTTTGTACCTGTCTTTTCTCCGCTAAGAATGCAGACCGAAACGCAAGTGCTTTTTATTTATTAAAGCTTTTTAGCCTTCTTTTTAATCATATCTGCCAAGAGAACACTCTGTGCGGAGCTTTCTGCTGTTACGAAATCAGGCTTTTTGTTTTCGATAATGCAGTTTACAAAGTATTGCATTTCGTTGAGATAGCCGTCGTCGTTGCCAACGTTGATACCAAGGTCAACTGCCTCAGCCTTTGCTTCCTCTGCTTCAACGGGAACACCGTTCTTATAGAGCTTATCGGAAAGCTCTAAGCTACCGTTTTGGAACACTGCCAAGAAGGTTGCGTGGAAAGGAATACCTGTGTTGTACCAGGTGCCCTCGCAGGAAACGAGAGTGTCACCGTAGGTCATATTTGTAACAACGGTATCGTTGTTGTCCTTCATATTGTAACGGTAGGACTGAATTGTGTCAGGCATACCGAGAACGCTCTGTACAAAGTCAAGGTCGTGAATGGAGAGGTCAGTTGTAACACCGCCACTTCTCTTTTCGTCTCTCATCCAGTCCTCCCAGCTCCAAGCAGGAATACCGGAAATGCGCTTCATATCAAGGCGGATGAGCTTACCAAGCTCGCCTGACTCGATAACGCTGCGAAGCACTCTATATGGCTTCATAAATCTAACAACGTGAGCAACCATAAAGTTCTTGTCAGTTTCCTTGGAAGCCGCAACCACCTTTTCCGCATCCTTTGCATTCAAGGTCATTGGCTTTTCGCAAAGAACGTGATAGCCCTTTTTGAGAAGCTTGATTGCCATATTCTTGTGCATATAGCTTGGTGTACAAATATCAATCATATCAAGCTCGTTGTGCTGAAGCATTCTGTCAAGATTTGTGTAAATCTTAATATTTCTGTTACCAACCTTCTGCTTTGCAACGTCTTTTCTTACATCACAAACTGCAACAAGCTCTGCGTTTTCAATTTTTTCATAGTTGTAGAAGTGGCATCCGCCCATACCGCCAACGCCAACAAGTCCTACTCTGATTTTCTTAGCCATTGATTATATCCTCCAAGAATTTTTTAGCATAAAGTATATCTTCAATCTGCTTATCACCGTCGATTTCGCGCTCAATAGTGATAGAGCCGTCATAGCCGTGCTCCTTGAGCTTCTTGATAAGAACAGGGAAGTTAACACGACCGTCACCAATTCTCTTTTCCTCGCCAAGATACTGTGGGTCAGTTGGATATTCACCGTCCTTGCCGTGAACACCGCGAACATAGTCACCGAAAACATCAACCGCGTCACAAGGATTAGCCTTGCCGTACAAAAGAAGGTTTGCAGGGTCTAAGTTAATACCAAGGTTGCCTGTGCCAACCTCTACAATTGTTCTCTTTAATGTAATAGGAGTTTCCTGTCCTGTTTCAAACAAAAGATACTGACCGTAATTCTTGCAATACTCTGCAAGCTCACGAATAGCTGCAACAACTGATCTAAACTCGTCAGTTGTTGGGTTTTCGGGCAAGAAGCCCATATGGGTGATAACGTCGGTTACGCCCATCATATGAGCAAAATCAAAGCCGAGCTTCAACTCTGCCATTCTCTTATCACGAAGGAAAACAGGCACAATACCGAGTGTGTGGTAGCCACCGATAAAGTTCCAGTGAGCCTCACCGCTCCAGCCGCACCAAACTGCGCTGATTTCAAGACCCTCGGAGTCAGCTGTAGCTTTTATTTTTTCTGCCCATTCCTTTGTCATCATACTATGGTTCCAAGCGCAAAGCTGGAAGGATTCAAGCCCGTACTTTTTAACGTCCTTGATTTTCTCGACAACATTGTCGCCAAGATGTACCATTGTTCCTAATTTCATAATGCACCTCTTGTATAAAACATATTTTGGTAAGATAATTTTATCATACATTTCTATATATTACAATAGCAACAGGGCTTTTTTATGCAAAAATTTTTTAAAAAAGCGGTTTCTGCTCATAAAAAATAGCCTGCCGAAGCAGGCTATTTTATTTTTTGAATTATTTGTCGGAGAAGTTCTTACCGCAAGCAGGGCAGATAAGATCCTCAGGCTCGATTTCGGAATCGAAGCAAATGTTTTCGCCACAGTGTGGGCACATAGCCTCCATATACTCCTCGTCGTCGCAGCAGCAGTCGCAATCATCGTCATCGCAGCAGCAATCACAGTCGCAATCGTCATCATCGCAGCAGCAGTCGCAATCATCCTCTTCATAGAGGTATTCCTCTACGTCGCCAAGGTCGTGGTCAATCTCTTCAATGTAATCACCGAGAGTTGCAACCTCGTCATCCATATCAGCGATTGTTGTTGTAATATCGGAAAGAAGGTCGATAATAGCTGTCAAAACCTTTCCCTCAGGCTTTGTTGCGTCAAGGTTCAAGCCCTCTGCCAAGCCCTTAATATAAGCACATTTTTCAAGAATATCCATTTCCATCTTCAAATACTCCTTTACATTTTTATTAAATTTATGGGGCTGAGTAGCCAGCCCCTTAAATTGTCTGATTATTTGTTGTTTACTCTTTCAAGATACTCGCCAACTCTTGTATCAATTCTGATAAGGTCACCCTCATTGATAAAGATTGGAACTCTAACAACTGCACCTGTTTCAAGAGTAGCTGCCTTTGTAACGTTAGTAGCTGTATCGCCACGTACGCCAGGCTCTGTTTCTGTGATGTAGAGATCAACGAATGTTGGTGGTTCTACTGCGAAAACCTCACCCTTGATAGAGGAAAGCTTGCACATTTCGTTCTCTTTTACGAACTTGAAGTTGTCACCAAGCTTGGATGCGTCAACTGGCATCTGCTCGTAGGACTCCATGTCCATAAAGTAGTAAAGCTCACCGTCGTTGTAGAGGTACTGAAGCTCTCTGCGCTCAACAGATACTGTCTCAAACTTTGCTGTTGGGTTGAAGGAAGCCTCACGTGTAGCACCGGACACAACGTCTCTGTACTTTGTTCTTACGAAAGCTGCACCCTTACCAGGCTTAACGTGCTGAAACTCGATAACCTGATATACCTTACCTTCCATTTCAAAGGTAACACCGTTTCTAAAATCACCTGCTGTAATCATTTAAAATTCCCTTTTCTTGGCGTTAAGTATTTGTAGGACAAATCCGCCACAAATTGTCCATTTGCCGCGTGGGCACAATTTTACACAGATATTTTACTATAAAAAGTTCAATATTGCAATAGGTAAATACAATTTTTTTCGATTTTGTTAAATTTCTATGAGTTCTTTAGGGGATTTTGTGAGATTTGTGATGCCATTTTCACGAATTACAACCAAATCTTCAATTCTTGTGCCGTATTTTGATGGAATATAAATGCCAGGCTCAACCGTCACTATGTTGCCAGGCGTCAAAATTCTGTCACAGTTAGGAGAAAGGGCAGGCATTTCGTGAATTTCCAAGCCAACGCTGTGACCGAGGGAATGACCGAAATATCCTTGGTAATCCTTGTAAATTATATCTCTTGCTATCTTGTCCGCTTCCTTGGTGCTAACACCGCCCGACATCAAATAGTCAAGAGCTGCCAGCTGCGCTTCAAGAACGGTGTTGTAAAGCTTTTTCATTTCGCGGTCCGCCTTGCCGATGCAAACAGTTCTTGTCATATCAGAATGGTATCCGTTGACGGTTGCGCCGAAATCCATTGTCAAAAAGCCATTTTGAAGCTTTTCATTACCCGGTACACCGTGTGGCAAGGATGTTTTTGCTCCGTTTATGGAAATTGTTTCAAAGCTCTTGTCCTCTGCTCCGTTTTTGCGCATAAAGTATTCAAGCTCTGCCGCAACATCATTTTCTGTAATATCGGTGGAAATTATGCCAAGAATATGCTCAAACGCCTTATCTGTTATCTCCTGTGCCTTGGCAACCTCTGCAATTTCCCACTCGTCCTTGACCTCGCGCATATCGGTAATTGCGCCACCAATGCCCTTGAGTGTAGGTGTGACCCTTGCCTTTAGCGCCTCGTGTGCGGACAAGGTCATGGCTCTGTCCTCAATACCAAGAACGGAAATGCCCAAGCTATTTATAGTTTCGCTAATCATTTTAGGGTCTATAACTGTATATACCTTGCCTAATAGCTTTTCTGCAATTTCCGTATAACGAAAATCCTCAAATGCGTATGCTTTTTCACGGGTGATAAGCAAGGAGCCGTCACCGTTGTCCATTTTTGCAAAATAGCGGTGGTTTGTCTGCGAGGTAATATATACGGCATCAACGCCAAGCTCACTGAATTTTGCTCTTAATTTTTCAATTCTCTTTTCCATATTATCTCCATTTCAATTCTGCATTTATTTAACTAAGTCCTTAATGACCTCTGACGCAATTATCAAGCCTGCCACTGAGGGCACAAAGGCACAGGATGCAGGCACACGGCGGCCGTCCTCTCCCGTTTCCTGCATAGCAGGTATTTCCTCGGAATAAACAACCTTTAGCCTTTTAACACCGCGTTTTTTAAGCTCTGTGCGCATAACACGGGCAAGAGGGCAAACGGATGTTTTGTATATATCACTGACCTTGAAAGCGCAAGGGTTCAGTTTATTGCCTGTACCCATAGAGGCAATAATTGGAGTGCCCGCCCTTTCACAGCAAAGGACAAGCTCAATTTTCGATGACACCATATCGATAGCATCCACCACATAGTCATATGCGGAAAAATCAAAATCAGCCGAATTTTCCTTGGTGAAAAGCATATTGTATGCATTTACCTTGATTTGCGGATTAATATCGCAAATGCGCTCCCTCATAACCTCTACCTTAGGTCTGCCCACAGTGGAGTGCAGGGCGATAATTTGTCTGTTTATATTTGACAGGGAAACCCTGTCGTTATCAACCAAGTCAATCTGACCGACCCCGCTTCTTGCCAGTGCCTCACAAGCATAGCCGCCAACGCCGCCAACGCCAAAAACAACCACTCTCTTCTGCCATAGCTTATCTACATTTTTCTTGCCAAGCAGCATTTGTGTGCGTAAAAGCTCCTCCATTGTGTCCTCCTTACGGTTTTTACCTAATTAGTGTACCATATTTATGTAAAAAATGCAAATACTTTGTTGCTTTTTTCTTTAGTTTGTGATAAAATTTTCTTAACAACATTTCAAAGGAGTTTACTATGAAGCCAATACAAGAAACTATTAAAAATCTCGGCGTTGTCCTTGACAAGCTTTGGCACCAGATAACAGTTTCCAAAACCCCTGTTACAGGAATTAAATATATGCCTTGCGACTACAAGAGCGGCAGCACTCTTCCAAGCACAGATAATTTTCTTCCTTTTGGGGAAAATGACACCTGGGGCTACGAAAGAGATATGCATGCTTGGTTTGCATTCACAGTTGACGCGTCACATTTGAATGGGGGCGAGTTCAAGCTTGAGCTATCCACTCAGATTTCAGGTTGGGATGCAACAAACCCACAGTTTATCGCTTACGTTGACGGCAAAATCAGACAGGGTCTTGACACTAACCATACATATCTTATACTGTCGGGACAGGACAAATACGAAATTATGCTTTACGCATATTCCGGTATGGAGGCATCAAGAGAGCATCTTCGCTTAAATGCCAACATTGTTATAGAAAATCTTGATGTGAAGAAATTCTACTACGATGTAAATGTGCCATTCGGTGCGCTTTCCTTCCTTGACGAAAATTCCTACGAATATCAGAACATAGCAACCATTCTTGAGCGCGCGGTTAAGAAGCTCAATATGCTCAAAATGCCCTCTGACGAATTTTATGCTTCCGTAAAAGAGGCTGATGCGTTCTTGCAAAAGGAATTTTACGGTGAGTTCTGCAAGAGTCAGGACATAAGGTCCATTTGTATCGGCCACACACACATTGACATTGCGTGGCTTTGGACTGTTGCACAGACAAGAGAAAAGGCACAGCGCTCCTTTGCTACTGTAATTGAGCTTATGAAGCGCTACCCTGAATATAAATTTATGTCCTCTCAGGCTATTCTTTACAAAATGGTAAAGGAAGAAGCACCTGAGCTTTACGAGGAAATCAAGAAGATGATTAAAGCCGGCAGATGGGAAGTCGAGGGCGCTATGTGGGTTGAGGCTGACTGTAACCTTTCCTCAGGTGAGAGCCTTGTCCGTCAGGTGCAATACGGCAAGAACTTCTTCCGTGACGAGTTTGGCATTGAGTCCAAAATTCTTTGGTTGCCTGACGTTTTCGGTTATGCGGCGGCTTTGCCACAGATTCTTCGCAAGAGCGAGGTTGACTGGTTTGTCACCTCAAAGATTGGCTGGAACGATACCAACACTATGCCATACGACACATTCAAGTGGTGCGGTCTTGACGGCACAGGCATTGACACCCACTTCTTGACAGCGCAGGATGAAAAGAAGGGTCGCGTGCCTGAAAGGTTCAGCTCCTATTGCCCAGACAGCAATCTTTGTGTGGTTGACGGTGCTTGGAACAGATACCAGCAAAAGGGCCTTTCAAACGAAGCTATTGTTACATTTGGCTTTGGTGACGGCGGTGGCGGACCTACTGACGATATGCTTGAAAAATTGAGAAGAGCTGACAAGGGTGTTCCGGGTCTTGCACAGGCAAAAATCGACACTGCATCAAGCTTTTTCAAGAATTTGAAGAAAAATATCAACAAAAAGCCTGAGCTTTTGCCATCCTGGAGAGGCGAGCTTTACTTGGAATTCCACAGAGGTACATACACAGGCATTGCAAAGAACAAGAGAAACAACCGTCAGTGCGAATTTTTAATTCTTGACACAGAGGCGCTTTGCGTTATGATGGACAAGATGCGTGTGGCTAAGTTCCCTAAAAAGGAATTGCACAAGGCTTGGGAAACACTTCTCACAAACCAATTCCACGATATTATCCCAGGCTCTTCAATCCCTGAGGTTTACGAGCAGTGTGACCGCGAATATGCTGAGCTGAAGGAATTTTTTGCAAAATACAGAAATCAGGCATTCAAGCATGTTGCTGACAATGTTAGCCAAGCAGGCTATGTTGTTTTCAACCCACATTCATTTAAGAACTCCAGCGTAGTTTCAATTGACGGCAAGAGTGTTTTTGTTAAAAACGTACCGCCTAAGGGCTATACTGTTATCGAAAAGGCAGAGCCAAAAAACACAATTGAAGTTAAGGGTAACACGCTTTACTCCAAGTTCTACACTGCTAAGTTTGACAAGGACTACAACCTTGTTTCACTCTACGACAAGAAAAATCACCGCGAGGTTATAACGAAGGGCGCAAAGGCAAACAGGCTGTTTGTTCTTGAAAACTACCCAACACAGTATGATGCATGGGAATATCAGAGAAGTGCAAATGACAAGGAATATGACGTTTTGGGCGCATACGATATTTACACAGTAGTTGATGGCGCAAGAACAGGTGTCCACTACAAAAAGAAGCATATGGAGAGCGAAATTGAGCAAACCGTATGGTTCTACGAGGATATGCCAAAGATCGACTTTGAAACAAAGATCAATTGGGTTCAGCAAAGACAGATTTTAAAGGTTTCCTTCCCTGTGGACATCAACACAGACAAGGCAAGCTACGAAATCCAGTTTGGTACAATTGAGCGTCCAACACACTTCAATACCTCTTGGGATCAGGCAAAGTTTGAGGTTTGCGCACACAAGTATGCTGACTTGTCCGAGGGAGATTACGGTGTTTCCTTGCTCAATGATTGCAAGTACGGCCACGATATTCACGAGGGAGATATGCGCTTGACAATTCTCTCCTCTGCGTGGAACCCTGACAATATGGGCAACTACAATGACCAGGGCGAGCATATTCTCACATACTCTCTCTTGCCACACAAGGGTAACTTGGCATCATCTGACACAGTTAAGTATGCCTACGACTTGAATCTTCCTATGACCGCTCTCAAGACAGAGGGTAAGGGCGAAATGCCAAATGAATATTCACTTGTTACCGTTGACTGTGACAATGTGCTTGTTGAGGCAATTAAGGAAGCGGAATACGGAGATGAAACAGTTGTTCGTCTTTACGATTGCAAGAACACCCGTTCAAGGACAACCGTTAAATTCGGCTTTGACATTACCGAGGCTTATCTTGGCAACCTGAGCGAAAAGAAGCTCAAAAAGCTCACCGTTAAGAACAACGCAGTGACAGTTGAGGTAAAGCCATTTGAAATTGTAACTCTTATCGTTAAATAACAAAAAAACAACCTTCCACTTTTATTCGGTGGAAGGTTATTTTTTGCCTTTTCATCATATAATTTATTGATTGTGTGGTGATTTATATTAACAGATTTAAACAGTATTTTATAAATGGTATGTTACTTTCCTGTGCCGCCATTCTTATGCGCTCTGTCGGTGTTGCCTTCAACGTCTTTGTTTCCTCTAAGGTAGGGGCACAAGGCATGGGACTTCTGAACCTGACAACCACGGTTTACGGCTTTGCCATAACACTGGCAACCTCGGGCATTAATTTGGCGGTGGTGCGCTTGGTGTCAGGTGCTCTACCATACGGCAACGAGAGCTATTTTGACAAAAAAGCCGACAGACGTGTGCGTAAAATAATGAGAAACGCACTTTTCTACTGTCTGTTTTTCTCCCTTTTGTCAAGCGTGCTTTTGTTCTTCGGCTCAAATGTTATAGGCACTTACGCGCTTGGGGACTCACGCACGGTTTCGTCCTTAAAATTACTTGCCTTTACCTTAACCCCCATTTCTATATCAAGCGCCTTGAACGGATATTTCAATGCGGTGCGACGGGTATATAAAAACGTAATTGTGCAAATATGTGAGCAAGCCGCAAAAATAACAGTGGTATCTGCGCTTTTGATTTTAATAGGCCCTTTCGGCTTAGAGTTTGCCTGCATTGCGGTTGTTGCAGGCGGTGCTGTTAGCGAAGCGGTATGCGTTATCATTTCCGCCACTCTCTTTTTCTTTGACAGGAAAATCCACAGAAACGAAAGGTTTAAGCACACAACTAACGAGAAAAGCGCCCACACTCCCCAAAGCATTTTTTGCATCTTTGGAAAAAAGCAGAACAAAGACATAAGTGGCGAAGGCGACACACACAGTGAGCGCGCCTCTATTGTTTCCATAGCTTTGCCTGTGGCAATCAGCACCTATGTGCGCTCCGCGCTTTTGACAATTGAGCATTTGGCTATTCCCTGGGGACTTAAAAAAAGCGGCTCCTCTGCCTCAGAGGCCCTTGCCTCTTACGGTGTTTTGCACGGTATGGTTTTCCCTATTTTGCTATTTCCATCTGCTGTTCTTACCGCATTTGCCTCGCTTTTAATTCCTGAGCTTTCAAGCGCCCAGGAAAAGGGCGACAACGGTCGAATTCAAAGCATTGTGACAAGGGTTTTCCGCTTCACTCTTTTGTTTGCCATAGGTGTTGGCGGTATTTTTGTTTGCTTCTCGGGTGAGCTTGGCACACTGATTTACAATAACAGCGAGTCCTCGGAATTTATAAGGCTACTCGCTCCTCTCATTCCAATAATGTACCTTGACAGTGCGGTGGATGCTATGCTAAAGGGCTTGGGCGAGCAGCTATACACTATGCGTGTCAATATAGCAGATGCTTTTATGAGCGTTATTCTTGTGGTCACGCTTTTGCCGTCTATGGGAATCAAGGGCTATGTGGCGGTTATTTTTTTGATGGAGCTGTTTAACACAGCATTGAGTGTTACAAAGCTTTTGTCAATCACAAAAATAAAAACCAATATTTTAAGCTGGGTTTTCATCCCCCTTGCAAGCATTATTGCGTCAACTGTTATTTCCCGCATATTGCTTGATACAAAAGCATTTTCCTCTTACGTCCTTTCCCTTTTCAATGGCCGCGCTCTTGTGTTTGCGCAAATTGCTTTATCCGTTGCCTTATACCTTTTGATATACACGCTTTTGTGCAAGGTCAAGGGGTTTTCAAAGAAGAAAATTAAAAGCGCAGCTTAGGCGGCTTTACCTAAAATACCAACACGTGGCAGGACTTTTTTGAAAAATAAGCGATTTTCTTCCATCATATTCCTTGGTAAATATTGTTCCTTGATTTAAAATTTTCTTAATGGTACAATTATTGTGTAATTGCTATGCATTTACGAAAACTCTATGCTGTGACAGAGCATAAATCTAAAGAAAGGAATGTGATTATTAGAATGCTTATTAAGACAAAAAGAGTATTGTCATTTGTACTGTTTTTTGCAATTATGCTCTCTTGCTTCTCACTGACATCCTTGGCGGTTGAGCCGCGTGCCAGCGTTGGCGTGCATATTGATGGGTCAAGATTTTGGGGCGGAGTTAACGTAAAGGACAACACAACCTTTGTGGCTATACGCAAGTTTTCCACCTCTATGTACTCAGGCGCATCTGTTAAGTATGACTACTCCACAAGAACCTTGACGGTTAAAACCGACAAGCTGACAATGACAGCGACGGACGGGCAAAACTACATAGTAGCAAACGGCAGATATCTTTACACAGAGAGCCCTGTTTATATGAGAAGCGGCGTTATGTACGCACCTGTTTTGCTTCTTGCAAAGGCATTTGATGCAAGGATAAAATGGGATGACAACACATCCTCATTTTATTTAACAAGAGGAAGCGGCGGCATTTTGTCAGGCGATAAGTTCTATCGTGAGGACGAGGTGTATTGGCTTTCCCGCATAATCTATGCAGAAAGCGGCGCTGAGCCACTCCGTGGCAAAATTGCTGTTGGTAATGTTGTTCTGAACCGTGTCAGACATTCGTATTTCCCAAATACCATTTACGGTGTTATTTTTGACAAGAAAAACGGCACTCAGTTCAGTCCTACCGCTAACGGCACAATCTATAAGTCGCCTAATGCATCAAGCGTGGTAGCAGCTAAAATATGCTTAGAGGGTTATACAGTCAACAAGGACATTTTATACTTTGTAAACGCATCCTTGGTGCCAAACTCCTGGGTTGTAAAAAACAGACCTCTTTATGCAAAAATCGGTAACCACTCGTTTTACTTTTAATTAATGAGGCAAATAAAAAATCGGGAATTTTTTGAATTCCCGATTTTTTATTTTAAACTTTTTTATTCCAATAAAGCTTACGTCTTTTGCGCTTGATGATATAGCAATAAACAAGGAAGCCAACAATAGCAGCAGCTATAACACCGCAAACAATGTAGATACCGCCGCCAAAGGATTCGGAATCCACCTTTAATTCCTCCCACTTGCTGTTGAGAAGCTTACGTGTTGAGTCGTCAAGATCCCTGTATGCGTAGGTGTTGAACATATATTCAAGGTTTTCCTCAAGCTCACTGTCATATATAACATCGAAGTCCTCGCCCATATAGTCAAGGTACTCCTCGCTTTCAAGAACTGCCTTGTTTGGGGATGCGTAATAGATATACTCCGCATTGGCAACCGCAGCCTCCTCGCTCAGCATAAAGTTAATATATGCGTGAGCAAGCTCTGTATTTGTTGAGCTACTTGGAATACACATAGCATCGGCAAACATATTGGTAACAATCTTGCCGTCCTTCTTAGGATAATAGAAGCCGAGGCTTTCGTTATTCTCCATCATAGACAAGCAATCTCCCGCATAGTAAGCCGCCAAGGTAGCCTCGCCGCCCTCCATCTTATTGAAAATCTCATCCATAACGTAGCTTTGCACAAGTGGCTTTTGCTTCTTCAAATACTCGTAAGCCTGTTGCCATTCTTCCTCTGTTGCATTGTTCACATCAATGCCAAGGGCGTACATAGCTGTACCGAGGGCATCTCGTGGGTTGTTAAACTGAAGGATTTGACCCTTGTATTTCTCGTCCCACAAAAGCTCCCAGCCTGCTTCTCCATTCTCGATTTTTTCAAGATCAGCAGGGTCAAGCTTTTCACTGTTATAAACGATACCAATAACACCGTAGGTGTACATAGCGGTATATTTTTCCTCACCGTTATCGTAGAACGGATTTTTAAACTCGTCCTTGATATTGTCATAGCTTGGAATTTTGCTAAGATCCAAGGCTTGAATAAGTCCTTCCTTCTTCAGCCTTTCTATCATATAGTCAGACGGAATGATAATATCATAGTCCGCCGCACCGCTCTTCATTTTAGCATACAAGTCCTCGTTGCTTGCATATGTGGTGTAGTTCACATTGACCTTAACCTCTTTGCCGTACTTGTCATAATACCACTTTTCGTAGTATTCCTCAAAGGCTTGGTTAACGTCAAGTGAGTCCTCGCCACCGTCGGAAATATACTCGCCCCAGTTATAAACATTAAGGGTAAGTGTTTCTGTGCTTGCAGAGAAAATAAATACAATAATTGTAATAACCGCAATAACACCGAAAAGTGAGCCTACCACAATTTTGGTAATCTTCTTTGCCTTTTTGGACATCTTTTCTCTGTTCTTGTCGGACACAAGATTAGACACCAAAAGAAGAACAAGAATTGACACAAAAATAAGTGTGGAAAGAGCGTACATATCGGGGGTTACGCGCTTTTTAGTCATTGAATAAATACGAATCGGCAGAGTTTCAAAGCCTGAGCCAATTGTAAAATAGCTGATAACAAAGTCGTCAAGTGACAAGGTAAATGCCATAATCAAGCCTGACACGATGCCCGGCAAAATGTTAGGCAGCTCCACCTTGAAAAATGACTGCCAAGGTGTACAGCCAAGGTCCTGCGCCGCCTCGGGCAAGGACTTGTCCATTTGGTTGAACTTAGGTAGCACTGACAAAATAACATATGGCAGGTTAAATGTGATATGAGCAATAAGCACTGTGCCAAATCCAAGGCTTGACTTTGCGCCTATCATTCCACCCACGAAAACGAACAGAAGCATCATTGAAATACCAACAACGATTTCCGGGTTTATCATAGGAATTTTGGTAACTGCCATAGTTGTGCCCTTGATGTATTTATTCTGCATTTTGTTAATTCCGTATGCTGCCATAGTACCGATAACTGTGGCTGCAAGAGATGAAATTATAGCAAGAATAAGTGTATTTTTAAGGGCATTCAAGGTAGCGGCATCGCTGAAAAGCTCACCGTACCATTTGAGTGAAAAGCCTGTAAATTCGCTTGTGCTGTTGGATGCGTTAAAGGAATACAAAATAAGCACCGCAATAGGCATATACAGGAAAATGAAGATGAGAACGGTGTAGATATTACCGAAAAGCTTACTCTTTTTCATACTATCACACCTCCGTCATCCTCTCCCGAATATCTGCTCATTATAGCCATGCTGGCAAGAATAATAAGCATAAGCACGAAGGACATAGCCGCGCCTAAGTTATAGTTATAAGCGGTTTGGAACTGACGCTCGATAGTATCACCTATCAAGTCAAAGTTACCGCCGCCAAGCTTTTGAGAAATATAGAAGGTACTGATTGACGGAACAAATACCATTGTAACGCCAGACACAACACCTGATATACTGAGTGGGAAAACAACTCTGTAAATAACCCTAAATGGGCTACAGCCAAGGTCCGATGCTGCTTCAAGCAAGCGAACATCAATTTTGCTGATTACAGAATGAAGCGGGATTATCATATACGGAAGGTAATTATATACCATACCAAGAATAACTGCCCCTGATGTGTTTATCATATGCAATGGTTCAAGACCGAAAACGCCAAGAATTGAGTTGATAATGCCTGTATCCTCTAAAAGTGCCATCCAAGAATATGTACGGATGAGGAAGTTAAGCCACTGTGGAAGCATAACAAGCATAATCAAAATCTTTTGAGTCTCGGGACTTGCCTTTGACATAAAATATGCTATTGGATAAGCAATAAGCAGGCAAAGCACAGTTGCCAAAAAGGCAAAGCACAAGCTACGCAGAAAAACCTCTAGGTAGCCGGCTTGGAAAAGCTCGCCGATATTTTCAAAGGTGAATGAGCCCTCGCTATCCGTAAACGCATAATAAACAACAAAAATCAAGGGAGCTATTATAAAGAGCACAGCCCACACCATATGAGGTGCTGCCGCAGCTCGCTGCAAAAAGCTCTTTTTTGTCATTTTCTTATTCTTCCTCCTCGTTTACGTCAGATAGCTTGTCCAGCTCGTCGCTGAATGAGGAGTAGTCACCGAACTTACCTGAGTATTCAGATCTCTTCATAATGTGAATAGCATCAGGCTCTATGTAAATACCTATTTTCTGGTTAGGCTCTACATAGTCCGTTGACTGAATCATCCATTTAAAATTATTGATGTTAACGATAATTTCGTAATGCACACCTTTAAATGTAACGGATGTTACAACGCCTGTGAGCATACCCTTTTCGGGGGATACAACGTCAACGTCCTCAGGACGAACAACAACGTCAACGCGCTCGTTCTTTTCAAATCCCTTGTCAAGACACTCGAACACGTGACCGGAAAATTTAGCTTTATAATCATCAAGCATAATACCGTCGATAATGTTACTCTCACCGATAAAGTCGGCAACGAAGGCATTTTCCGGCTCGTTATAAATGTCCGTCGGTGTGCCAATCTGCTGAATTTTACCGTCTGCCATAACAACCACGGTGTCGGACATAGAAAGTGCCTCCTCCTGGTCGTGGGTAACGTAAATAAAGGTAATGCCTGTTTTTCTTTGAATGTTTTTAAGCTCGTTCTGCATATCCTTGCGGAGCTTCAAGTCAAGGGCTCCCAAGGGCTCGTCAAGCAACAAAACCTTCGGCTTGTTAATAAGTGCGCGAGCAATAGCAACTCTTTGCTGCTGACCGCCTGAGAGCAAATTAACATCTCTCTTCTCAAAGCCCTTAAGGTTTACCATTTCAAGCATTTCAGTAACGCGCTCATAAATTTCTTCTTCTGATATCTTGTTCAATCGAAGAGCAAAAGCAATGTTCTCGTAAACATTAAGATGCGGAAACAACGCATATTTTTGGAATACAGTATTTACGTGACGCTTGTATGCAGGTATATCGTTGATTTTAACGCCATTAAATACCACGTCTCCTGTGTCCGGTGTAACAAAGCCTGCAATAATGCGGAGTGTTGTGGTTTTACCACAGCCTGAAGGACCCAAAAGGGTCATAAATTCCTTTTCATGCACATCAAGGTTGATGTGGTCAAGAATCATTTCTCCGTCAAAGGACTTGGCTACATCCTTAAGCTCAATGATCTTTTTTTCGTTCATTTTTTTCCCCGTTCTTTCATAGATTTGATCTATACCGACAGATATCGTCTTTACCTGTCGAATAACGATAAATCAATTGAATTATAGCAGATTATTACTAAATGTGCAATACTTTTTTCAATAAATTTTAAAAATGTGCGCACACGCGTACGCACATTTTCTATACCGAGAAGCAAAGCTCTATCAAAAGCAGAACGGAAATTATAAAAAGTGAAAAGTTTGAGGCAAAGACAATTTGCAAATATACCGCAACAAGCCACATAAAAATTGCAAAGATAAACGAGGTTATACGAGTGACCTTTTCAGCCACGTCCCCCGACCAAATGAGAGAAATTGCGCTTTTCAAAAGTCCGCCGCCGTCAAGAATAGACACAGGGTACAGGTTCATCAGCGCCAAGGAAAAATTGCATACTGCAAAAAAGCTCCACTCCTCTGAGTTAAGTGCGGGAATCAAAGCGACTAATACACCAAAGGCAAGATTGAAAAGTATCCCTCCTGCCTGCACCGCCATTTCACGGCCGTAGGACAAGCCGTTGCAATCGTATGACAAGCTAAGGTGCAAGGGTCCTATTTTGAACTTCTTCATTTTCGCGCCAACGGCACGGGAAAGCACCAAATGCCCCACCTCGTGAATAAGATAGCAAAGCACCAAAATCACAGGATGAGGGGATGTGCCCAGTGCTAACATCGTCAAGACGAGGGCTATGCCCCCGAGCTTATCGCCAAAGCTGTCCATATTACTCTATGTATTTTGTAAAAATTTCCTCAAAAACAGACACTCCCCCTTGTTTTTCCATATATTCAAGGGCTAACTCCTCGAGCTCAATCTCTCGTGGCTCGTCTGTTGGCACATATGCATCCAAATCTATCAGCTCGGACAGCACCCCGTCCTCAAGCACTAATACATCCTCTGCTTTATCCTTCCAAAAATCCTCGACCCCTTGTACAAATTTGGTATAAACCATAGCTACTGATATGACCGATAGGACAAAAAACACGCACAGTATCTTCACTGTCCTTTTGTAGCTCACTTTTTCTGTATTATTCAATTTGCTCACCTCTTTCTTTCCTTATTATATTGATTTTTATGCCTTTGTATGATACAATATTTGGTAGTAAATTTAAGCGAGGTATTTATGAATAATAAGCCTATTGCTGACCTTTTGCGCCCCACCTCCTTTTCAGAGGTTGCAGGACAAAGCCATCTTGTTTCTCCCCGCGGAGTTATAACAAGGATGCTTGGGTCAGGCAGAATTTCAAATATGATATTTTTTGGCCCTCCCGGCACAGGCAAGACTACGGTTGCAAACATCATTGCCAAAAATTCGGGTATGGAGCTTTTTAAATTAAACGCCACTACTGCCTCTTTGGCAGATGTTAAGGCGGTAATTGCCAACGCGGACTCCGTTTTCTCGTCAAAGGGCATTTTGCTTTATCTTGACGAAATTCAGTATTTTAACAGAAAGCAGCAGCAATCTCTTTTGGAGTTTATTGAGGACGGCCGTGTTACCTTAATTGCATCAACTACGGAAAACCCTTATTTTGCAATTTACGATGCTCTTATTTCCCGTTGCTCTGTGTTTGAGTTTAAGCATGTGAGCGCAAAGGAAATTGTCCCTGTATTAAGGCGCGCTCTTGATGTACTTAATGAGGAAAACGGACTTAACAAGGTAGCATCTGACTCTTCCCTTGAATTTTTAGCATCCTGTGCTGGGGGAGATGTGCGCCACGCGCTTACCCTTTTTGAGGGGGCATACTTTGCAAGTGACAACGAGATTACCGAGGATGTGGCAAGGGAATTTATTCCGTCAGTTTCCGCAGGTATGTTTGACCGCGACAGTGATGTGCATCACAATTTGCTCTCAGGACTACAAAAGTCTATCCGCGGCTCTGACCCTGACGGCGCAGTTTTCTATCTTGCAAGACTTCTTGAGGGTGGCGATATTATTTCTGCCTGCAGAAGATTACAGGTTATTGCCAGTGAGGACATAGGGCTTGCTTACCCACAGGCGGCGCAAATTACATATACTCTTTGTCAAAGCGCCCGTGAGCTTGGCTTGCCAGAGGCAAGAATTCCCCTTGCCAACTGCGCTATTATGCTAGCAACTGCACCAAAGTCCAATACCGCTTATTTGGCTATTGCAAGAGCCTCTGAGGACATCAAAAACGGCAAGGGACAAGAAACTCCTGTGCATTTGCAAGCCCCTCTTTTCAAGGGCTATAAATACCCACACGATTACCCCAATGATTATGTAGAGCAGCAGTATTTACCAGATGACCTAAAGGGCGCAAAATACTATGAGTACGGCAACAATAAAACCGAGCAAGCGGCAAAAGCCTACTGGGACGCAATCAAGGGTAAAAAGAATTAACCGAATATAAAAACCACCGTTTATTTTTAAGCGGTGGTTTTTGAATAGAAGCAGGGTGGCTATTTGCCACCCTGTTGAGCTTTATATTCTTCAATTAATGTACTGTAATCACTTGTTTTCTGGAAAATAACTTTTCCATCATCATTCACAATTACATACTCAAATTTGGCTTGGTCACTTGGTACACCGCTTGTCAGCTGCATAAATAAGCAACCTACATTAAACAGCTTTCGATATTCGGAAATCGGCATATTGGTGACAACCCTTGTAAAATCCTCTGCTACATCATATTCATAAACAGAAATATCACCAAAAACAAATTCAAAGTTTTCTTTGGCCTTTTCGTCAAATTCAGCGCCTGTGTCCATGCCAATGATTGACAGCGCTTCTATTGACGTCTGCGTTTCGCGCCAGCTTTTTATTTGTTCATCCGTCATTGTTAAAATCAGGCTTCCGTCATCACTAACCTTCGCATCTACGTAATACATATAAAACATCACTTCGCTTTTATCGATATCATAAATCTTAAAATATCCGTAGTCGTTTTTGCAAAATTCCTCAGGAGTTTTCCCAAAATAATATTGGCACACGTCCGGTGACAAGGTCATATGTGTACGGCTTGATGTTACATACAAAAAAAGACCTGTTGCAATAACTATTGCCAACACCGCCACGGCTGAAATAATCAGTACCTTCTTTTTCAAAAAACCATCTCCTTTTTGCTTTATACGCTCATTATATCATAGCATTCACACCATTTCAATACAAAAACGAGGGAAATCCCCCTCGTTTTTATATTTGTTCATTTGTACATATGAAACGATATTCGTTTTAGTTGTCGATTGGCGGCGTTTCCCAACGCAATATGCTAACAGTAATATCCTCTTCTGGCATTTTAAAGCTCCACATATAGTACAGAATTTCACCGTCACTATTTTTTACGGCTTCGGGATTTTTTGCAATAGGCTCGCCGTTTATGTTTACTATTATATCCCTTCTTTTGGCGTGAATTTCATAGGTTTCCCCTGCCATTTTCATGCCGCCCACACGATTTATTATGTAACCCTCAGGGTCATTAAGAGTTACGTTATAGCCTATTCCCATGCCTTCCTTATACTTGATTTCAAGCAGGGAGCTTTTGGCAGGCATAGTAAATATGTACTGATTATATATATATCTTCCGTTTTCGTCTTTAACAACGCTTGAGCTAATGGGCTTTGCTCCGTTTAGCTCAACATATTCGTCGGTGTCAGTTACAAGATCAGTCTTTACAATAACAGTCTCTCCCGCCTTATAGGAACGCTTAAGCGGCTCATATAACGCATGGCTTTCAGTCTCAACGCTCAATAAATATTCCCCCTCAGGGATTGGTTCTTGCCCGCAAGACACAAGCATAATCACAAAAACGAAAGACAAAATCAATATAAATAGCTTTTTCATAATATTCCCCTCCTTTTATGTCCTTCACTTATAAAGACAGTTTTTATCTTACATAGGTTACATATTTCCAAGATTTTTTAAGATTTTGTTAATATTGCACAATATATTAATAACGGCGGGAGACAAGCCCCCGCCCTACAAATTTTATCACTTTTTGCGTAGCAAAAAATTTCACGTTGCTCCGCATCATTTCACTCTGCGCAGCAGAATTTCACTCGCCATAGGCGAATTTCACTGCTGTAATGTTGGCAACATTACAATGTTGCCAACATTACAGCCTTAATGGTGTGCATCCTGTTTTCTGCTTCTGCAAACACGATAGACTGCTCGGACTCGAACACCTCGTCTGTTACTTCCATAGCGTCGCGGTTGAACTTGGCGCCCATTTCTGAGCCAACCTCGGTTCTTAAATCATGGTATGCAGGCAGGCAGTGCATAAATACTGCGTTTTTGTCTGCCTTTGCCATCAGCTCAGAGTTCACCTGATATGGGGCAAGGTCGTTAATTCTTTCCTGCCATACCTCGACAGGCTCACCCATTGAAACCCACACGTCGGTGTATATAACATTTGCGCCCTTAACTGCAACATCGGGATTTTCCTCGAATGCAAGAGTTGCGCCTGTTTCTTTTGCTATTTCCTGACACTTTTCAATTAATGCTTGGTCAGGGAAATATTTTTTAGGAGCGCAGGCAACAAAGTCAAGTCCCATTTTTGCCGCACCTACCATTAATGAGTTACCCATATTGTAGCGAGCATCACCCATATAAACAAGCTTGATCCCCTTGAGAGAGCCAAAATGCTCCTTGATTGTCAAAAAGTCTGCCAAAATCTGTGTTGGGTGGAACTCGTTTGTAAGACCGTTCCAAACAGGAACCTTTGAATATTTTGCAAGCTCCTCAACGATTTCCTGTCCGTAGCCGCGGTACTCAATACCGTCATAAATAGAGGACAAAACGCGAGCAGTGTCTGCAATGCTTTCCTTTTTGCCAATTTGAGATGCCTTTGGGTCTAGGTATGTTGCGTGCATACCCAGGTCATAAGCGGCAACCTCAAAGCTACAACGGGTTCTTGTGCTTGTCTTTTCAAATATCAAGGCGATGTTCTTGCCACAGCACTCTGCGTGTGGAACACCGTTTTTCTTCTTTGCCTTCAATTCAGCCGCTAAATCTATAAGACCGCCGATTTCCTCGGGGGTGAAGTCAAGCAGCTTCAAAAAATCTCTGCCCTTTAAATTCATTGTACACACTCCTTTGCAGCCTCTTTAATGATTGTAACTGCCTTTTTAAGTAAATCGAATGGAATATTAAGAGGTGGCAACAATCTCACCTTGTTCTTTGCCTTGATTGGCAAAAGTCCTCTTTCCATACATTTTGCAATAACTGCGCCTGCATCTGCCTCGGTTTCAATTCCTATCATAAGACCAAGACCGCTGACACTCCTAATACCCTCTGCACCTGAAAGCTCATCAAAGATAAATTTGGATTTTTCCTTGACCTGTGTGAGTAGCTCCTCATCTATTCTTTCGATAACAGAAATAGCACCTGCACAGGCAACAGGATTGCCGCCAAAGGTCGAGCCGTGCAAGCCTGCACCCAAAATTTCGTCTGCTCCCTGGAACATCAAGCAAGCACCGATTGGAAGTCCACCGCCTAAGCCCTTTGCGGTTGAAAGCACATCGGGGGTGATGCCGTACTGCTCGTATGCATAGAGCGTGCCTGTTCTGCCGTTGCCTGTCTGAACCTCGTCAACAACCAACAAAACATTGTATTTTTTGCAAAGGAGCGACACTCCCTTGACAAAATCCTGTGAAAGCGGCATAACACCGCCCTCGCCCTGCACAAGCTCCATCATAATGGCGCAGCACTTATTTTCAAGCAAAAGTGACTCCACACTTTCTATATTATTTGCTTCCGCATATAAAAAGCCTTCAGTCAAGGGGTTGAAATATTTATGGAAAACATCCTGCCCTGTGGCTGACAAGGTAGTCAGGGTTCTACCGTGAAAGCTATTTTTAAGTGTGATTATATTGTAATACTTTTCGCCCTTGTTTGTAGCGCCCCAAAGACGTGCAACCTTAATGGCGCACTCATTTGCTTCAGCACCCGAATTGCCGAAAAATACCTTTTTCGCGCCTGTTCTTGTGCAAAGGATTTCCGCCAAGCGAGCGCAAGGCTCGGAATAGTAAAGGTTTGATGTATGCTGCACCTTGTTTAATTGCTCATTAACAGCTTTTATAAACACAGGGTCGCACATACCAAAGGTATTTACCGCAATTCCCGAGGACAAATCAATATACTCCTTGCCCTCACTGTCATACGCGTAAGAGCCTTGTCCGCGTACAATTTCCAAGTCAAAGCGGGCATAGGTATTTGCCACAAACTGCTTATCTATTTCCTTAATGCTCATTTGTTAAGCTCCCCTACAACCATTGTACCTGCGCCCTCGTCGGTCAACATTTCGATAAGGAGAGCGTGAGGCACGCGACCGTCAAGAATAGTAACTGTTTTTACACCCTTACGAATTGCGTCAATACAACATTCCACCTTAGGTATCATACCGCCACCGATAACGCCTGTTTCAAAAAGCTCATAGCAGCCCTTAATATCAATTTCCGGAATAACGGAATGTGGGTCATTTTTATCTCTCAAAATGCCCTCAATATCGGTCATGGTGATAAGGCGCTCCGCATTCATATTGCCTGCAATAAATGCAGCGGCAGTATCTGCGTTTATGTTATATACATTGCCATTTTCGTCGCAGCCTATGGTTGAAACAACAGGAATGTAGCCCTTTTCAATCAAGTCGTTGATAGGGGTAACATCAACCTCGGTAATCTTACCAACATAGCCAAGCTCCTCGTTTTTCATTTCCGCATTAATCATATGTCCGTCAAGGCCTGAAATACCGATAGCTCTGCCGCCGTTGATTTCCAGCTTATTAACAAGTGTTTTGTTGATTTTGCCTGCAAGAACCATTTGAACAACGTCAACGGTTTCCTTGTCGGTTACACGAAGTCCACCGACAAACTTGGACTCCTTGCCGATTTTAGCAAGAGTGTCTGTAATCTCAGGGCCGCCGCCATGAACGAGAACAACATTGACACCGATAAGGTGCAAAAGGACAATGTCCTCCATAACCTGCTCCTTCAATGCTTCGTTAATCATAGCATTTCCGCCGTATTTGATAACGATTGTCTTGCCGTAGTAGTTCTTTATATAAGGGAGAGCTTGTGTTAATATTTCAGCTCTTTGCGCGTTAGTAACCTTAATTTCCATTATGTTCTGTAATCTCCGTTTATTTTTACGTAATCATATGTCAAGTCACAGCCCCAAGCGGTAGCCGTGCCATCTCCGTCACCAAGCTCCACGTTGATTGTAATTTCCTTTTCCAAAAGAATTTCCTTTGCTATTTCCTCGGAAAAATCAACACCTGCACCATTCTCGCAAACGACAATTTCGCCCTTTTGTGACTTGAAGGAAACCTTAACCTTATTTACATCAACGGTTGCTCCGCTGTATCCAATAGCGCAAAGAATACGTCCCCAGTTGGCATCAGAGCCGAACATAGCCGCTTTAACAAGAGATGAGCAGATAACACTCTTTGCCATAATCTTTGCGTTTTCCTCGTCATATGCACCGCTAACGGCACACTCAAGAAGCTTTGTAGCGCCCTCTCCGTCACCTGCAATTTTCTGACAAAGATATACGGTAACAGTGTTCAGAGCCGCCATAAATGCATCAAAATCCGCGCCCTGTGCTGTGATTTCCTTATTTCCTGCCATACCGTTTGCAAGAACAGACACCATATCGTTAGTTGATGTATCTCCATCAACGCTAACCATATTGAAGGTCTTTTTAATGTCGCTTGAAAGTGCCGTCTGAAGCATTTCAGGACTGATATTACAGTCAGTTGTAATAAACACGAGCATAGTTGCCATATTAGGGTGAATCATACCGCTACCCTTGGCAATGCCGCCTATTTTGCACTCTACACCGCCAACCTCAAAGCTAACCGCAATCTGCTTCAAGCGCGTGTCGGTTGTCATAATGCCCTCTGCCGCTTCCTCACTATTATTGCCAAGCGCCTTAACAAGAGCAGGAATACCGTCCTTGATAGGGTTAATATCAAGAGGCTGACCGATAACGCCTGTGGATGCCACCACAACGTCAGATGCGCTGATGTTAAGCTCCGAGGCTAAAAGCTCACAGGTCTTGGTTGCTATTTCAATGCCGTTTGCGTTACATGTGTTGGCGTTGCCGCTATTGCAGATAACCGCCTGTGCATAGCCGTCACTGATATTGTTTTTTGTAACCGTCAAGGGCGCGCCCTTAACCTTGTTTGTTGTATATACAGATGCGCAAGCTGCTCTCTTTTCGGAATAAATAAGAGCTAAATCGCGCTTGCTTTTATTTTTGCGTATGCCACAGTGTATGCCGCTTGCAGAAAAGCCCTGTGCGGCGCACACGCCACCGTTGATTACTTTCATTTTTCTCTCCTTAAATTTCCAAGGTTTTTGTTTTTTCAGCGCCCAAAACAATGTTCAAGCACTCAACTGCCGCGCCCGATGCGCCCTTGCCGAGATTGTCGTATCTTGCAACAAGCAAAATCCTATCCTCGTTTCCAAAAACCTCTATCTGCATTGAGTCCTTGCCCTCCATTTTCACAGCGGACATAAAGCCCTCCTCGTCGTCCCCTTCAACAAAGGAAACAATGCTACTCTTATATGTATTTTTGTAAATTTCCTTAATTTCCTCAACACCGCCCTTTAAAAGCTGGCTCTTGAAAAGAGGAACAGTCACTTCCATTCCCGAATAGAATGTACCCACAATGGGGCAGAACACAGGCGCATTTTCAAGCCCTGTCATTTTCATCATCTCGGGCAAGTGCTTATGCTTTTGTGCCAAGCCATACTGTCTTGGGCCTTGCAAAAGCATATCAAGCTCGTCACCTTCATAGTCGGCAATCATTTTCTTGCCTCCACCCGAATAGCCTGTCAAGGATGTGGCGGTCAAAAGCGCGTCCTTTGAAATAATGCCGTTTTTCACAAGTGGGTAAACAAGGGCAATAAAGCCGCTTGCGTGACAGCCCGGAACTGCAATTCGCCGGCTATTTTTGATTTTCTCCTCAAATTCTGTGCCAAGCTCAGGGAAGCCGTATGCCCAAGCAGGATTTGTTCTGTGGGCGGTGGATGTATCAATAACAACTACGTTTTCGTTTTCAATTAAGCTAACAGACTCCATAGCCGCCGCGTCCGGTAAGCAAAGAAAGGCAACGTCCACAGAATTAAGTATTTCCTTTTTTGCCGCTGTGTCCTTCCTTAACTCCTCGGGAATTGTAACAATTTCAATATCGTCACGGCCGCTGAGTCTTTCCTCTATGCGCAAGCCTGTTGTGCCTGCTTTGCCGTCTATAAATACCTTTTTCATTTCAGCTTTTCCTCCACATAAGCAAGCTGCTCCTTCACTGATGCGTAGCCTGTTGAGCCTCTCGAAATGCGCTTGGCAACACAACTTTCAAGAGAAATTTCGTTATACAAGTCTTCCTCAAACAAATCGGAGTGTGCGCGATAGTCGCAAAGCTCCATTTGGTCAAGGGTAATATCCTTTTTAATGCACTCGCCAACTATTGTACCAACGATTTTATAAGCGCTTCTGAATGGCATACCCTTCTTGGTAAGATAGTCAGCCAAATCCGTTGCATTTATAAAGCCCTTGCCTGCTGCCTTGTACATATTTGCCTTAATAGGTGTCATGGTTCTGACCATTGGAATAAACACCTCTAAGCACTTAATAACAGTTTCGGTAGCATCAAAGATAGCCTCCTTGTCCTCCTGCATATCCTTGTTATATGCAAGGGGAATGCCCTTGAGCATTGTAAGGGTTGCCATCAAGTCACCGTAAACTCTGCCTGTTTTACCACGGACAAGCTCTGCCATATCGGGATTTTTCTTCTGTGGCATAATTGAAGAGCCTGTTGTATAAGAGTCGTCAAGCTCAACGAACTTAAATTCCCAGCTTGACCAAAGTATAATTTCCTCACTGAAGCGGGACAGGTGCATCATAATTGTTGCAAATGCGCTTTCAAGCTCAATGCAATAGTCTCTATCGGAAACACCGTCGATGGAGTTCATTGTAATGCCGTCAAACCCAAGATTTCTTGCCACCATATCTCTGTCTGTTGGGTAGGTGGTGCCTGCCAAGGCACAGGAGCCAAGAGGAGAATAGTTCATCCTTGCAAGAGCATCCTCTACTCTTGTGATGTCACGAAGGAGCATCATACAGTATGCAAGCAAATGCTGAGCAAAGGTAATTGGCTGAGCTCTTTGCAGGTGAGTATAGCCCGGCATAATTGCATCTTGATTTTCCTCTGCCTTATCCTTCACTGCGGAAACGAGCTGACGCAAAAGGTCAATGATTTTGTTTGCCTCGTCACGCATATAAAGGCGAAGGTCAAGAGCAACCTGGTCGTTACGGCTTCTTGCAGTGTGAAGCTTTTTGCCGTAGTCACCTATGCGCTTTGTAAGCTCTGCCTCAACAAACATATGAATGTCCTCAGCATCCATATCAAATGCGAGCGCACCGCTGTTCAGGTCATCCAAAATCGAGTTAAGACCCTCGGTGATTTTTTCATATTCGGTTTGGTTTAAGATACCGCAGGAGCAAAGCATAAGTGCGTGCTCAAGTGAGCCGCGGATGTCCTGCTTATACATTTTAGAATCGAAATGAATGGAAGAGTTAAAGTCGTCCGCCTGCTTGTCCAGTGCCTTTTCAAATCTTCCTGCCCACATTTTGTCCATAACATATATCCTTTCTTAAAAGACTTTTTGCGGTGGGAGAAACACCTCATCCACCGCAAGCGGTCCCCCTTCTCCCGCTGGAGAAGGCTAATTCTTATTTCTTATTTTTTGCGTTAACCTGCGCCTGAACCTTGATTGGCAAGCCAAAGAGGTTAATAAATCCAGCAGAATCTGCCTGGTTGTAAACATTGTCCTCACCGAAGGTAGCAATTTCCTCAGAATAGAGGGAGTAGTCACTCCAAACGCCTGACTTGATGATGTTGCCCTTATAAAGCTTGAGTCTTACCTTACCTGTAACGTTTTCCTGTGTCTTGTCAACGAATGCAGAAAGAGCCTCGCGAAGTGGTGTGAACCACTGACCGTTATAAACAAGCTCTGCAAAGGTGATGGAGAGCTTTTGCTTTTCGTGCATTGTCATTTTGTCAAGACAAATTGTTTCAAGGTAGTTGTGAGCAGCATACAAAATAGCTCCACCTGGAGTTTCATAAACACCACGGCACTTCATACCAACCAAACGGTTTTCAACAATGTCAAGAAGTCCGATACCGTTTGCGCCGCCAAGCTTGTTAAGCTCAAGAATGATGTTCTTTGCGCTCATCTTTTCACCGTTCAATGCAACAGGTGTACCCTCTACAAAATCAAGCTCAACATATGTTGGAGCGTCAGGTGCCTTGATTGGGGAAACGCCCATTTCAAGGAAGCCTTCCTTTTCGTAAAGTGGCTCATTGCCTGCATCCTCAAGGTCAAGACCCTCGTGGCTCAAGTGCCAAAGGTTCTTATCCTTTGAGTAGTTAGTTTCACGGTTAATCTTGAGAGGAACGTTGTGTGCCTCTGCGTATTCAATTTCTTCCTCACGGGACTTGATTGTCCACTCTCTCCAAGGAGCGATGATTGGCATGTCAGGTGCAAAAGCCTTGATTGTAAGCTCGAAACGAACCTGGTCATTACCCTTACCTGTACAGCCGTGGCAAATAGCATCAGCACCCTCGGCAATTGCAATTTCTGCAATTCTCTTTGCGATTACAGGACGTGCAAAGGATGTGCCAAGCATATATTCCTCATAGAGTGCGCCTGCCTTAACTGTTGGGATTACATAATCGTCAACAAATTCCTCTGTCAAATCCTCGATATAGCACTTTGAAGCGCCTGTCTTGATAGCCTTTTCCTCAAGGCCCTCAAGCTCGTCTGCCTGACCAACGTTACCGCTGACAGCGATAACCTCACAGTTATTGTAGTTTTCCTTCAACCACGGAATAATAATTGATGTGTCAAGTCCGCCCGAATATGCAAGTACTACCTTTTTAATTTTTGTCTTATCCATTTCACTTTCCTCCGAATGAAATATTATTCATTTTTTACGAATTGTATTATATATCTTTATTCGCTGTTTGTCAAGTACCTTTTCAAAATATTTTTTATTTTCATTATATGCGGTTTTTAAAGCCGTTCCAATTTGTTGAAAAGTGACAATTAAAAATGAATATTTTTTTGAATATTCAATTATAAATATTCACTCAAGCCAGTTAAAAAATGCCCCTTGCTTTTCAGCAAAAGGGCATTTATTTTTTAATTTTGCACTTTTTTAAAAGAGCAATCAAGCTCAAAATTTCAAGAATTTCTTCCTTATATATTTATTTAAGCTTAGCCAAAAGGTCAAGCATCTGAAGCTCGTTTTCCAGCTTATTAAGGTCTGTGTTTTCGTCAATTACAACAAGCTCTGTATCTGTGAGCTTTGCAAACAAGCGAACATCGTCAACTGTCAAAGCGCTGGACACAACTGTATGGTGTGCGCCACCTGCATAAATCCAAGCTGCCGCACCCTTTGCGTGGTCAGGCTTCAGCTTCCACATAATTCTTGCAACAGGAAGCTTTGGCATTGGCTTAGGCTGCTTAACAAGCTCAATAGCTGCGCAAATAAGACGGAAGCGGTCACCCATATCGATCATACAAACAGCAACAGCATCGCCCTCTACACCGTCAAATACAAGTCTTGCAGGTGGCTCCTTGCCGCCGATACCAAGATGATGAACCTCAATCTTTGGCTGTGTGGATGCAAAATCAGGAGAAACCTCAAGCATATGAGAGCCGAGAACCATTTCGTCGCCCCTTGTAAAGTCGTAGGTATAGTCCTCCATAAAGCCTGTTGAGCCTTTTCTGCCCTTTGCCATTTCACAGAAAATAGCGTTAAGAGCCGCGGTCTTATAGTCACCCTCTGCGCCAAAGCCGATGCCCTTTGCCATCATTCTCTGTGTTGCCAAGCCTGGGAGCTGCTTCATACCGTGAAGATCCTGGAATGTGTCTGTATATGCACCAAAATTGCCCGCGGTCAAGAACTTGTCAAGTGCGATTTCGTACTTAGCCTGCTCCTTAACTGCGTCCAAATTGTCTGTGTTCATTATGTAAAGCTCTTTGTATTCTGCCATTTTAGCATCAAGCTCTGCATCAGTTACGTCATTTACAAGTGCAACAAGATCGCCAATACCGTAGTAATTTACGTTCCAGCCGTACTTGATTTGGCTTTCAACTCTGTCACCGTCAGTTACGGAAACCTCTCTCATATTGCTGCCGAACATAGCAACATTGAGGTTCTTGGAAAAGTCAACAGCTCTTGCAACATCAAGGAATTTCTTAATCTTCTCAATAACATCCTCGTGCTTGTAGTAGCCAACAACAACCTCGCGCTTAACCCCAAGACGGGTACACATAAAGCCGTACTCACGTCCGCCGTGCGCAGTTTGGTTAAGGTTCATAAAGTCCATATCAATTTCATCATATGGGAGCTTTTCATTTGCCTGCGTATGGAAGTGCAAAAGGGGCTTTTTCAAAAGCTGAAGACCCTTGATCCACATTTTTGCAGGGCTGAATGTATGCATCCAAGTGATAACAGCGATACAGTCTGGGTCGTTTGTTGCCTTTTTGCAAAGCTCAACGCAGCTAAACTCGTCTCTTACAATGCCGATATACTCAATTTTAACGCCATCAATTTTCTTGTCGAGATACTTTGCAATAGTCTTTGAGTCCTTTGCAACATTCTGCAAGCACTCCTCGCCATACAAATCCTGGCTACCTGTGATAAAATAAACCTTCTTCATTTTATGTTCTCCTTAAATTAATTATCTTTTATCTTCAAGAGCCATCACCATATCAATTCTTGTCTGGTGTCTGCCTCCCTCAAAGCCTGTTTTAACAAAGACATCTGCAATATCGCAAGCCAAGCCAGCTCCTACCACGCGCGCGCCCATGCAAAGCACGTTTGCGTTATTGTGAAGCCTTGTAAATCTTGCAGAAAATGTGTCAGAGCAAAGAGCCGCACGAATGCCGCGGCACTTATTTGCCGCCATAGACATACCGATGCCTGTGCCGCAAATAAGGATACCCATATCGCCCTCACCGTCATTGATAGCCTTGCATACCTTTTCCGCATAATCGGGGTAGTTACAGCTTGCATTTGTGTGAGTGCCGAAGTCCACACAGATGTAGCCCTGCTCCTCCAAATGCTTAATAACCTCTTTTTTCATATCAAGTGCCGCATGGTCGCAGGCAACTAAAATTGGCTTATTCATTCTTACCTTCCCTTTCCAATCTTTCTTCTCTTTCGCGCTCTGCCTGTGGCTTTCTCAAATATTCCACACGCAAGCCCTCGTCAGTGGTAAACTCACCGTTTTGTAGCTTCCTGTATGCTATTTTACCCACAGAATATGCATTTTGATACCTCAGCATCTCAGGGGTGTGCCTAAAGCTTGCATTGTCCATTCCCTCAATTAGCAAGTAGCCGTCGCCCACAAAATAGATAGGCGCACCGTACCCTTCAAGAATGGGAATAAGGTCGCAAAGCATCATACACTGGTCGTCAAGTATGCGCGCACCATTCAAGAACGCGCCTGTATATACCTGACCGCGGCGGGCGTTCATAATAGGACACACTATGCCCTCAAATCCCTCCAAATTAGCGGCAAGCGCCTCAATTGTAGATACTCCCACGCACTTTTTCTCCTTGCCAAAGGCAAGTCCCTTAACAGTGGCAACGCCAATGCGCACACCTGTGAATGAGCCGGGGCCCTCAGAAACGGCAAAGGCATCTATTTGGTCAACTGTAAGATTAAGAGCTGAAAGCACACTTTTCACCATAGGCAAAAGCGTTTCGCTATGTGTGTTTTTTGTATTTGCGGTATACAGGGACAAAAGCCTGTCATTTTCCAAAACCGCAACGGTTGAGGTGTTGGCGGTTGAATCCAATGCTAAAATTTTCATTCCTTCACCTCTATTGTTATCTTTCTCTTTTCGAAATTTTCGCCCTCTTTTTCAATTGATACCAAAATGGCATCAGAAGGGATTGAATCGGGAATGTTTTCACTCCACTCTACCACGCAAATTCCGTTTTGCACATAGTCGTCAAAGCCGATTGAATATAAACCGTCCTCGTCCTCAATGCGATATACGTCCAGGTGGTAAAGGGGTATGATTTCCCCATCATATCTGTTAACAACCGTGTAGGTAGGGCTTTTCACTCTCGCACTTGGCGCTAAAACAGACGCAAGACCGCGAACAAATGCGGTTTTACCCACGCCCAAATCCCCATACATAGCAATGAAGGCAGGCTTGCTCTTATCAAGGGTCAGAGCAAGCTCTTGTCCTACCATTTCGGTTTCTTCCACACTTACTGTATGAAATTCCTTTATCATATTAGAATAGTCCTGTTATCTTTCCGTCATTATCAACATCTATTTTGAGTGCCGCAGGAGCCTTGGGAAGACCCGGCATTGTCATAATTGAGCCTGTCAAGGCAACTATGAAGCCTGCGCCCGCAGAGAGCTTAACCTCGCGAACAGTCAAGGTAAATCCTGTTGGTCTGCCAAGCTTTGTCTGGTCATCGGACAAGGAATACTGTGTCTTTGCCATACAAACAGGGAACTTGGAATACTCAGGGTCAAGAGCCTCAAACTCTGCGATCGCCTTTGATACTGCCGCGTCAAACTTAACGTCGCCTGCACCGTAGATTTCCTTTGCTACTGTTATAATTTTGTCCTTGATGGACATTTCGTCAGGGTAAAGAACGTGGAAATTGCTTTCCTTTTCGCAAGCTGCAACAACCTTGTTTGCAAGCTCAATACCACCGTCGCCGCCGCGAGCAAACACGTCGGACAAGGCAAAGTCTGCGCCCTTGGCGATACACATTTCCTCAACAGCCTTTAGCTCAGCCTCTGTGTCTGTGCCGAAGCGGTTAATAGCAACAACAACAGGTACACCGTACTTTTGAAGGTTGTCAATATGTGCTTCAAGGTTAACAGCACCCTTTTTGAGTGCTTCAAGATTTTCGTTTACAAGGTCAGCCTTGGCAACACCACCGTTATATTTAAGAGCACGAACAGTTGCAACAAGAACAACGCACGCAGGCTTGAGCCCTGCAAAGCGGCACTTGATGTCAAAGAACTTTTCAGCACCAAGGTCAGCACCGAAGCCAGCCTCGGTAACTGTATAGTCAGCAAGCTTCAAGGCGAGCTTTGTTGCACGAACAGAGTTACAGCCGTGAGCAATATTTGCAAATGGGCCACCGTGAATAAGTGCAGGTGTGTTTTCAATGGTCTGCACAAGGTTTGGCTTCAACGCATCCTTGAGCACAGCCGCCATAGCACCGTTAACACCAAGGTCACGGCAGTAAACAGGTGAGCCGTCATACTTATATGCAACAAGGATTTTGCCAAGGCGAGATTTCAAATCGTCAAGAGATTCGGAAAGGCAAAGGATTGCCATAATTTCGCTGGCAACTGTAATCATAAAGTGGTCCTCTCTCGGAACACCGTCAACCTTTGTGCCCAAGCCAACAACTACGTTACGAAGGGCTCTGTCATTCATATCAAGAACACGTGGGAACAAAATTCTGCGTTGGTCGATACCAAGCACGTTGCCCTGCTGAATATGGTTGTCAATCACAGCGGAGAGCAAATTGTTTGCGGTTGTGATGGCGTGGAAGTCACCTGTGAAGTGAAGGTTGATGTCCTCCATTGGCAAAACCTGTGAGTAGCCGCCGCCTGCCGCACCGCCCTTAACACCGAAAACAGGACCAAGAGATGGCTCACGAAGGGCGATAACTGTCTTTTTGCCAATCTTGTTCATAGCCATGCCAAGACCAACGGATGTGGTTGTCTTGCCCTCGCCTGCCGGTGTTGGGTTGATGGCGGTAACAAGAATGAGTTTGCCGTTTGGCTTGTCAGCCATTCTGTTTAAAAATGCGTCTGTAATTTTTGCCTTGTAGTGACCGTATGGCTCATATTCCTCAGGCAAAAGACCGATTTGATTTGCAATTTCGTCAATTCTTTTGAGAGTTGCACCCTGTGCAATTTCGATGTCAGATAACATACTGTTTCTCCTTTTCTCGTCCGCAGGCGCGCCTGCAATAATATATACTTGGTTTTATTATAGCACAGGCGAATTACAAGTGCAATATTTTTTGAAAATAATTTATATATTTCTACGTGGCTATAACCTACAAGCAAAAAGAAAAAACGGCAAGCCTTGGCTTACCGCTTTATTGAAAAAAGAAGATAAAAAAGATATTTTTCGTTTTTCAGTATGGATTTGAACTCGTGTGCTTCTAATCACGGCAGAGCCGTGTATATCATTGATGCGGAGCATCGTATATCATCAACGGCTTGCCGTTGTATATCATCATTGCGAAATAAGATACAGCCTGCGGCTGATGATATACACCTTCGGTGATGATATACACGACTGCGTCGTGATGATATACCATTGCTTTCGCAATGGATAAAAAATTCGACAAGTCGAAACTTGTCGAATTTTTGGCCTACCCGATAGGATTTGAACCTACGACCTACAGAGTCGGAGTCTGTTGCTCTATCCAGCTGGGCTACGGGTAGATTTTGTGGGGAATACCCACATTATATGAACTTAACAAATTGACGAAGATAGCTGTCGGAAAGGCAGGCTTCAAGCTCGCCCCTCGACATAGACATTTCGCCTCTTTTGGCTTTTGCATATATGCCGTCGAAAACTGACCAACGGATGCTTGACAAAATTGACCTCTCTATCCAATATTCAAACACGCAATTCGGACACAGGGCTTCATATTTTTTCATTTTAACGTAAAGGTCAACACCGTCTGACACGTCGTGCCACAGGTCGCAAAACACGTAATTAAAGCCACCGTTTTTCATCTCTTTTTTAGCATATTCGAAGGCATCACCTTTGATAACCTTGATTTTGTGCTTGTTTTGAAATTGAGGCAAAATATGCTTTTTGAAAAGAGCTATAACATTTTCGTCGCGCTCAACAACAGTAACGGAAGAAACAGAGTCCTTTTGGCTGACCATATAGGCAAAATAACCAATGCCAAGACCGTAAACTAAGACACTCCCCCGCGCCTTTTCAATTGGCTCTGCCATTGTTTCAATTTCATTTGGCTTAATTGCCATCCATTCCTGTCCGTTTTCGTAAACGGTTGGAAAGGTGAATTTTTCCTCAAAAAAGCCTATTTGCGGAATTTCCAAATAGTCACCCACACACTCTATGTCGCGATAGATAAAGCCCTCGTACGGCGCGTAGCTTTGATAGCCAAATTCCCAATTATTCTCCTTGATGCTTGGAACCTTAATATTTAGAAAATAAGGATTTTGACTGTATTTTGAAGGGTCTAATTTTTTTACTGCTCTTAAAAGATATTCTCTTTCAAGCCACCTTATTTCATCCTCGTTTTCAGAAAAAACATTGGCAAGAAATGAGGCGAATGCGCGCTCATCCCGACTTTTTTCTCCGTCTGTTATGTTGCTAATTATCTCGTTTGTCACAAGGGTTGGACAGTTATTAAGATACGATGCGACAAATGTGAGAAATTGCCCATTTTTCCCGCGACGGGTGTTGATTTCTTCAAGCCTTTTTATCATTTTTCAAATGAGGAAAGGGCAGCACCGATAACTGTGCTGAACTGTGCATTTTCGGGAATTACAAAGTTCATATTGAACATTTTGTTCAAATTATCAAAAATTTCTGGTGCTTGTGAAATTTGTGTCAAATTGCCTGTTAGTACAATATCACGGAGTCCATAGGGCTTTGATGCAAAGTAAGCCACCATACCAACGGTTTCAAACACCATATTGATAAGACCCAAGGCAAAGTCATTTTGCGTTGCGGTTTCACTGATGTTTGCAAAGTTAGCCGCGGTCATATGGCTGCTAAGACCAATATCCTTTTTGGAAATGTCCTTGATTTTCAAGTCAATATTTTCAATGTTACCGAGGCGCGCAAGCTCATCAACTGTTTCCACCTTGTTAACTCCCAAAATCTTTTTGGAAAGGCCCACGAGAGTACCGCCACCAACGCCTGTACCGCCCAAATACTCGGGGGCGTGTCCGTTTTTGGCGTGAACAAGAGCTGTACCTGTACCTAAGCTGACTATAATTGCCTCGTCAAATTCAGAGAGGTAAAGACCGCCCAAGCCAATGCTTTTGAACTCGGGAGTATGCTCACATTTAAGATTATAAATTGGCTTATTAAAGAAGGATGCGCCAACGCCTGTAATCATAACCTTTTCAATGTCAGAAAGTCCCAGATTGTTAGTATCAGTGAACTTACCGAATGCACCGTAAATAGATGTGATTGGGTCATCCGCCGTTACAAACATAGGGTGTATCAAATTCTTTTTCTCGTCAAAGCCCACGATTTTTGTGGTGCTTCCGCCAATGTCTATTCCTACTACAACTCCCATATAAGCCTCCTTAAATGCTTTTCCTTATTTTACCACCTTATAAAGTAAAAATCAAGTATTTACTTGAATTATGCAAAGGTTTGTGATATCATAATTTAAAGATAAGGAGTGTTTTTTATGATTGTTTTTTTCATTTTGCTTTTTGCAATTATGCTATACAAATGCAAAGTGCGCATTGTTAGCTTTGATTCACAGTATTTGAGTGTTGAGGGCACAACAGCTGTCAGAGGCATTTTCGCCATACTCGTTTTATTTTCCCATGTCAAGGGTTATATCAGCTTTGGCGACTTCTTTTTGGACTCGTCATACGTCAGCATTACCAACTTTCTTGGGCAAACCATTGTAACATTGTTTTTGTTCTATTCCGGCTATGGAATTATGGAAGGAATAAAAAAGAAGCCCGCCTATTTTGACAGCTTTTTGGAAACAAGATTTTTGAAAACCCTATTCCATTTTGATATTGCAATTTTGTTTTATTGGTTTATGTGCGAGGTGCTTTTAGGTGACCACATAGCATTTAGCCGTTTGATGCAGTCCTTCATTGGAATTTCGTCTATCAGAAATTCCAACTGGTACGTTTTTTGCACCCTGCTTTTGTATTTGTTCGTTTTCTTTATGTTCAAGCTTTTTGGAAAAAGACCGCTAATTGCCATAGCAGGTGTTGTTCTTTTGTGCTTGGGTTACATTTTTGTTGCAAAAAACGAGCTTGCATTTTATTGGTTTGACACTATTTTCTGTTTGCCCCTTGGTCTTATATATTCACTTTACAAGGACAAGATTGACAGGCTTATGCAGTCAAGCAATCTTATATACGCAGGAATTACCGCCCTTACCATTGGTCTTTTTGTGCTGATTTCCATTTACTACAAAAGCTCCTTCCTACCAACAGCGATTTTCAGAAACTTGTTGTTTACCCTCTCTTGGGTGTTTATATCAATGAAGATTACCTTTAACAACAAAATTTTAACTTGGTTAGGCGTTCATTCCTTTAGTATTTATATTATTCAGCGCATTCCTATGAATTTGCTTGCCCATTTAATTCCTATTCAATGGAACAGATATGCATTTACCGCCCTTGCCTTTGCTCTTTCCTTCCTTTTCGCTTATCTATTCAGCTTGCTTCTAAAGGTGTTTGACAAGGCATTTTTTAAAAAGAAAATTTAAACAAAAAAAGGCTATTCTTCTTGGAATAGCCTTTTTAATTTTATTAAAGTTCGATTTCGTGACCGAGCTCAGCAGACTTATAAAGCGCCTCCAAAATCTTAACCATATTAAGACCCTGTTCAGGTGTAAAGTCAGGCTCTGCTCTGCCATTAATAACATCCACAAAGTGGCGAATATTCCCCTCGTGGTGTGGCATGCAATTGTAATCGTCAAACTCGGGGCGCACGCATGTGTTAACACCGCACTCCTCGGTAAATATTTCAAACTTCCTATCAATACCTGACATTCTTGAGCCTGCCTTTGTACCGCGAAGCTCAACGAACATTTGGTCGCACGCAATGTTAGATGCCCAAGAAAATTCAATCTGCAAGCACGCGCCGTTGTCAAAGCGGATGAAGCCCATGGCAAGGTCCTCAACATCCATTTTAGAATAGCTTGTATGAGGGAATTTGCAATATGTACTGCCACTAACGGTAACAGGCTTTGCGTTGCCCATCAAGTACATTGTAAGGTCGATAATGTGAACACCCAAGTCGATAAGAGGTCCACCGCCTGCCTGCTTCTTGTCGGTAAACCAACCGCCCCAGCCCGGAATACCGCGGCGGCGAATCCAACCGCAGCGCGCAGCGTAAATATCACCCATTTTACCCTCGGCAATATATTGCTTCAAGAACTTTGTTGATGGGCGGTAGCGGTTATTCCTCATAACCATTAAGGTTTTGCCGCTTTTTTCTGCCGCTTCCTTCATTTTTTCAGCTTCGCAAACGCTCACCGCATCAGGCTTTTCACACATAACGTGCAAGCCCTTATCAAGTGCGTAAACCGCCGCTTGAGAGTGAATGTTATTTGGAGTGCAAATATCAACCGCGTCAAGCTCCTCGTTGTCTATCATTTCGCGATAGTCAGTATAGAGCTTAGCATCGGGGTACTTTTTGCCAACCTCTTCAAGTCTTTCCTTGTTAATATCGCAAAGAGCAACTATTTTAACATCGCCTGACTGTGTCAATTTATCATAAGCGGGCAAGTGACAGCCTTGGCAAATCTTGCCCACACCTATCATACCGAATTTAATCATTATTTTTCCTCTAATCTTGCAACCCAAGGACATTCAAGCGGAATTCTTGGACAAACAGGAGCTGCCCATCTTGCCGCATTTGTAAGAATCTTCTGTACTGTTGGGTTATAGAATGTAGGATAAGACTCGTGACCTGGCTGGAAGTAGAAAACCTTACCGTTTTCTCTGTGCCATACGCAGCCTGAACGGAAAACCTCACCGCCGTTGTACCAGCCAATCATAAGAAGCTTATCAGGGTCGGGAATACCAAATGGCTCTGTGTATGTTTCCTCTGCCTCAAGCTCGAAAAATCTACCCTCAACACCTGCCATAATCGGATGGTTGTGGTCAAGAATCCAAAGTCTTTCCTTATCGTCGCTTTCTCTCCAGCCGAGGTTACAGGTTGTACCCATCAAAAGCTTGAATGGCTTTGAGTGGTGGGCGGAGTGAAGGAAAACCATACCCATGCCTGAAAGAACCGCTTCCTTAACCTTAACTGCGATTTCGTCAGGCACTTCACCGTGTCTTACGTGACCCCACCAGAACATAACGTCTGTGTTAGCAAGCAATTCATCTGTAATGCCTGCGTTTTCACGGAGCTGCTTGTTCTCGTCATAAAGGGTTGCGGTTGTCACCTGTATATCTTCATTTGTGCCAAGAAATTCTGCAATAGCGGAGTGAATACCCTTTGGGTAAACCTTTCTGATTCTTTCTTCCTCTTGCTCGTGGCAATATTCGTTCCAAACTGTTACTCTTATCATTTTAATTCTCCTTGATAAAAAATTGTAGCAACACTACATAGCTAGTATATCATATAAGATTTTCCATTTCAAGTAAATAGACAAATTTTATTGACAAAAAAGGCGAAAAATGGTAACATTTAGGTGAGGTGATTTTATGGTACATTTAGGCAACGATTGGGATGAGCTTTTAGAGAGCGAATTCCAAAAGGATTACTATTTACAAATCAGACAGTTTTTGAAGAGCGAATATTCAACGAGGGTTATTTACCCCTCAATGCACGATATTTTCAATGCCTTGAAGTATACTCCATTCAGCGAAACAAAGGTGGTTATTTTGGGTCAGGACCCTTATCACGAGCCACGTCAAGCCCACGGTCTTGCTTTTTCCGTACAAGAGGGAGTCAAGGTGCCACCTTCCCTTGTGAATATTTACAAGGAGCTCTACGACGACATCGGTATGGAAATACCAAGCCACGGGGATTTAAGCTCCTGGGCAAAGCAAGGTGTTTTGCTTTTGAATGCCACCTTGACGGTGCGCCAGGGGCAAGCAAACAGCCACCAAAAAATCGGTTGGGCAACATTTACCGACAATATTATTAAGCTGCTCAACCAAAGCCAAAAGCCTATTGTGTTTTTGCTGTGGGGCGGAAACGCGCGAAGCAAAAAAGCATTTATCACAAGCAAGCATCATTTGGTGCTGGAAAGCGTTCATCCCTCGCCCTTGTCTGCCTACAACGGCTTTTTCGGATGCCGCCATTTTTCAAGGGCAAATGAGTTTTTAAAGTCCACAGGACAAGCTCCCATTGATTGGAGTAGTGTTAATAAATGCTGACTACTCAATGCAAGTCAGCAATAGCATTTTCAATTTGAACAAGCCCATAAGGGAGAGGTCTGCCCTCTCTCCGCCTATATACAAAAGCCGCACGGAAAATTGGGTGATGTTCTTATCGGAGAAATAAAATAAGGGTATGGGCATAGCCAGAGGCATTTGTTAAACAAATGCGAAAATGGCGATAAAAACAGAAGAGAGAGTAACGCGGAAACAAATTTCCGTGAGGCTCTCTCTTCTCTGCTTTATATGTGAATGATATTCTTTGCTGCGCAAAGAGTGATATTGCCCTTCGGGCAGTGATATTGTTCGGCTTTGCCTCACAGTGATATTCTATTCGCCTTAAAGCTTGCGAAGCAAATATCACTCGGCGACAGCCGAATATCACTGCGTACACAATGCAATTGTGTGCAATAGACCTCGCCGCAGGCGAATAGAACTGGCGTGATACTCCGTTAAGAGTATCACGCCATCCGTGCGGCTTTATTTATGCAATTAAATTGTTGATAATGTCGGAATAATAGGAGTCATCATACATTTTGACAACGTACTCGTCCTTGCCGTTTGCGTCCTCTTGAAAGTAGTTCAAGCCGTGATTGTCAACCGTGGCTATGCCGCGCACGGTTTTGTAGCCTGCCTTTTCGTTATCGTTGGTAAGAGCCAAAACCGCCAGCATTGGGTCCCAGCTTTCTCTGCCGTTACCTGAGCCGTGGTCAGCCAAGGTAAGATAGAGAAAATCGTCCTTTGGCAAAAGATTGCCCGAGAGCAAATTGCTTCCAACCTCCCAGCCAAGGAAGGTGATTGGGCAAGGGCAGTTTGACACAAATGCGTGTGAAGCCGCCTGTGCAAATGGGTATTTGCAAAGATTATACTCAGCGCCTGCCTGCTGATCCCATTTTCCGCCCATAATCCAAATTTTCTTTACCTTTTCGCGGAAAAGCTCTAAGCCGCTCTTTTCGGAAATATCGTCAGGCTGGCTCATAAGCGCGCCTGCGATAACCTGCAAAAATCCAACCTCAAGGATTTCAACCTCTCCGTCACTTTCTGCAAGAAGTCTGCGATACAAGCGAACAGAATCCTCAAAATCGTCATTTGTTTTGTCTGTTTCTGCAGCTAACCTCTTTTGGTATGTTACGTATCTTATTTGGTGAGGGCAATTTTTGTCAACACCGATTGGGCACACATAGCCCTCTTTTTCCAAAAATCTGTACAGGGACGGAGCGGAAGCATCAACCAATGTGTTAATTCCGATGCCTGCCAGATTGATTTCACCTTTTTTGTGGGCGCGGGCTAAAATTCGCACCGCAACGCAGTCATCACAATCCTCTCCCCAGTCCGTTCCTAAGATAAAGGTCCTCATCCTTTTCCTCCTTTCCGAAAGAAGCACTCATATCAACCTTAACTTCTCTTACTTCTGTTCTTCTCTTTGATGTTTTAACTCTTTCCATCAAAAGCTCATAGAATTTATCGTGGTCAAATGCTGCAATTTCGATTTCCTTGCCGAGCCATGATGACAAGTGCATTGCGTTGGAGATTGTAAGACCGTTAATGCCCTCAACGCCCTCTGCTACAAGTGGCTCATCCCTCAAAATTGCGGCAGCAAATGCGTTCATAACGCCTGCGTGCTGCTCGTTCTTGCCATCGGTTTCAACCTCAGACTCAACAATTTCAGGCCAAGCAAAGGCAACCTCGTTTGTTCTTGAAAATTCAGGCTCGCTGATTTCGCTTCTCCACATCATAAGCTTGTCACCCTCAGCTATGAGCTTACCGTGCTCAAGTGTAATTTCAAAGCGGTTTGTACCTGGGATATCACCTGTTGTTGTGATAAATGTACCTGTTGCGCCGTTTTCATATTCAACATACGCGGTTACATCATCCTCAACCTCAATATTGTGCCACTTACCGTAGTGGAGCTTTGCCTCTACCTTTACAGGCATACCGCAAATCCACTGCCAAAGGTCAAGGTTGTGTGGGCATTGGTTAAGCAAAACGCCGCCGCCCTCGCCGCTCCAGGTTGCACGCCAGTCGCCGCTATCGTAGTACGCTTGGGGTCTATACCAGTTGGTTATAATCCAGCTTGTACGCTTAATAGCGCCCATTTTACCGCTCTTTACAATCTCACGCATTTTGCGGTAAATGCAGTTTGTACGCTGATTCATCATAAGAGCAAATTTCACGTCACAGGTCTTTGCAATCTCGTTCATTTCAAGAACCTGCTTTGTGTAAACGCCCGCAGGCTTTTCCACCATAACGTGAAGTCCCTTTTTCATTGCCATTATAGCATACTTAGGATGGTCATAGTGCGGAATAGCTACCAAAACCGCATTGATAAGACCGCTATCCATCATTTTTTCCGCATCGTCAAACATAACGGTGTCAGGGCTCTTTTTCTTCAATTCCTCAAGCTTTTCAGGCTTCAAATCACAAGCCGCTGTCAATTCAATTTCGGGGCATTTGCCATCAATAATGTTGTTTGCGTGAACATTACCGATGTTACCCATACCGATAATACCAAGTTTAATCTTTTCCATTTTGCACCTCATTTAAGTCCTAAAGATTTCAAATATTCATAGCTTTGCTTCAAGCATTCAAATGGATCTCTGCCGTAGCAGTTGTCCTGTTCCACAAGAGCATATTTTGTGCCTGCAGCCTCAGCCGCTTTTACGATTTTTTCAAAATTCAAGCTGCCCGCACCAATAGGCGCCATTCTCTGCTCCATACCTACCATTTGTAAATCCTTCAAATGAATGCACTCTACCCTGCCGCTGAGCTTTTCAAGCCACTCACAAGGGTTTCCGCCACCCATCTGTACCCAATATGTATCAAGGGTGAAATTAAGCTCATTTGGCTCAAAGGCATTTATGATTTTGTCGAAAATCATTTCGCCGTCAGCACATCTGATAAATTCGCAGTGGTGGTTGTGAAAAAACAGCTTTGCCCCATTTTCGGCAATAATTTTTGCAGGCTCCTTAAACTTTTCAATAAAGCTATGTGTCATTTCCTCAGTTGCCCAACCACCTGGCATACAGCCAAGACCGATATTGTTGCATCCAAAGGTTCTGTGCTTTTCAATTACAGACACAGGGTCCTCTAAAATTTCATCTGCCTTCCAGTGGGTAAGAACACATTCAAGTCCGTTTTTCTTAAGCTCGTCTCTCATCCATTCAGGCTCATAGGAGCAAACACCCGAGAGCTGAACCGTGGTGTAGCCAATGTCGGCAACCTTTTTGAGGGAGTCAGAAAGTCCTTCAAGTGTCTGACATTGTTCTCTTAATGTGTAAAACTGTGCACCTAATTTCATATCAATACTCCAATCCAAGCTTATCAAGAATTACCTTCAAGGCATCTGCGCCTGCATCAAATGCTACATTTGTGTCGCTATATACAGGCTCCTTGTGCATGCTCTCGCCGTTTTCCAACTGAGCAAGACCGTAAAATTCCATCAGGTGTGGCTCAAGTGTCATAACTGTGCCACCCTGTGATGCGTACATTTTAATAATTTTTTCCACGTTACCAATGCCGTGTCCTGCGCGAACAACGCGCTTGTCTGCCAAAGCATCCTTGATATGCAAATACTCAACGTAAGGAGCAAGAGCATCCCAAGCCGCCAATGTATCAACATCGCACTGTACGAAGTTGGCAGGATCAAAAACCGCCTTGATTCTTGGAAATGCTTTATGTATTTTTACGCAGCTTTCGATATCGTCACCAAATATGCCCTTTTCGTTTTCGTGGCACATTATAATGTTCTTAGGAGCTACCTCACAAAAGCTGTTCAAGCGCTCAAGCACCGCTCCCTCGTCCTTGGAGTGGAAGCTGAACATCCTTATTCTTTCACAACCAAGCATTTCCGCGTACTCGCACATACGCTTAAAATCGTCTATTTGCTTACTAAAATTATTGTCAACCTTGTCCTTGCCCATAGGAGAGCCGATTGACCAGGTTTTTATACCGTTTGCCTCGAGGAGTGTACGAATTTCCTTGATTTTCTCATAAGAAACATCCTTTATGTTCTGTCCGTCAACGCCTCTGATTTCAAAATATGGAATGTTGTTTCTCTCTAGCGCCTTGATTTGACCCATCAAATCAACGCTTGCTTCATCCGCAAATGCGCTTAATCTCATTTGTTTATTTCCTTTCGTCCATTATGATTTTTTTAAAGCTTTCCATGTAAATTATCCAGTCAGTGCGTGACAAAAAGTGAGAGCCTTCTCTTTCGTAGTAAGAAAGCCTTTTGTTTGCACAGTCCTTTTCGTACATCTCCCAAGCGGGCACTGCCATAGCACAGGAAAGGTGCTGACCCTCATTATCTGCCCAAACGTCCTCGCAAGCGCCGCCTACTATCAAATGGCGGGGAGCAACAAGAGCAACAAGCATATGCTGGTCAAAGGGCAATGCATCCTCATTGTTCACATACTTTTTAAAGCTATCGCAGAACCAAAACGGAAATACCTCGGTTATTTTTTCGATAGTTTCGTTTTGGTCGGTCTTCCCACGCGAAAGTGAAACGCCGCAGCAGCCGCTGTTATTCACACAGGTTAGCTTAAACCTCTCATCAAGCGCAGAGCACAAAAGTGCTGTTTTGCCAAGACGTGAGTGACCGATAATTGCAACATTGTCGCGGTCTATCTCTTCCCTTGTCATAAGGTAATCCATACAAACCGACGCAAAATATGCCCACAGGCTTATTTTACCAAACTCGCACCTGCCATTTTCCTCAAAAAGGGCGCAAAGTCCGTTTGTAAAATCACCGTCATCTGTTGTTACATCTTTATAACAAAAATCAAAAACGCCAAATCCCGTGTCGATTATTTCTTCCATAGGTAAATACTTATTAGGTATTACATCGTGAAAATCAACAGCTAAAAAGACAGGAACATTGGTCTTATTTTTGGGCAAAATCAAGTTTGCCAAAACCGTATGGCTTTTCCCGTTTCTTTCAAAGGTGAAATATACCCTTTCCCACTTTGCCTTGCCTGCAAAATTTACGCCTTCATCCTCAATTCTTACAGATGGTTTAATTTTTTCAGGAAGAATTCCGTACTCTTCCTTCAAAAACAACTCCCGCAGGACGGGTCGATAGCTTTCCCATTCCTTTAAGCATGTTATTTTCTTGCCATTATTTATAAAAAAATCAGGCACGTTTCTTTCTAGCAAATCCATTTTTCGCCCCTTTGGTTTTGCGCATTATCAAAAGCAAAGCCTTGCACAATGCGTTTTTCTTATATAATATTATACAATATATAAAAATGCAATAAAATTGTTTTTTTACGCATAATATATTGCATTTTAACGCATATCGTGATAGAATAGCATATATACACTTTGAGAGGTGGTTTTATGGCACTTATATCATATTATGAGGGGAGCGGCTTTTCCTTTTCTCATTCCTGCGACAGTGAGCCCAAGGACTCATATTTTCCGTTGCACATTCACGACAGTCATGAGCTTTTTTGCTTGGTTAAGGGAGATGTTGGCTACATTGTAGAGGGCAGAAAATACAAGCTTTATCCCGGCACGCTTCTGCTTATGCGTTCTAGCGAGAGCCACAAGCTAATTGTAAATAGCGCTGCCGAATACGAGCGCTATGTTATCAATTTCACAAGCGATTTTTTGCTTCAAAGCGGCTTTGACCATTCTATTTTGACTCCACTTTTTTCAAGAGAGCTTGGGCAAAAAAACAGATACTCCCCCAAGGATTTTGAAAATTTGACACCCCTTTCTTTTTTTGAAAAGCTTGAAATGGAAGCATCTGTCATCTCCCCAAAATCTGCCGCACTTTCAAACATCTCCGCTTTGCTTTCTGCACTTAACATTGCATTTTTGAAAAAGAGCAACAAGGACACAGACGAGGGCAGAATAATTGCATATATTAATGAAAACCTGACCGCCGACATCTCCCTTGAGGAAATTGCATCACAGGTGCATCTTAGCCCCTCGCAGCTTTCAAGAGTGTTCAAGCGCCTTAGTGGCACATCTGTGCACGAATATATTTTGTCTAAGCGTTTGATTATGTTCCACGAAAAAGTAAAGAACGGCTTGGGCGTTATAGAGGCCAGCGCAGAATGTGGCTTCCGTGACTATTCCGCATTCTACCGCCTTTACAGAAAAAGGTTTGGTATGAGCCCTACCAAAAAAGCTCAAGACAACTAAAGAAGCAGGAACTTCAAAATTCCTGCTTCTTTGATTTAGATTTTCTTTTCGAGATATGCAAACAGCTCATCAAAGCCGCCGTTTGGCACACTTGATATGTCAACATTTTTTGCGTTAATCAAGCAGTCGGTAAGTATAAATACACTCATACCTATTTTTTCCGCACTCAGATCATCGCTTGTGTCATTTCCCACCATCAAGCATTCCGACGGCTCAATGTTCAATCTTTTTGCTATCTCACTGTAATACTGAGGATTAGGCTTGCAATATCCGATATTTTCGTAAGTTGTCACAAGCTCAAAATCATCCTTGCAAAGCCCTGCCCAACTAATTCTTGCATTTGTTGCAACGCAAGGAAAGACAGGGTTTGTGGCAAGGACTACCGTTATGCCCTCGTCCTTTAGCTGCTTAACTATTTCCCCCGATTTTTTGGAAAATCCACATTCTGTTTTTGTGTTAACAAACCGTTCCTCATAGAAGCGCTCGAACAGTGGATAGTCATCCTTTGCCTTCTTAGAGCCGTAGGTGTCTATATAGACTTGCCAAAATGCTTCCTCGTTGGTTTTTGTACCGTCATTTTTAATCATAGCCTCAATGCCGCCAAGAATTGTACCCATCAACGTCTGCGGCTCATAGTCCCCGTTTGTCACAAGGAATGTGGTTATTTCGCCGAAATATTTTTTTATAAAATTATCTTGATTCATTGGCAAAAGTGTGCCGTCCAAATCAAACAAAACTGCTTTTATGCTCATATCAAATTTCCTTAAAGATTTTTTATCATTATATCACATTTTCGGGAATTATGCCACTTATTTCAAAAAGAAACGAACGAGCTTGCCATATTTCTTTCTGTTGTACGGCTGATAGCGCATTGACAAATCAATCCAATTCTTTTTGTCAACTATGCTTTTCACGTGAGAAAAAGCAAGAAATCCCTCGCGTCCGTGGTATGTGCCCATACCGCTTTCGCCAACGCCGCCAAAGCCCATTTCTGTCGTTGCTAAATGAATAATCGTATCGTTTACACAACCGCCACCAAAGGAAACACGTGTTGTAATCTCATTTATCACCGCTTTATCTGTTGCAAACAAATAAAGTGCCAACGGCTTAGGCTTGCTTTGCAGCACCGCATAAATGTCATTCACATTTTCATATGTCAAAACAGGAAGCACAGGACCAAAAATTTCCTCGCCCATTACACTATCTTCCCAATCTACATTGTCCATCACGGTAGGTGCGATTTTCAAGGCTTCCTCGTTAAATTCTCCGCCACAGATTACCTTTTCCTTGTCAATCAAGCCAAGAATCCTTTCAAAGTGCTTTTTATTGACAATTCTGCCATAGTCCTTGTTTTCCAAAGGGTTTTTACCATATTGAATCTCGATTTCCCTCTTAATAGCCTCCAAAAGCTCATCCTTAACATCCTTGTGGCAAAGAATGTAGTCCGGTGCAACACAGGTTTGACCGCAGTTTAGATACTTGCCGAAAACAATTCGCTTAGCAGCAAGAGGAATTTTTGCACTTTTGTCAACTATGCAGGGGCTTTTGCCCCCAAGCTCCAAAACCGCAGGGGTCAGGTGCTCTGCCGCATGGCGCAAAACCTCCTTGCCAACGGCTGAGCTGCCTGTAAAAAATATGAAGTCAAGCTTTTGTTCAAGCAAGCACGCGTTTTCTGCTCTGCCGCCTGTTACTACCGCAACGTGGCACGGCTCAAAGCATTCCGCTATTATTTCCTTAATTACATTTGACGTTGCAGGTGAGTAAGCGCTTGGCTTCACAATGGCGGTGTTACCCGCCGCTACCGCATCTGCAAGAGGGTCAATCGTCAACAAAAACGGATAGTTCCAAGGGCTCATTATTAAGGTGTTGCCGTAAGGACTTTTTATCTTATAGCTTTTTGCGTGAAATTGAGCAAGCGGTGTTTTCACCTTTTCTTTTTTGGAAAGCTTTTTTGTGTTCTTGATAAGATAAGTTATCTCGGACAGTGCCATGCCGATTTCGCACATATAGCTTTCATAATCGCTTTTACCAAGGTCGCTATATAGCGCTCTTATAATATCGCTTTCTTTTTTCTTTATTGTTTCGCGCAGCTTTTTCAAGCACTTAATTCTAAATTTAACGTCTAAGGTTTCTCCTTGCGCAAAATACTCCCTTTGACAATTTATCATAAGCTCTATTTGTTCTTTTTCCATTATGCAGTCTCCAAGCAGGAATTAAATAAGTATAATAATTGTATCATTTTATGTTCGAAATGTCAATAAATAAACTTTTATTCAATTTATGAAATGCACATATTATCATATAATAATATATAAATGAAAGGAAAAAGGCAGAAAATCTGCCTTTTTACGGTTATTTGTCTTATAGCTTTGAAAAGCCGTAGCTATTAACAAGAGCATCTATTCTTTCGCCTGCGGCGCACATTGGGCATTGGTGCGCAGGATATGTTGCGTAATCGCCCAGGTCATTTGGATTGAATGCAGAGTTAACCTTGTAGCCTGCACATTCTTCAACCGTTGCGAATATAGCTGATATTCCTGCAACGTTGCCTCCGTAATATTTCACGGCTTCAACAGCTGCACCTGCAGTGTAGCCTGTTGTAACAGATGCTGCCAAAACAAGCACGTTTTTGCCCTTTATCATTGGCGCAAGATTGTCACGGAAAATGAGCTGGCTACCTGTTGTGTGCTCAGGAGTTACAACATAAATAGTTTGATGTGCATTGATGCTAACAAAGCCACCCTGTGTAAGTGCTTCTGCCAAGCAGGTGCCCACAACCTCCATACCATCCAAGCACAAGATTGTGTCCACAATGGTGCTTGCCTCATAGTAGTGCACAAGCTCTTCGGCAACCGCCTGCGCCTCGGAAAGTCTGGACTTTTGCATAGTAACATCAATATAATAGTTAATATGGCTGTGGCTTGTTGCGAAGTGACCCTTAGCCACTCTCAAGCGCAAATTTTTGTTTTTTGTTAATACTTTAAATTCATTTTGAACAGGCATGATTTTAACCCCTTTTTATTTATTCTACCACAAACACGCCTTATGTGTCAAGAAAAATTTGGTACCGTCTCATGAGCACCGCAAAAGCCGTTTTAGTAGATTAGGAGTGATAAGGTGTGCCTACACCTTATATCTATTTACACTCTATTTTGTGTGTTCCAAGAGAGCGGCAGTGGGAAATTGGCTTTTGCAAACAGATTTGGCTCTATAACAGACGCAGGTGGATGCATACCAAAAATAAATCTTGTTACATCAGGCTTTGAAAGCTCAAAATCGCACTCTCCGTCAAATTTGACACATCCGCACTCGTTTTCGTTTGCAAAAATCTTGATTTTTCCATAGTCCTTTATGGAAATAGTGATACTTCCCATCCCTAAGCAAGTATAGCTTGCCTTCAACTTAATGTAAGCGTCAACTACCCTTTCAAAGCTCACTACATTGAAATTCGACGGGATTTGAATACTCATATATTCGGCACATTTATTAATTTCTCTTATTAACTCTATATCGTGCTCGAATAAGGTTATTGAAAAATCATCATTTAAGTAATTCGAAATTGCTACAACCGTATCTAAGTACGCTTCTTTATTTGTGGCATACGCTTCTGAAACTGTTTTTTTGTCGGGTGTCAAGGTAAAGTAACCGATGGGCACATCGTTTTTAGTTACTAAATAAGGTGTGTTTTTCCACGCTGTCATTACTCTGTACATTACGCCGTTATCATTTCTCAACACACTTACCTTATTTTGATGATATACCTCTCTTGCAAAGGTTAAGAATTTTTCATCATTCGGCAAAATCTCAATTACCCTTGTGTTTTGACCGTAGCTTGAAAGAAAAGATTTTTTCACATTTTTTGGAGTTATGTAATATGAGTAATTCCTGCCGCAAAGCTCAAAGCCGAAGCGCAAATATCTCGCTCTGTCACCGCCTAGCCTGCAAGCATCATAATTTTCTTCCTTTACAATTTCCATAGCTCGGTTAAGCAAGATATTCATATAACCGCGTCCCTCATAATCGGGATGTGTAGCAACATTTCCAACGGTGCAAAAATTAACTTCTCTGTCCAAAACCCTTGTTGGCAAGGGATAAACTCCAACAACGGAAACAAGCTTATTATCCAAGAAAAGTCCAATATGCTTTCTCATATGCTTGTCATCTCTTATGCACATATTGGGTAGCTCCCTCTCAAAATCCATTATGCAATTATTTTGTTTAGAGAAAACAAGGTTTAAAAGTGAAATCAATTCATCATAATTCTCTTTTTTAAGTCGCTTAATTTCCATTTTCCCCCTCCTTTGCTTTCTTTATAATTGCAATAGCACTTTCAGGGCTAATTGTGATAGTGATTTTGGAATTAACAACAGGAAAAACCTTGCCTTGACCGTAATATTTAATCTCATCATAGCTGTCAAATGGAGCATCGTATGTTAAGGTGTATTCTTTTTTGTCGCAGTTGGTGACAAGCATAACTGTATTTCCGTCCTTTTCCCAAGAGGATGAAAGAACAAGCGGTGCTTCACTGACATCTGAAAAACCGATTGCGCTATCAGTTACAAATGTAGGGATAAAGTCTTTTGTTTTTGGTGGGCGGAGCATTTTACCATAGTTAAAATAATCCTTAAATTCATATCTCATTTGGCACATACGGGACAAATATACCATTTTTTCGTGGTCGTCAATAATATCGGCATTAATCCAACCGATTTGCTGACCGAACATAACGCTTTGACCTACATGAAATCTAAAATATTCCTTGTCCGATTTTTTGTATCCGTTAGTGCTTCTGCCGAACAAAACCACGTGACCTGCATAAATTTTTGAGAAGAATGGCACGTAATTTGTTGCAACCCACGCCCAAGTCAAAAATCCGTCAAATTGGTCGGCATATGGCTCAGCATTACATTCGCTTGTGAATATGCAATTTGCATCACATTCCTCCTTTAGGCGTGACATTATATTCTTGTAGGAGCGTACCCACCAAGAGCCACCACCGCCCTCGTGGTTGTGATGAGGAGCGCAGCATAAATTGGCATCGGATGCGCTGACCTGATCAAGATAAACACCGTCAACGTGGCATTCCTTTGACATTTTTCTGATAATTTCGGCAAGGGTCTGGCGCCAAATATGACTTGACGGACACATCGCGGCAAGCTGACAAAGTGAGCCGTCAGGCTCGTGTGAGGCGTATGTTTCGATACATAATTTTCCGTTTACATCAAGCGTTGCTCCTTCTAAAAATTCCCGTTCGAATTTCTCAGTTGAAAGGTCGCTTGTTCTCGTGTCAACGAGGCGCGCGTTGATATATGGCATTATATAAATGTTGTTTTTGTGAAATTCCTCAATACTTTCCGTAAATCCTGCTTTTACAGGGAAATAGTAGGGATAGTCGTTGTTAAATGGAATACGATGCCAATTATAAATATGATAACCAACAGGAAGTCCCAGCCTTTTTGCAAATTCAATAGGCTTTGTTTTCCAGTCGTCCTCCTTTGGCGGAACAAGACTTCTTAAGGAAATCGGCACAGGCTCAGCCAAGGGGTTATCATCATTAGGCATCCAGTCCATCAGCCAAACCGGAATGTTCTTAAACCACTCGGGAGTATCGTATCTGCCAATTGGAGCATACCATTCTGCGTGATTTTTAACGTATTCCTCATATATGCACGCCATATCGTACCAGTCGCCATCTAAAACGCGCACAACAGCCTTTCCAACAGGCTCGAAGGAATTATATGCTTTTCCCATTGAGGTAGCAGGGTATTCAAAGGAAAAGCTTCCCTCTCCGTGTCTTAACATATCGCATCGCATATCACATCTTTCAGCACTTGGCGAATGAACAGCTACATAAAGTCCGTTTGAATTTTCCTTTGTTGGCTCATAAATTCCAAGCACGGGAGAAACGCAACCAAATCCGTTAGGATAATGGGAGTTCCAATGCACCTCCTTTTCGTAAGCATTATCAAAAAGCTGACCGCTTGCTTGCGCTATTAACAAATTTGGCTTTTCGTATCCAACAAAGGAAATTGACGGCACGGATGCGGAAAGCACCGTGTAATCAGGTGAATCGTTAATAACCTGCAAGCCAAAGGTAATTTCATCCTTTCGGTATGCTCTTGCGGTTATAATTACACGAATAGGTATGGAACGGGGAAATTCAAAAACAACTCGAATCTCATTTTTGCCACTCCACACATTGACATTGTCCCAGCCCCCCTCGGACGAAAAGCACTCTACCTCTCCTGTTTTGAGATTTTTAATTTTAAGAGTAGTCATTGGATTTACACAGGGCTCGTCAATTGGCTGATAATCTAAAAGTGAGGTTTTTGCAAGTGATGCTCCGTCTTTTCGTACATAGATAGCGTTTGTGAGGCGACCGCTTGTAATATCGTATCTATCTCCGTTTATTTTTGCAACAGGCACGCGCTTCTCAGGTGCAACAGTTGGCAATACCGGCTTGCCCTCGCCGAAGGAAATAACCGATGATAGCGCATAGGGCTCGCTAATCATATTTAAAAAGAAATCTATTTTTGTACCTACATTGCTTTTTAGCGAACAAAATTCAACCTCGCCTTCTCCTGAAAGGTACGGAACAACCGCATTAACACTTTTGGGCGCAAAGGATGTGCAGCCTGCATTTGATAGCATTATGTAGCCTTGACCGTCACATAAGGCACCGTTTGAAAGTGTAACCTGGTGGGTTATATCGTTAACACCAACGGAAAAATCAGGCTTGAAGCCTTGACAGGTGCTAAATTTGCTTCTCTCAAGCTTCAAATCCATCCATGACATCATATGGATAGGCAGTTGAATTTTTGATGTGAAATATGTGCTCACACGAAGTGCGTTATCACCGCAAATTTCAAAGCTGTAGTGAACTGTGACAGGACCTATGGCAGAACCCTTTTCATCAGTTGGGCACGCGTGAATAGTTAAGGAATTTTCGCCATCCTCAATCTCTATATTTGAGCCAAGTATATTATAGTATCCAACGGTTTTCAAGGTGTCCTTTGAGAAAAATTTGTATTCACACCTTCCATTTGTAGCGGTATAAAATAAATTGCCATTTTCAAGATTTAGGCTTAGTGTGAAGCCATTTTTGAATTTAAAGGTTTTTAAAAATTGCATAATAAATCTCTTTTCTAAATCGTTTAATTTTTGCCATACCCTTGAACAGCTTTTCTTATGTCCCACTCTGACTGTTCAAGCAATTTTTCTGCCTCTTCTTCGTTTACGTCGATAATTTCAGTAACAATTCTTATCATACGACGCTTTAGCTTTTCGTTAGTTGGACGTAAATTTATCATCATATTTTCATAGACGTTACCAAGTTTTATCATTGCCACGGTGGATAGCATATTCAAAATTATTTTTTGAGCAGTGCCTGCCTTCATTCGTGTAGAACCTGTAATAACCTCTGCCCCTGTGTCTGCTATAATTGAAACCTTTGCGCATTTGGTTATAAGGGTATTCTCGTTAGATGTAATTCCTATTGTTTCGCAACCAAGCTCATTTGCAAAGTCAAGTGCACCTATTACGTACTGTGCATTTCCTGCCGCGGATATTCCAACAACTACATCTTTTTTTGTAAGGTGCTTGTCCTTTAAATCCTTAATACCGCTTTCATAATTGTCTTCTGCTCCTTCGGCGGCTTGGAACATACATTTTTCTCCGCCGGCAATAATGCCGATTACCATATCTCTTGACACTCCAAAGGTGGGTGGACATTCAGAAGCGTCCAAAACACCAAGTCTGCCTGAGGTGCCTGCTCCAACATAGATAAGCCTGCCGCCCTGGGATAGCTTTTCTGCAATTGTATCGCACGCAATTTCAATTTCGCCAAGAGCTTTTCTGACAGATAACACTGCATTTTCGTTTTCCCTTTGTATTATATCAAGCATTTGAGCCGTTGTCATACGGTCTATATTGATAGTATTAGGGTTGCGCATCTCAGTTTTCAATATTTTATGCTCACTCATTATTATTTCCTTTCCTCCAAAGAGCTCTTGCTAGCTCCAAGGCTCCGTCAACAGGCGGAACATCCAATACACGAATGCTACATTTTTTTGTATCTTCCCCAAGCGCGCTTGTCAGATATGGCAGCAAGAGCGCTTGATTAGTCAAGCCGCCACCAAGTATTATAGGAATTCTTTCGCTATAAGTTGAAAAGTGAGAAAGCGCGGCACGGATAAGTCGTGCAATTTCAGCTATATGCTTTTCAAGTATAGCAATAGACACTCGGTCGCCCTTTTCAGCCTCCTCAAAAACACACATAGCGTATGATGACACCAATTTATTGCCACCGTTATATAAAGACTTAAGAAATTCTGCGTTTGAACAGCTAAAGGTTTCCTTTATTCTTTGGACTAAGGATGTTTCCTCACCCGTGCCATCATATGCTGAAAAATAGGCGTTTATGGCATCTCTGCCAATATGGAACGAGCTACCGCCATTATCAAATAAATATCCCCAGCCTGCAATTCTTTTTGTTTCTTGCTTTTTAACTACATACGCACAAATTCCCGTTCCGAGAATCATTGTAATGCCCTCGCCCTTACCAAGTCCAGCAGCCACAATGTTGTTATTATCACTGCCCACGTCATAGGCGGCAAAAGACATTTTCTCAAGCATAGTTTTAATTTCATCCGCGTAGCTTTCAGTTGCACAACCGGCAATGCCTGCATAGACCGCTACGGATGAGAGAGGAATATCCTTACATACTTGAATAATACCATTTTCAATTATTCGCTTTGTCCTCTCTATCCCCACAGCATTTGGATTGCAGCCATCCATAAAAAGTCGGCAAGCTATCTTGCCCTCAGAATCTGACAATGCAAACTCTGTTTTTGTTCCGCCTCCATCAATTCCCAAATAATATATGGCCTCATCACATCTGAACAGCTCCACTATACTAACACAAAATATATTAGCAAGTCTAAAAAGCGCATCAATAGACGGGACGCTGCCCTCAGTTTCCCATTTGCTTACTGTTTTTTCCGAATATCCCACCATATCTGCAAGTGATTTTTGTGTTATATTAAGCTTTTTGCGCAATTTGCGCACATTTATCGAAAAAGCTTTTTCATAGTTGCTCTTATTCGGCATACTTACTCCTTTTCCCTACCCACAGTATACATAGTCTGTACTTAATTTAATTATATATTAATTATAATTAATTGTCAACAGATAAACGGGAGTGTTAAATGCACAAATATCTACTGCCGGTAGACTTTAAAGCAAAAGTAAAAGCCGTTTTATGACGGCTTTTATATATTGTTAATTAGTAAATATAATTTTATCATATTATTTCGCCGTTCTCAAGATATAAACAAAAAAACTGTCACAGTTTAGGAGTGGCAGTCTTTTTGTTTTGCATTTTGGCGAAATTTGCAAATAATTATTGAAGTCAATAATTAGCTTTAATTGTTTTCGGCACTCTCTGTCTTATATTTAGAGGCTTGCAAGTTAAACATAGAAGCATACTTTCCGTCTGCACGAATCAGGTCGTCGTGGCTTCCGCTTTCTATAATTTTTCCGTTTTCAAGCATATAAATCATATCTACGTGCCTTGTGGTAGAAAGTCTGTGTGTTATGAATACAACAGTTTTGCCTTTGGCGTTTTTGTCAATTCCCACATTCAGATTATACTCTGCAATCGGGTCAAGAGCGCTCGACGGCTCATCCATTACAATAAGCTCGTTATTATGGGCAAATACTCTTGCTATTGCAATTTTCTGACTTTCTCCGCCGGATAGCTCAGTTCCTTCCTTGTAAAATTCCTTTGTCAATTCGGTATTTATACCGTTTGGTAAAGCATCGAGCTTCTCTCCAAAGGTACTGTCATTCAAGGCATCAAGCACCGTTTGCTCCTTTTCGGGAGTATAAACGTCAGCCAAAACATTTTCGGCAACAGTTGCCGCAAACACCTTGTAGTCCTGGAATACTGCTCCGATTTTCTCGCGAAGCATATCAAGTCGGTATTCCTTAATGTTTACACCATTTACCAAAATCTCACCGTCGGTTACGTCATAAAGACGCATCATAAGCTTTGTTATCGTAGTTTTTCCCGCTCCGTTATAACCAACAAGAGCAATTCTCTCACCCTTGTTTATCTTGAAGCTTACATTTTCAAGAGCATATACTGTTTTTGTTGCACCGTCATTTGAGCTGCCGTTTTCTTCCTTAACCTGATAAGCAAAGGTTACATTTTTGAATTCGATGGATTCAAATGTGTTTAATTCTTTATCGCCTGATATTATTTTGCTTTCGGTTTCAAGGAATTTTCTTACCTTATCAGCAAAAACAGACTGCTTGTTTATTTGTACAAGTCGCCATTGAAGTTCGGAAAACATTCCGCGCATTTTATTTGCTGACATTATGGCAATTGCAAATCCACCTATTAAAATTTGACCCGTAACCATCAAATGATAAGCCATAAACAGTATAATAAACAAGTTTTCTGCCACGTTAAGGAGTGAACCTATGATATTAAGCACCAAAAATTCTCTTTGGCGTTTTATTATGAGTGTGCGTTCTTCCGCCTTGTTTTTGTTAAGCTCGTTCTTCATATTTTCGCTTATTCTTGTTAAACGCGCCTCTTTTGCGTAGTCTGCAAGGGAGAAAAATCTGCTTATATACCAATCCTTACCCCATATTTTAGAAAAGGATTTTTCGTATTTGTACCAAATGCCGTTTTCTATAATATGTATAACCATTGCAAGGACGGAAAATCCAAGAATTACAACGGCTACTATCCAGTCAATATTTACAACAACACTGAAGACCGACACGGATGCTACAAGACATCTTATAATCTCTGCAAGAGTGTCCACCGCATTCATAATGCTTTTATCGCAGGTTTCCATTGAATAAACATAGTCATTATAAAACTCGGGACTATCGTAGGACGACAAGTCAATCTCAGATGCCTTTATAAAAAATCTCTTATGCAAATCTCTTATAAAGCGTAGCTTGTGCTTAGGATTGTAGAGCTTCCAATGCCACGAGAAAAATAACTGATATGCAACAAAATATATTGCCATTGCAGCAATTTTCCAAAGAATGAGCTTAAAGTCCTCTCGCCTGTCCAAAGCATTGAGAATTTCGCTTGTCAGCCAGACGGTAATACCGTGATTAAGTCCTGTTATAAAGCCCATAACAAGACGCATTATGCAAAGTCCGGGGGCTGACTTAAACGCAGTCTTGAAAATAAACTTGTTATTCTTCAATGACTGCTTAAAGGTTACCTTTTCGTTGTTACTCATTGCTCACCCTCCTCTCCGTCACTTATATCAACATAGTTTTGGGCTTGCTTTTTAAACATATCTGCGTACTTGCCATTAAGCTTCATAAGCTCGGCGTGCGTTCCGCTTTCCACAACCTCGCCATTTTCAAGCATATAAATTCGGTCAGCAGATGCAGCGCTTGACAAGCGGTGAGAAATGAAAATCATCGCTTTGCCTTCGCCCGCCCTCATCATATTATTATACATTTCATTTTCCGCCACGGGGTCAAGAGCGCTTGATGGCTCGTCAAGAATGATAAACGGAGCATTTTTAACAAATGCGTGTGCAATTGCCACCTTTTGTGCCTGCCCCACGGATAGCACCGCGCCGTCATTATCAAACTCCTTAGTCAGCATAGTGTCTATGCCCTTTGGTAGCTCCATTATGCGTTCATATGCTCCGCTGTCCTTTAGTGCCTGAACGATTTTTTCATCGTCGCCTTCTTCTCTTGGGCGCATCAATACATTTTCAGCCACAGGCAATGATATAGTTTTAAAATCCTGAAAGACAACACTGAACATCGCGCGATATTCATTTAATTTCAAATCACTAAGCGGTACTCCGTCAAGAGATATTTGTCCTTCAACAGGGTCATAAAGGCGCAAAAGCAGTTTTATCAAGGTGCTCTTGCCTGCACCATTGTGTCCCACGAGTGCTATCTTTTCATTTTTGCCGATTTCCATAGATATGTTTTTCAAAACATAATTTTCTTGTCCCATATATTTAAATGAAACATTTTCCAGCTTTATTGTTCCTACGCTTGGAGCTATGGCATTTGCCTTGTCTTTCATTTTTGGCTCATATTCCATAAATCCACGGAAATCCTCAAAGAACAATGCATGCTCGTGAGCCTTGAAATACCGTTCTGTTATCTGGGTAAATGTGCCGGTCAAGCTTGATACGGAATTAATGACAACGGCGCAATCTCCTATTCCAAGAGTGCCTGAAACCAACGTGCGGAATATAGCATATGCTATGGCAAGAGGGTTAGTTATTATAGTTTGCAATCCTGTATGCATAAGCTCCAAGAACATTTCTTTTTTGCCGTACTTTTCTACTACCTCAACTCTACCGTCTGATGCCTTTTCATATCTCTCAAGCAAAAATTCTCTTGCGTTGCTTAAACGAAGCTCTTTGGCAAACTCTCCCGAATAAAAGACTCTTTGAGCATATTGTGCGCGACGGTGATGCTCTCTGTCCTCTGTTGTATGCTTGTGCCATAAAACATTCGCTTTTCTTTTGATAAATGTGCCAAAAAGCGGGAGTATTGCGAATATAATAAACGCAAAATCCATAGTGAACAAAAGCGAACCGTACAGAAACATTCCAATAATAGCGCCAAAAAGATTTGTCACCGTCCACGTTAAGTTCCACATACGCCAGGTAATTTCGCTTGTGGCTTTTACATACTTATCATAAAATTCCGGGTTTTCAAAGCAAGCAAGCTCAACCTCTGTGCATTTGTCGTAAAGCTTTGTTAAAACCCTTTTCTCAACCTTTACAAAAGCTACATCCTCGACCATTGTAATAAGAGGATTTATTATAAGCTGTAATCCAAGAGGAACCGCAATCATAACGATAGCGCTAAGAGCTACGGTTTTGAAGTCGAATCCCGTTTCAAAGGAATTGATTATGTATCTTACCGCATAAGTTCCTACCAAAAATCCGGAAACCGTATTTACAAGCTCAAGCAGGAAACGAAGCAAAAATGCCATTGGGGATGTTGAAACTACCATTTTAATAGCATAAGCACAATCCTTAAATACCATTTTCAATGATAGCTTCTTTTGGTCATTCTTTTTATTGTCTTTTTTCATATCTTCTCCCTTCACATTCCATTAAAAACAAAAAGTGCGCCCACGAGGGGCGCACAAAAAAATGCTTCCCTCGATTGTTGCTACACAAACCCCCATCAATGGTATGAGAAAAGAGAGAAAACACTTTTTGTTAAAAGTATTTTCCCATTGATGAGAAAAATATGCAGTTTGTGTAGCAACTTCATTTTACCACAAAAGAATATTTGTCGTCAATGAATTGAAAATAATTCATACACAAAAAATTAATACTTTTATAAACGCACCTGACTTAAATACATTTTATCACAATAAATAATAAAATTGACTATTCTGGGACAGGTTGCTCGTATTAGGGATAAAAAGCTTGTACATATCATTCGTCCCTAAAAATGCTACTTTCGTCCCAACACATTGAATTAAAATAATAATAGTGATATAATATAATCAACTATGGAGGTAATGAAATGATGAATATTGCTATTTGTGATGATAATCGCGATTTTGCGCATCTTTTTCATCGAAAATTAAAGAGCTTATGTGACCATAATGTGTGTGTATTACCCGCCTTCTACTCCGGACTTAACATAATTGAATATTTGAAAATCAATGTCATAGATATTCTATTTTTAGACATTGATATGCCCGACACAAACGGCTTTGAATTGGCAAAATTTTTATGCGATAAGTACCCCGATATAATTATTATTTTTGTGTCTGCTTACGAGGATTTTGTTTACAGCTCATTTGAATATTGTCCTTTTAGGTTTTTAAGAAAAGGTTATTTGGATGACGAGCTTGAAATTACGCTTTGCAAAGCCATAGAAAAAATCTTATTAAGCAATAACAACATTCTTTTTGATACAACAGATGGGCAGATGTCCTTGAAGCCAAAGGATATTCTGTTTTTTGAGGGTCAAAAAAACTATTACTATATATACACAGTCGGAGGACAAGCCTTTAAATGCAGAGGCACAATGGAATCCGTCAACACGCTAATGGAAAAGTATTATTTTTTCAGAATTCATTCAGCCTATATTGTTAATCTTGAGCATATTGAAAACATTAACAACAAGTGTTTTCTTATAATGAAAAACAACAAAACCCTCAGCATAAGCAAAAAGAGGATGCCTGATTTCAAAAACGTATATATGCAGTTTATAAGACGGAGGGTAGGAAAATGATTTTTGCCGAAGCCTTGATCTCCTTATTTGATGCCTGCTTATGCATATACTTTATAACTAAATTCAATCACAAAAGCATTTCCCCAAAAAAGAATTGCTTTGCAATTCCGGCTATGTTGGTTATTTTTGCTTTTTCTGTTATCAACGACCTATATTTAACCGGATTTAATGTTTTGGGAACTGTTATTTTTTTATCATTATATATTGGTTATGCCTTATTGATAGCCAGCAAAAAATATATTAGGGCTATCGTTTCGGCATGTGTATTTGAAATTGTTTATATTTTGCTCAGCAGCTTGCTGTACTTAATCATTAGCACTATGATTAAAGACTATGCGCAATTAATGCAGGGATATGGCGGGATTTTCAGATACATATATATTCTGACGCATAAAATTACATTGTTTGTCATTTTGAAAATAATCCTTATGGTTTTCAAATTAGATAATACAATTGAGAGAAAGCAAGGCATAATAGCTTTTTTCTTTTCTTTCATAACAATATTAGGACTTGGCTCTACTATGTACATCGCATCGGAAAGTACCTTGAAGGACATACAAATTCAAGCGATTATTATAGCTTTTTCATTTGCATTTAGCAACTTATCTCTTTACTTTTTGGTATATCAAATACAAAAATATCAGCAAAACAAGTATGAGATTAAGCTTTTACAGGACAAAATCAATTTTGAGGAAGCCAGGCATAATGATACAAACAATATTTGGTCAAATATAAAGAAAATACAACACGATATAAAACAGCATTTAACTATTATTTCCGGTTATATTGAAGATAATAAAATAGCTAAATGCCAAGAGTATATACAGGAACTGCTACCAAACATAGATAGCATTGGCAAATTGATCACCTCAAAAAATACTGTATTGGATTATATAATCAATTCAAAATTGACACCTTTAGATGATACCGAAATTGTTATTTCAGGATCTATCGGTGATTTATCAGATATAAAAGAATCCGACCTTGTTTGCCTATTTGGAAATATTCTTGACAACGCTGTGGAGGCAATTCAAAGCTTAAATAGAACGACAGATAAAAGAATCGAATTACTTTTTATGAAGCAAAATTCAAATCGTATCATAATTTGCAAAAATACAATCGAGAAATCAGTTTTGGAAAATAATAAAGATTTGAAAACAACAAAAAAGCCAAAAGCTTCACACGGTTACGGTACAAAAATAATTGGAAAAATTGTCTCTGACTACAACGGAATGGTTGACTATTTTGAGGAGTTCGGCATGTTTGGTATACAAATTATCATTCCCGAACCACCAAAAAAGTGCCAATAAAAAAGTACAAAAATTGTTCATTTCGCCTTAGCTCCAAATACTGGGTAGCGAAGTAAAAAACAATTAGTAATTGTTTTTTACGAGTGAAACCGCCCAAAGCAAGGAGAGTAACAAGCTGAGTGTACCGAAGCGAAGTTAATCGACTATGCGACGGTGGAGGGTGCCGTATGGCAACGAGAGTAAAAAACAATTAATAATTGTTTTTTACGAGTGAAACCGCCCAAAGCAAGGAGAGTAACAAGCTGAGTGTACCGAAGCGACGTCAATCGACCATACGACTGGAGTGGAAACGAGAGTAAAAACAATTAAGTATTGTTTTTACTGAAGTTTTCTCCACGAAGCAAGGAGTTTTAGGAGCAATTTGCAATTGCGAGGCTAAACGACTATGCGGTTGGAGTGGAAACGTAGGTGGAACCATATCTTTCAAAGAAAGATTGGTACGAGCACTCATTCCCGATGGTG
>JAZQWO010000036.1:0-12071 GCA_045632405.1 Eubacteriales bacterium | reverse complement strand
ACTGTTTTTCGTTAGGCTTTACGAGCATCAAACCTTATCTCCAAGGTTCTGTTTCGTGCGCTGTTCTCACAGTGCTTTGCTATTATATCACTCACAATCCACTTTGTCAAGTACTTTTTGAAAGTTTTTTTAAAAATTTTTAAAAACATTGAAAAAGCCTTGATTTACAAGGGTTTTGCCCTTATTTTCTCTTGCGAGCTTGGCTATTTTAGCACCATTTTTTCTATTTGTCAAGAGGTATTTTTATTTTTTCAGAATATCGTCACATTTTACGTGAAATACTACATTATATTAATATATGCGCGAGGTTTTTATGAGTGAATGCGTTGATAATTTAAACGAGCAGCAAAAAACTCAAGAGATAATTGAGGAAACAGGTGGTGTGACCAAGGCAAGGGGCGGCATCAACATCCACTGTATGAGTATTATCGGGCAAATCGAAGGTCATTATGCTCTGCCAGAGGGTCAAAAGGCAACAAAATACGAGCATATTGTTCCTTTGCTATTCTCCATTGAGGAAAGCGACGATGTTGACGGATTGCTCATCATATTAAATACTATGGGTGGCGATGTGGAAGCAGGTCTCGCAATAGCCGAGCTTATAGCCAGCATGAAAAAGCCAACAGTTTCCCTTGTTTTGGGTGGTGGTCACTCCATCGGTGTGCCCTTGGCAGTATCTGCGAAAAAATCCTTTATTGTACCATCCGCTACCATGACAATCCATCCAGTGAGAATAAACGGAACCGTTATCGGCTCGCCCCAAACATTTTTCTACTTTGAGAAAATGCAGGAGCGCATCACAAGATTTGTTTGCGACCACTCCCGCATATCAAGTGAAAATTTCACCAATCTTATGATGCGCACCGACCAGATTGCCACGGACACAGGCTCCATCATCAGCGGTGAGGAAGCCACAAGCTGTGGGTTGATTGACCGCACGGGCGGACTGAGTGATGCATTGGCGGAGCTACGACAAATGATAAATAAAGAAAAGGCTATGGAAAATTAATCCCATAGCCTTCCTTATATTTATATAATGAAGATTATGCAGCTTTCTTTAACGCAAGAACGTCATTGTAGCTCTTGAGTGTTGCCGCTTCGTTTGTCTTTCCGCCGTCGAGATAGTAAATATTGCCACCATCATTTACATACATGCAGAACAAAACTCCAAAGGCTGCTGTTTCCTCTGTAATTCCGGAAACCATAACATTCGCATAATCAAGAGACAAGCGCCACTGCTCAGCAATGATAACCTTATTAGAGTTAACATACTCTTCGTCAAAAGGATTTTCAACGCTTGCAATTACAACACCGTAGGTAACCTTTGTTCCTGTAAGCTCCTCGTACTTTGCAATATTTTCCTTGTTAATACCGTAGAACTGTGACATTGAGAGCTTTCCGCCGATTGGCACCTCTGTGCAGGAATAGCCAAGATATGAGAACATTGAGCCAAAGCTTTCCTTAATTTCTGTTTTTTTACAATTAGCGCAGGTATCGCCAATGCCAAAGCCTTCAAAATAGCTATTCAAAACAACTTCATCCTCGCCCTTGAAGGAGTGACCGCCATAGAACACATCGCATTTATCAACGCCGTAAACCAAGATCAAGCTATTACGGGCAGGCTTGTAAGTGTCGCGCTCGTAATTTTCAGCACTTACCATTTGGAGATTAGACCAAATGTAGCCTGTTTGCACAGCCAAGCCCTTGTCAACAAGTGCCTGTGCCTGCTCTTGTGAGCCTGTATAGAACATTGTAATCTTCAACAAGTTGTTGTGATATTGGTCGTATCCACCAAAGAGATTTTTAAAAATCTCAGTGTTTTTGAAGAAATTATCGGATACATAAAGGAATGTTTCCTTGTTGTCGGGAGTAGACTCACCAAAGAAGCCTGTACCGATAGACTGAAGATTAGCGCCGAAAATAATGGTCTTGTTTGCGTGGGACTTGCCGAAGGTGCTGTTTCCAATAGACACTAAGTTGTTTGGGAACTTAACATATTCAAGCTTAGTTGTACCTGTACTCCAGTTACTGCCGAATATACCGTCGCCAATAGTTATAGGCTCTTTGCCGTCCATCATTTCAACCACACGAATAACAGAGTTTGTTTGGAACAAATTGTTTCCGTAGCTTGTTACTGTGCCAGGGAACTGAACAGACACGCATGCAGGGAAGTTGCCTGTACCTGCGAAGTATGAGCCGGAAATTGTTGTAACACCGTTTGGAATTTCAACCATTACAACGGATTTCTTTGTGTACTGAATACTCTGCGCCCCGTTTAGCTTCGAAAAGTCAAAATCAAAGGTTGTGTTGTCCTTTGTCACGTAATATGTTGGGTAGGTTGCGTAGTTGCCGTTTTCGTCAACAAGCAAAACGCGCTCTGTTGTTCCAACATAAAGCTCTGATGGAGCTGTAAAGCCATCAATTGTGGTAACCTCGCCAAAGCTAACGCCAAGGTCAGGCTTGGATGGCATAGGTGCAGCGGCATTTGCAAAAATTGCCAATGCGCATACAAGAAGTGCTGCCATTAAAGTAATTAACAAAAGTTTCTTTTTCATATTTTCCTCCAAGAAATTCTTCTACACATATATTATATCATAGAGGAATACGTTTGTAAATATGGCATTTTATACAAAAAAGCCCCTGCGGAATGCTCCGCGGGGGCTTTTGTTTTATTTAACTTGCTTTGTTAGAATTACTTGTAGAGCTCGATAAATCTCTTAAGTCTTTCGTACTTAGCCTTTGCAGCTTCTTCACTTGCAGCGAAGAGCTTTTCTGCTCTGTCCGGGAACTGCTGCGCAAGACGGCTGTAACGGTTTTCACCCTTCAAGAATGCCTGGTAGTCACCTGTTGGCTCCTTAGAATCGAGAGTGAATGGGTTCTTGCCCTCTGCCTTGAGTGCTGGGTTGTATCTGAAGAGATCCCAGTAACCAGCCTCAACAGCCTTCTTCATTTCGCCCTGACAGTTTGTCATACCACCCTTAAGACCGTGCATTTCGCATGGAGCGTAGCCGATAATGAGGGATGGTCCGTCATAAGCCTCAGCCTCTGCAATCGCCTTGATTGTCTGTGCAGGGTCAGCACCCATAGCAATCTGAGCAACATATACATAACCGTAGGACATAGCGATTTCTGCAAGGTTCTTCTTGCCGATAGCCTTACCTGCTGCTGCGAACTGAGCAACCTGACCCCAGTTAGAAGCCTTGGAAGCCTGTCCACCTGTGTTGGAGTAAACCTCAGTGTCAAATACCATTACGTTTACATTTTCGCCGGAAGCGAGAACGTGGTCAAGACCGCCAAAGCCGATATCGTAAGCCCAACCGTCACCACCGAAGATCCATACGGACTTCTTGGAGAGGTAGTTCTTCTCGTTAAGGATTTCCTTAGCTACAGGACAGCCTGCTGCCTCTGCCTTTTCAAGCTCAACGATAAGTGCCTTTGTAGCGCTCTCGTTTGCCTTGCCGTCTTCCTTAGTGTCAAGGTAAGCCTGAGCTGCAGCCTTGAATTCATCGGAAGCCTTGTCGCTTGCCATCATGCCCTCAACCTTACGGATGAGCTTCTCGCGAAGTGTCTTCTGACCGAGGAACATACCAAGACCGTGCTCTGCGTTATCCTCAAAGAGGGAGTTAGCCCAAGCTGGACCACGGAGGCTATCCTTGTTTACTGTGTATGGTGTTGCAGGAGCAGAACCACCCCAGATAGAAGAACAACCTGTTGCGTTGGAGATGTACATTCTCTCACCGAAGAGCTGAGTGATAAGACGTGCGTAAGATGTTTCAGCACAGCCTGCGCAAGAGCCAGAGAACTCGAGGAGTGGCTGGTTGAACTGGCTACCCTTAACAGATGTTTCAGCGAATGGAAGATCCTTCTTAGAAACATTTGCAACTGCGTAGTCGAATGCAGCCTGCTGATCAGCCTGAGAAGCCTGTGGTACCATTCTGATAGCGGTCTTTTCAGGTGTGTTGTTAGCCTTTGCCTTGATAGCAACAGGACATACGTTTACACAAAGACCGCAGCCCATACAGTCAAGTGGGGAAACAGCCATTGTGAACTTGTAGTTCTCACAGCCCTTACCGATCATCTTAGCTGTGAACTTTGTGGATGCAGGAGCGTTAGCAGCCTCTTCCTCGTTCATAGCGTAAGGACGGATTGTTGCGTGTGGACATACATAAGAACAGTTGTTACACTGGATACAGTTTTCAGGAATCCACTCAGGAACAAGAACTGCAACACCGCGCTTTTCGTAAGCTGCAGAGCCCTGTGGGAATGTACCGTCAACATAGTCAACGAATGCGGAAACAGGAAGCTTGTCACCCTCCATCTTGGATACAGGGAGAAGAACGCTTTCAACGTACTTAACAAGCTCAGGACGCTTACCCTCAACAGTTTCCTTCTTAGCTTCAACGTTAATTGTCTTCCAGGATTCAGGAACCTCAACCTTAACGAGAGCATCCTTACCTGCGTCGATAGCCTTGTAGTTCATTTCAACTACAGCCTCGCCCTTCTTGAGGTAGGACTTCTTAGCCATGTACTTCATCTTCTCGATAGCATCATCGATAGGCATAATGTTAGCAAGAGCGAAGAATGCAGACTGAAGAATTGTATTGGTTCTCTTACCCATACCGATTTCAACAGCCTTGTCAATAGCATTTACAATGTAGAAGTTGATGTTGTTGTCAGCAATGTACTTCTTAGCCTCTGCAGGAAGCTGAGCATCAAGCTCTTCAACACTCCACTGGCAGTTGAGCAAGAATGTACCGCCTGGCTTAACATCGTTTACAATCTTGTAGCCCTTGAGCATGTAAGATGGGTTATGGCAAGCAACAAAGTCAGCATTAGCAATGTAATATGGGCTCTTGATCTGCTTGTCACCGAAGCGGAGGTGAGAAATTGTAACACCACCGGTCTTCTTGGAGTCATACTGGAAGTATGCCTGAATGAATTTATCTGTATAGTCACCGATAATCTTGATGGAGTTCTTGTTAGCACCAACAGTACCGTCACCGCCAAGACCCCAGAACTTGCAAGAGATTGTACCCTTAGCGCTTGTGTCAGGAGCTACTGTTTCAGGAAGTGACAAGCCTGTAACGTCGTCAACGATACCGATAGTAAAGTTAGACTTAGGAGCGTCAAGCTTAAGATTTTCAAATGTTGCGAAAATAGCTGCAGGAGTTGTATCCTTAGAGCCAAGACCGTAACGACCGCCAACAACCTTAGCCTGTACGCCGTTGATAGCGAGAGCGGAAACAACGTCAAGGTAAAGTGGTTCACCAAGAGAGCCTGGTTCCTTTGTTCTGTCAAGAACAGCGATCTTCTTAGCTGTTGCAGGAATAGCCTCAACGAGCTTAGCAGCGCTGAATGGACGGTAAAGTCTAACCTTTACAAGACCAACCTTTTCGCCTGCTGCTGTCAAGTAGTCGATAACCTCTTCACAAACGTCACAAACAGAGCCCATAGCAACGATAACTCTTTCAGCATCTGGAGCACCGTAGTAGTTGAAGAGCTTATAGTCTGTGCCGATCTTTTCGTTAACCTTGTCCATGTACTCCTCTACGATTGCAGGGAAGTTGTCATAGTAAGTATTGCAAGCCTCTCTGTGCTGGAAGAAAATGTCACCATTTTCAGCAGAGCCACGGAGAACAGGATGCTCAGGGTTGATTGAACGAGCACGGAATGCGTTGATAGCATCCTTGTCAACCATTTCAGCGAGGTCATTGTAATCCCAAACCTCGATCTTCTGGATTTCGTGGGATGTACGGAAGCCGTCAAAGAAGTTAAGAACAGGAACTCTGCCCTTAATTGTTGCCAAGTGAGCAACTGCACCGAGGTCCATAACCTCCTGTGGGTTTGTACAAGCCATCATAGCATAACCTGTCTGACGGCAAGCGTAAACGTCGGAGTGGTCGCCGAAAATGTTAAGAGCGTGGGAAGCTACGCAACGAGCTGATACGTGAATTACGTTAGGGAGCAATTCACCCGCGATCTTGTACATGTTAGGAATCATCAAGAGAAGACCCTGTGATGCTGTGTAGGTTGTTGTAAGAGCACCTGCTGCAAGAGAACCGTGAACTGTACCAGCGGCACCTGCTTCAGACTGCATCTCAGTAACCTTTACTTCTTCACCAAAGATGTTCTTAAGACCTGTTGCAGACCAAGAGTCTGTCAACTCAGCCATAACACTGGATGGTGTGATTGGGTAAATAGCTGCAACTTCTGTAAACGCATAGCTGACAGTAGCCGCGGCGGTATTACCGTCCATTGACTGCTTTTTTCTTGTTATCATAAAAACCTCCAAGTTTTAAATAATCTTTATGTAGCGCACTTATGACAGCACGCACATCATTATTTTAGCACTTTCAAAAAATTTTTTCAATAGAAAGTTCACATTTTTACGCATTTTTGTCATTTTAATTAAAGTTCAACGAAAAAAAGCCCGTTTTTGTTCGAAAAAACAGACTTTTTTCAAATTAATTTAGATAACTAACGGATTTTGCACCCTCTAAAGCACAAAATTCATATGCTTCGGTTATTGCTCCTCGACCTCAAACAAGCTAAGATCCGCTTCCTGTTGGTCGTTTTTCTGCACGTTGCCCTTTACTCTTTCAAAGTATTGCACCTTTTGACGGACAAGCTGCACAAGCATATTTTGTATGCTAAGCCCTTCCTTTTCCGACACGTAGGAAAGCTTGCGCGCCATTTCCTCGCTCATCTTTAGTTTAAACACATAGTTCTTTTTCATATCATATTCCTTTTTGGTACTTTTTTATAATTTTACCACAAAATCGTTGAATTGCAAATACATTTGTGATAAAATTTTGTTAACAACCTAAAAGGAGCATTTTATGATTAGTTATGCTTATACGACGGGGCTTTTCGGCATTGACAGCTACGAGGTAACGGTAGAGTGTCATTCCGACAACAAGCTGTCCGCCTTTGAAATAGTAGGCTTGCCCGACAACGCAATCAAGGAAGCAAAGGAGCGTGTAAAGGCTGCATGTGTCAACTCCGGTCTGCCCTTTCCCGCCCGTGAAATTGTTGTAAATCTTGCACCTGCAGATATGCGCAAGGAGGGCTCGTCCTTCGACCTTGCAATACTCATAAGCATTCTTATAAATTCAAAGGTTTTGGAAAATTCTCATTTGGCAAAGGATGCTTGCTTTATCGGTGAGCTTTCCCTGTCAGGCAACATACGCGGTGTCAACGGCGTTTTGTGTATGGTTCTGGCATCCCGCGCTGCCGGGCGAAAGAAAATTTTCGTGCCATATGACAATGCCAAGGAAGCAAGCGTTGTCAGCGGCGTTGAAATTTACGGTGTGAAAAACGTGCTCGAAATTATCGACCACTTCAACGGCTTGCGCCCACTGACTCCCGTGGTTTACGAGCCTGCTGAAAGCGAAATCAAGCAAGCCTATCCCGACTTTAAGGACGTGCTTGGTCAGCGTGCAACCAAAAGAGCCGCTGAAATTGCGGCGGCAGGGGGACACAACATTTTGTTGATAGGCCCGCCAGGTACAGGAAAGTCAATGATAGCAAAAAGAATCCCTTCCATTTTGCCAGAAATGACCTTTGAGGAATCTATCGAAACAACAAAGGTGCACTCAATTTCGGGCCTTTTGCCAAAGGATGTTTCCCTCATAACAACGCGCCCATTCCGCGCACCGCACCACACAATGTCTGCCCCTGCCTTAGCGGGTGGCGGCAAAATTCCTATGCCCGGTGAGGTTTCTCTTGCCAATAACGGAGTTTTGTTCTTGGACGAGCTGCCAGAATTTAACCGCCTTGTGACGGAATCCTTGCGCCAGCCCTTAGAGGACGGAAAAATCACAATTACAAGAACAGCAGGCAGGCTCACCTACCCCTGTAACTTTATGCTTGTTTGCGCAATGAACCCCTGTAAGTGCGGCTATTTCGGTCATCCTACCAAGGAATGTACCTGCAAGCCAACGGACATTCGCAAATATATTTCCAAAATAAGCGGACCACTGCTTGACAGAATTGATATTCAAATCGAGGTGCCTTCCCTCAACTATCAGGAAATGTCCGCAGGGCAAGCCACGGAAAGCTCCGCTGACATCAAGCTCCGCGTAAACAAGGCGCGCAAAATAATGCAGGAGCGCTTTTGCGGTGAGGTCAAGGAAAACGGCTCTCCCGTTACCTGTAACGCCCAAATGGAAGCTAAGCATATAAGAAAGTATTGCAAGCTCTCAGACACCTGCTCCGCCCTTATGGAAAAGGCGTTTGTTGCCCTTGGGTTAAGCGCACGCGGCCACGACAGAATTTTGCGCTTAGCTCGCACAATTGCCGACCTTGCAGGCTCACAGGAAATAGAGCCTGCGCATATTGCCGAGGCAATTCAGCTCCGCGGTCTTGACAAGAAATATTTTAAATAACACGCACATATCATTCGTAGGGGAGGGGTTTGCCCTCCCGTTAAAAAACATATCGACACAAAAGAGAGAACAAATCGGTTCAATCCGAAATGTTCTCTCTTTTTCTGTCAGTTGAATGAAATCGTTGCACGGCAACGATGAAATCTTCACTTCGTTCAGATGAAATCCAAGGTTAAGTCCTTGGATGAAATCAAATCCGTCTAAATACAACCCTGCGAAGCAGGATTTCATCGCGAAAGCGATTTCATACACCAACGGTGGATTTCACCCGTCGAAGACGGATTTGACTGCGTGATACTCCGCTTGGAGTATCACGCTATTCCGTGCGGCTTGCTTTTTGGCGTAAAAAAATGCCGTTTTGAAAACGGCATTTTGTTGTCTATTAGTTTGAGAACTTGAAAAGGTTCTTAACGCTTACAGCAACCTTTGCAAGTGTGTCAGTTTCCTCTGTGAGCACCGCGCCTGTTGCAGGGTCGATAACTGTTGGAGAATCAAGCATAATATCGTTTGTTTCAATTTTCTCATTTACATATTCTGGACGTAAATATCTCATTGGCGCACCCTCCTTCGGCGATACTTCTTTATTCTATTACATTATATCACCGCAAAGTGGAAAAATCAATATACATTTTGCACAAAATTCTAAATTATTTTTCTCGCTTTTGCACGGTCAATTTAGTTCTATTGAACAAATTTCTATGTCATATTCAAAGCTTTCGGAGAAAATGCAAACCCGCTTTGGCACGGAATGCTCACCCATCGTTATCTTGTAGGTACAGCCCTCGTTTTGGAAGGTTAGCACACTACCGCCGCCCTCTTGTACAGCGCTTGACAGACATTCCTCGCTTTGTGAAAAGATAGAGCCTATGGCGCAAATGCCCGAAAGATGCTGGCGCTCTATGGGAATTTCCACATTACCCGCACGTGCAATTACACCGTCCTTTGTTATATCAAAGGAAATCCCCTCTGCCGTCCTCGGTTCCTTCAGCTCCACGTGGCAACTGTCTCCCTTTTTCTCAATTTTCACCCGATATTCCCCGTTTATCAAACACTCCGCGGAAATGTCCTTGCTCTGATAGTCCAATATGCCGTATTCTCTTCCGCAGGCGCAAAGCAGCAACACTCCAAAGAAAAGCAAAATAAAAAATAATCTTTTCACAAAAACCTCCAAGCGTTTTAGATTTGGCTACGCCTTACAATTATACGCTTGAAGCTTTAATTTATTACTGCGGAAATGACAGTTACGTCATCCTTAATGCCTCTTCGCTTAATCTCGGTTAAAATCCCCTTTGTAATTTCGCGCTCGTCACCCTCCGCCTCGGAAAGGTATTTTGTTATCCATTTTACGTCCTGAGCCGATTCCGCCACGCCGTCGCTCATCATCACGCAAACATCTCCCTTGTTCAAGGAAAAGTTAAGCTCCTCTGCGTCCAGCCGCTTCATAATGCCGATAGGCGCGGTTTTTGATTGCAGGGTATATACGTTTTTTCCACGCTTCACAAAGGATGGGCAAGCGCCGCTTTTTACAAACCTGCCCTCTCCTGTGATAAGGTCAAATTCAAACAAATCAACGGTTGATGAGCATTCCTCGCTTTTTGCCCTGACAATACTGTTGAGCATAGAAAGCACCGACACTGTATCCCCCGTTGCAGAAAGCATTTTGGAAAGCATATCAACACATAGCCGTGAGGTTAGCCCTGCGGACATTCCGCTACCCATACCGTCGCAAATTATCATATACTGATACGCTCCCGCCTCAAAGCAAGCATAGCTGTCACCGTTAACTTCGTTTTTATCTTTTGGCGCGGATTCTGCAAAAAGCTCTACCCGAAATCTGTTTTCCCTCTCCATTGTCAGTATGGTATATCCGTCATTTTCCGTGGTTTCCGCCTCTTTTAAGGGAATGGCAAGGGCTTGCTCCATTTCGCGCCTCAGCTCCAAGGATGTACATTTGCTCCTTTGCACATCTACTCCTGTGGCTACCACTCTTTTGTTGGTGCCGCCTGTGACCTCTATCTTTTCCGCAACTAAGCCGCAACGGGCGGCGGCACGGATTGCCTTTTCCGTCAACACCTTATCTATGGCGCTGCTCTTTTCCTTAAAGCTTGATGCTATTATTCTTGATATAGCCTCATAATCCTGGGCGCAGGTTTCCAGCTTATCGTTGCGCACAGAGGATTCCGCAATTTTTTTGCTCTTGTCGTTCAAGCCATCAATAATTTTCTCTATGTTGGGGCAGCGATGCAAAAATCTCTGCTCCAAGTCGGAGTATTCTATTCTTTTCTGTGTGAATAGACGCTCTCCCATTGCATTTATGTTCTTTTCTGTGGTTTCTATGTCCCGTTCCCAGCAAATGCCGTATTTTGGGCAGGCATAGCAATAGCCCTCACATTCCTCAAGCGCCATGTCCATATAGCCTCTTTTGGTTGGCTCTCTCATTTTTTGTGACACACCCTTGAGAATTTTGGCAACCTCCGAAAGAGATAATGCTAAAGCACCCATTTTCCGCTTCATTTCTATGCTTTTGTTCTCCAAGCGGAAAACGGTCATTCCCTTTTCCTCGGCTTTTTGAGGCAGGGTTATTTTGGGTAGCAGCTCAAAACGCAAAAGCGGGTACATAATCAAGGATGCGGTTAGTATTTCGGGCAACAGATACACTATGGCATCGTAGCCAAGCAAACCTATTGCATAGCCTGTGCCAAGGACAGCGGCACACATAATGGCAAGGTATGAGGACACGCCCCACAAAAGCCCCGACACAACACCGCAAATTCCAAGCACCGCGCACACCGTGCCACCGCTTGCAATTCCAAGAATCACACCCACAATGCCGCTTTTGATGCCACCAAGATATTTGGAAATGTAAAGCACAATGCCAACGGACAAAAGAAGCATCAAATCAAAGCCCTGTATTTCTCTGCCACTCAAAAGATACGCCACGGAAAAGACTATTGCGGCAAGCCCCATCAAAAATCCCGTGTGGCTTTCCCGTTGGAAAAACCCACACATACAAAAGGTGAGAACACCAACCAAAACAGTATAAAACACAAGACCGAAAATATCATAGTATACATACCCGCGGGAAATCACCCCGTATATGCCAACACCCAAGGACACAAGAGAAGCAACGGAAACGCGCAGCTCCACCCCGTCCATAAAAAGAATTTCCGATATTTGCGCGCCACGGCTCTTGCCAAGCTCTGTTCTTTTAAAGTCTGTGCGCTTGATAAACGAGCCTGCCACACGCAAGCCAAGAAGCGCTATCAATGCTATGATATACACAATGTCTGCATCCATAAAAAAGATAACGCCCAAAATTGCCCCTGCAAAAACGAAGGGCGCATATTTACGTGTCGCGCCCAGAAGGGCAATGCCGAAGGGATAAACACCGAACAAAAAGCGCACAGGGGTCAGCGTAACACCGAGAACAAACAAAAATATCTGGTATATGACAAGGCGCGCTTCCCTTGTTAGATGCAGCTTTTTCCTCAGCTCCTTTAATTTTGCTCCTATCATTTTTTCCTCCTTGAATAAAATAGCCTTTAGCCTTACGGGAATCGAACCCATTTGTCTCGGAACGATAAATCCACAAGCCTTTATCCGACCTTTGGCTTGAAAGTTTTTTAACTGTCTGCACCAAAGCTCGAAAAAATCCTTTGCGGATTTATTCGCTCGGAGATGTAT
>JAZQWO010000035.1:0-42603 GCA_045632405.1 Eubacteriales bacterium | reverse complement strand
CCAAGAGAAAACAGTTGAGGTTAGAAAGAGCTTTCCGAAAGACCTTAATTGGAATAAAAAATCAATTATTTATTGCGGTAAAAACAAGCAATCATTTAATCGCATACCGAAAAAATATCAGCCTTTAATGGAAAAGTTTTTGGGGCGTGTGGTTGGCGAATTTTTGTGTGATAAAATTGAAAATTTTCGTTACGATGCTTTGGAAATGACATATCTTGCGAGAAAATACCGAGATGCAAATCTTCTTAATGAGGAATTTTTTACAGGAACACAAGTTACATACCAAGAAGCCTATGATTATTGTGAGGGTATGACATTTGGTGAAGAAGATACCGACTATTTTTACGGTTGGCACATATCTAATCTTGTGATCTATGACAAGCTGAGGGAGTTGGGAGAGTTTTACCATAAATGTGAAAAGATGCCCTGTGAAGGTTGCGAACACCTCAAATATCAGCAAGTCAATTCAGACGAGCGCGACTATGATTGCGAGTATCTGGGAGGCAATATTCCGTTGTTAAGAGCTCCCCAATCTTGGTGCTATGTTGAGGAATTGGGGGTGTGAGTATGGCAGACAATGACGAATGGGGAGCATTTTTCTTTGGCATATTCTTGGGAACTTTATTAGGAGCATTATTTGTGAGTGGTATTTTTATTTTTGGAGGTTTAGTATGAACGAATTTAAAACAAATGTGCAAGGAACAAAAGACATTTATACCATTGAATACAGGACTAATAGCCGAGCAAATTATGAAGAAGCACAGGAGTTGTTAAGAAAATTTGTTGACAACAATCCCAAAACCAACTTTGACCGCATAAATAATATGACCATAGAGGAAGCGGCTCACGAGCTTACCAGATTATTTTACAAGGTGGCGCAATATTCAAACGCAGAGCACTATATAAGAAACTGGCTACAAAAGGAGGCTGACGATGGAATATAAGAGGTTGACAACAGATAAACCGATAAATAGTGTGGAAGCATCACTCAATTTTGCCGTGGCGAAAAACGGTACAACGGTATTAAGAGCAGCAGGTGGAGAAGAGGATATAAACCTGTGCGAATATCTTTTTGAAGAAGCAAAAAAACACGGTTATAATTGCGTATCTTCCGCAGACGATATTCTGCAGGGAGATTGCCTTGCATGCGATTGCATAATTAACGTGCTATATATTGTAGCTGTTCAAGCTGCTGAGCTTCATGGAAGACTCAAAGAGCTTGAGGACAAAATCGAAAACGGCGAGTTGGTTGAGCAGAAACAGGGCGAGTGGGTAAGTGCTTATGACTATGCTTTAAAGTTAGGCATTACAGACGAAAAACGATTGGCAAATGCTAAAGCTGATAAGTGGTGGAAATTTTGTCCCCATTGCGAACAACAAGTCAAGGGATTTTTCCATTATTGTCCAAACTGCGGAGCTAAAATGAAAGGAGCAGAAAATGGCTGAGAAATTAAGAAAATTGATAACCCACGAAGAAGAGGTAGTGGGAATTATAGTTGGGTATCCCGACTACATAGACAATATATTCATTAAGCCCGAGCATCGGCGCAAGGGAATCGCAAAAGAAGCGGTTCTTGCATATGTTGAGGGCAACCTCGATAAGGGCATAAAATTTCATATGCTCAATAGCAACGAAGAGGGATTAGCCTTTTTTAATTCTCTGTTTGAACTGAAGGTTATTCACATCGGTGCCATAGATACCTTATACGAAATTGTGAAGGTTAAAGAGGTTAGCGATGAAGCAACTACTTAAATACCCAGGTGGAAAGTGGAGGGTTGCAACGCACTGAAAAGATATGGTGCAATTTCCCAATAGGACAACAAATGATTTTTTAGGAGAAACGAAATGGCAAACTTTAACATTAACAAAGTAATATTGGGTGGCAGATTAACAGCCGACCCGGAACTCAAGCAGACACCGCAGGGCGTTTCTGTTACTTCCTTCTCAATTGCGGTTAACCGCAGAGGCAAGGATGCTCAGACAGATTTCATTAACTGTGCTGCTTGGAGACAAACAGCAGACTTCATTTGCAGATTTTTCAAAAAGGGTAGCTCAATCTGTATTTCGGGCTCAGTTCAAACAAGAACCTGGAATGATCAGCAGAACAATAAGCGCTACGCAACGGAGATTATCGCTGACGAAGCATTTTTCGTTGACGGCAAGAGCGATAACTCCGCATCAGAGCAAGGCGCACCGACATTCAGCGCAGCACAGGCTAACTTTGAAGAGATAGAGCAGGACGAGGATTTGCCGTTTTAGGAGGTAAAGTATGGACAAGCAAATGATTGAAGCACAAAAAGGTTTTACCCTTAACGAAAACGAAAGGTTACAAATGGCAACCTTGCTAATTAAGGCAGGTTATTCTGTTAGAATTACCAGGATCAAGCAAGACGGTAAAAGTTCCATTTGTATTGAGTATTGGAAATGAACCGTGAAAACATAGAATTGCTACAACGAGCGGTAGGCATAATTGAAGGTGTGTCATTCACTGTTGAGCCAGCGGTGCGAGATGCGCTTGATGTAGCACGAGAAATGATAGATTCAGTCCTTGACAACGAAGAAAGGGTGTGAACGCATGAAGCCTATTTATGAACCAAGTGGCAAGGCAAAAGAGTATGGAGATTTGGCAATTAACATTTACACAGGTTGTCCCCACAGATGCTACTACTGTTTTGCGCCGAATGTACTACATAAACAAAAAGAGCCATTTCACGGTTGCGTTGAGCCAAGAAAAAACATTGTTGAAGAGGTTAAGAAGCAATTAGCCAAGGAGCAGATAAAAGGCAAGCTCATTCATCTGTGCTTTACCTGTGACCCATACCCGACAGGCTATGACACAACGCCTACAAGGGAGATTATCAAGGCTATCAAGGAAAGCGGAAACAATGTGCAAATTCTTACAAAAAATGGCGTGGATGCCATGCAAGATTTTGACCTTTTGGATGAAAACGATTGGTTTGGCATTACTTATTGCGGATATCCCGAAGGAACACTTTTTGATGCGCCTTCAACAGAACCAGGAACGGGACCATTATTGGGAAGGCTACAGGCGCTAAAAATAGCGAAAAACAAAGGCATTAAGACTTGGATATCGTGCGAGCCTGTGATGGATGAGCAAGATATTCTTTCTCTCATAATGCTTGCCGATTACATTGATTTGTGGAAAATCGGTAAAATGAATTATCATAAGTCAGATATTAACTGGGGTGAATTTGGAAAAAAAGTGGAACGAGAACTAAGAATTTATCACAGGAATTACTACATTAAAGACAGCTTAAGGGCTGAGATGGAAAAAGATAGGAGGAATTAGATTGAATATAGCATCACTATTAACTTGTATTTGTTTGATATTGCTCGGTTTATGCTTGCTAATCATCGCAATAGGCATGTGGACGGATAGACGACCAAAACGAAAAAGGGCAGAAGCGGAAAAAGAATACAAGGCTTACTTGGACATGTGTGACGCATGTGGGAGGCACCCAAAGCAACCAAACAGTCAAATTTGTGCAGAATGCGAGGAGAAAATATATGGGAAACGATAAAATTCAAGAATTAAAAGCTGAATGTGAGGAACTTACAACCGGCTATGTATCCAAATTTTGTCCCGAGGCAGAGGTGAAAATAGTTAAGTGCGAGCCCAGAGGGGAAACGCAATGTCTTATGAACATAGAAATTAAAGTGGGTGAAATAACATTTACCGATAAAATTTGCGCAAAAGATAAGGCGGATTATATTTGTGTGCTTCCGGGTCTCATATTGCAAGCTTTTAGGAGCCATTATTTCGCTTATAAATCTTGGTACGAACGCCTTGGCTGTACCAATTCAACAATCTGCAAATATCGAGGTGATGTGAATAATGCCAAAAAAGATGTATAGATGCAAAGCCGCAGGCTTCAAAGAATTGTATGTAATAGCTCATAACCAAAAAAGAGCCAAGGCAATGTACAGGAAATTTAGGAAATGCAACATCGCAATTGAGTGCCAAGAGGCACCCATAGATGTAGATGAAGATGAAAGAGAGGGCATAGTTCACGAAGATAGTGCTTTAGCCCTCAGTTACGGGGTGGAATATGGACCAAAAAGAATATGATTGCAGCTGGTGTGCCAATGCTGCAACACCGTACTGTGAGCAATGCAATACCATAACAAGTCCAAGCGGAAAAAAGAGCAAGCCGACAAATTATGTAGCAAGGGCGGCGAAGTTGATAATTAAGGGCGACAGAAAGTCTGATCTTGAAAGAATAGAAATCAATATTCGATATTGCCTGGACAACAGATATCCCATCCCTATGAAATTTGTGGAGCGATATAACAAAATAACAGAAAAAAGTGATGATTAAGGAGGACCATCATATGTCACGCAGAAAGAAAATGAAATACAATTTACCGCTCAGCCTGGTACAAATGATTAAATCTATCTGTGCTGACTATGACCGGAGAGCTGATATTATCAATCGCTCCCTTGCATCCGAGGATGTTGTTGAAAAGTGTGCAGCACTAAACAGCGCCATAGATAGCGCCTTCCTCGATGTTGAAAGTGGACTTAAGAGTTATTTGCTTGAAGATATCAAGTTAAATCGAGGGTATGAGGCATCAATGGCATCACCATTCATTGCCAAAAATACATACTATAAGCGAAAGAAAAAAATAATTTATGACGTTGCAAAATGCCTGTTTTTATTGTAAGTTTGCGACTGAATTGAGTTATTAACATGCTATTATAATAGTATAAAGTGCCATATATCCATAGAGATTAGAGCCATTTGTCTTAAGGACAAGGGCTCTTTTTGTTTTAGGAGGAGACAAAATGAGTCGAAAGAAAAAAAACGAAACGGTGAAAGAGGGCAGAAACGCAGATGGAACATTTGCGCCAGGAAATAATTTTGCTGAGGTTTACCGAGATGAGTTCGCGGATAAACTGTTGGAGTTCTTCAGTCAGCCACTCACATATACCGAAATGAAAGTCACCTATTTCAAGGGAGAGGTAAGTTCAGAAACTCCTGTCGAATTTGTGCGCGATTTTCCAACAATGGGAATGTTCGCTCGCTCCATTGGAGTATCCGTTTCTGCCTTGAAAGCGTGGGCAGGTATAACAGAGGATGGGAGATACTTACATCCCCGTTTCGCCTCCGCATACGCCTGCGTGAAAGAATGGGCGGAGGGAATGATGGAATCGGGGGCATTATCTGGCAAGCTCGATGCCAACATGGCAAAATTCGTACTGACCAACGATTACGGCAAGAAGGATAGCAGGGTCGTTGAGGCTAAGACGGAAATTGATGAAAGAACGAGAGCAGTAATTGAGAGGGTGGCTAAGCGCCTAAATTCAAATACAAATGATTGACAAGTATATTCAATCCATTTTAGAAGCAGAGTTCGAATATTGCAGGCATGATGTTGTTTATTGGGCGAATAACTATTGTGTTATCGAGGACAAGGATGCACCCGAAATTATTGTTCCGTTTAGGGGATGGGAAGCGCAGAACCAAACGCTCAAGGATTTTGCGTGTCACAGGCTTAATCTCATCCTTAAGGCGAGGCAGATGGGTATTACTTGGATTAGCCTTTACTTCTGCATCCACGACCTTATTTTTAATTTGGGTCATACCGTTGTGGCGCTCTCTAAGACCGAGGAAGATGCCAAAGAGCTTGTAAGACGTGTCAAGGTAGTGTTAGAGAATATGCCCGAAATACTCAAGGGCGGTCACTTGACATTTGATACAACTACATCAGATGTCACTATAACAGATGGCGAAGGGCGCTTGAAATCGGTATTTAAGGCGTTCCCTGCCTCTCCATCCGCAGGACGTTCCTTTACAGGAAACATCCTTCTGCTTGACGAATGGGCGTTCCAGGCGTTTGCGTTGGAGATATGGACCTCTGCTTATCCTACAATTAACAGACCTACAGGTGGTAAGGTTATCGGCTTATCAACTATGAAGAAGGGCACATTGTTTGAGAGTTTATGGCTTGAAGATAATGCGTTCCACAAGATATTCTTGTCGGTATTCTGCGACCCAAGAAGAACGCAGGAATGGTATGAGCAGACAGCGCGAGATTTAGGCGTAATGGTTAAACAAGAGTACCCAAGGACTGCGGAAGAGGCGCTGAGCAACTTGGGAGGCAGTTATTTCCACGAATTTGACCCAAGCGTTCACATTTGCGAGCCGTTTACAATCCCTTCAGATTGGCGTATTTACAGCTCTATGGACTATGGACTTGATAAATTTGCGCATTACAAATTGGCTATCGACAATGAGAATAACGTTTTTGCATTTCACGAGATTTACGAAAGCAATTTGATTATCTCTGATGCCTCTGAGAGGATAAGAGCAGCTGATACAAGAGAGAACGAGGACGGAGAACTTGAAGAATGGTACTTGCCTTATGAACGGTTGGCACCGCCCGATATGTGGAATAGGTCACAGGAAACAGGAAAAAGCAAGGCTTTTGTGTTCGAAGAAAATGGAATCGAGCTTGTTAAATCCAACAACGACAGGACCGCAGGATGGCTTGCTTTAAAGGAGCTACTTAAAATTGTCACTCTTCCCGACGGAAAAAGAACATCAAGGTTTAAGATATTTAGGACTTGCCCTAACCTTATAAGGACTTTGCCACAGATTATGATCGACGAGAAAAACCCCGACGATTGCGCCAAGGAGCCACACGAATTGACTCACGCACCGGATGCATTGCGCTACTTTGCAATCTATTGGACAAGCCCACCTGCATCGAAGAAGAAAAAAAGAGTGCATTACACTCCCGATATGTTGGAGGACTATTACAACGCATCGGAAGAGGAGAGGAAACAAATAATTGAAATTTACGGAGGAGAACCACAAGACTATGATTATTGAAACAGGCGAAAAGGGATCTAAGCTTAGATTTTTTCAAGAGTTGTTTGAAAAAGCCAAAAGTTCAAACGAAACTGACCACGAGAAACTTGACAAATGGTATCAGCAGTACAGGGGAAGCAACGAGATAGACAGTATAGACGGCACTCCCACTGAAAATGCAAAGCAAGTGCGTAACATTACATATGAGCTCATCGAAAGCCAGGTAACGAGCTATATTCCGAATCCGTCCGTTACTCCAAAGAGAAAAGGGGATAATGGAGAGGTTAACGCAAAGAGCATCGAAACCCTTTTAAGGAACGTGCGCAATGAACAACCATATGAGCAGATGAATGATATTGATGAGCGTTATAGCCCGATCTACGGCGGTTCTATATGGCTCTATGAATGGGATAACTCGATTATGACACACGACACCGTTGGTGATGTTAAGGTTACGTGCTTATCTCCTAAGAGATTCTTCGGCCAGCCCCACATTTACAACATTCGCGATATGGAATATTGCTTCATCACATTTGAGACAACCAAAGAGGATATTATGCGCAAATACAATGTGCCTATCAAGGTTGCGGAGGAGACTAAGAGTGATGAAAACGGCGAAGATGATAACACGGCAACTCTTTATGTCTGCTATTACAAGGACGAAGAGGACAAGGTTTGTCAATATGTTTGGAGCGACGAAACGGAGCTTCTTGATATTGACGATTATTATTCTCGCAAGCAATATTATTGCAAGCATTGTGGCGAAAAAAAGGAATTGTGCCAGTGTGAGGGTAATAAAGACAGGGATTACGAATTGCGAAATATGGAGTACGAGGAGTTGGACCACGATATAGTACTCAGCAACGGTGCAGTAATACCTGCAATGTCTCCCGTGATGGAAAATGGACAAATCGTGTACGAGCAGCAGCAGAGACAGGTTGTGGATGAGCTTGGTGAGGTTGTTTTCGAAGAAATAGGCGGCTCTCTTTTGCCCGTTATGGCTCCTGTGATGGTTCCCAAAATGGAGCCTACAAAAATACCATTCTACAAGCTCAATGTGCTTCCTATCGTCATTCGCAAGAATGTATCCGCAGAGGATAGCTTGCTCGGTCAAAGTGATTGTGAGGTAATAAGACCACAGCAGCAGGGCATCAATAAGCTCGAATCTCGCATCCACGAGAAGCTTATTGGTGGCGGTGTGTATCCTATTGTGCCGGATGGCGTTAATATGGAGGTTGGAAACACCCTATTCAAGCGCATTATAAGACTTAAGGCGGCTCACAAGGGATTATATGGTGTGCTTGATTTGCAAGCAGATATTTCCAAAGATATATCACAAGCCGAAAGATTGTACGACCAGGCTAAAAGGATGCTTGGAATCTCAGATAGTTTCCAGGGTCAATATGATAGCTCAGCGCAGAGTGGTATTGCTAAGCAAATGCAAATCCAGCAGAGCGCAGGCAGACTTGATTCTAAACGCAAAATGAAAAATGCGGCATATGCAGACGGTGATAAAATCATTTTCCAATACTACCTAGCATATGCGGACGAACCGAGAATGTCCACATACGTTGATTTTATGGGCAGAACACAGGAAGCATCATTCAACCGTTACGATTTTGTAAAGATGGATAAAGCCGGAAAGTATTACTATGACGATGCTTATCTGTTTGCAACAGATGCGACTGTCGACGTTGAAAGCCAGCGAGAAGCACTATGGCAGGAAAATCGTATGAATTACCAGCAGGGAGCATATGGTGATACTGCCAATCCCGAAACCCAACTTATCTTCTGGCTCAATATGGAAAAACTGCACTATCCTTTTGCTCATGACAATGTTTTACGCCTGCAGGAACTTATTAAAAATTTAAGAGAGCAGCAGGCGATAGAACTCGAAAACAAGCGGATTGAACTCGAAAAACAAAAAAATGCCGCCAATATTGCAGGATATGAAAGATATTTAAAGGAATTTTACAGCAAGCAAGGAGGAAAAGTATAAATGGGATATTATAACGAGCCAAAACTGTTAGGAGGCACACGAAAGCCAACAAAGACGAGCGGTACAGCAGGCTTATATGGGCAATCGGGAGCTTATTCCCCGGCAGATCCCAAAACAGAAAAAAAGCCGACATATGCGAGTGTAGGAGGTATTGTTGTAAACAGTACTGTTGCATCGCAAGGCAATAGCTGGAACTATGGACAGACGGGAAACAAAACTGGTGGAACGGGTGGCGCAGGCGTTACTGTCACGGTGGGCGGAGGAAGCAAGCCGTATGCTGAAGCCATGAATGAGATACGAGAGTATAAGAACGCACACCCCCCTGTGGAAAAGGCTGACACTTCCACTCCTGTGCCAACGGAACCTCAAGAGCAAGCGGAAAATGAGGTGGAATCCGAGCAAACAACAACCGCGCCACAAACACCAATGACCTATGGCGAATATTTAAAGGTGTTGGAGGACAGAAAGCAAATGGCGATTGATAGCGCAGAAACAGAAAGACAGAGAGCTGTTGCGGATTCTAATGCGGCATATGAGCAGAACAAGGCAACATACGGCACAAAGGCTGAAAAATTGGCATCTATGGGCTTGACAGGAAGCGGTTACAGTGACTATATCGATTCTCAAGCTTATGTACAGCACAGGGCAGAGGTGCAAAACGCCGATGCGCTTGCGCAGAAGGCAAAGGCTGATGCGGAGCAAAAATTCACCGATGCGCAGATTAATCTTTCCGAGAATTTCAACGACAAGTACAACACAGCATTTGACAGCTTGATGAGTGAAGCGGCTAATGGCACTATGACAGACGAAGAAATAGACAGGCTTGCAACGATGCACGGTATCACACCAGAGGATGTAGAGCTTATTAAGAGCAAAAACAATGAGGCTATCAATAAGCAGAACGCCGCAAATTCTGCGGAAATCTCATCTGCGCTGGGAGATAGCATTGGAAGCATTAATGCGGCTGTTGAAGCTGGTACCATTACCAAAGAGCAAGGTGACAGCTACATCAAGGACATCCAACATACAAATTACAAGGATTATTTGGTTGCTATTGCTGATGGCGATGCTGACATTAAAGATATTTCAAAAGCGAAGGAAAAAGGGGAAATATCCGATGAACAGTTTGAAACATTGCAGTCAGAATACGGAAAAACCATTGTTGTTGGCAAGGAGCAGTTTATCGCAACCGATGAAAGTGGTAACGAACTATTCGAGTCCAAACACTCTGCTGACCAACGTATGAATGAGATGAAGCAATTGCTTGATGAAGGTTGGATAACACCAGACACGTTTAACAAATTTAAGCAGACATACGATAAATATTATGCCATTGCATACATTGGCGCAGGTATCAATGAGGGTGAAGTAGATACAGACGAATTGGAGACCGTAGGCGACAATTTCGATGTGCATTATGCCGGAAAAACATATGGAGTTGAGTCTGGAGGAGAGGTAACAGATTCTGCGCATTTGTTAGATTTGGTTGAGGATCTGCTATTGAGGGATGGCGGATTCAATGAGAATAGAGTGTTTATGTATCAAGGAGACTTGTACATTCACCGCAAAGGAAAGATCTACGCAGTGCAAGCCGAGGAAACCGATTCCGAGGACGATGGCGATGGCGACATGTATTGGGATTTGCTGAAACTTTTTAAAAATAGCTCAAACCACAGATAAAGGTGATATAAATGATTAAGACAAAACAAAGCGGCATCAAGACCGCAACACAGAGTAAATTTCTTAACTATGTAACTAATTCAGAGGTTGCTTCTTCGCTGCGCCAAAGAGCGGAAAATGAAGGCGGATTCTTTGGAGGAGTAGGCTATCTGTTTGAAAAACTTGCAGTCGGCTTCATGACGAGTGTTGAGGGAATTTGGGACTATGCCGCAGGCGGTATTGCGGATTTATTCGGCGCAGATAAGTGGGCAGAATCCCAAATGGAAAATGATTGGTTTGGAGATTGGTATAGCCATCCAGAAGAGTGGTACAATCCTTCAAGCGGATGGCAAACGGCTGGTGATGTAGCAGGCGGCATTGGTACCAGCGCCCCTTCTATGTTAGCCGTTGCAGGTGCAGGAGCTATAGCATATTTTTCTGGTGGAAGTTTGTCTCCAGTAGCGGCTGGCTTGATAAGTGCGGCGGTAGCAGGATTAGGAGCCGCAGGTAATGCAACAAAGGAAGCCTACAAGGAGACAGGAAAACTTGGCGCCGAAGAATATGGATACGGCGCCATGGTGGGTGTCACAGAAGGTGCTATCGAGGGTGTAACATCTGTTATTGGTGCAGGTTCGGGAAAAATTGTCAAGAGCATTGCAAATTCATTTGGAAAACAGGCGGCAAAATCTGTTGGTAAGACTACCGCTAAAAGCGTAGTCTTGGATTTAGGAAAAGCGTTCATTAGCGAAGCCTTTGGGGAGGGCTTCGCTACATGGATCGACCCATATTACAAGCGAGCAACATACGACCCCGATGCCGAGAACGCAACTGCACAAGAAATCCTTTACACCGCAACTGTAGGCGGTATTGCCGGAATGATAATGGATGGTGGCGCAAAGGTTACAAACACCGGTATTAGTTATCTCAAAGGTCGAAATATAGCCAACAAGGGAAATGCCAAAGAGGTAATGAAGCTTTCCGAATACTTGAGCGCTTTCGAAAACCAAAACAAGACGGAGGATGAAACCTATACATACATAGCGGAAACATATGCAAAGCTTGCAAAAAGCCTTGCAAGCACAGGCGGCGAAATTAAAACTGCAGGACAAAAAAAGCTCCTTGGAGACCTCCAAAGAGCAAACACGGTGGCTGTGTTCAAGCCTATGGTTTATAAAAGTGCGGCTAACATTGTTAGCAATGCTGAAATCGTTGCGGAGAGAATAAACTCCTATTACAAAGATGCAAACGGAAATCCTCTGAATGTAACCGCTGCGGATATTGTTAAGGGTATTGATAAGAGCTCACCCCAGGCAATGAGCAAATCATTCCAAAAGGCACTACAAGAAAACGGCATTTTGAGAACTCTTGCTGTTGCAGATACGACAGGACACCTTTTCTTGGATGCGGAAAGATTTGAACAGCGGATGATGCAAAGTAATATTGCATCCCAGGCAGACCTTAACAGGTTTATCGAAACCGCAAGCGAAGAAAAAAAGGCATCCCTTGGAGAAGCTCTTGGAATCGAAAACTGGGATGCTATCGAATTGGAGGAATTTAACGAAAAATTCCAAGCGTTTGTTAGCAATGGGGACATAGAAACATTTAAGGCAAAAAATGCGCTTATTGAGGAGTTTAAGAGCCTACAAAGCAAAGAGCCAAAAAGGGGCATTCCCAAAAACATTCACTCACTCAAAGACGGGGAAACGAGGACCTTTAATGATGGTTATAGCCATATCGCCATAAAAAGAGCAGGAGATGGATTCACTATATACGATTATGGCACTGGCAACATTTCTCACGAGTTAAGCTTGAAGGATGCAAACAAGGCGCTTAGAACCTATGCATTTAAGAGAGACGAAACGGTGGCGCACAATGACAAGGTGGATGCTGAGCGCAATAAAATCACTGAGGTAAACAAATATGCTACTGAAAATATCAAGGGATATTCTGCTCTTAGCGATGCAAACAAGGGCGAAATTCGCCGTCTAATCCGTCAAGGAAGGGCAAAGGGTGTGAGTGATGCGGACATTATCACTTATGCGAGAGTTTCCACAAGGGCAGGCATTAAGATAAAATTCAGTAAAGAATCTTGTTTGGTGATTGATGCGGACGGAAAGCCTGTTTTAAATGACGATGGTACTATAAAATATGGTGATGGTGCATACAATTACAGAACGCAAGAAATAATTGTCAATCCCGAGGGAAAAAGAACAGCGGAAAAACTATTGAGCCACGAGTTGCTACATAATATGTTTGCGTATATGGGCGGAGTAAAACCTTATCGCCAACTAATGAAAGCAGCACAGAAAAAGATGAACTCGAAAAAAAAGAGTGAAATCGCCAAAGCGTATTTGGAAAGCGGTGTGATAAAAAGTGAAAAAGACACAATTTTGAGTGAAGAGATAACTGCACATTATACCGAAGAATTTGCAAATCAAGAGTTTTTCAATGCTGTTTTAGAGGAGAAACAAGGCTTTGGCAAAAGGATATTGAACTTTTTGAAAAATGCTATTACTGATTATGAAGGCGACCAAAGACTAACAAGGGAAGCGAAAGAGTATCAAAAGGTTTACAAAAAATTGTTCGACCGTTTTGCAGACAGAAACTATCAAAGCAATTCTTTTGAAAGCAGTGCGGCAAATGGCATTATCGGAAACGAAAGATTTACAATAGAAAAAAGTACTGATAATAAACCTTTCGTTGTTGTTGATGAAGATATATTGGATGGTGTTGCGGAATCAGATTGGATAAATAAAGTTAAATCTAATTTAGCCGCTAAGTTTCCTAACGGTGTGCAAGTAGGTAGAAATGTAATAAATATAGATAACCAAAGTCGCAAAGAGCTGACATTCTCAAGGTACACAACATGGCTTAAAAACAATGACCCACAGGCGTTTTCTGATAAATTGAGAGTTACGAATAATGCGGATGAGGTGTTAGAGGCGACAGATGGATGGGTTAACGAAGGACTAAATCACCCAAGAAAAGATAGCATTACCTCTTTTGCAAGAGGAAATGTTTTGTTACGAATTGGTAAAAACGATTATTCTGCAACTGTGATTGTAGGTACATTTAAGAATGGGAAAATGATACTATATGATATCATCAACCTAACGCCTACAACTATTACAAAAAAAGAGACAGCCAGTGCCATACCCGTGAACTCTTCACAGAGAACCGAGAGAAAGACATTGACCATCTCTAATGACAGTATAACCGAAACCGAGCCAAATGTCAACACAAACGACAAAAAAAGTTATGCTTTGCCTAAAACCGACCAAGAATATTTAGCAGCAGTTGAGAAGGGTGACATAGAAACGGCTCAAAAAATGGTTGATGAAGCGGCAAAGAAAGCAGGATATACTATCAAGGCATATCACGGTACGAAAAACGATTTTACAGAATTTGATAAAAATAAAATCGGTAGCGGCGTTACGTTGTTTGCATCTCAAGGAAAAGGTTTTTATTTTACTGCACGCGAATCTGTCGCAGAAAAATATTCAAGAGGAGGCAGAGTATTAAGTTCGTATTTAAAAGCCAATAATCTGTTTTCTTTTGTCGACAAGAAGAGCAAAAATGTTAATAGTTTGCTCGATGAATTTGCACGTTTAAATGGCGGAAAATTCGATATAAATCAGTATTCTGACTTTGTTGATTTTGAAAAGCGCACCGGTTCTGTTCTTTCTCAAGTCGTAAAAGATAAAGGAGAGTCGTTTACTGCATTTTTACAGGGCAAAGGATTTGACGGTATTTTATATACCTCATACGATTATGATACTGGAAGTTCCAACAAAACTTATGTAATTTTTGAACCAGAACAAATAAAATCCGCCGACCCTGTAACCTATGACAATGACGGAAATGTTATTCCGTTGTCAAAGAGATTTGATGCAACTAAAAAGGATATTAGATATGCTTTGCCAAACAAAGACAGCCAAGGCAACGAGCTGACGGCAGAGCAACAAGAGTTTTTCAAGGATAGTAAAATAAGAGATAGCGAAGGCAATCTTTTGCTCGTTTATCACGGAACACCAAAAGAAAATGGCGAATTTTACGTTTTTGATTACAACAAGGCAAAAAGAAAAGGTGGATTTGGTTTTGCGAGCTTTGGAAAAGGATTTTACTTTACGACAAAAAAAGAAGCGGCAGAGATTTATACTCGACAAGGCGGAAGATTACTAAGTGTTTACGTGAATATAAAGCATCCATATATCGTAAACGGTGATATTAAAGAGCAAATATCAAAGGATTTTGGCATTGATCCATTAAATGTTTATCTGCAAGAGGTGCGGCGCATCCTTTCTTCTAATGGGTACGATGGAATCATACAAGGAGAGGGAGATGCAATAACCGTAGTTGCTTACTATCCCGAGCAGATAAAGCTCACAAGCAACCAAAATCCTACTGCAAATCCCGACATTCGCTATGCACTTGCAATAGGAAATGAAAGTGTTGAGGTTGAGGCAGAACACACAAAGAATCTCGTAGCACTCCATAATCTGTCAGAAGACAACCTATTAAGGGTTCTTGAACTGGGGGGCTTTCCTATGCCTTCTATTGCTATTACAAAGACAGATTTAGCACATAATAATTACGGTGATATAACAGTTGTATTTGGTCGCGAAACCGTGGACCCGGAAAACGATTCAAGAAATATTGTTTATGATAGAGATGCATGGACACCCACGATACCAAAAGTAGATGTCAAGTTGAGTAAGCAAAAGGTGAATGATCTTATTGACGAACTACAAGAAAACGCCGGGGGCGTTTCTTCATACAAGAGAAGCGTAGATTCATTCTTTGACGGAAGATACCGAGATAATAATGGAGATTATGTCATCTCTGAATACGATTATAAAAAGGATTTGATAGGAGAAAAAGCCATTAGAAATAGTGGCATTTTAGCTGCATATTTGAAGCAAAAAGGCATTGAAATAGAACCAGTTTACATCGAGAGTGGATTTACTATGGGATGGACGAGTTTTACAAGGAAAGAAGCTGCTGATTTGCTTGAATTTGTAGGAATATCAAAAGATATAACAAGAGATAACATTACCACAGAGCAAAGAGAAAAAGTACTCGAAAAACTTATAAAATATAAAGCCAAAGAAAAACTGCCCATTGTAAGGCGTTTTAAAAACAATGCCAATCTGACTCTTGAGCAGGTTGAGGATGTATTAAAAAGCGAATATAGTGACGGACATGTGAGTCAATTACTTTTTATGGCCGAGGACTTTTTCGATGAAAAACGCCCCAAGGATGTGTATGATGAGCATGCCACTATTGACAAAATGCGTACGGCGGTTGGTAACGAGGAAGATTTCTATGACTGGTTTTGGAATAAAATCGAGTCAACTCTTGAAAAAAAGGGAATTGACAACGACAGCGATGTTTTTGACCGCAGAGGCAATAGGCGTTCTTTTGAACAGCGCCACTTTGCTTATACAGCTGCAAACATTGTAAAGGCGATGACAAAGGGAGAGCAAGAGGGCAAGGCTGGATTTGGAATGTCTGCTGGAGCTCTCGCGGCGAAACTTTCCAAGCGATTTGAAAGCATTGAAGATATAAGAGAAGCCAAAGAATATCTTTCTCTTGTTTCCGAAGAGGATTTGAAGGCATTCAACGATAAAACATATGAATTGTATGGAGAATTGCTGACAGAAATCGCAGGGACATCATCAGACTACTTTAGCAATAGCAGTCGTAGAGAGGATGTCGGTGATATTCTTGGTAAATGCGCCGCTGCTAAGCCACTTACGGTTGAGAACATTAAGCGCATTTTTGACAAGGAAACTAGGGGGTATAATCTTAACTATAAGTTTAATAATGATATCGCTGAGCAGGCGCTATTGCTTTTTGAGAGCCTAAAGCACATACCAACGACTTATTTTGAAGCTAAGCCACGAAGGGTAGTTAATTTCAAAGAAATAAAAATGGTGTTAGTGCCAAACAAGGCATCTTCAAATTTGAAAAATCGTCTTGAAAAAGCAAAAATTCCGTATCGTATTTATGGAGAAACCGATGCACAAAGAACAGAAGCAATTAAAAAGCTTGATAATGTGCGCTTCGCCCTTCCGTACACAGCACCGACAACAGATGCGGTGACAACTGAGGTCGAGCAGGCGTACAAGCCAACTATTAAGGACAAGGTATTCACAGGCTGGACCGCTACACAAATTGCCTTTACAAATGCTCAAGCAGGTATTGAAAAGGTTGGTAAGATTTTAGGTGTTAGCGACATTGAATCCATCGTTCAAGCAGCGCGCTCGGCAACAAACCAGGCTGATGAGATGTTAGCTGGCAATCAGCGCCGAATTGGAGATAAGAGCAAGGTATATCAAGGTGAAGGACTCGAAAAAATTTTAAGACCTGTAAAGGAAAAGGGGACTGAATATACCGAGGTGTTTTTCGACTATCTATTCAATTATCACAATGTAAACCGTATGAATTTTGAGGCTATCTCGATTGCAAGAAACAACGGAAAGGTTAAACTCCTCGCAAAAAACAAGAAGGATATAACCAATCTCAAGAAGCGCAAAAGTGCACTGATAAAGAGTAGGAGCACCGCGAAAAACGCATCTGCACGCAAGTCAATTCAAACTCAAATTAAGGATATCGACAGCCAAATAAATGCTATCGAAAAGGTAAATAAGAAGCTCGAAAACGACATTGCATCGTTTGTCCCTGCTGAGAATAAGCCTGTACTTGATTGTACGGCTAAGGAAAGTGCTACATACATTAAAGAGTATGAGAAAAATTATCCCGAATTTAAGGGCATTGCTCGCAAACTGTGGAACTTCATCGAAAATCTCAATCAGTATAGAGTCGATACAGGATTGATAAGCCAAGACACGATGATGTATTTGAAGCAAATATATCCGCACTATGTGCCGACATATAGAACCGATACTAATCAAGGTATCGGTGCCGTGGTTGGTAAATACAATCTTGAGGTAAAGAAGGCTATCAAGAGAGCTAAGGGAAGCACCAAGGACCTATTACCGATAGATGTTATGCTTGCAAGACAGGTTGAAGAAACCATTCGAGCAGGTAGAATCAACGTTATCGCCAATGCTCTTTACGAAGGAGCGCAAAGTTCCGGCAAATCCACCTATATTGAGGTGATTTCCAAAGAGAAGGTGAGCGAATCCGAGCAAGCCAATATTGACCCAATGGATTTAAGACCAAAGAACAATCAAGTAACCTTCTTTAGAGATGGCGAGAAAATCACTATGCGCGTAAGCTCTGAGGTGTTTGCCGGATTTGATGCGTTTGCACCGAGAGTTGACATTTCCAATCCGTTGCTTAAAATTGCAAACAAGGTGAACGACACATTTAAGAGATTGGTGACATCCTTGAATCCTGCCTTCTTATTGCGAAATTCGGCAAGAGATATCCAGGATGCCGGTATATATTCCAAATACCCTAAATCTTTCTTGAAAAACTATGCGAGAGCCGCAAAATACATAACAGAGGACCACGACCTTTGGCAGTTGTATCGTTCCATGGGCGGTTTAAATAGTTCTGTATTTGACTTTGACAAGGGTATTGTTGGCGCTCAAAACAAATGGGGTCTTACGAAGGCAGAGGGCAACCTACTCAAAAAGCTTTTAGTAAATGTTGAAAATGCTAATGCATTCGTAGAGCAGCTCCCAAGGTTTGCGGAGTTTATCTCTTCCATTGAGGCTGGAAACACCACAGAACAAGCCATCCTTGATAGCGCAGATGTAACAACAAACTTTGGGCGTAGCGGTACATTAACAAAGAAACTCAATTCAACACTCATTCCGTTCCTTAATCCTGCAATTCAAGGATTTAGTAAGCTCATAAGAACCATAACAGGAGCAAGAACGGCAAAAGAAATAACGGCGCTTCTTCTGAAAATTGCTGTTGTTGGTATTATTCCGCATCTTATCAACGATTTAATGTATGACGATGATGAGGACTATGAGCAGTTGCGAGATACGGACAAAGAGAATAATTTCCTGTTCAAGATTGGCGATAAGTTTATCAAAATTCCAAAGGGCAGAGTTGCAAGCATCTTCGCAGGACTTGTCAATCGTACCAAGGATATGTTTGAGGGTGAAAGCGATGCGTGGGATGGATATGTGGACAATGTTATCCAGCAGGTAACTCCTGTTTCCAATTTTTCAAGGACAATTTTCTCCCCATTTATGGATGTTTCAAACAATCTTACTTGGTATGGCTCCGCCATCGAGGGTCAACAGTTCGAAAATACCGCACCAAAGGACCGTTACGATGAGAGTACAAGCTCTATTGCCGTTTGGCTGGGTCAACTACTTAATTATTCACCTAAGAAGATTCACTATATTTTAGACCAGTATTCGGGTGTTATTGGAGATTTCATTCTTCCGGCAACAACGCAAAAGGCTGAAAAGGATTTTATCAGCGGTAACTTTACTCTTGACCCGGTTTCATCGAATAAGCTCTCAACGGATTTCTATAACATTTACGAAGAGGCACAGTACGCAAAAACAGCTGGAGACGATACTGCAATATACCAGGTTAAATATCTCAACAAGGTTAAATCTGCAGTTAGCGAATTGTACAAGCAAAAAAGTGAAATTCAAAAGAGTGATTTGACTGATGAAGAAAAGCTTGTTCAAACAAATGCAATTCAAATTCTTATTAACGAAGCCTTTAAAACTGCAGTAAGCGACTATAAATCCTGGACGGATACGGTGCAAAAGACACAAGGCGTGGGTGCTGATTTAAGCAGTTCGGAGCGAGTTACATTGAGATATACAGAATCCTTGCGGATTATGTATGGTTCCGAACGAGCATTGAGAGAGTACGATGCTAAGGTGTATGAAAATTGTCAGTTGCTTAGCAAGGCTAACATAAGCTATGATGATTTGTATTACTTTTATTTTTCCACTCGTAATATCACAAGTGATAAGGACAAGCAGGGAAACACCATCGCTGGAAGCAAGCGAAATAAAATAATGTCGGCCGTTAATCAGTTGAAACTACCAACTGAGCAAAAACTGATTTTGATAGCATCCAAAGGCTATGCTTTGACCGAGGATGAGAAGAATACGGTTGCACGCTACATTGTGAAACTCAAAAAGCTTTCTAAAGATGACAAGATAGCCCTTGCAGAAATGTGTGGACTTGAAGTAAAAGGCGGTAAAATAGTCGCCAAAAAGCCCGTAAAGCCTTTAAAATTGCGACTAAATTGACTACTTAACGTGTTATTATAATTTCAAGGAGGAAAGGTTATGCTTAGTTATACCGCAGCTGAGCCATCAAGCATTACCAAGTTGGTCTGCCCTCTTTGCAAAGAGAAGGTTCCCCGTGTTGGCTTATTAAACAACAGTCAAGTTTCTGGACTAACCTTTAAGTGCAAAAAGTGCGGTAGTATGTGGCAAGTTCAAAGTGATTCAAACACGTTTTCCGCAAAAAAATGAATATGTTTGGTGAGCCGTTAGAGCCATATGCATCGAAGAGCCGATGCGTATGGCTCTATTTTTCTCTATTTTGGAAAGAAGGAGGTAAAGCGCATGAAGAAGGATAACAGATATGCTACCAACAAAGGTGGCGTTATCAAGGCACCTAAGCCAACAAGTGGATCTCCTAACTCCACTATTGTCAAGGGCGACGATTTAAGAAACGGAAAGAAGAAATAATTTTGAGGAGAAATTTTATGCAAAAGGAAAAAGAAAACGTATTCCCAACCGCAAGTGGGTATTGGGAATATGATCAAGGGACAGAGACATTGATGCTGATAACTCAAAAGGGTACAGTTATCGAAGCGAAAGAGCTCGAAGGCACTTTCAGTTACAAGAGACCGCTATATAGGGAAGCGGATGTAGAATCCGAAGAATCGCTCGAAGAAGCAGGAATGACTTTTGGTGAGGCTCTTGAATTGCTTAAAGCTGGCTTTAAAGTGGCAAGAAAAGGCTGGAACGGCAAGGGTATGTACCTGTGGCTAAAGCCAGGTGCCACAATAAAGAAAGAGCACTGTAGAGATCCATTATTAATCGAATGCATAGAAAAAAATGGCGATAAGGGCGAAATAGAGGCTCTTCCCACCATTTGTATGTTCACTCATGACAGTAGTGGCAGAAATGCAATACTTACAGGCTGGTTAGCTTCACAGAGTGATATGTTGCTCGAAGATTGGGTTATTGTTGAATAACGGAGGATGAGAGATGGAGAACGAAAACGAAAAAGACACCGAATTTGATACTGATGATATACAGTATGACGAAGAGGGAAACATCATTATTCCAGATGTTGACGAAATCGATGGCGATTCTGATGATGCAGACGTTGTGGTTGAAGATAAACCAGACGATGCGCCATCTGCGGAGGAAAAAAAGAACACGCCGTCGAACAACGATGACCGCATAAAAGAGCTTGAAAGATTGCTCTCTGCCGAAAAAGAAAAAACCGCAAGGTACGAAAAGCAAGGAAAGGCGGTTTTTAATAAGCTTGGATACGAGGGGGAGACATTCGAAGAGGCACTGAATAAAGCAGGCGCAGAAGCGGATGATACAACCGTTGAAGAGTATTTGAAAAAGCAAGAAGAGAAAAGCCAGGATGAAGAAGCTCGTCAGCTGTTGCAGAGAACGAAGTTCGAGCAACTAAAGAAGGCAGATCTTGAGGCACTTAAAAAGGTATTTCCAGACGTTGAGGAGGTTAAAAACCTTGACGACCTTGAAAAAATGGAAAATTTCAAGCGATTTGCTGAGTTGAGAGATATGGATTTGACGGTTGAGGAAGCATACCGTGCCGCAAATCCCAAGGCGATAGAGCGCAAGGTGGTTGAAGCAACAAAGCAACACAGTCTTAACGCTACAAAAAATCATTTGCAATCAAATGTGCCGAAGGGCTCCAAGGATACAACGGTACGAATGACTGCGGAGGAGTATGAAACTTTCAAAGACATATTCCCTAATATGTCTAAGGCGGAAATATACGCCTTATACAAGCAAACAAAAGGCTAAACAAGGAGGTAAAAAATGTTTAGATTAATTAAATATGAGCATGGTGCAATCAATGTACCAGAACCCGAATATTACGATGCGAAGGCATCAGAAGCCATCGAAAGAGGTGAGGCTCTCACTCTTGCAGATGGTGCCGTTACAAAGTGCTCTGGCACCACAAGACCGACACACATTGCGCTTGGCGCTGTGTCTGCAGCAGCCACTGAAAGAGAGATTGCTGTTTGCAGAGTTGACAATAACCAACAGTATGAGGTGCCTGTTTCCGCAGCTCCCACCGCTTTGAAAGTGGGCGCAAAGGTTACAATCAATTCAACAGGTACAGAGGTAACAGCTACCACCACTGACGGTGTAGCAACAATCATCAATCTCAACGGCGCAAAAGCTGCGGGCGATACCGTTGTTGTAAGATTTGCATAAGAAGGAGGAAGAATAAATGTCATCAGTAGTTTATAGTAAGATGGAAGGCAAGAACGACCCTTTATTTGGCAAGTTCGAGCATCCTATTAAGGCGATTATCGAGAACGAATCCAACATTCTCGAAAAAGAAAAGAATGTCTTGACAGAACTTTTCAATGTAGAAAAGTCAAACAGATACAGCGAGACTGTGTTTGGTGAGAGCGATTTCGACACATTCCAGGCTTCTAAGGAAGGTCAGCGTGCCGAAAATGACTCTATCGAGGCTACATACAACAAGACAATTACACATACCACATTCAGAAAAGAGTTCACCATCACAAGAGAGATGGCAGAGGATGCTAAGTTTGGTATGGGTAGCAACATGAAGAACGCGCCTAAGCGTTTCTATCGTGCATACCACAAGACAAAGATTAAGCTTGCTTCCCAGGCGCTTATCAACGCCACTTCGGCAAATATGACCTTTAACAAGGCGAAGATTGATTTGACCTGCCAGGACAAGCTCCCTCTTTTCCATAACAAACATACATATGCTACCGACAAGATGAAGGGTAAGACACAGTGTAACTATTTCTACGGCTCTATTTCCACAGATGCAGCTACACTTGAAAAGACTCTCGGCAAGGCAGCTAATTTGATGCGCAATTTCAAGGATGAGAACGGCGAGGTTATGGGTTATGTGGCTGACACAATTATTATCCCATGCAACCGTCCTGATTTTGAAAATATGGTCAAGAAGGTAGTTGGTTCTGAGAGAACAGTTGGTTCAAACAATAACGATATCAACACTCAGTATGGCAACTGGACTATTGTTGTTCTTCCGTATTGGGAGAGCGATGCCGACGAAATGATGATTATGTCATCTGATGCCAATGAGAGCCTTCTCGGTAATATGTTCTACAACAGAACTCCACTTGATATTACAAGTGAGGTTGACGGCCATACAAGAGATTACTACTGGAATGGATATTGCCGTATGTCAGTAGGCTTCAATTCATGGAAGCACATTCTGAGAATGAAGAACAGTACAAGCGCAGTCACAAACGCAAACACTTTGGCGTAATTTTGAGGGGGATAATCAATGACGGTTAAAGAATTGTACGAGCAAACAGCTCAACTTGGATTTGAGGATTCCCTGGAAAATATAGACCGTTTCTACCAAGCGGCGAATAGAGCTATACTGCAGGTCAACTCCCTAAGACCTGCGGTAAACTCTTATATAATAAATCATCGACCTTTGGAGAATGAAATTGTTGAGGACACCTTCTGTCCAGTTGACAAGAAGGAAGATATTTGTTTTGAGGCGCAAGATGTGAAGGCTTATTATTTTGAAGCGGACGGAAATGGAACAGCAATCATTGAAAGAGTGCTGAAAAACGGTAGCGTTGTACTTGTTAGCAAGGTGGAGTTGGTATCAAATCGCCAATTCAAACCATACAAAGGACTAATCAAGGATGCTGCTGGAACGGTGCGAATAAGGTTTACAGGTGACTATATATTCAGCGTAAAAAATGTGGCAATGTATAAATATTTACTAAGCGCAAACGCAGAGGATATACCACCGTACACACCTTATACAAGGTATGATATGTCAAGGCTCGTTAATGATTTTGTAGCTTTGAATGAGGCGCCTGCCATGCTAAACGGGGAGCGTTTATATATGTCGCAGGACATACTGATGGAAGGTGAGAGCTGCATCTTAGTTCCCAGGAGTGCAAAAGGAATAATCAAGGTAACATACAAGAAGGCGTTGAAAGCGTTGGAGTTTATCAACAAGCCTGACGAAGATGTTACTAAAATTGATTTAGATGAGGAATTGTGTTCGTTGCTTCCTCCGCTTGTTGCATCGTTTGTTTGGGCAGAGGATGAGCCTAATTTGGCTAACTACTATATGAATATTTATAGAGAGTGGGCAAATAGAATCGAAGCTCAAAAAATTGATTATTCTAACGCGACAATGAAAAATTATAATGGGTGGTAAGTATGGTGAATTTGCAGAAATCAGCAGAATATAGCCGTTATTATGGTGACTTTAAAGGGGTAGATTTTTCCAACGACCATTCCCAAGTGAGCGATAATCGTTTTGCATATCTTGTCAATATGTACAAGGATTATCAAAGTGGGCAAGGCAAAGCTATCGAAACAATACCGGGGTTTAGGCAGGTGTTTCAGCCGAACTTTGGAGAAGGTCGTGTGAACGGGATGCACTCAATTGTGCGTAATGGTGAATTGATTATTCTTGTTCATGTAGGCACGGATTTGTATCGTTGGCACGCTGCACCCAAATCGACTCTTAATACATCAATTTATGCAGTTGTTGAGGCTTTTGGCAACTATGTAGAAGGCGCGCTTAATGAGTTCGTTGCACAACTGTCCTTCAATGTGTCAAGTGTTATGGTAAGAGTGCAAAGAGGAACCATTATCAATCCGGACCTCGTTACAATTGTAAACGGCAACGAGATACATATTCAGAGTAGCTCAATGAAGCCAGGGGATATTATACAGATTAGTTTCGTAGAAGGGTATGCGGAAAGCCTGTTTGCATATATGAATGACAGGAAAAGCACATCTTTTGTATTCAATAACAATCTGTATATTCTTGATGGCGAAAAATACATGCGTATCGAAATTCAAGAAAATGATAGCAGGGTTGTATGTACTCCAACTGTAATTGATTATTATAAGCCAACCGTTAGGATAGGAATAGTACCAGGCGGAGAAAACGCCAATGTCGGAAAAGAATATGAGCAAAAAAATATGCTTTCGCCTGTGTTCTATTTGAAATATGTTAGTGATGGAAAAACAACAGTTTACCACTTGCCCGTCGAAACTACGGGCGTGATGAGCGTAACTGCGTATGGAATTTCTCTTGGCGAAGGAACTGCTTGGTCGTATGATGCTATAACTAATAGCATCATTTTCCGCGCACCTGTTGTCGCTCCGCAAGAAATGGGATACCCGGAAGGATATGATGGAGTGGTTGTTGAGGCATATAATCATGTCACCACTGTACCGGGTCTCAATTTGGAAAATTATTCTACAGACATGATGATAGAGAGATGTACGATTGCAACGGTATTTGATAATCGTGTGTTTTTATCTGGAAATCCTGCTTGCCCAAACCATGTATTTTGGTGCGCAGTAAATTCGTTGGGATATCCAGACCCTTCATATTTTGGAGTTCTTAACTTTCAACAGGATGGTGTGGAAAACTCTCCGATTACAGGTATGATTCCTGTAGCGGACACATTGATGGTGCTAAAAGGAGATACACAACAAGATGGTTCCGTTTATTTTCATAAGAGACAGGAAACAGGCGAGGATGTTGTACCCGTTGTTTATCCTTCGCAGAGAGGACTTCATGGCATAGGTTGTTTGGGCGCTTGCATTAACTTTCTTGACGATCCTGTTTTCGTTTCGCGTTTGGGACTCGAAGCCGTGGGACAGTTATCTGTTCGATACGAAAGAGCATTGGAGCATCGCTCCAGCCTTGTTGATGCGATGCTGGTAAATGAGGACTTATCAAGCGCAATGCTGGAGGAATGGAACGGCTATTTATTACTACTTGTCAACGGCAAAGTTTTTATGGCAGATAGTCGCCAACGCTATACGCATGAATCGGGCATTATGCAATACGAGTGGTATTATCTTGACGATATAGGCGTATATGTTGGTCAATACGACAAATACACGTATTCTCGATATATGCCAGAAGAACTGTCGGAGATTACTGTTGACGATGGTGGCGAAGCGCTGACGTTGTGCATAGCTCCACAAGATATGCAAGGCGAGATAGCAAACTTTGAAGGCGCTGCAACTGTAAAGGTTAAATACGTTAATTTAACACTCATTAACGGGGTGTATTATACAGATATTCCTGTTTATTATCAAATAATGGATGGAAAGGCATACTTATGCGAGAAAGATGGTTGCAAAATTGGAGGAACGTTCGATAAAGCGATTTACATAAAGAACATCAACGGGAATATATACTTTGGTACCGAGTTGGGAAATGTATGTATTTTCAATTTTGACAAAAGAGAAGAGGACGGAAGTATAGGTTCGCAATGGTATTCGTTCAATGGTCGCGCCATATTTAGTGGTTGTGCTACTAAGATGGATTCTTGCGGCATTCCGCATCTCACGAAAACAACCATAAAAAAATCAACGGTAATTAAAACAAAAGCCTTCAACAATTCAGCATTTAAGGTGAAGGTTCGTACCAATAGGTCTCCATATAACGAAATCGCCAGCGTGGGCAACAGTTTATTCGATGCCAGCGCTGTCAACTTTGCCGCATTTAGCTTTTCTACAAATGAGCAATCGTTGTTTGCCATCAAGGAAAGTGAAAAAAAGTGGGTCGAAAAGCAAATTTTCCTGTTTTCGGATGCTTTCGAGAAGCCATTTGGCGTTTATTATGTGGCATATAGATATAGGACCGCAGGCAGATATAAGGGGGGATAAAAAATGCCTAATGAAATTAAAAAAATCACAGAAAAAGAATTAATTACAAAAGGCGTTGTCGCTCTTGCTGATAAGCCCAATTCTGTATCACAGGTGAGTCATAAATATGGACAAGCTGCTTTGTCACCGGAAAAGCTTAAGGCTTGGTTTGATGCATTGCCCAGACTTTTGGCTGGTAAAATCAATGAGATAATTGATTATATGGTATCACATGACCAAAATGATGCGCTTGATCAACTCATACGTGCTTCTATGAATGGAACTCTGTTCGATGACCTGCACGTCAATGACCCACGTGGCAGACTTGTTAAGATGAAGGATACTGTTGCCACATCAACATATCCCTTTATCTTTTTCTTTAATAATTTCGAAACTGCACTGAGTGTTATAGGCGCAGGAGAGGCAAGACCAGGAGACTCTTTTGTTTTTTTGGCAGCGGATGCTATTTTTCAGCCATTAAAAACTACAGACGAAGCTTATTGCTTCTATATTGAACTGGAGGCGCTTGGTGTCGAGCCACAAGACGTGCATCTGTACGAAACGGGTATTGGCGATTCTCACATAAAAACACTCACTATGGATGATGTAGCAGCCCGACTGCCGGTATTGGAGTTTGCTTGTTCATATTACTATGAACCGTTAAAAGCTATATTTTTCGTGTGCGCCGCTGGCGAGGATTATAGTTTGGAAGGAAAATCGGATGGAGACGTCTATGAGTATAATGTCAAGCACTATTGGGACGGAAGAAAGGTGGTGTTCAATATTGACGATTAGTAAGCTTAAAACTATGCTGAGAACAAGACGAATGTTCGACAAAGCGATGCTGAAATTCGAAGTTGCGCAAGGTTTATATAACGACCTTGTTGCTATTCCAAAGGGAAGAGATGCCACGATTCGTACTTGCATTGACAATTATAACCACCAGGTTTTTGAAAGGCTAAACATTACCAAAGTTCAGCTTGATAAAGAGAATGAACTTTATGTTCAAATTGATAAAGCAATATCTAAATTGCCTGGAGACGAAAGGCTATTAGTGATGTTGCATTACATTGAAGGCAAAACTTGGGAGGAAACGGCGGATGCAATGTTTTATTCTGAAAGTGGTATACGAAAAAAGGGCGACACCATCTTGAAAAAATTATTGAAACTAATTTGAAAGGAAACGCAATGAAGAAAAAAATTTTGCTTGTGATGATGGTGCTTTTTTTGTGTGCGCTGTTGTCAATTAATTGCTTTGCATCTGATGTGGTTGAAGATCCCGTTCTCGGCACGAGTGAAAAAGAAACAGACAATACTCTTGTTTCTCGACTTGGAGAGTTTTGGGAGGAATATCATTCAGTCATTGTAACAATCCTTGCGGATGCTGTGACTATCATATCTATGGTATATCTGATTCTTAAAAATTTCAAAAAAAGCAATGCAAAGCTTGATAAATCACAATTACAATCTACTGCGGTGTATAATTCACAATTAAAGCTTGATGGCTCTAACAAACTTGTCGAAGCGGTTGCCTCGCAAATTGCGCAATCAAGTCAATCTATGGAAACGTTTGTGTTGACGGAAAAAGAAAAGGCAGAACAGTTGCTAAATACGATGCTTAAGACACAGGAAATGCTCATTGCAATAGCATCTCATATCCCCGAAATGCCCAATCAAGTGCGAGATATGATTGATGTCAAGTATGTGGAGAGCATTAATGCGGCCAAGGCATTGATGAATAACACAACCAGCGAGGTGTCTAATGGGGAATAGTGCCTCAAGGCTGTTGAGAATCATCGCGTTGGTTATAGAGGCAGGTGTGCCGATTATAGCTGTTATAATGCAGTTTCCGGTATTTATTGAGAGAAGTGCAGGCGCCACAATCTCTGGCATATCTATATTGCTGATGATTTTGTGCGCAATTCCTCTTAAAAACAAAATAAAAATGTTTTTGCGTTCTCCTTCTATTCCAATCTTGTGGACAGTTCTATTCGTGATATGTCTTGCGATTTCCAACATAATCAAGGAAATGGTGGTTGTGACTTTTGTTGGAATGCTTGCAAATTTTGTTGGAATTTTCTTGGAGTTTATTGCCAGATGCATTGACAGGAGGTAAGTATGGATAACGAGCTTAACGAATTGGAACCACCGGAGTCAAACGCCAAAAAGTTTGTTTCTAATTTCGGAAACATCGTCACTTTGGTAATTGTATTCATTGCATTTTCCATAATGACAACCGATTTGCAGCTTACATCAATCTTTGAATGGGCTGCAATAGGACTTACATTTTTTGTGATATTGGTCCTTTCCAATTTGGTATATCTAATAAACTTTTCTTCGTCTGTAGAAAAAGCGAAAGAAGGAGAGATATACAGGGAAGCAAAGGAGTATTACGAAGAACGAAAAAAAGCGCTGACCTCATTAAATTGGGCAGAAATTCTTGAACAGTATTGCGCCCATTATGTAAAAAATGAGCTCGAAAGAACTCGTAAAATAATATTGTCACGTGTAGGTATTTCTTATGAGATGTACTTGGAAAAGTATATATCTAAGACAAAGAAAGAGCTTAAGAAAGAGCCGCTTACCAAAGCAAAAATAAAGGCAATTGTTAAGGCAAATGATGTTAGACCCATTACCTTAACACCAGAAATGATATACAATTTCGGCGGTAAAGATGGCACCGTTCGCAATCCATTAGGAATGTCACCAGGTAAGAAGAGTGCGTTAAAGCGAATAGGTAAGGTTGTAACCTCGTTCATTACATCTTTATTCTCGGCTTCTATTGCATTAAAATTCGTAATGGCGCCCAGTTGGGAAATGTTTTGTTTATGCTTGACAAAGATGCTTCCCATCATCTATAATTGGTATGTAGGCCGAAGGGACGGCAAGGCGAGCATCGAGAACGATTTGGCACCTTATGTTAGGATACAAGCCGATTTGATGAGCCAAGCAGTTAATTATATTCCAAGTGGACAAAAAGTGGACAATATTCTCGAAGAAGCCCTATAAATAAAGATTTTTTTCTTGACTTTTAATCAAGGTGTCCGGAGTTCGAATCTCCGCAAGAGCACCAAGAAAACCTCGACCAAATCGGTTGAGGTTTCTTTTTTTGCTGATTTTTTACCGACAAATTAAATAAGTTTTAATTTTTTTATGCTTTTTCGCAAAAAATCATTTAAGCAACTTGACAAAAAATACTTAATATGATATATTATTATTGTAATAAATTAACAAATCACGTGTCATGCGTGATTATGTGGTTTTAGGAGGAATTCAAATGAAGAAATTTTTAGCAGCTTTATTGGCAGTTTTGATGGTTTTGCCAATGCTTGCAAGCGTAGCTTTTGCTGATTTTCAGGTTCCTGAAGGAACACCGGTTAAAAATGTAGCCGGCGAAGCTAAGGTTGAGGTTGTTGATACCAACAATATGGGTATCGGCATCGGCTCCAATGTTGATGTTAGTAAGTTGATTGACGGTGATAAGTCCACAGGTACTAACTCGCCAAAGGGTCAGTACTACTCATACATGCTCAACTTCGATATCGTTCGTTACTTTACAGAAATCGTTGTTGCTTGTAACGGTAGCGGTACACTTGCAACAGGTGTTTCAGTTGGCAGCGATACATACAATGTAAAGAAGATAATTGTTAAGGTTTACTACGGTAACGAGGTTACATACCAGAGTGATATTCTTGATGTATCCAAGGTTAAGGAAATTTCCGTTAAGCCTGAAGCAAAGGGCGACAGAGTAGAAATCTACAAGGTTTTGGGTACCAACACACCACTTGAATATATGTGGGAGATTGAAACATATGCACCTGATATGGAGCTTTGCGATGCTCAGGTAGAAAATGTTGCATCTGAGGCTGTTTTCTCAGCAACAGGCGCAAATGCTAACTACTGGTGGGCTATGGACTATAAGACTTGGGTTGATGGTGACCCACTTACAGGCTCACGTTCTCCTAAGGGTAGAAACTATTCTGTTTGGATGCACTTCTCCAAGGAATATTTGTTCTCTCAGATCGACCTTGTTTGTAACACTGACGGCGGTGCAAAGCTTGCTGACGGAACTGCAGTTAACGACAGACGTATCGGTAACTCACAAATGAGAGTTCTTGTATATAACTACAATGAAGACCTTGTTTGGGACTCCGATATGGTAGATACATCAACTATTACCACATTGTCCGTTTCTCCTTACGTAGAGGGCGCGATTATTGAAATTCGTTTCTACAACGGTGACTTCAGCGGTGGTGAATATATGTACGAGGTTAGCGCATATGCACAGAGCGGTGACCACGTATTTGAAAGCACAAACGAAGAAAACCCAAGCTGCTATGTTCCTGGCTTTAAGGAATACACCTGCCATTGCGGTAAGGTGATTAAGCAGAGCATTCCTGCAACAGGCTTCCACAAGTGGAATGATGGTGAAGTAACAAAGGCAGCTTCTGCTACAGAAAACGGTATCAAGACATACACATGTGTTAACTGTGATTTGAAAAAGAATTACGATATTGCCGCTGAGGGTCATAACTGGGATAGCGGTAAGGTTTATGCTCCTAAGTGCGAAGAGGAAGGTTACACTGAATATAAGTGTACAGATGCAGGATGTGAAGCAACATACAAGGCAGACTACAAGGATGCATTGGTTCACATTTGGGACAGCGGTAAGAAGACAAAGTTCCCAACCGTTGAGGAAGAGGGTGTTATCACCTATACTTGCTCAGTATGTAACGGCGAAAAGTACGGCAGAATTAGAAAGCACAAGTACACAGATAACGTTACTGACTTTACAAAGGCAAGTGTTACAAAAACAGATGTTGTAATCAACAAGGCACAGGGCTCCAACTATGCAGAAGGATACACAGGTGGTAATCCGGGCGCAATGCTTGATGGTGATATCTCCACAAGCTGGTACGGTCCTGGCGGAACATATGTAGTGTTCACACTTGATAAGGAATATATCTTTACAAGCGGCTTCTTCTATATGTCAGCTAACTATAGCTCAGCAACTGTTGAATTTTTGAATTCCAAAAATGAGGTTGTGGCTACATACAACACAGGCGCAGTAGACCACTATAAGCCAGATAGTCCTAAGGAGCTTGATATGCTTAGCGTTTTGTCCGCGGGCGTAAAGGCAACAAAGATTAAGGTTACAACAGTAGGCGCTAAGTGGGCAAACGGTAGCGCTGCTACATTGCACGAGTTGAAGCTCAAGGTTCACGATTGTCAGGTTTCTGCTGAAGATTATATTAAGGATAACAACTATGTAAGTCCAAAGTGTGGCGTGGACGGTAGCTGTAATGCTAAGTGCCAGGTTTGTAACAATATTAGCAAGGTATCAATCCCTGCAACTGCAGAAAATAGCCATAAGTTTACAAACATTGTAACTGACGTTGCTCCAACTTGCTTGAATGCAGGTGTTGGTCACGCACAGTGTAGCGATTGTAAGCAAGAGGTTCAGAATGTTGCAATCCCTGCAACAGGTAAGCATAGCTTCACAAAGGAGCAGGAAATCATTTCCGCTAAGTGTGGCTTTGCAGGTGTAGGCCATATGCTTTGCGAATACTGTGATGCATTTGGTTCTATTTATGAAATTGACCCAACAGGCGTTCACGATAGAGAATGGTCACTCCAGTCCTTGGCTGCTTACACAGCAGTTGGTAAGACTGTATATGCTTGTAAGTTCTGTGGCGATAACAGTGAGGCTGACCCTGCAACAGGTAAGAGTGTAGAGGTTGCTGAAAAGTATGCAATTCCTGAAGATATCATCGAATTTGTTAGTGTTAGCAAGTCATCCGATGCAAGCGGAAACAAGCTTTCATTCACATATAAGATTAATCTCTCTTATCTCCCTGAGATTGAACAGACATGTGACGTAAGAGTTATCACAACAATCAAGGATGCAAACGGCAGAGAAGCTACAATTGAATCCTATGGTAAGTATGCTACAAACGAGTATAACGCTGAAACAGGCGAGTTTACAGTTACAATTTACCCAAGAGTTGATACAGATAAGTTTGAGGTTTCAACAGCTATCAGACTTATGAACTTCAGAGGTATTGTTTATAAGTATATTACCAATGGTAGTTACGGCTCAAGCATCTCTATGAAGGATGTTAAATAATTAAACAAAGCACCGCAGAATTGATCTGCGGTGCTTTTTTGGTGTAAAATTTCTACATTATTATATATATGAAAAAAGGCACTTGAAAATAGCTTTAAAATAAAAGCTATTCTAAGTACCTTCCGGACTCTCTTTGAGCCATTTCGTCGCACCTTTCGTTGTAAGGGTGTCCTGCATGTCCCTTGACCCAAACGTAGGTTATTTGGTGTCTTTTGATTTCTGTGAGCAGAATTTCCCAAAGGTCTGGGTTGAGCGCAGGGCTTTTGTCCGCTTTTTTCCAGCCCTTGGCGCGCCAGGACTCTGCCCAACCGTTTGTAATTGCATCAATTACATACTTTGAATCAGACGTGAGTGTCACCTCGCATCCTTCTTTAAGAGCCTGTAATGCCTTGATAACGGCAGTTAACTCCATTCTGTTGTTGGTGGTGTTAGGCTCGCCGCCGCAAAGCTCCTTTTCAATTCCGTTGTAAACGAGGATGGCACCCCAACCACCAGGACCTGGGTTGCATCTGCAGGAGCCGTCTGTATATATATCTACGTGCTTCACAATATAATCTCCCAAAATTTCTTTCCCAATAATTTTAGCACATAATATCAATCAAATCAATAAAATTTTTGAATTTTATAAAAAACTTATTGACAACTAAATAATTGTGTGATACAATAACGCAGAACAAGTATGCAAATACTTGCTTCCTGCCGATGGTAAATCTTTCAAACCGTCGGTCGCAAGTCCATAGGGAGGTGTAAAAAGATGGAAAAGATTCTCAACTCTTATGAAACTTTGTTCGTTGTTGACTGCTCCGCAGGTGAAGAAGCAACAAAGGCAACAGTTGAAAAGTTCACAGCATTGATTGCAGAGAATGGTACTATCGACAATATTGATGAATGGGGCAAGCGTAGACTCGCTTATCCAATCAACGATCAGAACGATGGTTACTACGTTCTTGTTAACTTCAAGAGTGAAGGCGAATTCCCAGCAGAGCTCGAGCGTGTGTTCGGTATTAACGAAAGCATTCTTCGCTCTATCGTTATTCGTCTTATCGAAGACAAGAAGACAAAGAAGGAAGCGTAAGCTTTAACGGAGGGTCAAAATGGCAAACTTTAATTTGAATAAGGTAATTTTGGGCGGTAGAATGACTGCTGATCCAGAACTTAAGCAGACCCCACAAGGCGTTTCTGTTACATCATTCTCAATCGCGGTTAACCGCAGAGGCAAGGATGCTCAGACAGATTTCATTAACTGTGTTGCTTGGAGACAAACAGCAGATTTCATTTGCAGATTTTTCAAAAAGGGTAGCTCAATCTGTATTTCAGGCTCTGTTCAGACAAGAACCTGGAATGACCAGCAGAACAATAAGCGCTACGCAACAGAGATTGTTGCTGACGAGGCTTATTTTGTAGATGCAAAGGCAGATGCGCCAGCTGCTTCATTTGGTGGCGATGCTCCTGCTTTCCAGACTCAGGAAAGTGCAAGATTTGAAGAGGTTGCAAGTGACGACGATCTTCCATTCTAATTAAAGAGTGGAAAAAGAATTTTATAGGAGGATAATTAAAATGGATAATAACAACGTTGTTGAAAAAGAACAGGTTGCTCAGCGTCCTGCTCGTCAGGTTATGCGCAAGAAGAAGAAGGTTTGTCAATTCTGCGCTGACAAGGTTGGTCACATTGATTATAAAGATACTGCTCGTTTGAGAAAGTATGTTACTGAGCGTGCAAAGATTCTTCCAAGAAGAATTACAGGCACATGCGCTCATCACCAGGGCGAGCTCACAAAGGCTATCAAGAGAGCAAGATTTATGGCTCTTATGCCTTACATCGATGACTAATTGATGCAAAATAAAAGGTGTACCGTTGGGTGCACCTTTTTTGTTATATAAATGGGAAATAAAAAAATAACAAGCTATGCGGGTTAACATAGCTTGTTTAATAGGCTTACGCCATCTTGTTATACATAAGTGTGAACTGGCTCTTCTTGTGTGCAGCGTTATTCTTGTGGAGAAGACCCTGAGCAACAGCCTTGTCAACTCTCTTAATAGCAGCTACATAAGCAACTTGAGCAGCTCCCTTATCTCCAGCCTCTACAGCAGACTTGAACTTCTTGATAGCTGTGTTGAGCTGAGACTTTAGCATCTTGTTACGAAGTGTCTTGGTAGCGATAACCTTAACTCTCTTCTTAGCAGATTTGATATTTGGCATGAGAAATTCCTCCTTTTAAATATTATCATCCGACAGATGCTATTCGTCGCCTGAGAGGGTGCTTCGAATATAGCCTGTTCGTACAGTTACATATAATATCATATATTAATGAAAAAATCAATACCTTTTTACAAAAAAATGAAAATATTTTTTCTTAATTATAAAGTGATAAAAGAGAAAAGGACAAGCACCTCGACTGTGCGTTGCTTGACACCCTGTGTTTGTTCATATAAAATTTACATATTAACAAAGTGTAAATTTTCGTAAAATAAACTGTAAATAAATAATTATTTTTAAATAAATTTTAAAGTTACTATTGACAACTTGTGGAAAGGGTGCTATAATCACTAACTGCATAATATTTTCTAAATAAAATCTTTTATATTATTATATAAAAGGGAAAGTGGAGTGAAAAAGTTTATGGTCAAAGAACAAAAGCTTGGCAAAAACACGAGAATGAGCTTTGCAAAAATCAATGAGCTCTGTGATATGCCTAACCTCATTGACGTTCAAAAGGAGTCCTTCCAGTGGTTCCTTGAGAAGGGTATTAAGGAGGTTTTACACGACATATCTCCTATTACAGACCACTCTGAGGACATTTGCATTGAGTTTGTTTCCTACACACTTGATGTTAACAATCCTAAATATCCTGTGGAAGAGTGTAAGGTTAGAGATGTTAACTACGCTGCTCCCTTGAGAGTTAACGTTCGTTTGTCTAACAGATTGACAGGCGAGGTTCAGGAGCGCGAGGTATTTATGGGTGACTTCCCACTCATGACCGACAACGGTACCTTTGTTATCAACGGTGCTGAGCGTGTTGTTGTATCTCAGATTGTACGTTCCCCAGGTATGTACTACGATTATTCCATTGACAAGACAGGTGTTCACAACTACACAGCCCAGGTTATTCCTTACCGTGGTGCTTGGTTGGAGTATGAAACAGATGCTTCCAATGCGTACTATGTTCATATCGACAAGAACAGAAAAATGCCTGTTACCGTATTCATCCGTGCTCTCGGTGTTGAAAGCGCTGAGGAAATCAAGGATATGTTCGGTGAAAAGTTTATAACCCCAACTCTTGAAAAGGACGATTGTGAAAAGCTCGCTATGGAGTTTGGCACATCTATTCAGGAGGAGGCTCTTAAGGAAATTTATAAGAGACACCGTCCAGGTGAGCCTGCTAACGTAGAGAGCGCAAAGACTCTTATTCATAACTACTTCTTCGACGGCAAGAGATATGACCTTTACCCTGTTGGTAGATACAAGTTTAACGAAAAGCTTGCTATCTCTAAGAGAATTCTCGGTCTTACACTTTCTCGCCCTGTTGTAAGTAACTTGACAGGTGAAATCATTTGTGAGCCTGGTAAGGTTATCACCAAAGAGGACGTTGAGCTTATCGACGCTAACTGCGTAAATGAGGTTTACGTTATTGCTACCGACAAGGATACAGGCAACCCTGTTGAATTGAAGATTTTCGGTAACGGCACAGTTGACCCTAAGTATTTGCTTGGTGAAGGCTGGAGAGACGGTCTTGAGGACTTCGGTGTTAGCGAAAAGCTTCACTTCGAAAATCTTCAGGCTATCATTAACGAGTGCGGCGGCGACCTTGAGGCTATTCGTGAAAGACTTAAGGAGTCTACCGAGGAGCTTTGTCCTAAGCACATCACAAAAGAGGATATCTTGTCCTCTATCTCATATCTTATCGGTCTTGATTACAACATCGGTAAGAAGGACGATATCGACCACCTTGGCAACAGACGTCTCCGTTGCGTAGGTGAGCTTTTGCAGAATCAGCTCCGTATCGGTATGTCCCGTATGGAAAAGATTATCAGAGAGCGCTTGACAACACAGAGCACAGAGGATCTTTCTCCAAAGACTCTTGTTAACATCAGACCCGTTGCTACTGCAATTCGTGAGTTCTTCGGTTCATCCCCACTTTCACAGTTTATGGACCAGAACAACCCACTTGCTGAAATTACACATAAGCGTCGTATCTCCGCTCTCGGTCCTGGCGGTCTTTCAAGAGACAGAGCAGGCTTTGAGGTGCGTGACGTACACTATACACACTATGGTAGAATGTGTCCTGTTGAAACTCCTGAAGGTCCAAACATCGGTCTTATTTCATACCTTTCAACATACGCAAAGATTGATAAGTACGGCTTTATTGAGGCTCCATACCGTAAGATAGTTGACGGTGTTGTAACTGATGAGGTTGTTTACTTAACAGCTGACGAGGAGGATGGTCACGTTATCGCTCAGGCTTATGAAGAGCTTGACGAAAACAGACGCTTCGTTAAGAAGAAGATTATCGCTCGTGAAAGAAGCGAAATCTTGGAAACAGACTCCGACAGAGCTGAGTATATGGACGTTTCTCCAAAGATGGTTGTATCCGTTGCAACAGCAATGATCCCATTTATTGAAAACGACGACAATGCCCGTGCGCTCATGGGTTCAAACATGCAGAAGCAGGCAGTTCCGCTTCTTACATCCGACTCCCCAATCGTTGGTACAGGTATGGAATATAAGGCGGCTATCGACTCAGGCGTTGTTGTTCTTGCAAAGGAAAACGGCGTTGTTGAAGAGGTTGATGCTATGCATATCGTTATCAAGAACGAAAAGGGCTTGAAGGACAGATATGAGCTTATCAAGTTTAAGAGATCCAACCAGGGCAACTGCGTAAATCAGAAGCCTATTGTTAAGGTTGGCGAAAACGTAATCAAGGGTCAGGTTATTGCAGATGGTCCTGCAACATCTAACGGTGAAATCTCCCTTGGTAAGAACGCGCTTATCGGCTTTATGACTTGGGAAGGCTACAACTACGAGGACGCGGTTCTTTTGAACGAAAAGCTTATCCGCGACGACGTATATACATCAATTCACATTGAAGAATATTCACAGGAAGCAAGAGATACAAAGCTTGGTCCTGAAGAAATCACAAGAGAGATTCCAAACGTTGGTGAGGACGCTCTCAAAAACCTTGACGAAAACGGTATTGTTAGAATCGGTACTGAGGTTAAGGCGCACAGCATACTTGTAGGTAAGGTAACACCTAAGGGTGAAACAGAGCTTACCGCTGAGGAAAGACTCCTTCGCGCTATTTTCGGTGAAAAGTCAAGAGACGTTCGTGATACATCTCTCCGTCTTAAGAATGGTGAGGCTGGTATCGTTGTTGACGTTAAGGTGTTCTCCCGTGAAAACGGTGACGAATCCTTGTCACCGGGAGTACACAAGGTAGTTAAGGTTTACGTTGCACAGAAGAGAAAAATCTCTGTTGGTGACAAGATGGCTGGTCGTCACGGTAACAAGGGTGTTATTTCAAGAATACTCCCACCTGAGGATATGCCATACTTAGCAGACGGTACACCTCTTGATATCGTTCTTAACCCACTCGGCGTTCCTTCACGTATGAATATCGGTCAGGTTCTTGAGGTGCATCTCGGTATTGCAGCTAAGAAGCTTGGCTGGAAGATTATGACTCCTGTATTTGACGGTGCAAAGGAGCAGGACATCTTTGAATGTCTTAAGATGGCAGGCCTTTGGAGAAAGGTTCTTCCAAACGAAAACACAGACGGTAAGGACTTGTTTGAGGAAGTAGTAAGAGAAGACGGCAAGAAGGACATCCAGAAGCTTGACAAGGAAACAAGAAACAATCCGGAAGCTATCAAGAAGCTTTATGAAGAAGATAAGCTCAGAATTTGCGACGGTAAGACAATCCTTTACGATGGACGTACAGGTGAAGCATTTGATAACCCTGTAACAGTTGGTATTATGTACTACTTGAAGCTCCATCACTTGGTTGACGATAAGATTCACGCCCGTTCAACAGGTCCTTACTCACTCGTTACACAGCAGCCTCTCGGCGGTAAAGCGCAGTTTGGTGGTCAGCGTTTCGGTGAGATGGAGGTTTGGGCACTTGAGGCTTATGGTGCTGCATATACTCTTCAGGAAATCTTGACTGTAAAGAGTGACGACGTAGTAGGTAGAACCAAGGCATTTGAGGCTATTGTTAAGGGTCAGAACATCCCAACTCCGGGCGTTCCTGAATCCTTCAAGGTTCTTGTTAAGGAGCTTCAGGCGCTTGCTCTTGACATCTCTGTTCTTGATAAGGACGGTAACGAGATTGAGCTTTCAACTCTCGGTCAGGAAGAAGAGCCAATGAACATTGTTGCTCCTGTTACAGAAGCAGCAGAGGAAGAAGAGGAAGCCTTTGAGGAAGAGTATGCTGACGAGTACGATGAGTACGATGAGGAAGGCTCTTACGAGGAAGAGGGCAACTTTGACGACTTCGACGACTGATACAAACATTAAGTAATTCAAAAATTCTTTGCGTAGGTGTGAGCGGGCTTTGCTCGCAAGGCTCGCCGCCCTGCAAATTTAATACTAAAAGAAGGAAAATACTGATGGAACATACATTTGATTCTATAAAAATAGGTCTTGCTTCTCCGGAAAAAATACTTAGCTGGTCCTCAGGTGAGGTTACAAAGCCTGAAACTATCAACTATCGTACACAAAAGCCGGAAAAGGATGGTCTTTTCTGCGAAAAGATCTTTGGTCCAACAAAGGACTGGGAATGCTCTTGCGGTAAGTACAAGCGCTCCCGTCATAAGGGACACAGATGCGAGAAGTGTGGCGTTGAGGTTACTACAAAGAAGGTGCGTCGTGAAAGAATGGGACACATTTCTTTGGCTTGCCCTGTTTCCCACATTTGGTATTTCAAGGCTATCCCATCAAGAATGGGTCTTGTTCTTGATATCTCTCCAAAGGCGCTTGAAAGTGTTCTTTATTTCGTACAGAGAATAGTAATTGATCCGGGCGACACTCCTTTGGCTAAATATCAGCTTCTCACAGACAACGAATACAATATGTACTATGAAAAGTACGGTGATCGTTTCGTTGCTGAAATGGGCGCTGAGGCTATCAAAAAGCTTCTTACTGAAATTGACGTTGAGGCAGTTTCCAAGGAGCTTAAGGAAGAGCTCTTAAAGGCAACAGGTCAAAAGAAGGTTAGAATTATCAAAAGACTTGAAATCATCGAAGCATTCAGAAAGTCTAACAACCGTCCTGAATGGATGATTCTCGATGTTCTTCCTGTAATTCCACCGGAAATCAGACCAATGGTGCCACTTGATGGCGGTAGATATGCGGCATCCGACTTGAACGACCTCTACCGTAGAGTTATTACAAGAAACAACCGTTTGAAGAAGCTTATTGAGCTTCACACACCTGATATTATCGTTAAAAACGAGAAGAGAATGCTTCAGCAGGCTGTTGACGCACTTATCGACAACGGTAAGCATGGTAAGCCTGTAACAGGTCCTAACACAAGAACACTCAAGTCATTGTCCGAAATGCTACGCGGTAAGCAGGGTCGTTTTAGACAGAACTTGCTTGGTAAGCGTGTTGACTACTCAGGCCGTTCAGTTATCGTTGTAGGTCCTAACCTCAAGATTTATCAGTGTGGCTTGCCAAGAGAAATGGCTCTTGAGCTTTTCAAGCCATTCGTTATGAAGCGTCTTGTTGAAACAGGCAAGGCTGCAAATATTAAGGAAGCAAAGAGAAACGTTGAGCAGGTGGTTGACGAGGTTTGGGACGCACTTGAAAATGTTATCAAGGAGCATCCTGTACTTCTTAACCGTGCGCCAACACTTCACCGTCTTTCAATTCAGGCATTCGAGCCTGTACTTGTAGAGGGTAGAGCTATCAGACTTCACCCACTCGTATGTAAAGCGTTCAACGCTGACTTCGACGGTGACCAGATGCCGGTTCACGTTCCGCTTTCCAGCGAGGCTCAGGCAGAGGCAAGATTCTTGATGCTTTCTGCAAACAACCTTTTGAAGCCTGTTGACGGTAAGGCTATTGCAGTACCATCTCAGGACATGGTTTTGGGCTCATTCTACTTGACTCTTGACAGAGCCGGTGAAAAGGGCGAGGGTAACATTTACCGCAACTTTGACGAGGCTATGATGGCTTACGAGAGCAAGGACCTCGATCTCCACGCTCCTATCAAGGTTAGAGTTACAAAGGAAATCAACGGCGAGACAAAGTCTAAGATTATAGATGCAACTCTTGGCCGTCTTATCTTCAACAAGCAGATTCCACAGGACCTTGGCTACGTTGATAGAGACGTTGATCCATTCGGTCTCGAAATCGACTTCGTTGCAGGAAGTAAGCAGCTTTCTCAGATTGTTGACCGTACAATCAAGATTCACGGCTTCACAAAGGCTGCTGAGGTTCTTGACCATATCAAGGAAATGGGTTATAAGTACTCTACAAGAGCATCTCTCTCCATCTCCGTTGCAGATATGACAATTCCTGAAATGAAGTACACTATCGTAAAAGAGGCTGAGGCAAAGGTTGACGAAATCTTCCAGCACTTTAACGACGGTGAGCTTTCCGAGGAAGAAAGATATAACTGTGTAATTTCCATTTGGGATAAGGCAACAGATGACGTTATCGCTCAGATTCAGAAGAGCTTTAACAGATACAACCCAATTAAGATGATGGCGGACTCCGGTGCCCGTGGTAGTATGACACAGATGCGTCAGCTTGCAGGTATGCGTGGACTTATGTTCTCTGCAACAGGTAAGACTATGGAAATTCCGATTAAGTCCAACTTCCGTGAGGGCTTGACAATCCTTGACTATTTCGTAGCGGCTCGTTCTGCTCGTAAGTCCCTTTCCGATACAGCGCTTAAGACAGCTGACTCAGGTTACCTTACAAGACGTCTTGTTGACGTTTCTCACGAGGTTATCATTCGTGAAGAGGACTGTGGCACACGTGACTATATGGTTATGAGTGACATCAAGGACGGTAATGAAACTGTTGAATCTATCAAGGATAGACTCCTTGGCAGATACACCGTTGAGGACGTTGTTGATCCTACAACAGGTGAGGTTATCGTTAAAGAAAACTGCATGATTCTTGCAAAGGATGTTACAAGAATTGTCAATGCAGGCATTAAAGAGGTTAAGGTACGTTCAGTTCTTCGTTGTAAGACAAAGGGCGGCGTATGTGCACACTGTTACGGTATGGACCTTGCAAGCTCCAAGCCTGTTAACATCGGTGAGGCTGTCGGTGTTATTGCTGCTCAGTCTATCGGTGAGCCTGGTACACAGCTTACAATGAGAACATTCCATACAGGTGGTGTTGCTTCCGCTAACATTACACAGGGTCTTCCAAGAGTTGAAGAGCTCTTTGAGGCTCGTCGTCCAAAGAAGCCTGCAATCGCTTGTGAAATCAACGGCGAGGTTTCTATCACACTTGACGGACGTATCAATAAGATTCACGTAAATGACACAGAAACAGGCGAGAGCCGTAGCTACGACGTTCCATTCGGTACAACAATGATTGTACACGACGGTGACACAGTAGTTAAGGGACAGGCGCTTACAGAGGGCTATATGGCTCCTCTTGATATACTCAAGATCAACGGCATTGAAGCGGTTTATGACTATATTGTACGTGAGGTACAGAAGGTTTACCGTTCACAAAACGTTGAGGTTGATGATAAGCACGTTGAGGTTATCACACGTCAGATGACAAGAAAGGTTAAGGTTGAAAACCCTGGTGATACAGAGCTTATCGAGGGCATGGTAGTTGATATTACCGAGCTTCGCGATGAAAATGAAAAGATTGAGGCAAGAATTGCTGCCGGAGAAATTGATCTCCGTCCTGCAACATATTCTGCAATCCTTCTCGGTATCACAAAGGCAGCTTCTTCAACAGAATCCTTCCTCTCCGCTGCATCCTTCCAGGAGACCACAAAGGCGCTTACTGAGGCTGCTATCCGCGGTAAGGTTGACCACTTGCTCGGTCTTAAGGAAAACGTTATTATCGGTAAGCTTATTCCTGCAGGTACAGGTCTTGCTGAGTATAACAAGGTTGGCGTTAAGAGACCAACACAGGAAACTGAAACCGTTTCTGAATAATTGCAACAATAAAATCCCAACGA
>JAZQWO010000034.1:0-11900 GCA_045632405.1 Eubacteriales bacterium | reverse complement strand
AAGCGTTGAAAATGGCGTGGTTAAAGCCTTGTCACACGGCACTTCTGTTGTTAAGGCAATTTACGGTGACTATACAGACAGTGTTATCATTCTTGTACCGGGTGTGCCTGGCAACAACGATACAGTTGATAGCTCCACAAGCAATAGCTTAGACAGTACAGTTGACAGCTCTGATACAACAACAGACAGCTCGGATATTACAACAGACAGCTCCGATGCTACAACAGACAGCTCTAACACAACAACAGATAGCTCCAACACTACAACCGATGACGAGGATGACGGAAACGGTGGCTTTGCCGATGGCTACAACACCATCACTGTTGCTGAGGCTCTGGAGCTGGCGGAGATGTACACATCTGCCCCATCAATTGAAAAATATTATGTGGTGGCAAGGGTTAAGGAAATTGTCAGCGCGTCAAATGGCAGAATGTACATATATGACGAAACAGGTACAATTTACGTCTATAAATCAACTCTTTTAAGTGGCGCCGCTGTTTCTTCCTCATCCCTTGAAAAGGGAGATTTAGTTCTCATTTGTGGCACACTCCGCAATTACCGTGGCACACTTGAAATAGACACAGGTACCATCATTGACTTTTATAATCCAAACGCACCCCTTGACAAAAACGACCCGTACGTTAATGTGGATGTAGAGGAATTTTATGCCAATTACAAGCCTGCAATCAGCTATGAGGATGCATATTACAGAACACTCCATAACCTTATGTCAGGTACAATTGGTGACCAGGACCAAGCACCCACAATTTCACCCTATCAGCCAACGAAGGGCGGCTTGCTGGTGCGCAACACGGAAATGCTTTACTCCGAGGACGGTAACACATATTTTGTGGTAAATGCATATGGCGACGTGGTAATGGAGATATACAGAGGCGGCGCATACATAATGCTTGAGGAGGTTGCTGCATACGTGTTCGCCTTTGGCGAGCCACCTGCCAACCAAACATCCTCCAAAAAAACAAGCCCACAGTCAAGCCCTTGGGGAATTTATCTGCGCCTTAACCATACCTCGTTTTCGGGCAACACCGATAGCTATCCATACGAGCCAAAGCTCCCTAACATTTCGGGCTGTGGCGGTACACTCAACTACTATGAAATGGATATAGGCACAACCGGCACAGACTGTGACCCAAGCTACACCGCCGCCATTTATAACAACGGAAAAACCATTGTGCGCGGCGCGGCACGTATCGTTTATGTATGCGAGGATGATGACCAAAACGGAACAATTGATATAGACGAGAGATATGTGTTCTATACATATAATCACTATAACGATTTTCAGGAGTATCTTAATTATCAAGGCGGCTGGGGTCAGATGTTTGGTAACATAACAGGCGGTGGCGAAATTTCAAGCAAAACCGACTATAACCCAACACCATACGTTTATACATCCTACGACAAATTGACAAGTCAACCAACTTCTGTTTGCATAATATACTGCGATATCAGCAAATTCTGGCTTATACAGATATAAGAAAAGCTACCAACTGTTTTTGTTGGTAGCTTTTTTTATATATTATTCAATTTATCAAACACAGCCATATCTGTACGTGTGGTAATCAAGGGAGTTATAGAAATAACGCCTGCGCGCACCGCATTAATATCAGAGGTTGGGTCCTTTCCCGAATCCTTGATAATATCGCCTGTTTGCATATACATATTGCCGTTTGTATGTACAAAGGTATCACAGTAGTAAACGCCGCCCTGCTTTGTTATACGTATTTCCCCAACAGGAAACGGTGGAATATTAACATTGTATAAGAGATTGTGAGAGTACAGATTATTCCTTTGAATGTAATCCCAAATGGAGTCCAAGGACTGGTGTGCTTCCATAAGATTGCCAATATCGGCAGAAACCGCAAGACCGCAAATTCCCATTCGCGCACCCTCAAAAATAGCTCCACAAGTGCCTGAATAAACAATATCGTCGCCCAAATTGTAGCCGCGGTTGATGCCTGAAAGGATCAAATCATATTGCTTTTGCAGTCCGTGCACTCCAAAGCGCACACAGTCAGCAGGTGAGGAGTCCACAGCATAGCCGAAAACCCCTGTATCTATTTCTACCTCTGTTACCTCAACCTCGCGGGTGAAGTCAATGGCTTGGCTTTTGCCGCTTTGCTCAACCTTTGGGGCAACTATGGTAACATCGCCTAACTGTCTTGCCCATTTTGCCAAAAGCGGAAGAGCAGGGGAGTTAATTCCGTCATCATTTGTAATAAGTATATTCATTTATAACCATCCCTCGTTTGAACTCTTATATTCGCCAAGCATCTTGTCCGCATCTGAAAGCAGGTTGTTCATTTGCTCCTTGCTGTGCACTGTTGCACCGCAAGCGCAGGCGTGACCGCCACCCTCGTATTTTTCGCCAAGAGTGTTTACAGTGATAAATCGAGAACGGATGCGCACACGGATTTCATCGCTTTTGTCGGTATCAATAAATGCAATCCAAATCAAGCTGTCCTTAATAGTGTCCATAAAGGAAACACAGGCAGAGGCTTGCTCGTATGAGAGGTTATATTCCTCCATTACCGATTTGTCAATATAAATGTGGGCAACACCGTTTTTTGTAATTTGAATGTTATTAAGCACGTAGCCCTCAAACTTGAATTCCTTGAATTCCTTCATATATAGATGAGCATAAAGATGGTCAGTATCTACCCCTTGGTCAAGGAGCAGGCCTGCCAAGCGCATAGTATCGCCTGAAACAGAGCGAAAACGGAATCTTCCCGAGTCGGTTACAAGACCTGTATAAAGATAGGTTGCCGCTTCCTTGTCTATTTTAAGCTCGTCCTTCATAGCATCGTAAAATGCGGTGATAAGCTCGCAGGATGAGCATCTTTCGTCCTCTACCCAGTTGATATCCCCATAGGATTCAATAGGAATATGGTGGTCAATCTTGATTAGCTTTTCGCAAAGAGAGAACCTTTGGTTAGAAATACGCGCCTTTGTAGCTGTGTCAATTACAATGCCCAAGGCATCCTTGTAAAATTCGTCATCATATAAAGGCTCCTCGCCCCCAAGAAATGACAAATAGTCAGAAAAATCGCAGTTTTGCAAAACGATTTGCTTGCTTGGGAAGCTAAGCTGCAAAATGCGCTGCAAGCCCTTTGTTGAGCCTACCGCATCACCGTCAGGTCTGAAGTGACGGAAAATTATTATTTTGTTATATTCTTTGATTGTGTCAAGCACCAATCGTGCCGCATTTATGTTCATATCGTTTCTCCCGAAAGTCTGTTTAGGTCATCAAGCAGAGCCATTGCCTCATCCTTATTTTTAAGAGTAGCGCCACTTGCCTTTTGATGTCCGCCACCGCCGTATTTTGTGGCGATAGGATTTATGTTGTATTGATTTGAGCGAATTTCGCAAAGCACACCGCCTTCACTTTCAGTAAAGTTGACCCAGGTGTGTACACCGCGGATTTCACCCATTACGTTGACCATCCCGCGTGAAAGAGTAAAGGTGTCAACGCCGTAGCTCTTTGCCTCGTCAATTGGTGTGTAGATATATGCAACACCGTAATTGTTGGTTTGGATTTTTAATGTGTATTTAGCGCGAAGCTGTATCATTGACAAGTCATCCGCATAGAGATTTTGGTAAATGTCCGCCGTGGAAAACTCGCGCTCCATCAAAAATGAAGCCAAGCGGAAGGTTTGGGCATTGGTGGAATCGTAGCGGAATCTGCCGGAGTCGGTAATCATACCTGTGTAGAGGGACTTTGCCGCCTCAGGGGACACCTGCCAGCCGCATTCCATAGCCATGGCGGCAATCATACCGCAGCAGCTTTCAAAGGATGTGTCAACCACTTCCTCATCTGCGATTTTTTCGCAAAAAATATGGTGGTCTATGCGTGCGGTAGCATCTGCCAACGCATATCTGTCGTCGCTAATCAAAAACTTAGAGCCACTGTCCAAAATAATGGCAAGAGCTCCCGTGTACATATTGTCTGAAAGCTCATCGAGAGGAAGCGTTGCCATAAAGGCATAGCGCGGTGTCATATCTCCAACTGCAAAAATCTCTTTGCTTGGGTAGTTTTCTTTAAGTATGCGCACTAAGCCCTGTTGCGCTCCCATAGCATCTCCGTCAGGGTTTTTATGCCTGTAAACTATGATGCGCGGGTACTTTTCAATAAGCTTGTATATTGCCTCAAACATCGTTTTCGGTGTTTCCTTTCTTTTCAATGTGTGAAATGATGCGTTGTGTAATCATTTCCAAAGCCACTCTGTTCATTCCGCCCTCAGGCACAATAATGTCAGCGTGGCGCTTGCTTGGCTCAACAAAAGCCTCATGCATCGGCTTTACCGTAGCAAAATATTGAGATATAACAGAGTCAAGGTCGCGTCCTCGCTCACTTACATCGCGCTTGATTCTACGGATGATGCGCACGTCAGCATCTGTATCCACAAAGATTTTTATATCTAAGCGCTTTAAAATTTCGGGATTTTCAAAAATCAAAATTCCCTCAAGCACAATAACCTCAGTAGCCTTGACTAAGCGCACCTCGGAGCTTCTGTCGTGCTCCAAATAGTTATAAATAGGGCAAGCAATATCATAGCCCTTATTAAGCTCGTCCAAATGCTCTACAAGCAAAGCAGTGTCAAATGCATCGGGATGGTCAAAATTAAGAGATGCGCGCTCCTCAAGGGTGAGAGAGGACTGTGATTTGTAGTAATCGTCGTGGCGCAAAAGAGACAGGCGGTCGCCAAAGCAGTCCGCCAAGCGCTTTGCTAAAGTGGTTTTGCCACTACCTGAGCCACCGGCAATGCCGATAAATAAACGCTCGCTCATGGTTATGCCATAGAAGCTGCCACGTTAAGGGCAATCTTCATCATATCTGTAAAGGTTGTCTGACGCGCATCAGCATCAAGTGCCTCGCCGCGCAAAATGTGGTCGGAAACTGTGCAAATAGCAAGTGCGCGCTTGCCTGCTGCCGCCGCGTTCATATAAAGTGCCGCCGCCTCCATTTCCACACCAAGCACACCCATTTTGTACCAACCGTTATTGAAGTTAGGGTCTGCATGATAGAAAATATCAGAGGACAAAATGTTGCCCACCTGGTAGCGCACACCGAGAGATTTCGCCTCTTCAACCGCACGGGATAGAAGCTCGTAGTCTGCAATAGGCGCAAAATTGCCGTTTAAATTATACTGATTTTGGTAAGCGGAATTTGTGCAAGCACCCATTCCGATAATAACATCGCGGAGCTGAACATTGTCTGCAAGACCGCCTGCAGAGCCAACACGGATGATGTTTTCAACGCCGAAGAAGTTGTAAAGCTCGTAGGAGTAAATACCAATAGATGGCATACCCATACCGCTTGCCATAACCGTTACAGGAACACCCTTGTATGTGCCTGTATAGCCTTGAATACCGCGAACGTTGTTAATGAGCCTTGGGTTTTCCAAAAATGTTTCCGCAATGAATTTAGAGCGCAATGGGTCACCGGGCATTAATACTGTTTTTGCAAAGTCTGCCTTTGTTGCTTTTATATGTGGTGTATATTCGTTTGACATAATTTTCTCCTTAATAAGCGGAATTTGATTCTTCGCTTTTAGCGATTTTTACGATACGGCTTGTGCCCAAGCGGGTTGCGCCAAGGTTGATAAAGTCCTCAGCATCGGCAAGAGAGGCAATACCGCCTGCCGCCTTGATTTGGACGTTCTTTCCAACGTGCTTTGCAAAGAGCGCTACATCTTCCTTTGTAGCGCCTGCTGTGGAAAAGCCTGTGGAGGTTTTGATAAAGTCAGCTCCTGATTCAGTTACAATCTCGCACATTTTGATTTTTTCCTCATCGGTCAAAAGGCAGGTTTCGATAATAACCTTGAGTATCTTGTCACCGCAAGCATCCTTCAAGCTCTTAAGCTCACACAAAATCTCGTCATAGCGCTTGTCCTTCAAGTGACCGATATTAATAACTGTGTCAATTTCGTCAGCACCGTTTGCCAAAGCATCCTTGCACTCGAAAACCTTTACAGCAGTTGTGGAGTAGCCGTTTGGAAAGCCGATAACTGTACAAATCTGGAGCTTGTCCCCAACATATTCCTTTGCCGCCTTAACGTATGATGCGGGGATGCAAACAGAAGCGGTATTGTATTTCATACCGTCGTCACAAATAGCCTTGATTTCCTGCCAGGTAGCTCCCTGAGCAAGTAAAGTATGGTCGCACTTTGTCAAAATTTCATTAATGTTCATTATTCATTATCTCCTTGTTGATTTTTCTGATTTTGAATAGCCTTTTGCCAACAACGGTGGCACATAGCTATATATGTTTCGTTACCGCCTATCATAACCTGGTCGCCCGAGGTAACAATGCGCATATTTTTATCAAGTCGCGCATTAACTGTCGCCTTAGAGCCGCAAGCGCAAATAGTCTTGATTTCGGAAATGGAGTCAGCAACCTCAAAAAGACGGCGGCTGCCCGGGAAAAGGTGGCACAAAAAGTCTGTGCGCAAGCCAAAGCAGAGCACAGGGCAATCGCGCTCGTCAACGATATGGCGAAGCTCTTCAATTTGCTCCTCTGTGAAAAACTGACATTCATCAGCAATAATAACGTCAATATCACCGTGCTTTGTGATAAATTCGTTATACAAATCCGTGTCCTTGGAAATAGCCTCGCAGGGGGCGCAAAGTCCAATGCGGGATTTGACAACATCCTCTCCGTCGCGGTTGTCGATTGATGGCTTGATAAGCCAAACACTCATTCCGCGCTCCTCATAATTAAATTTTGTGGTCAGTGCCTGTGCGGTTTTGGATGAACCCATTGCACCGTACTTGAAATATAATTTAGCCATATAAAAACTCTCCATTGTTCTATCTGATATATTATAACATATATAAATAAAAAAATAAAGAGAATTATCAAAAAAACAAAATCCACTTGCTTGTAAGACCCAAGCAAGTGGATTTATTTATGGGTTTATTTCGATAACAATAGAGTTGGTAAGCTCTATGACAATTTCTCCTGCGGGATATTGGTACTTTTTGATTGTAGCACAGATAACAACAGTGTCACCCTCTTGTGGCTTAACTGCCATTTTGTCATATCTGTTTCCGTCTTGGTCATTCAAGCCATATACGAAAATCTGTGTGCCGTTTGCATCAGTCAAATAGCAATTTCCGTATGTAGTGTTTGCAAAGTCGCTGAGTGTACCCTTGTAATAGAGAAATTCTGTTGTCTCTGCCCCTACTTTGAGAGAGTCACCTGTGGTAAGAGCAGATTGAATTGAGGAAATAGTATATTCACCTGTGGTGTTTCCTAAGCCAAGGTCGCCACGCTTGATAGCCTCTGCCAGAAGATCTCTTGCGTAAACGCCCTCGTCATAGTAATCCACTATGGTAAGACCGTTGTATCTGTAAAGCGCAGTGTACATATCAACAACAATGTAATATGTTTTGCCTGTCTGAACACTTGATGAAGCAAAGCCATCCTTTAATGCAACGTGGTAGTTTTTGTTTGTAGAATTGATAAATTGGCTACTTAGCTTACTGCCGCTTACAGTGCAAAGAACAATCCTGTTGTTAAATGGGAGCAAGGAGAGAATGTCAGCATATGTTGCAGCCCCTGCCTGCAGGTCATAGGGAGACCTTGTTTGCAAGAATCCGCCGCCTGCCACAATATCATATTTTGTGCCCCACTTGTCCAAGCCTGCGGTCAAATATAGCTCTGCAACATAATCTGCCACTGCTTGACCGTTATACTTTTTAGCAACAGAGCCAAGGGTTGCATATGCAAAGTCTATGATGTCAGCATAGTTATCTTCAATAGCCTCTGTCGGCGCGTGGTCCTCAAGACCTGCATAGCTGCTATTAGTTATGATGTTTTTGGCGGTAACGCTTTTTTCGCCCGTCAGGGTGTGAATGGCAATTTCTACGTGAGAAAGACCGTAATTTTCTCCGCCGCCCTGAATATGCACAATGCCGTTAGTATCGCTGGTAACATATGCTTGATGGCTATGACCCTCAAATACTATATCTACATAGCCGTCGGAGAGGGATTGATCATAGTGGGACATACTGCTGCCTGCACTGTCTGCTCCGTCGTGTAGAGAGTAAACTATGATATCTGCCCCAAGCTCGCGGAGGCGAAGTGCCTCTGCCTTTACAAGATTTGTAAGCTCGTTACCTGTCTTGAAATATACATCCTCTACCATATCTGACGAAATGGAGCTATAACAGTCACCGATAGCACCGATAACCGCTATTTGTATATCTCCCCTGTCAATCATAATTGACGGAGAGCAATATTCGGCACGTTTGCCTGTGCTATTGTTATATACGTTGATTGCAAGGAAGGGAAAGTCTGCCAAAAGTGCATTTTCACGGATAACATCCTCGCCCCAGTCAAACTCGTGGTTGCCAAGTGTCATTGAAACAAAGCCAAGGGCATTCATCCAATCCACCATGATCTTTCCGTTTGTAAGCACAGACTCTGCAGAGCCCTGCCACATATCGCCTGAGGACAATATTACCATATGGTCATCTGTCAAAGCCATTTTCTCGAAAAATGTGCCAAGCTCATCAACTCCAGGCTGAGAGCCGTTGTCACAGAATTTGCCGTGAAGGTCATTGATTGCGTAAAAGTCTATTATAACAACAAGGTAAGATTCGCACTTGTCACAGTAGTCGTCCCTGTCGGCATCAGTGTGAGAACAGGCTATGTCCTCATTTCCTGAGTCAGGGGTGCTGCTTGTAGAGTCACCACTACTATTGTCAGCGCTACTGTCAGTACTGCTTTCACCGTCAATTTGTGTGCTATTGTCAACACTATTGTTGCTTGGCACCTCAGAAACGCAGGAGACAAGTGTAAATATCATAGCAAGCGCCAATATCAAGGCAATTGCCAAAGTATAAAATTTATTCATAAAAACACCTCATTTCCCGATAATTATAGCACATGCGACCATATTTGTCAACTAAACGAAAAATAAGACGCTAAAAACAATCATATGCTTGCAATATTTGTTGAGACGTGCTATAATTAATCGAAAAATATTCGGTAACACAGGAGAATAGCTTATGACTCAAATGCTCAAACGCAGTCTTGCTTGGTTGATGGTTCTTTTGATGTGCTTGTCCCTCATTTCCGTTTTCGGGATGGACATACATGCGGCAAGCAGCACTGTCAATTATAAAAAAGACGGCAATTATGTTTACAACTGGGGAAAACGCGAGGAAGCGGCAACCTTTTTGTCACCAATGGCGCTGGATTTTTATAAAAAGTACAATGTAACACTTGATGGCTTGTCGGGATTTTCCGGCGGAACATCACAGTCCAACGTACCGTCAAGCGCTCTTTACAAGGAGCTTCAAAGATTGATGAAGCAGGCGCATAGCCACGAAACAAACTACGGTGAAACAAGACCCCTTTATAAATACACTGACTGTGAAAATAACGGAAATGTTATTTCATCCTTCTACTCAGGCGTGTCAATCGGTCCTGCGTGGGATGGCGGCTCTACATGGAACCGTGAGCACACATGGCCAAACAGTAAGGGCTTGGCAGGCAATGACGAAAACGATATTATGATGCTTCGTCCTACCGCATCGTCGGAAAACTTCAGCAGAGGAAACAAGGCATATGGCAAGAGCAGTGGCTACTATTTCCCAAATAGCGAGTCTGACGGCACACACGACGTGCGCGGTGACGTAGCCCGTATTTTCCTTTACATTTATGTTCGTTGGGGCAACACAACATATGCTTGGGGCACTTCAGGCGTTATGGAAAGCTCTGCGGTTTTGCTTGAGTGGATGGAGGCTGACCCTGTTGACACCTGGGAAATGGGCAGAAACGACTCTGTTCAGTCCATCACAGGCACACGTAATATGTTTGTTGACTATCCTGAGCTTGCATTCGTGCTTTTCGGCAAGGATGTTCCCTCTGATATGACTACACCGTCTAACTCCACACAGGGTCCTGGTACATCTGGCTGTGAGCACGCTTATGACAATAGCTGTGACACAAGCTGCAACCTTTGCGGAGCTGTAAGAGTTGTTGTTCACGTTTATGACGGTGGCTGCGATACAGATTGTAACGTTTGCGGAGCTACAAGAGAAGCAGGCAAGCATTCCTATAAGTTTTATTGTAGCAGCAGCTGCAGCATTTGTGGAGCTACAAGAGAAGCAAAGCATATCGGCAGTGGCTGGCAGGTAATAGTAGAAGCTACTGAGGAAAAAGCAGGACTTGAAAAGGGCACTTGCATATATTGTAAGAGTGAGATTGAAAGAGAAATACCAAGGATTGGAGATACAGGCGAGGAAAAGCCTGACAATCCACCTGTGGGTGATCCAAACTGCAAGCATAGCTATAAAAATTATTGCGACAGTAGCTGTAGCAAATGCGGTGCTGTAAGAGATGCAAAGCACCTTTATAGCGGCTGGCAAGTAGTTACTGAGGCAACAGTTGAAGCTCCGGGTGTTGAAAGAGGAGCTTGCATATACTGCAAAACCACAACTGAGAGGGAAATCCCTCAGCTAACCCCACCCGCTGAGGAGGAGCCAACAACTCCGCCATCAAGCGAAAATCCAGACACACCAACGGATACTGATACCGATACTGAAGAGGAATCACAGGGATTCTTTGCGGCAATTGCTGAATTTTTCAGAAAGATATTTGAGTGGATTGCTTCACTGTTTGAATAAAGTAAAAAGGGGATGTTGCAATAAGCACAGACCAAAAACAGACACCTCTATCCTCGAAATCTTTGTTTTTCCGATATTTTTAAAACTAAATAAGGTTGGGAACTTGCAAGCTTTGCAAGTTCCCTTCATTTTTGTGTCTGTTTTTTATCCGCGACCTCGCACTCTACCGTACATAGTACGCCGACGTGAACGAGTTCACGGCTTCTGCACTCATTTCACTACCCCCTTTTGCTATCTACTTGCAAAATATAAAAATAAGTGCTATACTGAAGAAAAAAACGGAGGCGTATTATGAAAATTTTATCAATAGGCAATAGCTTTTCCGAGGACGCACACGCGTATTTGCACGCTCTTGCCAGTCAAAGAGGAATAGATTTGGAAACGGTAAATTTGGCAATTGGCGGTTGTAGCCTTCAAACCCATTGGAACAATATCACAAACGGAAATGTTAACTACTTGCTTGGCATAAACGGAGCAGAGTGGGAAAAGGAGCTTGTTTCCATTGAGCAAATTTTGAAAAGTGATACCTTTGATGTGGTAACATTACAGCAGGTAAGCGGATACTCAGGAGAGTATGAGAGCTATCAGCCTTATCTTAACGATATAATTGCATATGTGCGCAAGCACCAACCGAGCGCAAGCCTGTATCTGCATCGCACCTGGGCATATGAAATTGATTCGGATCACGGTGATTTTCCGCGCTACCATAAAAATCAAGAAAAAATGTTTGAAGCGATTTGTAACGCCACAAATCAAGCATCAAAGGAAACAAATGCAAAATTGATTTTGTCAGGCAATGTAATACAAGCGCTTCGCAACAATGTGGCAAAATTCGACTATAAAAACGGTGGAGATTCCTTGTGCCGTGACGGATTCCATATGTCCGACTATGGCAGGCTTGCCGTAGCTCTTACCTGGCTTGCTACTCTGACAGGCACTCCCGTTGAGCCTATGACGTTTAATGATTATGACATTGACATAATTGCTCAAATATGCAAAATTGTTAAACAAATTGTGTTGGATTAACAAGCAAAAATACGGTGCCACATTGGCTCGAACCATTGTGGCATTGATAAAATGCACCCCAAAAGAGCTTAACTTTGATATGCACCCCAAAAGTTAGACACTTTTGGAGGTGCATATTTTTTATGTCAAGAAAAAACAAGAAATACTCGCCAGAATTCAAAATATCTGTTATACTAGATATGCGAGAAAATCATTTGGGCTACAAAGAAACAATA
>JAZQWO010000033.1:0-6213 GCA_045632405.1 Eubacteriales bacterium | reverse complement strand
CCTCACATGTTTGGTGGTTATCAAGATAATATACTCTTTCACCCGCTCTTACATAAACGCAAAATACAATTTTGCTATCGAAAAACTCGCTTGTTATGCCTGTTATCTTAATGTCAAAATAATTGTGTGTAAGCTTGTCTTGCGGTATGCACAATTCTCCACTAAGAGAAGGTGCAAACAAGCCGTTATCAGCCGTATTGTTGCTTGCGGCGATTAAACCATACTCAAAATTCGGCTCATATTTCATATATTCCTTAATTGCATCCTTGTTAACGCTGAAGCCCTGTGCCACTGAGAATGTATTTCCAAAGGTTGATACAGTGTAGCCCTTGCATACAAACAATGGGTCTATTTCCTCTGATACAACACCACTTAAGCAACGCTTACACATATCGCCAACTGTAATTTTTTCAAAATAGCTCTTTACAACAGGTGTGTTTTTACCATTCATATCGTGCGCATTTTCATAAAATGCCTTGCAGGTGTTGTAGTTGTATACAATTCTCCATCCTTTGCTTGGAACATACTCGTCATCAGTAACGCTTGAATCCCACTCTACAAGCTCGGAATTCGAGCTGAAAACTCTATCGTATGTCGACTTATTGATTAATGCTTGAGCCTGCTCCTTTGTACCTGTAAAGAAGATAACACCTGTTGGCAAACAAGCAGTACTTGACCACCAGGAATAAGTAGTCATATTAATTTCGTCCGCCTCAGACAAAAACTGTGCAGGAATGTAGAATTTAACAGACTGCTTAACATAGGATGCGTTTTCTGTACCCAAGTCCATAAGACTTGCACCGAAATAAAACTCCTCAAGAGATTCGCCCAAGGTAGCATTAAAGGCACGGTTGCCCATTGTTGTCATTTGATTTGAGAAAACAACCCTTTTAACACCTATGGCACCAGAAAATGAGTCCTTCGGTGGAATTGCTGAGAAGCCATCCATAAATATAAGCTCTTCCAAGGTAGAGTTGTTAATAAGCAAGGTTCCCATAGTGGTAACCTTTGGTGGAATATTAAGCTTTTGAAGCTTTTTGTTTGCATAAAAGCAGCCATATTCAAGGGTATGAAGCTCTGAGGTTGGGAAAAATTTAATTTCTACCATATTATTGGTTTGTGATAAATCACCACAGTTTGTAGCAATTTGTATATTATCCGGAACCTCGATCCTTATTATGCTATGCTTATTATAATTAGTACCAAGAGCTGTGTTGATAGGCTTGAAATTGTAATAAAACTTTGTGTTACTCGACACAACATATTGAGCTGGGTAGGTGTGATACGCGCCATTTGCGTCCACAATTACTACACGTGCCACCGTGTCCTCATTCATTCCTGTTAAGTCAATTCCGTTAATTGTTTCAGGTGTGCCAAATTCGTTGGTTGTCGCCGCGCTTATGCTGATTGCAAGAAAGCAGCAAAAAACAATCAGCATTGAAATTGTTAATAAAAATTTCTTTTTCATTTTCATTCTCCTTTTGAACTATTTGACTTTTTACCATTTTTATGATACACTATTTATAATACGTATTCTATGCATATTTTGACGTTATTTTAGCATTATTTGACGTGAAACAGGAGAAGCTTATGAATGAATGTCACTTATCTACAATAAGCCAAAACAGTAAATTTAAGTGGTGGGACATCAACCACAACAGCAGAGAGAGCGACACTTTGCCTCTTGTTATCAATGTTGCTGCGTGCGCCAAGCCAGATACACCCGCGGCGTGCACCAACAAAAACGGCAGGCTTGACTTTTTTCTGCTTTTCATGGTTTACGGCTCGTTGTTAATAAAAACCGAACACGGGGTGGAGCACATCCGCGAAAACGACCTCGTAATCATACCACCAAGGGAGCCTTATCACATTGAATCAACCGCTGTGTCCACCTGTTACCTGTGTGTTCATTTCACAGGATCATTGGCGTACAAAAAGCCAGATGAGTACGGGCTGCGGCTTTTCCCCTATGTCAATAGTCTTGACCCTAAGAATCATATGCAGCTAAGGTTTAAAACCCTTTTTGAAGCGATTGCAAAAAATGACGAGCTGCGCGATAGGGAGCTTGGGCTGCTTCTTGAAAGGCTTTTCATTGAAGCCTCACGCGGAATACGGTACAAAAAATTCGACAGTGTTCCTCTTTCTCGCTCTATAAGACACATAAATGAATTTTACTCAACCGACATAAAAATGACAGACCTTGCCCAAATGGAAAATATGTGTATGACCACATTCAATTTGAAATTCAAGTGCCAAATGGGTATGCCGCCAACAAAATATATTCTCAAGCTGCGAATGGAGCACGCGCTCTCTCTTTTGGAAACGAGCAATATGTCTGTCGGAGAAATTGGATATGCCTGCGGATATGAGGACATCAACTTCTTCTCTCGCTCCTTCAAGAAATATTTTGGAATAAGCCCTACATTTTACCGCAACCAATTCAAGAAGTAAAAGAACTCTCTTTTTGTTCAAGTTGCCGAAGTGGCGCAATTTATTTTATTTTTATTGACATTGTTCTTTAAAAATGGTATATTATATGTAAGTATAACGAACCATACCTCGGAAGGAGGAAATTACTATGAGAGAAGAATGGAACGGCTTTGTTGGCGGCGACTGGGAAACCGCTATCAATGTTCGCGATTTTATTCAACAAAACTACACACCGTATGACGGTGACGAAAGCTTTTTGGCAGGCGCAACCAAAGCGACTCTTGACCTTTGGCAAGAGGTCAGCGACCTGAAGAAGCAGGAAATTGAAAACGGCGGTGTTCTTGATATGGACACTGATGTTATTTCCACAATCACCTCTCACGGCGCAGGCTACCTTGACAAGAGCAAGGAGCAAATTGTGGGCTTGCAGACAGACAAGCCACTCAAGCGCGCGCTTCAGCCATATGGAGGCATCCGTATTGCTATGCAGGCTTGCCAGAAAAACGGCTATGAGGTTGACCCTTCGCTTGTTGAATTTTTCACCGAGCACAGAAAAACCCACAACGCAGGTGTATTTGATGTATATACACCTGAGATGAGAAAGTGCCGCTCAAGCCATATCATTACAGGCTTGCCTGACGGCTACGGCAGAGGCAGAATCATTGGCGACTACCGTCGCGTTGCCCTTTACGGTATTGACAGGCTCATTGAAAACAAGGAATATCAAAAGAGCAGCACAAGAACAACCATGCGCTCCGATGTTATCAGAGAGCGCGAGGAGCTTTCCGAGCAGATTAAGGCTCTCGGCATGCTGAAAAAGCTTGGCGCAATTTACGGCTATGATATTTCCAAGCCTGCAAAAACCTTAAAAGAGGCTACTCAGTGGCTTTATTTTGCGTACCTTGCGGCAGTTAAGGAGCAAAACGGCGCGGCTATGAGCCTTGGCAGAACATCCACATTCCTTGACATTTACGCAGAGCGCGACTTGAAGGCGGGAATTATCACAGAGGAAGAGGCGCAGGAAATCATTGACCACTTCATTATGAAGCTTCGCCTTGTTTGCTTTGCAAGAACTCCCGACTATAACGCTATTTTTGCAGGCGACCCTACTTGGGTAACAGAATCCATTGGCGGTGTTGGTATTGACGGCCGTCATATGGTAACAAAGATGTCCTTCAGATATCTCAACACACTGAACAATATCGGTGCAGCTCCAGAGCCCAACCTGACTGTGCTTTGGTCCACACATTTGCCCGATGCGTTCAAGAACTTCTGCGCTAAGGTGTCTATTGAGCATCACGCAGTACAGTACGAAAACGACGACCTTATGCGTGCTCTTCACGGCGACGATTATGCTATTGCTTGTTGCGTTTCCTCTATGAGAATCGGCAAGGAAATGCAGTTCTTTGGCGCACGTGCCAACCTGGCTAAATGCTTGCTTTACGCTATCAACGGCGGTCGTGACGAAATCACAGGCGAGCAGGTAGGTCCTGAGTATAGAGCCGTTGAGGGTGAGTACCTTGACTATGACGATGTTATGGCTAAGTTCAAGGCTATGATGACATGGCTTTCAAAGGTTTATGTTAACGCCTTGAATGTTATCCACTATATGCACGACAAGTATTCCTACGAAAGATTGCAAATGGCTCTTCACGATAGACAGGTAAAGAGATGGTTTGCAACAGGTATTGCAGGATTTTCCGTTGTTGCCGACTCCCTCTCTGCCATCAAATACGGCAAGGTTAAGGTTGTCCGCAACGAAAAGGGCATTGTTACAGACTATATCACCGAGGGTGACTTCCCTAAGTTTGGTAATGACGATGACAGAGTTGACTCTATTGCGAAAGAGGTGCTCCACACATTCGTTAAAATGCTCCGTCAGCAATACGCATACCGTGACGGCATTATCACCACATCTATTTTGACAATCACCTCTAATGTTTCCTACGGAAAGAACACAGGCTCAACCCCTGACGGACGTAAGCAGGGCGAGGCATTTGCTCCGGGTGCTAACCCAATGCACGGCAGAGATACCTGCGGTGCGGTTGCATCAATGGCATCTGTGGCTAAAATTCCGTTTATGGATTCACAGGACGGTATTTCCAACACATTTACAATTGTTCCATCTGCTCTTGGCAAGGAGCCAGAGGAGCAAAGACGCAACCTTGTTGCTCTTCTTGACGGCTACACAAAGCAGGGTGGCTTCCACTTGAATGTAAACGTGTTTGACAGAGAGCTTTTGCTTGATGCTCAAAAGCATCCGGAAAAATACCCACAGCTTACCATTCGTGTATCGGGCTACGCGGTTAACTTTATCAAGCTTACCAAGGAGCAGCAGGACGAGGTTATTTCAAGAACCTTCCATTGCTGTATCTAAGTGATGCAGGGCTATATTCATTCGGTAGAGTCCTTTGGCACTGTTGACGGTCCGGGCGTGCGCTTTGTGGTCTTTTTTCAGGGGTGCGCCTTGCGTTGCTTATACTGCCACAACCCAGACACCTGGGCTCTTCACGGCGGGGTGCAAATGAGCGCTGACGAGATAATTGGCAAAATGGTGCGCAATCTTCCGTTTTATGAAACAGGTGGAATTACCGCCACGGGCGGTGAGCCGCTTTTGCAGCTTGATTTTCTCACAGAGCTTTTTACCTTGGCTAAATCCAAGGGCATACACACCTGTCTTGACACATCGGGCATTACCTTTGACAAGAATAACACCAAGGAGTTTGATTTATTGCTGGATGTGTGCGACCTTATTATGCTTGATATTAAGCATATGGATGAAAAGGAGCATATCCGTTTAACAGGAGCTTCAAACCGCCACGTTTTTGACTTTTTGGAGTATTTGAGAGACAAGGGCAGGCCTGTTTGGGTGCGCCACGTGATTGTGCCCCACATTACTTATAACGAAGAGCAGCTTCACACCTTGGGCGCATATCTCAAGGGCTTTGACAACGTGGAAAGGGTGGATGTGCTACCCTACCATACAATGGGTGTGCACAAGTACCAAGCCTTAGGGGACGAGTACCCATTAAAGGACGTGCCTGCACTTACAAAGGCGGACGGACAAAGAGCACTTGAGATTATCAATTCAGCCAGATTTGGGTAATGATATGCTATCACCGTTGAGACTCAGCTATTAAAGCATATATCACAGAGACAAGGGCGCGCAATCCCTTGTCTCTTTTTTTGCGCCGCCGCGAATAATGAATCTTACATCTATATAATAAACCAAAAAAAGTGTCCTTGGGTGTCCCTATTTAAGAAAATAGAAAATCACCCTAAAACGGTAAAAATGGTTAACCATATGGTTAACCAAAGAAAAAAGAAAAAACGAAAAGCGAAAAAGAAAAAAGTAGCAAAAAAGAAAAAGAGAAAAGAAAAAAATAAAAAAGAATGTATCTTGATAAATCAAGATACACGATCCATGCGCGCGATATATGTTATTGTATGCCACAGTAGGGGAGGGGATTCTACGCGAACCCCAAAAATCACGAGGATTTTTGAGGACCCCTATGCTCCTCCCGCTAATTGTCGATATGTCACATTCGTGACTCCATATGTTGCTTGTGCAACTCGATATGTGCTACGCACTCGATATGTTTGCTTCGCAAACGAGAAATGGGCTGTCACTTAATGTGACCGCCCATTTTTATATTTAACCTTCGTTAGCCTTACGGAAATCGAACCCAATTGGTTTGAAACAGCAAATAGCTTGATGTGCTGTGTTCAAAAAGCTTGACAATTCTTTAATTGCCTGCACTTTTTCGCCTTGCCCACCAACCT
>JAZQWO010000032.1:0-36692 GCA_045632405.1 Eubacteriales bacterium | reverse complement strand
GCTCTGTACTGCCTCAAACTTAGCAGCAAGCTTTTCCATAAGGGGCTTGAGAGAGGTGGAACCGGAAATGTTGATCTCACCGGAAAGTCCGGGAACAACCGTGTACGCTACTGCTCCGTCCTTGGTCGAAACGTATCCGTTATCCGAGATGATCTTCTGTGCATCAGAGCTCTGGAGGAAGGTGAGGAACGCGGTATTTACCTCGCTTGCAACCTTGCTTTCCTGATATACAACGTTAAGAGGACGGGAAATCTTGTAAGTACCGTTCTTAACGTTTTCTACGGTTGCTGCAACACCGTCAACCTTGAGAGTCTTTACGTCATCGGTAACGTAGCCAAGGCTGTCGTAGCCGATTGCAAGGGGGTTACCCTTTACTTCATTGAGAACCGCTGCGGTGTTCGCGCCGATGATAACGCCGGAAACGTCAGCCTTGCCCTTGAGACCGATGATCTCCATAAATGCGGATTTGGTTCCGCTGCCGTCTTCGCGGGCAACTACGCTGATGTTCTTGTTTTCATCAAACTTAGAACCACCGCAAGAGGTGAGAGCTCCAAGAGAACAGATGATGATTGTGAATGTGAGTATAAGTGCAAAAATTTTTTTCATTTTCAAAATCTCCTTTTTCATATTTTGCACCCTTATTGTAGCTCAATGCAAATATTTCAGCAATCATATTTTTGTTTAGCAAATGTAAGGTTTTTGTAAGCCCAAAAATTTTTGATGTCAGCATAGAAGCATATATCCGAAAAGCATTTTAATTTGCTAAAGTTGTCATAATGTTTTAACCTTTACACTGTTGTTAAAGTTGTTTTTTCCGTTTTGTTAATTTTAACACAGTGCAGCATTTCCAGTCGTCTATGAGCTTGGTGTGGGCTTTTGATTTGTTGACGATTTTATTGCCATAGGCTGAGGTGAGGAAGGCTATTAGGTCGTCCTTAGGGAGAATGAAGTGGCTAAAGTATGTCACACCCTTGATTTTGCCAAAAATCGTGTACCGACAAGGCTTTATGCTTCTTTTTTTATCTAACGGAAATTCTAACGAAACGGGTGTTTTTTCGCCATTTTTGCAAAAGCGTCAAAGGTCCAGTATTTACGGGGCTTTTCGGACTTTTTACACCTTACAAGTGCTTGATATTGCTCACTTTTTTGGAGAAATATTTTCCGCTATCTTCGTATATATTTTCTTATTTGTCGAAATCCTTCAACCGCTCGAAATCTCGTAGGGCGTTAACGCGCCGCGTGGGTTCAAATCCCACTTTCTCCGCCAGAAAAAAGCACACATTTGTCTACCAAGACAATGTGTGCTTTTTTCAACGAAATCCGCTTATGCGGAATAAATCCACCTGCGGTGGATGAAATCACTTCGTGATGAAATCCCGCTTCGCGGGGAGAGTGGGGGCGGATTTCATTTCATCTGAAGCCGTAGGCTGAAGATTTCATCCGAGCTTGCGAGGATTTCATCGTGCAAAGCACGATTTCATTAAAGACGCAAGGCTACGCCTTGATTTATTTGCGAAAGTGTGGTATAATCTATAAATAAATACAAAAGCATGGCGGTGATAAAATGCTATTTCATACTTTTAACTCTCAAGAAGAAAGACGGGCGTTCGGCGGACCCATGTTTATCGAGCTGCAATTTTGCAAGTTGCCTGTTGGAACAAAAGACAAAAAAATAATAAGTGTTGATAGTATAGTTAATTGGCAAAATGATTCACTATATGTAAGTAATAAAAATCTGTTCTATAATGAGTATAGCCGCATTTTAAATTGCGGCATGTACGGCAATTTAAAATGCGGAATAGTTGATATGTTCGGCATTAATTACTACTCCCCCTCTCTAATAGATACTATTATCGAGGATATTAAAAAAAGCAAGCCATTAGATTACGAAACTTTAATAGAATGGTTAAACAAAGCAAAGCAGTATAATGGATTCTATGTTTTAGGTATGTAAAGTTGTTAAGTAAATTATCACCTTTTGTTCGCAATTACCTATACTTAGACACCTTTTCACTCATTTAAGGCAAGAAAACCTCAATCAACACGGTTGGGGTTTTTAGTTTTATTTGCTTTTCAAGGTCTTTTTTGTGTTGATTTTTAATAGTAATTATGCTATAATAAGCCGAAATTGCTTTTAAAATAAACATTTGAGGTGTATTGCTATGAATTCTAAAGCAAAAGAGCGTTGGCTGTTTTTACTGGGAGTTGCCATTTGTTTGTCTGTTGCGGCGGTGTCCGTTTTATTGGAACGGTTAATCTCTGGGGAACTGTTGGGCGCGTCCATTATTGCATTGTTTCTCGGCACTATTATCAATAGCTTTTTCCACCCGTCCTGGATGAAGCCCGCCTTGAAATTCACATCTAAAAAAATACTGAAGATAGCTATCATATTGCTTGGTGCTTCCCTCTCTGTAAAGACAATTATGTCTGTTGGCAAAATGACATTTTTTGTTATGATTTTCACTTTTGCGGTATGCTTTGGCGGTGGTTTTTTCATTCGCAAGCTGTTCGGCTTGAATTGGAAGCTCAGCAACTTAATTTCCGCAGGAACAGGCATTTGCGGTGGCTCGGCTGTTGCGGCTATTGCTCCTGTTATAGATGCAGATGACAAGGACATTGCATTTGCCATGTCCTCGACCTTTCTTTTTGATATGATAATGGTAGCCTTATATCCGCTTATGGGTAAGGCACTTGGCATGTCCGATATTGCGTACGGTATCTGGGCAGGAACGTCTGTTAACGATACCGCGAGCGTTGTTGCATCCGGCTATGCCTTTTCGGAAATCGCAGGAGATTTCGCCACAATGGTTAAGCTCACAAGGACAATCGCCATAATTCCGACCGTATTGGTTTTTGCTTATATCGGCATGCGAATCAAGCGCAAGGAAATGAAAGAAACCACAGGCGGCGCTTCGGTCAGCATTGTGAAAATCATACCTTGGTTTATTGGCGGATTCCTTTTGTTAGCCATATTAAACAGTGTTGGCTTTATTCCTGTGGCACTTGCCGGTGAAATTAAAACCTGCAGTAAATTCTTAATGGTTACTGCCTTAGCGGCTATTGGCTTAGGAACAAGCATAACCGACTTTAAAAAGGCGGGGCTTGCACCTATGTTCTACGGAATTACCATTGACACTCTTGTAACAATAACTGCACTGATTGTGATTTGGTGCATGGGTCTTATGTAAGTTTAAAACGACAGGTCATCTCCTGTCGTTTTCATTTTATACGTGGCTTTAGCATTGATTTTTATGGAAATATATGATATACTGAATTTAACTTTATAGCTATTATATTTTATTGTGGGCAGCAACTACTGAAGAGTTGTAATATCACTTTATAAAGGAGTCAAAAATGAAACTAACTAACTGGAAAATGGACTACGAGGGCTACCGCGGTCTTGATTGCACCTCCCCTTGCGATATGTACAGTGTGCTTTTGCAGCACGGTCTTATCAGCGACCCATACTATGGCACAAATGAAGAAGCGCTAACAGGTCTTTCAAAAAAGGACTGCGTTTTTTACACAGAATTTTCCTTGAGCCAAGAGGAGCTTGACAAGGAAAGAATTGAACTTGATTTTTACGGTCTTGACACCATATGCCACATTTATTTGAACGGCACTTTCATAGACAAGGTTATGAATATGCACCGCATGTATTCATACGATGTCAAGTCCTTGTTGAAGGAGAAAAACGAAATAAGGCTTGAATTTAAAGCGCCTATGGAATATTTTGAAAAAATGGAAAGCATGCACCACCTCTATATGGACGGAGCATCTGTTTCCGGTGCATCTCATTTGAGAAAGGCGTTTTATATGTCCGGCTGGGACTGGGCGCCAAGGCTACCAAACATGGGCATTTTCCGTGATGTGGAAATTTGCGCTTACAACGGCGACAAAATTGAGGACACGGAAATTATACAGAGTCACGAAAACGGACAGGTAACTCTTACGGTTACTGCCGACACAAAGCACAAAACAAAGGGTCTTTCCATTTGGTGCAAAATCGACGGTCAGCGCGTGAAGCTGGAAAACGGCAAGGGTGAGATAACAATTGAAAATCCGCGCCTTTGGTGGCCGAATAACTTAGGCGAGCAAAATCTATACGATACCATATTTGAGCTGTGTGACGGTGAATGTGTAATTGACACTCTTACTAAGACCATAGGCTTGCGCACCCTTGTGCTTAGCCGAGAAAATGACGAATACGGACAGGAATTTTGCTTTAAGATAAACGGCATTAAGGTATTTGCAATGGGCGCAAACTACGTGCCTATGGATTCAATTCCCACTCGCGAGTGCAGAGAGCGCCTTGAAAGGCTAATCAAGGACTGTATTTTTGCCAACTTCAACTGTATAAGAGTTTGGGGCGGTGCTTACTATCCGTCTGATGATTTTTACGATTTGTGCGACAGATACGGTCTTATTGTTTGGCAGGACTTTATGATGGCTTGCGCTAATGTGTGGCTAACCGAGGACAGCACAAGAGAATTCAAAGCCGAGGCAATTTACAACGCAAAAAGAATAAGACATCACGCGTGCCTTGGTGTGCTTTGCGGCAACAATGAAATGGAAGAAGCGGTGCTTCACTGGGAATGTGCAGACGGCAACGACCCTCTCGTACGACAGGATTATTTAAAGCTATACGAGGATATTCTGCCTTCACTTGCCGCTGAATATGCTCCTTACATTTCCTATACTCCTTCAAGCCCCACATCGGGCGGTGGCTTTGACTATCCACAGGATCCCACCCGTGGAGATGTGCATTTTTGGGAGGTATGGCACGGAAATTGCGGCTTTGACGAATACAGACGTCACAAGTTCCGCTTCTGCTCCGAGTACGGCTACGAAAGCTTGCCGAACATCAAAACCATAGAAGCGTTTTGTCCACAGGGAGAGCGCAATCTGTTATCATACACTATGGAAAGACACCAAAAGTGCTGGCACGGCAACGTGAAGATTTTGAGCTTTGTGGCAGACTATTATCAGCTACCCAAGGACTTGCGCTCCACCGTATATGCATCCCAGCTAAACCAAGCAAATGCTATTAAGTACGGCGTTGAGCATTTCAGAAGATGCCGCGGCTATACAATGGGCTCTGTTTATTGGCAGCTCAACGACTCCTGGCCTGTTGCGTCCTGGTCAAGCGTTGACTATTTCGGCAGATACAAGGCGCTCCACTATTATGCAAGAAAATTCTATCAGCCTGTTTCTCTTGGCTTGTTCAACGAAAACGGACAGGTCACCGCTTGTGTTGCAAACGAAACTCACCAAAAATTTGAGGGCTACATCAAGGCAGGGGTTATGAAAAATGACTTCACGCCTGTTTGCGAGTACCGCTACGATGTGTCCGTTGAGCCATTTTCCTCACTTGACGCATCAAGCACGCCAAACGAGAGCTTTGCGGGATGCCGTGACGCTTATTTCTATGCGGAGCTATATGACAAAAACGGCATGTTGCTTGCAAGAAATACAGAGCTTGGCAGAGTGCCGAAGCACTTTATACTCCTTGACCCACAAATTGAGGTAAGCGCAAAAAGTGCCAACGGCGGAGTTTATTTGACCCTTACCGCACGCAATTTTGCAAAGGATGTGGAAATTTCCTTCAAGTCCTACGATATACCTCTTAGCGACAATTACTTCGACCTGACAAGCAAGAATGGCTACACGGTATTTGCAAAAACAGACCTTTCCCCCGAAGCCTTACTAAACGACATTTCCATAATGAGCGTTTACGATATACCACTAAGATAAGGGGCTGACACATTAACAACCCTTTGTATCGCAAGAAAATCAGAAAATATACGATAAAAAGTCAGGAATTTTTGCAAAAATTCCTGACTTTTGTTATTGATGTGTCAGTCCCCGTTCGCAGGACTAGGCAGATTAAGAGCAGAAAGCGGTGGTTTCATCCCCGTATACGCGTACTGGGTACGTGAAGGGGTGAAAACGCCGATAACAACACACAATCGGAGAAAAACGCAGTTTTTCAACCTTATTAAAGAAACAATATTGAAGCAATAATACAATATTTGCTCATTAATATTTTTTGTGTGTTGTGGTTGTGCCTTAATGTGTCAGTCCCTTTAGTTGAGGTACTGTTCGGAGAGTATGTCGATGTACTTATCAAACTCCTTGTCCTCAATTAAGTGTCTATATTTGGCGATATAGCGGCGAAGGGCGTCCTTGTTTATTGGCTTTGGTGCGCCGCCCAGCTTGGTCAAAAGATTGTCGGAAAAGATTTTCTGACATGCCTCAGCTGACACGTTCAAGCCCTTTAAAACTGTGTCGTCAAAGGTCATAAGAGGCTCGTTTGTTGCCACGTAGCGGTATACTCTGTCACAGAGCCAAATGCCTGCCTCTAAATGAGGAGTATAGTCCATATCAGTGCCGAAATAAATGCGGTCAGCATACTTTTCGAAAAAGTCCTTAAAGTAGTCGTATCTCTTGTTAAAGCCGTGATACATTTCTCCACCGGGGGTTATATCCACTGCCAAATTTTCGTATTTTGCAAACATATCTTCAAGCTTTTCGGGGTTTTCAGAAAGGAAGAAGAAATGCGCTAAGCACAAATTAAGCCTTGGATGCTTTGCCAAAACATTATCTACTTGCTTATAAAGCTCGGTGTAATGTGGGAATTTACTTGAATCCCCATAGAACCAGCCCTTTTGAATTTCTTCCTCAGTTGCATTTTTCCAAAAGCTTTCGGGGTCAACGGCGTGCATAAGAAGGTATGTACCCTCTTTTTCCATTTTATCAAAGGCTGCCTCAAAAAAGTCGCTGTCAAGAGCTTTGCCAACGCGGGCATACAGGTTTGGCTTACCCTCTAACATTTTAATGCCGTCAAAGCCGATTTCACAAAGCTCGTCAAGCTGAGTGGTAAGTGACATATCTGCCATTTCTGTTTCATTTGCAGGATATGACGGGTAAATAAAACCGCCGTATGCAAAGGTATTTTCATTTGCAAGCTTATAAAATGCACACATAATATTGTTGCTAACGTCACGCGGTGCAGGGATTGGGTTGCCTGATGGCAGAGATGCCAAGGCTATGTATTTAAGTCCGCACACGCGCCTATATTCCTCAAGGCCGTGAATAAATGTTTCGCCCTTTTCCTCAAGGTGCCACCTATGAACGTGAATGTGTCCGTCAAAGGGATTTTTTATAGTTGGGAATGGAATATCTAAATATTTTGCCATAATATGCTCCTTCAAAAATATTTCTACAAGGATATTTTATCACACAGCACCCTGTTTTTCAAGCAAATGTATATTTTTAGGGGCGGAAATATTGCCTTTTTTTTCTTTATATGCTAAAATAATCCTAACATAGCAGCATCAGGCTCAATTTGGTCTGATGCTAAGAAAAAGGAGAAATTTATGTTACTTGAAAATGCTAAGTGGATTTCATATCCCACTAAAGAGGAATATACCTGCCCTGTTTTCAGGAAGCGCTTCAAAAAAGCAGGGGAAATTAAAAAAGCAACACTTAAAATCACCTCTCGTGGCTGCTACTATGCAACACTTGGTGGGGAGAGGGTTGGCGACTTTATTTTAGCGCCGGGCTGGACCTACTACAACAGAGCCCAGATGCAGGAATATGACGTGACCCATATGATACGCCAAGAAAACGAGCTTTGCGTAACTCTGTCCTCGGGTTGGTTTAACGGACGAATCAACATAAGAACAAGAACGGAGTTCCCAGAGCTTTACCCTGCCCTTATCTGTGAGCTTACCATTACACACAAAAACGGGGAGCAGGCCATTATTTGCTCTGACGAGAGCTGGGAGTGTGCTTACAGTAAAATCCGTTTTTCCGATATTTATGACGGTGAGATTTACGATGCCAATTACGAGGAAGAATTTGTGCCTGTTAAGGTACAGGACTACGACCACGCAATTGTAATCAAGCAACAGGGCGAGGCAATTTTGGAGCAGGAAACTATTTTGCCCCACAGGATTTTTAAAACTCCAAAGGGTGAGACTGTTATTGACTTCAACCAAAACCTCACAGGCTATTTTGAGTTTGAGGTGACGGCAAAGCAAGGTGAGCGCGTTTCCTTTTCCTGTGCAGAGGTCCTTGACAACGATGGCAACTTCTACACGGAAAACTACCGCAGTGCCAAGTCGCGCCTTGAGTATATTTGCCGTGACGGACATCAAAGCTATAAGCCGCGTCTGACCTTCTTCGGCTTCAGATATTTGCGCGTTGACGAGTTCCCCTGTGAGATAACCAAGGACAACATAAGAGCTATTGTTGTACACTCCGACATTAAGCGCACAGGTTACCTCAATTCATCGAGCCCACTTCTTAACAAGCTGTTCTCCAACATTATCTGGGGACAAAAGGGCAACTTTTTGGACGTTCCCACAGACTGCCCACAGAGGGATGAGCGTCTTGGCTGGACAGGAGATGCACAGGTTTTCTGCAAAACCGCATCCTACAACTATGATGTTGAAAAATTCTTTGATAAGTGGCTTGAGGATTTGCGCCTTGAGCAAAAGCGCGAGGGTCTTATCCCCTTCTGTATTCCACAGGTGCACGAGCGACCAGGCAGCTCAACCGCTGTTTGGAGCGATGCCGCAACAGTTTGCCCTTGGCAAATGTACCTAACCTACGGCAACAAGAAAATTCTTGCAAGACAGTATAAGTCAATGTGCGACTTTGTGTCTGAAATCGGCAGAATAACAAAAAAGAAAAGCCTTTGGTACGGCTGCTGGCACTTTGGTGACTGGCTTGGGCTTGATGCAGAGGAGGGCAGCTATCGTGGCTCATCCAACGAGGACTTTATAGCCTCTGTTTTCTACCGCTACTCCGTTTCTCTCGTAATTAAGGCAGGCAAGGTGCTTGGAAAGAATGTAGAAAAATACGAGCGACTACACGAGCGTATAACAAAAGCAATTGCGAAAACCTTTAAGACATACAAAACACAAACAGAATGTGTTCTTGCACTCTATTTTGACGTAGCAGAGGACAAAGCAGCCGTTGCCGCACAGCTAAACCAAATGATAAGAGAAAACGGCACACGCCTGAAAACAGGCTTTGTTGGCTCTCCTTATCTTTTACACGCCCTTTCGCAAAACGGCTATTTAGACACAGCCTATGACCTGCTTTTACAAGAGGAATTTCCGTCATGGCTTTACTCTGTTAAGCAGGGTGCTACCACCATTTGGGAGCATTGGGATGGCAAAAATGACCGTGGAGAGTTCTGGTCAAAGGATATGAACTCCTTTAACCATTATGCTTACGGAAGCGTGGCTGACTGGGTTTACGGCGTTGCCTGCGGTATTTCCACAGTTGACGAAAAGCCTGCCTTTGAGGAAATTATAATTGCGCCACAGCCAAGCAAAAGACTTGATTACTTGTCTGCAAAAATTGAAACAAGGCACGGCACACTTGTGTCCGCCTGGTACCGTGAGGGGGACTCCTTCAGGTATGAAATTACAACCCCGTCGCCTGCAAAAATTATAATCGACGGTGTTACACACGAGGCTCAGGCAGGAAGTTATATTTTCTAATTTTGGAATACCATTGACATACGCATAATTATATGTTATAATTTGTTCACATTTTATTTTGGAGGTTTTACTATGGAAGGTACAATTTGGGCGTTTCTGCCCGCTATTGTGGCTATCGTTTTGGCGCTTTTGACCAAGCAGGTTTATGTTTCCCTGTTCCTTGGTATTTTCACAGGCGCTATGATGTATGCCGGTGGCAATCCATTGCGTGCACTTGGAACTCTTTACACTGTAATGAGTGAAAAGGTTGGCGGCAATGTGCCGATTATTGTTTTCCTGGTTGTGCTTGGAATTTTCGTTATTCTTATGCAAAAATCAGGTGGCTCACGCGCTTACGGTGAGTGGGCAGGCAACAAAATCAAATCTAAGAACGGTGCTTTGGCAGCAACCGCAGGTCTTGGCTGCTTGATTTTTGTTGACGACTATTTTAACTGCTTAACAGTTGGCTCTGTTATGCGTCCAATCACAGACAAGTTCAAGATTTCACACTCTAAGCTTGCTTGGATTATCGACTCAACCGCTGCTCCTGTTTGCATTATCGCTCCTATTTCATCCTGGGCGGCTGCAGTTTCCGGTCAGCTTGAGGGCGACGGTCTTGTTGTGTTCATCAAGACTATTCCATTCAACGTGTATGCGCTTTTGACCGTAATTATGGTTTTCGCATTCTCATTCTTGAAGATTGACTTCGGCAAGATGAAGAGAAACGAGGAAATTGCTAACACAACAGGCGATCTTAACGCAGGCGAAACAGACTTGGCTGCTGAGGACGACTCAAGCATCGTTGACAATCCTCGCGGTAAGGTAAGACATCTTCTCATTCCTGTTATCGTTCTCATTCTTTGCTGCGTTGGCTCTATGATTTATTCGGGCTACTTCTTTGACTGGGATACAGGTACATACGGCACAGTAGCGCAAAGCTCAGGTGTTATTGAGGCCTTCTCCAACTGTGATGCAGGCTCATCCTTGGCTATTGGCTCAACTATCGCTCTTGTTATCGTTGCAATTTACTATATGATTGACAAGGTTGTTTCCTTCAAGGAAATTACAGAGAGCTTCACACAGGGCTTCAAGGCTATGGTTCCCGCCGTTTTGATTCTTACATTTGCTTGGTCTATTTCAGGCATTATGGGTGCTAAGGGCGGCTACCTTGACGCACAGGCATTCGTTGAGAAAAATATGGCTATGATTCCTGACACTCTTGAGGCATTCTTCCCCGCTTTATTCTTCATTCTCGCTTGCGCTATTGCATTCTCAACAGGTACATCCTGGGGTACATTCGGCGTGCTTGTTCCAATCGCGGTTACAATCCTTGGTGGAAGTGGCACACTTGTTATTCTCACAGTTTCCGCAACCCTTGGCGGCGCGGTGTTCGGCGACCACGTGTCCCCAATCTCCGACACTACAATCCTTGCCTCCACAGGCGGTAGCTGTAACCACGTCGACCACGTAAAGACACAGCTTCCATACGCTTCATTGATTGCAGGAATTTCCTTTGTTTCCTACATTGTTGCAGGCTTGCTCGCTTCCATCAACAGCGTTGTTTCCTGCCTCGTTATGTGGGCGGTTGCTCTTGTTCTCTTTGTTGGCGCGGTTGTTCTTATGAAGCTTATTGCAAAGAAAAAGGCACAATAAAATTGTATAACAAAAAACGGATGCGTCACGCATCCGTTTTTTCTTCGTATATTTCTTTTAGAACATCTATATGCTCTCTGATTTTTTCGATAACACTAGGCGGGCTGATAACGCGCACCTTTTTGCCAAAGGAGCAGCACCAGCTGATAAAGTTAGGGCTGACCTGTACCTCTACTGTACAGTATAGCTTGCCGTCCTTGGTTTCGCTCATTCTGATATTGTTGCCAAATTTATCGAATATACCGTCAATTGTGCTTCTGTCCGCCTCAAATTCAACCTTTTTAACATCGCCGCCGAACATACCAAACTGCTGAAGCATATTTTTGGCAATATCAACGCTTTCGTTTGGGGTGATTTGCTCCTCGAGGATTTTCACCTTGTCCATACGGTCTATGCGGTAATTGGCGAGCTTGCCGCCGTGCTTATCGTCATAGCAAATCAAATAATATTGGTCGTTATCTATAAAGGTGGTAACAGGGTTCACTATGTATATCTTTATCTCGTCAGGATTGTCGCGCCGACGACGGTTAACCCTCTCTCTTTTGACATTGTAGTCAGCATACATAAACGAAATCTTTTTCTTTTTCTTTATCGCCTCTAAAATAGTGTCAACAGAGTAATAAATGGTTTCGTTCGTGCCCTTGACAGTTGAATATTTTGTGATATTCTCACGCAATAGCTTACCGCGACGGCTTCCTGCCAAAACTGCAATTTTGCCAATCAGCTCCTCTGCCTTTTTCTCGGTAACAAAGGAAACCGCTTGTACGGCATCCATTAAAATGCGAACCTCAGGCTGATTAAATGAACGGTCAACCACATAGTATTTGTTGCTTTTTCCCCTCTCGCAAAGAACCTCGTAGCCGTTTTCGTTCAAAAGCTCAATGTCCTTATATAATATCTTTCGGTCAACTGAAATCCCCTCTGCCTCTAGCCTTGCAATAAGGTCAGGTGTGGAGATGGGATGATCCTCGTCAGTTTCGCTTTTCAATATTTCCCACATTTTCAAAAGCTTGATTTTTCTTGAGTTTTCCGCGTTCATTCAAAATCCCTCTTTTCATTTAACTGTACTGACTTCAGTATATCACACAGTCGCTATATTTTCAAGATGATTATGTCCTGTTTTCAGTACACAGAGTCATCTCAGCTTGTATCTTTCCTCTATAATTTTGTAAAGCTCTGAATAATCATTTTTTGGTAAGTATTTTTTGTAGGAAAGTATGCTTCTATATACGTTATCAAGGCTTGAAAAGCCTATGTGCTTGCCAATTCTGTCAATAAACAGTCTGTTACAATAATCAACCTCCTCAGCCGTTAACCTGACCGGCTTGTAAATGTACAAATCATTGGGGTCGCGCTTTTGTTCAGGTCCCGTTGCCGCCTCCCAGCCGTGAACATATTTTGCATCATTCGGCTCAAACAGCTTCCACCTGTTCATTTTTGTGTAGTAGTTTAGTATAAACTCCTTTTTAGGTACGTAGCAAAATCCCCTTTTTTGCAAATCATGCTTTGCCGCTATAACTCCCTTGCGCATATTGCATATAACTCTGAAAAAGGGCGATATGGTTACTATCATTCTTCTTGCGGAAATTGGGAACATCATAAAGTTTTCGTGGAAATATATCAAAAAATTTATTGTTCTTTTGGTATCCACAATTAGTCTTGCGTCATTTTGAGCTTTTACCACTTCCAATATATCAGCCATAAACGCTCGCTTTTTTTCGTTATGTATAAATACACCGTCCCAGCCCGGCTCGTTTTCCGAGGTCATTCCTATATCTGTTATAACGTATTCGTCAGCATTATGCGGAGAGTCCCAAAAGGCAACCTGACCTGCGTTTATCACCATCGCCCATCTGTATGCAACATATGTTGCGTCAGGGTGCTTGGCAACCTCAATTGGAGTGCCGTCCGTGTCCAAAATTACATTTATGGTGCGTAGCCAATAATCAAAATCGCTCTCGCCCTCTATTACTTTTTCTGTAAATGGCATCAACTCTATCAAGTGATGATTAGGACTGTAATACATTTCTCTTTCTACGCTTGTAAATCCTTGTGCGTTCATAGCGCGCAAAACGGACACCAAAAGAAACTTTTTTACAATCTTCAATTCTACATTTGTCAGCTCGATTTTCTTGCCACACTTTAATATCTTATTAGAGAACAGATTTCCAAATTGAGATTCAATTTTGCGATTCAGGTTTCTTTCCGTTTCCGAATCGTAAAAACCCTTTTCCTGAAAAGCACTTTCAATCGGCACGTTTTCCTTATACTCGCCTGTTTCTACATTGAAGGTGCATATCTTTTCATCCTTGTTGTATTTTCTCAGTACCAGTCGCGGTACATAGTGATTGCCCATTTGTTTCTCCTGCATAGTTTGAATTATATACTAATTTTATCACGTTATACCTTTAAATTCAACAAAAAAGAACGGGAAATCCCGTTCTTTTTACAATTCAACATTTTCATATTGCTCTTTAAATTCATCCAAAGGAAGAACCGTTCCATATATCCCGTTATAAATATAGGTTATTGTTTCCTTACCATCTATGCTATAGCCCGTTAGCTCCGCAAAATAATATTCAGAAAAGAATCCTGTCACAAGCCAATAGGAAGCTATAGTAGTAGCAGCCATTGCCAATTCAATTATTGTTGCTATAATTGCATATACAAGCTGAATATCCTCTATCCAGAAGTATAAAATATTCAAGCCGCAGCCGATACAGCAAATAACCATAAATGCAATGTATTTCATCTTTGGATCATCAAAGGCTAAAATGCCGAATTGATTTCGGCTTTCCTTATACGGAGTCTCAAAGGCAAGCTCAATGGAAGAATATCTCCTTCGAGCCTTGATCATTTGCTTTAACATTGTGATTTGAAATATTACCCACAGGTTTTCCAAAAAGGTAAATGTAGAATATATCCCTATTGCCTTTGTTGACATTGCTGTTGCCAACACTTGAATTATCATATTCAAAATTAAAAGCGATATAGCTGTTATTTTTGATTTTTTGTATGACTCATAGGTGAAGCCCCAAATATGCTTTTGCTCCGCACGTGCGGAAAACTGTGCCACATTTTCTACAACCTTAGGGGACGAGGTATGACTGGATGATATGGCTCTTTTGCTCTTTTCAGTTTCCTTTTCAAATTCCGAAAAACGTTCTTCAATATCATCGATTTTAATTTTTATTTCCTCTTGCATCTTGCTGATATCACCAACACTCTTAAAAAGTCTTGTAATATTATCAATACGCATCTGCAACTGTTCATTTTGTATATCAATAGGCAGACCTGTATCATCAGTATCTGTCAAAAATTCCCGACACATTTCGACCTGCTCTTCATCCAGTCTGCCGCTTTCAATCAGCCTTTGCACAGTTGCCTTTAACCGACTAAATATTTCCTTTTTCGCTATATATTCCTTTTCATATTGGCGAAACATAGATATGTAACAGGAGTCATCAAACTCGTCAATTTCAAGCTCCTTACTCTTAGCAAACGCCCTGCAAATGCAATATATTAGATAAACGTAGTTTATGACGGTTGGCTGCTCAATCTGCTTTTCTTTATTGTGCTTATGCTTGTTTGCCTTTAAAACATAATCGCCCATTTTGTTATATGCCAACTGGTCAAGCCCCATAGTATCAACGAATAATGCTTTCACATCCGGGCGCTTTAATATTTCACCGCACGTTTGATGAGATTCAAGCTCAACTCCATTTGCAAAGCACAGGCAACGCACCATTTCTTCTTGTAGGTTGAGAAATGAATCATAAAAGGAATTAGAGCCCGATTTTATATTCTTTTCAAGAGTTTCGTATCTTTTATAGACTCTTGCGCCTATTAGCTTTAAAACTTTAATCATCCAAGCCCCTCCTTTGTCAATTTTAATTAGTGTAACATATTCATCAAATTTTTGCAATAAAAAAAGCCATAATTTTTGAATCCAAAAATTATGGCTTTTTCTTATAGCATACAGTAAATCGTATTGATTGTTGTGCCGTTTCTCTTTTTCTCGAAAATTACGCAGTGGGTGGCGTCCTCCTTGGCGCAGGCTTCATTCACTCCACAGTAGTAATATATTTCGCAATATCTGCCGCCTGATGGGGTCTTACCAACTATTCTTTCAAATCCGAAGCTACTTGCGTTTGACATTTTATTTTCTCCTTTGTTTTGGGATTTAGTTCTGTTCCTTACACTCTTATGATACCACACAAAAGCCTGTATGTCAAACACCGCGTGTACCAAAATCAGTACATATAAAAGCATAAGAAAAACGCGCCTAGCAGTGTGCAAAAGCGCGTTTTATTTAAAGCTGATTGTCCAATAGACAGGAGCTTCACCGTTAATGCCAAGCTGAACTATCATAAAGGCGGTATCAAGAATAATTGCCACACCTAAGGTCAAGCAAATAATTTTTGCCACACGGTAGTTTAGCTTTTTGCGCACCAATGAAAGGGCAGGCTTATACAAAAATCTAAAGCCAAGATATGCAGCTATACCGAAGCCAAGGGTTGATGGCAGACTTGTAAACTGTGTGAATTCTCCCACCCAGCCGGAATAGCTCCAAAGAGCAACGCCAAACAGCTCATACCAAAGATTACCCACAATAAGCTCACTGATAAACACAAAAAAGCAAGCAAAAAGCAGGCTCAACACATTTGACAAAATTACGGTTTTCCGATTTTGCTCCTTGAAAATATGCTTGCCGAAAATTGCAATATCGTCAGGATCTCCCAGAAAAATCTGCACTGCAAATACAATCAAGGCATAGGCAGAAATAAAGGGCAGAATGTGGAACTTGCTTGATATTATGCCGTGAGTTATCAGTTGGACAACATTTTCCGCAATCCAGCCAAGACCTGCCAAAAAAATGCCCAAAATGTACAGATATACAACCTCAACACCAAAAAGCGTCAAGCGCTTTTTTTTGGGCTGTACGCTATTTACATCGCCTGTATCCTTCACGTTTCCGTCCCCCTTTCTTTTTTTCAAGTATATCATTTGCAGATGCTTTTAGCAAGATAAATCGCCATATATTAACACAAAGTTACAAAAACTTTATTCTCAGTTTAGCCTTGACCCGTCCATATCATTATGATATACTATTTTTGAGGTGATTTTATGAAAATTTTATTTTTAGGTACAGGAGCTGCCGATTTCCCACAGGATAAAACAGGAGTTGTCGGCTTTAGACGAACTGCATCTGTATTAATTGACGAAAAAATACTGATTGACCCAGGCCCTTGGGTGCGTGATGCCATAGAGGAATATGGGGTAGATGTTAGTAAAATCAAATATATTTTAAACACCCATTTACATGATGACCATTACTGTCAGAAAACTGTTGACTATCTTGTAAGCCAAGGAGCACAGTTTATTGAAACCAAGGACAAGGATGTGCTTACCCTTGACGAATATACCGTTGAAGCATATAGGGGCAACCACACCATAGAGGTGTGCCATTTTATTATTAAGGATGGCAAAAAATGCTTATTTTATGCTCTTGACGGCGCTTGGCTTCAATATGAGGAAATCCTCGCTGTGTGGAAAAACAAGCCTGATTTGGCGGTTTTTGATGCCACTGTTGGATTTATAGAAAAGGATTGGCGCGTGTTTGAGCACAACAATCTGCAAATGGTTATTGAAATGAAGAAAAGCATTGACACGGACATAAAGCAATATGTTATTTCCCACATGGCATATACCCTGCACACCGACCACGACACCTTGTCGGCTGAAATGGAAAAGCACGGTTTTGTAACTGCCTATGACGGAATGGAAATGGAGATATAAAAATATGCGCAGAGAAGCCACCGCTTCTCTGCGCTTTTTTATTGAGTGAATTATACTTCGATTGCTTTGTAGTCGAGCTCTATTTCCTCGCCCACCGCAAGGGTTAAGAGCTTATAGCTTTCTCCATATTTGCTGCTCGAAAGCTTGTCGCTTGTGGTTAAAAGGGTAAAGCCCTTTAAGCCCACGTTGACACTCTTGCCAAGCAAGGATTTAATTCTCACCTTTACGCGGTTTTCAGTCCAGAAAATTGAAGCATCAAAGCCGCCGCGAGCTTGAATATGCTCAATTCTGCCACTTGCAAGCTCGTGTGGCAAGGCAGGCAAAAGCTTGATTTTATCACTATCGGAATAAAGAAGCATTTCATAAACCGCGGAAACAAAGCCCATATTGGCATCCACCTGATACGGCGCGTGACCTGCATGCATATATTTAAGAGTAACGCCCATATTTCGCCAGTCATTGTGATAGGTATAGAGGTTTGCGCCTGTGCAGAAGCGAACGAGCAAATCAAGACACTCCTTTGCGCCCTCTCCGTCATTCAATCTTGCAAAAATATTTGCCATATGTGCAAGGCTCCAGCCTGTTTGTGACTTCAAGCCTATAACAAGGCGCTTGTTAACGGCAACGCGCATAGCCTCAAAAAGCTCAGGGTTATTCTCCTCATTCACCTCAAAGCCTGGGAACAAGGGGTAAATGTGGGACTGATGGCGATGGTGGTAGTTGTCCTTAAAGTCGGGGTGCAGCCACTCCTTGATAGCTCCGTCCTCATTGATTTCATATTCTGGAATTGCAGAGAGCATTTTTGCCCAGTCTTCTTGCTTTTCTTTATCAATTCCAAGCTTTTTGGCAGAGGAAATAAGGTTTGTTAAAAGCTCCTTTAAAAGTGCGAAGTCCATTGTTGAGTTGATAGCAACGCTGATCTGTCCGCCTCCCTCAAAGTCACCATTTGGACTGTTTTCAGGTGAGTTGGAAGGATAGGATTTGAGCTTACCGTTACTGTCATAAACCATAAAGTCCTCATAGAAAAGCGCGGACTCCTTCATAAACGGATATGCTCTTTCGCGAAGGAATTTTTCGTCCCCTGTGTATAGATAATAATCATAATAAATTGCACTAATCCAAGCGGATGAGCCTGTCCAATAAAGAACGTGAGGCTGGGTGTTTTCCTTTTTGCCGTTGGAGTTATCCATAAACAGAGGTAACAAAATGCCGCGACATCCAAAGAGGTTTTTGGCATTTTCTCTATAATCGTCAAAAAACTTTTCATACAGGTTGAAAAGCGGAAGCGCCGCCTCGCTCAAATTACCTGCATATGCTTGCCAATATGCCATTTGAATATTTTCGTTATTAAAGAAGGTGCAAGCCCAGGCAGGAGAATATGCACCGTTCCAAAGACCCTGAAGGTTAGCTGGGAATTCACAACCAACCGACGAGGAAATGAGCAGGTATCTGCCGAAGTCTGCCATTTTCTCAATAAATCTTTTGTCCACAACTCCGCCGTAGCTATCAAGGAAAAGCTGCTCGTTGGACACGTTTTTCTCATCTGTCAGGGTCAAGCGTGTTTTGTTAAACAACGCAGAAAAATCTCTTTCCTGCTCGCTAAGAAGGGTTGCAAAATCCTTTTGGCATTTGTCCACCAAGCTAACCATTTCCTCAAAGGGAAGTGGGGATTTGTTCATATCAAAAACAAGGGTTACGTCCGTTGCGTTTTCAATTTTAACATAGTCCTTAAGCGTTGCTTCGCCACTCATACCTACAGTCTTAGCATTATCACTTCCGCCCGAAACAATGTTGCCGTCGGTATCAAGCACCTTGACAATGCCTGTAAAGTGAAGTCCGCCACCTGTTTTACTCTCGGAATAAACATAACCGTTTTGGGCAAAGGATTTAAACTCGTCGCAATAAAAATTGTCAACATAATCTGTCATATCGTGGCGCTCTAAGGAAATTTTAACAGAGAAGGGCTTTGTTTTTTTCAGGTTAATCACCACTGCTCTGTCGCCTTGAGATGCAAAAACAGTGCGCAAACACTTTTCTCCGTTTTCTGTGTAGGAAACGGTGCAAACGCCCTTTTCCATATCAAGCACGCGTGAGTAGTCCTTGGGGGCTGCCTCGGTTTCAAAAATCATATGAATATCAAAGGCGGGGAAAAACTTGCCCTTATTGGATCTGAAGCCTGTTTTGTTGATAATATCGGTGTAATATGTGTTGGCTTCCTTGTACTTTCCCTCATCCATCAGAGCACGCACCTCGGAAAGGGCATAGGAAATATCGGGGTATCCCTTATTGCATACCCAGTTATACAAAGCCTCGTGATTTATAAGTATTCTTTCATCATACACACAGCCGTAAACACTGGCACCGAGTGTGCCGTTGCCCAGTGGTGTTGTGTCGTTCCAGCACTCGGCAGGGTATGAATTGATAATTTTCTTTTCCATTTTTTGCTCCTTGAATGATAATACGCATAAATTATAGCATAACTACAAATAAAAATCAATTTATTATTGAAAATTTGTGCATTATGTGATATCATTAAACTGTTGAGCAAGGAAAGAAAATACGCTCAATCAAGGAGATTATTATGTTTGATATTGCAAGAGACCCTAAGGTATGGGAAAGAGTAAGAAATGACGAAGCATTTGCTCGTCACAGAAAGGAAATAAAGGAGGCTTATGACAAGGCATCTAAGGTGCGCCCAAGATGCTCATCCGCTTGGGTTGTCCTTGACTACCCAAATGTAAGCGACGGCACAGATTCCTTCCGCCTGCTTCAGTCCTCTGCCCTTTTGTCACTCATTTACCCTGACAATGAGGAATATTATAAAATGCTTGTAGAGTGCGTTTGGGAAATTTGTAACGAATATACCTGGGCACCTCTCGGTCACTACAACAGCTATTATGACAGAACACCTCAGGACTTCGACCCAGGTCTTATTGATATTTTCGCTGCTTCTCTTGCCTTTTCAATGGCAGAGATAAAGAGCCTTTTCAAGGACAGATTCCCAAAGCTTTTGGTTGACAGAATTACTTATGAAATCAGACGTCACACCATTGAGCCTTTTATGACAAGAAAGTTCTTCTGGGAAACACACAACAACAACTGGACAGCGGTTTGCACAGGTGCTGTGGGCGGTGTTCTTATGTACGAGGACCCTCTGGAATTCAAGCGTCAGCTTCCAAGACTTCAAGCGGCTATGAAGTGCTATCTTGACAGCTACGATGATGACGGCATGTGCGTTGAGGGTACTGCTTACTGGGGCTTTGGCTTTGGCTTCTTCTCCGTTTACGCAATGCTACTTCGCGAGTTCTCAAACGGTGAGTATGACTGGCTCGCTGATCCTAAGGTTAAGGCTATTTCTCAATTTATTCAGAAGATGCACCTGCAACCAAACGTGCTTGCTATGTACAGTGACGTTAATGCGCGTGAGGGCTACTGGGTTGGTCTTCCACATATGCTAAAGACAGTTTACGGTGATGCTATCGAAAACCTTACCACTGACCAAGCAACAATTGTTGCTTACTGCCACTGGGCATTTGCTTCCCGCTCTACCGTTTACTATAACCCCGATTTTACATCAGACAAGCTTGCTAATGCAACATATTATGCTCCTGTTTCCAACTACTTTGTAAAGCGCACAGATAACTACGGCTTTGCATTGAAGGGCGGCAACCATTGGGAAAGCCACAACCACCAGGACGTTGGCTCATTCATTCTTGCTCGTCACAACAAGCAGGTGTTCTGTGACTTCGGTTATATCGGTCCTGGTTATTGGCCAGGCTACCAAAGCAATAGAAGAAACGAGTATTTCCAGCCATCCTCTTGGTCACACAACCTTCCTTACTTCAATGGCAAGGGCGAGGGCGGCGACTGGGACGGCAAGGCGCGCGCGGTATATAATGAAGAAACAGGCGTTGTTTATATGGACTTCACCCATGGCTACGATATTAAGCGCGTACACACCACTCTTCAAAAGGCAGAGCGCTTCTTCAAGCCTACTGACGACAAGATTGAAATGCACGATAAGTTTGAGTTCTCCGAGCCTGCGGTTATCACAGAGCGCTTTGTTACAACCTACAAGCCAAGAGTTGAGGGCAACATTGCCTATGTTGACGACGTTCGCGTTATTTGCGAATGTGACGCAACTCTCAACGTTGTTGAGCAACCGTTTGTTGACCAGCTCCCAGACGAGGACGGCAACTACAACAAGATTTGCTATCTCCTTGACTATACCTTGGCAGAGGGCACTTACGAATTTAAGGCTACAATTGATTTTAAGGGTTAAACAATAAAAAGCTATCGCGCAAGACGAGATGTTCTTAACGGAGAAAAGCGCAAAATCTTCTTCTAATACACGGTAGGGGCGAACTGTGTTCGCCCGCGGAAGACCGCAGGTCTCCCCTACGAATAAAAATGTTCCACAGTAAACAAATAAGAAGCCCCGATAGATTTCAAAAATCTATCGGGGTTAGTTATATTTTGATCGACAAATTGGAATTTGACGATTAGAATATACCGCCGTTATACTTTTTCATTGCATAGAAGCTAACAATCATTCCAACAATGATACTTGCAATCAATTCTACCACTCCGACAACCACAAGAGCTTCGATTTGTGTTTTTTCAAAAATGAAGAACATTATGCCAAATATTACCATTGCAATACCGATAATCAGTATTCCCAAGCCAACGAGTTTTCCAAAGGGCTTGCGATTTTCCTCTGTAACTCGTTGTCTATGATACCAATGGAGAGAAGATATGTTACCTGTCATATTGATTATACCGAGAATAGAGATCAGTATCCCCAATCCTGAAACAGTTATAAAAGCTACCATTTTACAACCTCCTACAAATTCTTATTTATCGTTCTGTTTTATCTCCAGTTTCGCCGTTTTATTACAAAGGCGCAGAGCTAAGCCCATACCGCTATTCTTCTGTGTATAATTCGTCATAATACCATTGAATAGGGTTTTCACAGATATATTTTGATTTGGTTTCAAAATCCTGTTTGTTTCGGATTACGTGTTCCACGAAAGATTTCTGCCAAATAGGACGGCCAATCTTTTTGGTGACAGCACCCTTAAATTGCTTTACCATCCTACTTACCGTACGGGCGACCTTTGGTCGCCCGTATTCATCGGCAGAAATGAATACCATTATGTGCAAATGATTGGGCATGATAACGTATGAGCACAATTCCACCGTATCGTATGTTTTATGCCATTTTTACAATTCATCCAGCACAGCACTCCCGATATCAGACAATGGGAGATTTTGCGGGCGAACACAGTTCGCCCCTACGGATCGCCATTCAAACGCTTGCGGATTCAGGGTATCGTTCCAAAAGTAATTCCTTCTGTTTTCAGTACAGATCGTTACAAAATATGCACCGGGAGAACTATAATCATAATTTTTTAATCGTATATTTTTTCTTTTCGGCAAACTCGTTTCGTTATCCATTTTTATCACCCATACAATTATAACGCAAATCGGCAGAGAAAACAAGTTCTCTGCCGAAATCTTTGCGCCCACTATTTCTCCGCTAAGAGTGCAGAGAAAAGCGATAGCTTTTTTGTTTTTATTTCTCTTTTTTAAGTGGCTTAATGCCCTTTTCGGTGAGCATAACGTCACAATGCTTATCAAAGCGGCCCTTGGGGAGTGACGGAAGAATGAACTCCGAATATACAACACCAATGGTGCAGCCGTTGAAGGTGTGCATAAATTTGTCGTAGTAGCCCTTGCCGTAGCCTAAGCGATAGCCATATGCGTCAAAGGCAAGACCCGGCACGTAGCAAACCGCGCCCCCTCTTTCCTCTGAGGGGTCATATACGGGAGCGTCCTCACTTGGCTCTCTGATACCGTATGCGCAGGGAGATAGCTCATCCTCGCTTGACACAAAGTGGAACTTCATTGTGCGCTCCTCTACGTTACAGCGCGGAAAGGCAACTCTTTTTCCCTGCCTTAATGCCTCGTGGAATATGGGCATAACATCTATTTCAGATTTAATAGGCGCGTACAAGAGAATTATATCAGCATATCTGAAGCTGACTAAGGATGTTGCCGTTTGGCAAATTTTCTCGTCCATAGATTTGTGTATTTCCTTATCTATGGCGTTTCTTTTATCGGAGCAGTCCTTTCTGATAGCGTCCTTTTCTTTCTTTATGGGCGTCATCATATTCCCCTTTCTCGGCAAGCTATTAATACAAAACTGCCGACTTTAATTTTTCCTTCATTTCTTTTCCGCAAAGAGCCTCAACAATTTCAAGCGCGAAATCGTGGGATGAGCCCATTGCTCTGCCTGTGATTATTTTGCCGTCGCGCACTACCCCTTGGTTAACTGTATTAGCTCCTATGAGCTGATTTTCAAAGCCTGGGTAGCAGGTGGCACTTTTACCGTTTAAGTAACCGCGCTTGCCAAGAATAAAGGGTGCAGCACAAATGGCGCATACAAATTTATTCTCGTCAATTGCTCTTTTTATCATTTTATCAACCACCAAGCTGTTATCGAGGTTATTCGAGCCCGGCAAGCCACCAGGCAAAATAACCATATCAAAGTCACTTGATGTATCAAGCTCATTTTCTGTAATATCGCATACCACAGGGATTTTGTGTGAGCCGTTTGCTATCTTTCCCGAAACACCGACGGTTGTCACCTCAACACCTGCACGGCGCAAAAAGTCAAGAACGCAAAGTCCTTCTATTTCCTCAAAGCCGTCTGCCAAAAACAAATATACCATTATAGCTTACCTACTTCCTTGTAGATTTCCTCGGCTATGTCCTCGCGGGTGCGTATTTTATCACCCTCATAGCACTTAATCTGTCGCCAGCCAAGTGCGCCGCAGGAATAAAGCGCCGCATCATAGCACCTGTTCATATACTCTGTATCAAGCTCGTGAATGTCCATTTTCTGCCCTGTTGCACAGCTTCTGCTCTTAACAAGAGAGAGCGACAAAACAGGTGGCAATTCAAGATACAAAACAAGGTCGGGACGTGGCAAGCCAAGCTTATCAAACTCAAAGTCCCAAAGCCAGCTAAGGAAAGACTCCCACTCCTCTCTTGGCAGCTTTGAAAGCTGATGCACCGCATTGGCGGTTGTATATCTGTTTGCAACAACTATTGTGTTTTCATCCTCAATGTCCTTTTGCCAGTCTGTTCTGTAGCTCACATATCTGTCAGCGGCAAAGAACATAGAAGCGGCATATGCATTGGTGTCCGAGGGCTTTTTGCCAAGCTTGCCCTCAAGATACATTTTAACAAAGATAGAGCTGTCATTTTCGTAGTCGGGGAAGGAAATAACACGAACGCGCTTGCCCTCCTGTCTTAATCTTTCAACAAGAATGTCGCTTTGCGTGCCCTTGCCGCTACCGTCAAGACCGTCTATCGCTATCAATTTTCCCATAAAATCTCCTGTTAATTACTCGTCATTTTTTCTCATCATTATTTCCTGGAAGTCCTCTTTGCTAATGAGAACATCACGTGGCTTAGGTCCGTTTGCCTCACCAATATACCCTCTTTCCTCAAGCTGATCAATTACCCTTGACGCTCTGCCGAAGCCGAGGCTCAGCTTACGCATAAGGAGAGATGAGGAAATTTTGCCAAGGTCAACGGCAAGCTCAAGGGCGTTATAGAACTCGGGGTCAACACCCTCGCCATCCTCGTCGTCACCCTCGCCCACATCCTTGTCATTTTTGGCAAGCTTTGCGGCGTTGTTATCAATCTGCTTGATAACCTCCTCGTCATAGTTGGCAGGACCTGCCGCCTTCCAGTAATCAATAACGTCCTGTATTTCGTCAACGCCTACATACGCGCCCTGTACACGAACAGGGTTAAGCGCGCCAACAAGCTTAACAAGCATATCGCCCTTTGAAACAAGCTTGTCCGCACCCACCTCGTCAAGAATAGTTCTTGAGTCAACCTGTGACGGAACGCGGAATGCAATACGTGACGGAATGTTGTTTTTAATAAGACCTGTAAGCACGTCAACGGACGGACGCTGTGTACCGATAATAATATGGATACCTGCGGCACGCGCCTTTTGTGTAAGTCTTGTTATGTGTCCCTCAATATCAGGTACAGCCATTTTTAAGTCCGCAAGCTCGTCAATAACAATAACTATGCGGGACATCTTCTCCGCCTCATAGCCCTTTTCAACACGCTGGTTGAATTCCTTGATATTACGCACTCCTGCTTCCTCAATAGCCATAAAGCGGTTTTCCATCTCTGTTACCGCCCACTGAAGCGCACCCAAGGATTTCTTAGGCTCACACACAACAGGCACCAACAGGTGCGGTATGCCGTTATAGTTAGAAAGCTCAACGCGCTTAGGGTCAATGAGAATCAAGCGCACATCCTCAGGGGTCGCCTTGTACAGCAGGCTGACAAGGAGTGAGTTGATGCACACGGATTTACCCATACCTGTTGCACCCGCAACAAGTAGGTGAGGGGTCGATTCAATATCAACATAAATGTTTTCACCAGCGATGCTCTTACCAAGTGCGCAGGTTAGCTTGCTCTCTGCCGCGCCAAAGCGTGGGTCCTCAATAAGGTCACGCAAATAAACGAAGCTGACGGTTCTATTCGGAACCTCAATGCCTATTGCGTTCTTGCCCGGGATAGGACATTCCATTCTGATGCCCTTTGCCGCTAAGTTAAGCGCAATATCGTCAACAAGACCTTCAATTGTGCGCACGCGCACGCCCTTTTCGGGTTGAAGCTCATATCTTGTAATTGTAGGACCTCTTGTAACCTTAACCACGTTTGAATGTGCCTTAAAGTCCGCCAAGGTTTCAACAATTATCTTAGCATTTTCCTGTAGCTCCTGCTTTACATCCTCGGAGTTACTGTTATCGGGCTGAGATTGCAGGAAGTAAATAGGCGGGAGCTTATAGTCTATCTTAGGCTTTGCTTCCTTCTTCGGAGGCTCAGGCTTCTTTTCCTTTGGCTTTTCCTGCACAGGGGCTGCAAAGACAGGCTTTTTGGGTGCTGTCATAGCTTCCTTTAATACATTGTCGGGAATATAGCTTTTTTGTGGCTTTTCTTCTTCAATAGGCTCAGCATCAAACCAATCAAGGTCATCGTCCTCTTCCTTTGGTTCTTCCTTTTTAATAGGTGCGGAAACAGGGGGCTGCTTTTCTTCCTTGGGCTTGTCAAAATCAAAGAAATCGTCAAAATCATCAAAGCCGTCAAATTTAGGCGGCTCGTTCACGCTCTTTTCCTGTTCCTTTGGCTCTTCATGCGGCTTATACGGCTCGTATGGTTCATATGGTTCTTCCTGCTCGTCAATCGGCTCATACTTTGTTGAGGACACGCTGAAATCGTAGTCCTTAGGGTCAAAGTCGAAATCCCCTGAGTCTGCATAAGGCTGAAGCTGGCTTGGAATATGCTCTGTCTTTGCGTTAATTTCGTTTACGTCAAGCTCGTTATAGCTTGAATATTCTTCCTCGTCGTCATATGTGACCTCGTCAGTATTTGTGACAACCGTGGTATCCTTATATGCGTGAGGAATGTCCTCGTCAAAAATCTCCTCTTCCTTTTTGGGACGTGGATGATGTGCCACGTGCTTGTGCTGAACGGGTCTTTGCTGTGGCTGTGGCTTCTTCTTTTTCTTGCCCTTGAACATTGAGCGCCACATATATGCAGGGGTAATATTGAACATTTGCAAAATCAGGAACACCAAGGCAAGGGTGATGATAATAACACCTGCAATAGTGCCAAGGTTCAAAAGAAGCTTGCCTGCCATACCGCCAACAACACCGCCACCGACTGACTCCTTACCTAAATCAAAGAACACGCCAACGTTGTAGGAATTAAGGCTTGCGTGGTCAACAACGTGAATTAAATATTGCATTGTAGAAAAGCAAATGAGTGTTGCAACAGAGCAAACCACACGGCGAATACAGCATCCGCACTTAACATCATAGTTCCACATAATAGCGTGATACAGTAAAAAGATGGGTACGAAATATGTGGCAAAGTTGGAAAATGTGCCGTATAAGCCACCGCGTATAGATGCGCCCACGCTGCCTGTCAAAACAGTCAGGGAGAAAATGATAACTGCGGCAATAACGGTCAAAATATATGGCATAACGCCGTTTAAGGCGCGCAAAAACGCGCTCTTCTTTTTGGGAGCTTTTGTTTTCTGCTTATTATCCTTCATTAACGGGTCCTTTCTGAAAATTTGTCAAAAAACTGTATTAAATCTAATATACAGTACAGATTAATTGTTAGTATAATTATATGATAACAGAATTATTTTAAAAAAACAATAGATTTTTGGCAAAAGCAAAAAATTTTTCAGAGGATTTTATGTTTAAAAATTTTTCTATGCCCAAGGGCGCGGTTTTTCTTATTTTTTGCGCTCTTTCTTTTTTGGCAGGTGGCATCAATGGCTTTCTCGGCACAGGTGGCGGCATACTGTTTATTTATACCCTTTCCTATCTTACCGATAATGATAAAAAGGTCAATTTTGCAACCACTCTCGTTGCCACCGCAATTATTTCCTTAGTAACCGTTGTGCGCTACGCCAAACAGGATATGGTGGATTTTTCCCTCGGCAGAGCGCTTTTCATTCCCTGCGCGCTCGGCGGTGTTGCGGGCGCACTTTTGCTTGATAGGATAAAGACAGAATGGTTAAGTGTAATTTTTGCAATTTTGGTAATTTATTCGGGGACGTGTATGATTTTCAGGTGATTTTATGAAATATATTATTCCATTTTTAATATCCGTTCTTATGGGAATGGGAGTTGGCGGCGGTGGCCTCTTCATTATTTATTTTACTCTTTTGCTTGATTTTCCCCAGCTTCTTGGGCAAGGGACAAACCTTTTACTTTTTGTAATATCGGCAGGTGCATCACTTATTATGCACATCAAAAATCACCGTGTTGTCTTTCGGCAGGCGATTGTTATGTCGGTGGCGGGAGTAGTGGGTAGCCTTGCCTTTTCAAGCCTGGCACTTAGCATTGACCCCAAGTATCCGAGGATTGCCTTGGGGGTGCTTCTTGTTTTCAGCGGAATTTCTACTTTATATAATATAATAAGGGCAAAAGTAAAAAAATTCAAAAAAACTCTTTACAAATAGAAATCTTTGTGCTATAATACCACACGAGCGCCAATACCGAGCTTGCGGATTACCGCCCAATAGGGCATTTCACCAGCCGCCTGCACAGTATTTGGGCTTAATAAAAATTATGAGGTGAAAAAAATGAACAAGAACGAAATTATTGCTCAGTACGCAATACACGAGGGTGACACAGGTTCTCCTGAGGTACAGATTGCTCTTCTTACAAGCCGTATCAACAACTTGAACGAGCACTTGAAGAACAACAAGAACGACCACCACAGCCGTAGAGGTCTTTTGAAGATGGTTGGTCACAGACGTAACCTTCTCGGCTACCTTGCAAAGGTTGACATCGAGAGATACCGTGCTATCATCGAAAAGCTCGGCTTGAGAAAGTAATAAAAGGAATATACCCGCAGGGTGAAAACTTGGCTGTGCAAAAACCTTGCACAGCCATTACTTTTTAAAGCATAGCTCATTCACCGCGCTTTTGCGCATCGCTCAATTTGCGTGACGAGATAGCAGTTAACCAAGAATCAAATTTCTTTGGTGTTTGGTTAAATGCTATGTCCTCTCACGCAGTAATATTTTTTCAAGGCTATTTGGAAAATAGCTGACATTTAAAGGAGGAATTTTAAAATGGCAAAAATGTTTACAGAAAAGGTTTTTGACAATTACAAGGTTTACGAATATGACCTTTGCGGCAGAAAGCTTGTAGTTGAAAACGGCAAGATGGCAGGTCTTGCAAACGGTAGCGTTTTGGTTCGCTACGGTGAAACCGTTATTCTCTGCTGCGCAACAGCTTCCGCAGCTCCACGTGAAGGAATTGACTTCCTTCCATTGTCTGTTGACTACGAGGAAAGAATGTATGCAGTAGGCAGAATCCCAGGTGGCTACCTCAAGAGAGAGGGTAAGCCTTCCGAAAAGGCAGTTCTTACAGGTCGTGTTATCGACCGTCCTGTTCGTCCCTTGTTCCCTAAGGATTTGAGAAACGACGTTAACCTTTCCTTGACAGTTCTTTCAGTTGACCCTGACTGCTCACCTGAAATCACTGCTATGATTGGTGCATCTATCGCTCTTTCTATCTCCGATATTCCGTGGAACGGTCCTATCGGCGGTCTTTTCGTTGGTATGGTTGACGGCAAAATCGTTCTCAACCCAACAGCAGAACAGAGAAAGAACTCTATTCTTGAGTTGACCGTTGCAGCTTCTGAAAAGAAGGTTGTTATGATTGAGGCAGGCGCTAAGGAAGTTTCTGACGACGATATGTACAACGCAATTATGCTTGCACACGAGGAAATCAAGAAGCTCATTAAGTTTATTAACCAAATCGTTGCTGAGGTTGGCAAGCCAAAGTTTGCTTACCCATCCTGCGAGCTTGACCACGATATGTTCGACGAAATTTTCGCATTCTGTGAGCATGACGTTATGGAAGCTCTTGACACTGACGACAAGACAGTTCGTGATGCTAAGATGCAGCCAATTACTGAAAATATCGTTGCTACATTTGAAGAAAAGTACCCAGACATAAAGACAATTATCGGCGAGCTTATCTACAAGATTCAGAAGAAGATTGTAAGACGTTGGCTCCTCGAGGACAAGAAGCGTGTTGACGGCCGTGGTATGAATGATATCCGTCCTTTGACTGCTGAGGTTGGTATGTTCAAGAGAGTTCACGGTAGCGGTATGTTTACACGTGGACAGACACAGGTTATGACTCTTGCAACTCTCGGTCCTATCTCTGACTGCCAGATGCTTGACGGTCTTGACGAGGAAACAGAAAAGAGATATATGCACCACTACAATATGCCAGGCTACTCCACAGGTGAGGCTAAGGCATCCAGAACTCCAGGCAGACGTGAGATCGGTCACGGTGCTTTGGCAGAGCGTTCTCTCGTTCCTGTTCTTCCTTCCGTTGAGGAATTCCCATATGCTATCCGTCTTGTTTCCGAGGTTATTTCCTCTAACGGCTCTACATCACAGGCTTCCGTTTGCGGCTCTACTCTTGCACTTATGGACGCAGGTGTTCCGATTAAGGCTCCTGTTGCAGGTATCTCCTGCGGTCTTATCACTGCTGAGGACGGCTCTTGGGACACTATGATCGACATTCAGGGTCTTGAGGACTTCTATGGCGATATGGACTTTAAGGTTGCAGGTACTCACAAGGGTATCACATCTATTCAGATGGACTTGAAGATTGACGGTTTGACACCTGAAATTATCAAGAGAGCATTTGAGCAGACACATGCTGGCCGTGACCAGATTATCGACGAGGTTATCTTGAAGGCTATCGAGGCTCCAAGAGCTGAGGTTTCCGATTATGCTCCTAAGATGATTTCTATGACCATTAAGCCTGACAAGATCCGTGAGGTTATCGGTACAGGCGGTAAGGTTATTCAGAAGATTGTTGCTGACACAGGCGCGAAGATTGACATTGAGGACGACGGACACGTATTTATCTCCGCTGTTGACAAGAATGCTATCGAGGCTGCTCGTCAGATTATTGCTAACATCGTATTTGAGCCTGAAGTAGGCGCTATCTATAACGCAAAGGTTACAAGAATTATTCCTATCGGCGCATTCGTTGAGTATGCTCCAGGTAGAGAGGGTCTTGTTCACATCTCCAAGCTTGCAAAGGAAAGAACCGAAAAGGTTGAGGACGTTTGCAAGGAGGGTGACGAATTCCTCGTTAAGTTCCTCGGCGTTGACGAAAAGGGCAGAGCAAATCTTTCAAGAAAAGATGCTCTTTAAGCAAAACGCCCAAGGCGCTTTGCAATGAAATTTGCCCAACAGGTTGTGCAAATGAAATTCACTTTTGTGAATGAAATGTTATAAATAACGTGAAATGTGCCACGGGAAATCCCGTGGCACATATTTTTGTTTATGAAGACAAATTTTATTTCAAGATGCGATCAACCTGTTGCTGACATCATTTCAAGTGCGTAGCGCATTTCAATTCATTTCATTCGCCCTTTGCTCTTTTTCTTTTTAAATACTCATCGAATGATTTTTCCAATTCTTCACCCTGCAACAATTCGGGATTTTTAGCATTTGCATCCGTCAAGTTGTCAATACCCATTCCCAAGCTTAGCATATGCGCCTTGCTGTCCCATACCATTCGGTAAGCCTCACGAAGGTCTATGGCTAAGCTTGTACGATTAGAATATTTCTTTTGATTAAACAATTCAAAATAACGCTCGTGCTCTTTTGTTTGCTTATGTACCCAAAATTCTTGAACGAATTTTTTCTCGCCGGCAAAGAAATTTTCCGTATATAGGAAAAAGCTATACGCCCACTCGTTACCAATTTTGTTCATTTGCGGTGTTTCATCCCAAATGCCAAGAGTATATGGCAAAAAGCCGCATTTACTCAATTCCTCAAGAGTAGGCTCTGTGTCTCCCATATAATCATAATAAACATAAACGCTTTTTTCATCATACAAATCAGGCAAATACTGTGTATGCTCTTCCTTGGTGGAACCAACGCACAAAATAGCCATATATTTGTCGTATGCTTCTATTATTTTTTCAAGCTTTCTTGAACTATGTGAAATTTTTTGGTCGGAATATATGTATGTTTCATCAGCATAATCCATAGTCCACCAATCATATTCCAACGCCTCTTTTGACTTTGTCTTGAAAACCACAATATCACCCGGCTTGAATTTTGGCTTTGAAAGTCTGCCCCTTGGGATTTTTGGCGGTGCCATTTCGGACAGGAGCTGATTTTGCAGCTTTTCAAGAACAGCCAAGCGTTTTTTAATATCGGACTTTGTACCGTCCTCATACCATATTTCCATGCCTGCCTTCTTTTCAAGAAGCTCTAAGGTATGGCTTTTTATTTCCTCGGTTAATACTCCGTGCTTCCACAAATAATCTGCGAATACATACCAAAAGTTAGCATAATCATCATCCTCTGGGTCATCCAATATTTCCTTATACTCGTCAAGCACCATTTTTATTGCCTCATCAACAGTTAAAAACGGAAATATCTCTCGGCACATATCAAGTATATCCTCTGCCACATCATTGCTGTATAATCCTGTTCCCCAGCATCCCATATTTTTCACCTCAAAATGTAAATTTATATACACAGTATACCACGAAATTTTTGCAAAGTAAATACGATTGTTTGTTTTTCCCGCAACTGACGGTTGCAAGTGTCAACCTATACCTTAAAGCAAAGCATTTTTCACTCTGCATTTTTTATCCGCAGGGTTTTATTTTTTTCTTGTGCGATTTCCATTATTTTACATTTTTGTATAACATTTACAAATAAAAACATAAAAGTTTGTCAAATATGACAACTAAGTTTATGTTGAATTATTTGGAAAATTATGGTAAAATGATTTTGGTAGAAAATTCCATATATACCAAATAATTAGTAATTAAAAGGAGATTTAAATGGAAATTAATGCAAAAATCTTAATCGCTGACGAAAATTCTCAATCGCGCCATACAACAAAGGAAACTCTTGCAAGAAAGGGCTATCGCTTTATTGACGAAGCATCCAACGGTGAGGAAGCTCTTATCAAAATCACAAGAAATCATCCCGACATAGTTATTTCCGACCTTTGGCTCTCAAAGCTTGACGGAATAGGTCTTTTGCGCAACTGCCGCGGCATCAACTTTTCTCCCGACGCATCCCCTGCTTTCATTATGGCATCTATGGTATCAAGCCAGAATGTTTTTGTAGATGCTACTAACGCAGGTGCATCTATGTGCTTGATGAAGCCCTTCGATTTTTCAAGCCTTTGTGAGCATATCGACACTCTGTATAGGCAACGCAGTATGAGCACCGACTCACAGTCAGGCGCATACGAGGACGATATGGAAACACAGGTAACAAAGGTTATACATCAAATTGGCGTTCCTGCACACATAAAGGGTTATCAATATTTACGCACCGCTATACTTATGACTATTTCAGATAATGAAATTATAAATTCCGTTACAAAAATCCTTTATCCGTCCGTTGCTAAAAAATACTCCACTACCACGTCCCGTGTTGAACGTGCAATACGCCACGCAATCGAGGTTGCCTGGGACAGAGGCGATGTTGACACATTAAACTCATATTTCGGCTACACCATTCAAAATAACAGAGGTAAGCCAACCAACTCCGAGTTTATCGCTATGATTGCCGACAATATGCGACTAAAATATAAGTTGTATAAATAATTTTGTAGGGTGGGGCTAGCTCCACCCTTTAAAATTGTGTCCTAATTATGTACAAACCTTAACTTTTTATCTAAGCCATTGAATTTTGTCGAAAAAGCCTGTATAATGATTTGTGAATAAATTGTTAAGGAATAATCTATGGAAGTAAATTATAAAAAAGATAAGCGGTATAACACCGCAAAGCTCCCCATAAGACAGCCTTGGTATCTGACTTGGCTTATTTGGATTCTTTCCAAAATGATGCTCATAAACAAAAAGCACAAGGTGGAAAAGATTAATATGGAAGGCTTGAAGCCACCGTATATTCTTTTGAGCAACCATATGGCTTTTATTGACTTTGAGTTGGTGGCCCTAGGCACTCACCCCAAAAAGGTTAATAACGTTGTCAACATTGACGGCTACCACAACCGTCCGTGGCTTATGGAATGGATTGGCGCCATTTGCACACGCAAGTTTACAAATGACCACCATCTTATCAAATCCATCAAAAAGGTTTTAGAGCGCGGCGATATTCTTTGTATGTACCCAGAGGCAAGATATACTCCCTGTGGCACATCCTCTTATTTGCCCGAGTCCCTTGGTATGCTTGTTAAGTCCTGCCGTGTACCCCTTGTTGTGGCTCTGCACAGGGGCAATCATCTACACTCCCCCTTCTGGAATGTGAAAAACAAGCGCAAGGTACCACTTCACACAACTCTTACCAAGCTGCTCACCGTTGAGGAAATTGATACCTTGAGTGTTGAGGAAATCAATGCAAAAATCAAGGAAGCCATGACTTACGATGATTATGCCTACCAAAAGGAAAACAATATACTTATAAAGGAAAAGCGCCGTGCAAAGGGCTTGCACAAGGTTTTGTATCAATGCCCTTCCTGCAAAACGGAATTCAAAATGGACTCACAGGGAGAGGAAATATTCTGCCGTGAGTGTGGCAAGCATTGGCGCTTGAACGAGGATGGCACGCTTTCTGCCCTGGAGGGTGAAACCGAATTTTCCCACGTGCCCGATTGGTTTAATTGGGAGCGAGAGCAGGTGGAAAAGGAGGTACAAGAGGGCAGGTACTATTTTGAGGACACGGTAGATGTTTATTCTCAGCCCGGATGCTGGAAATTTGAGCCACTGGGTCAAGCAAAATTGACTCACGACCCCGAAAACGGATTTATTATTGAGGGCTTTTATAATGGCGCGGAATATAGAGTCCAAAGAAAGCCCTTGCAGATAAACAGTCTGCATGTGGAATATGATTTTCCACATATCAAGCCTGTTCGTCAGTGCTTTGATATTTCAACGGAGTCCGACTCCTTCTATTGCTATCCAAAATCATATGAAAACATAGTCACAAAGCTTGCCTTTGCAACAGAGGCTATTTACCAGCACAGATATAACACATTGCGCAATAGACGCACAAAAAAGGAAGTATAAAAACAAAGACCCTGTGTCAAATAGCGACACAGGGTCTTGATTTTATATTAAAAACCGCATTTCTCTTGGAACTTTCTAAGAGCTTCCAAATAGGCTTCCTGATTATGTGGAAAAGCAAGTCCGTGACCTGCGCCCTCAATTTCAACTAACGCCTTTTGCTCTGATGTGCATGATTCATACATTTTGCGGCTCATATCACAGGGAACAAAATCGTCCGTGTCACCGTGAATAAATATAATCGGCACACGGCTATTTTTAACACCTTCCATAGGGGAGTATTTTTCAATTCTGAAAAAGCCGAACATAAGTGCTGCTAATTTGACGATAGGATAGAAAAACCAAACAGGGAGCTTTAAGTCTGCAATTACCTTTTTGATTATTTCCTTGGGTGAGCTGTATCCGCAGTCAGCAAGCACACAAACAACATTAGGTGGCAATTCCTTGCCTGCCGCCATCAAAACTGTTGCCGCACCCATGGAAATGCCTGTTAAAATCAACTTTCTTTCCTTGCCGAAATGAGAAACGGCAAAGTCAACCCAAGAAAGACAGTCTCTATGCTCTCTTATGCCAAAAGTGATAACGTGGCCGTCACTTGTGCCACTTGCACGTTGGTCTATTATCAATGCGTTTCTGCCAAGCTCAAAGCATCTGGCAACTCCGCCACTCAAATCTCGCTCTGCGTTGCCGCGATAGCCGTGGAACAAAAGCTCAATGGGTCCCTCCGGATCACATTCATAGTATCTACCACGCAGTGTCAAGCCATCATATGATTTAATCTCAAATTTTTGATGCTCCATGCCGCGTGTCATACGCACCCAGCCTACCATTTCCTCACGGAAGCTCTCATAAACCTTGCCCGGTGGAATTTCAAATTCGTCTTTCTTTAAGGGTTTTCTGGATGGAGAGTAAAAAACTATTTTAAAGCTGACAATTGCGCCCACAAATATGCAAAGGGCGGTTGCTGCTACAAGTCCTAATAAAATGTAAAGCCACATGGTTGCCTCCTATATAAGTTCATACATATATTTTAGCATTTGTTGTTGCTCTTGTCAACTAAAAAAGTATCACGCACCGTGGTGCGTGATACCCTTATCAATTCTTATTTCGCTGCATCTACAGCACTCTTTGTACCGTAGTAAATCATCTTACCGGATTTGTTGCAAACCCACTCAACGTCTTCGCCAGCATCCTTCTTTGCTTCTTCAGCTCTTTCCTCTACCTTTTCCCAAGCGTTGCTTGCGCTATCGGAATCTACAAAGTAGATGATTGTAACGTGAGCATACTTTTCATCAATTTTACCTGTACCGGAAACAACACAATCAACACCGGAAATACCTGCTGCCTTCAAAACCGTTGGTATAGCAAGAGTGTCCTTTCCAGCCCAGTTGATGCCGTTTTCCTTAAGTGCTGCCAATGCTTCATCAGGGTCGCTGTTTGGAGCGCCACAGGAAACCATTGTGAACAAGCAAGCTACTGTTAATGCTAATAGACATACGATTGATAATACTTTTTTCATATATGTCACCTCCTTCATAGTTCATATTATAGCATAAATCAAGGAAATATTCAAGTGGATTTTATTAATTTGTTAATTTTATTAACAATTTGTTCACGACGTACTAAAATTTCAAAAACATTCACACATTTTGAAAAAAACTATTGCAATTTCAAAAAAAAAGTGATATAATGTATAGGCTAATATTTAGGGGTGTAGTTCAGTCGGTAGAACACCAGTCTCCAAAACTGGGTGTCCAGAGTTCGAGTCTTTGCGCCCCTGCCAAGAAAAAAGCCATTCGCGAAAGCGGATGCCTTTTTTCAGCTAAATCCGCCGGTGGCGGAAGAAATCCATCTTCGGTGGATGAAATCGCTTCGCGATGAAATCTGCCTTACGGCAGAAGATGGAGGCGGATTTAATTTCATCTGAAGCCGCAGGCTGAAGATTTCATCCGAGCTTGCTCGGATTTCATCGTGCGAAGCACGATTTCATTAATCTACTTGAAATTTTATGATAGTCTTTCCGTCTTGATTAGACAGCGAACAAAAAACTCCTTGAGATGCCTCAAGGAGTTTTTTGTTCTGTTCGCCTGC
>JAZQWO010000031.1:0-1857 GCA_045632405.1 Eubacteriales bacterium | reverse complement strand
AAAAATCTCCTTTGATTTTAAGGTGTGGTGTTAGTATTTGTCGCTTGAAGCAAATTATACTCTTAGACTTTACTTTTGGGTAGTTATATGTTATAATATCTAAAAATACACATTTTACGGAGGTCACTGAATGCAAGCTGTTTTTAAAAAAATGTCCCGTATTACGTTTATCATTTTTTTGATATTGGATTTAATATGGTTAGGCTTGTGTGTCTTTTTTATGGTTGAAAAAAACATGACAGCAGCTGGTGATATATTTGCTTTCTCTTTTGTTACAATCATATTTTTCTCTTTTACTATTATTCCTTTTCTGTATAATCACAAGGCGTATCTTTATATTAACGATAATAAAATCGTTGGCAAATTTGGCTTTTTTAAACGATTGGAATGTAATATTAGCGAAGTAACGTTTGTACTTGCACAGAATAATACGATACATATTGTTTTAAAAGATCGAAAATATTACATTATGGGAATCGAAAACGCCTATGCTATCAGTGCTTTTATACAACAAAAAATGCCGTTCTCTCCTTGCAAGGTTACGAATGAAGCTGTTGAAAATATAAAAAAGCGTTTCAAAGACAGACGAAAAAATATCATTTTTGTTATTTGTGGAATTGGATTATCATTTGCTTGGCTTTTTATTACAATATTCTTAACAGGTGCAAGAGATTTGCCCGAATTCAGTCGTGTTGATTGGATCATATTTTCAATCATGTGGATCTTGGAAATCCCAACCATAATTGCAATGTTTATTTTTGCTATTAAATCCGGAAAAGGAAATATAGGATTCGAAAAGCAAATTTATGATGTCAAGCGTTCTGTTTTGGAAACCGCTCCGCTTTTATGGGGGCCCGGAGATTTGAGAGCCGTTTTGGTGGATATTTTATGCTCTAAACGAATTACGGTTTATTGCGGTTGTGTAGAAAGCAATCCGCTCTCTACTTGTTGCAATATAGAAATTTTAGACGAAAACTTTAATCTGCAATTTTTATTTCAAACCGAAACTTTCATAATGGAAAATTTTGACGAAGAGTTTGAAGGACTCGTGAATCTCACAGATAAAATTAAAAATACAAGCAGATAGAGCAAAAGCGAGGTGAATTTCACCTCGCTTTTATTCTTTCCGCTACACTATGTATCGCAACGCAAAATCTGTCTAACACTGTCAATGTTATTCGCCGTCGCGAATACGCATAGTGTAGCGGATTTCTTCAGGTATAACGACACGTCCGAGATCATCGATTCTACGGACAATTCCAGTGGCTTTCATATATATAAATCTCCTTAAATTACAGATTCCTGTGCTGTTAGTATCTGTAAAACAAGGAGATTTATACTTTAAATTAGATTTGATGACAAAAAGGCAGAGCTGTAATCGACTCTGCCTTTTAAATGTTTAATTACTTAGCTGCTTTAGCCTTGCGCATTGCGATTATACGGTTCATCTCGTTGTAGACGATCATATAACCCTCGTCAACGCCCATACCGGGCTTTGCAAGGATCTGAACGGGCTGGGTTGCCATTGCGCAGTGAACGCAAACCTGTGCAGATCTGTCGGTCTCGTTACAGGTACCGCCCTGGTAAGCGCCGATACCCTTTTCCTTACAGTAAAGAACTGCCTCGATAGTGTTGTTGATACCGCCAAGGTCAGGGGTCTTGATCTGTACCATATGGCCGGCCTTGTGGTCAGCGAAGAGCTTGATATCCTCAAGAGTGTTGCACCACTCGTCAGCAACGAGCTCTACGTCGCATCCACGGTCGTCAAGCTCCTTGGTGAGGCCTGCGAGAGCAACGAGCTGAGTCTCTCTATCGGTATCGCAGTCCATAGGACCCTCGATGCGAAGGTGGAAGGGC
>JAZQWO010000030.1:0-147322 GCA_045632405.1 Eubacteriales bacterium | reverse complement strand
GATAATGCCCTTAAAATCTATGGCAAGTGTATCTCCTATGCCACCGAACCCGATTGCCGTACTCATAAACATTGTGATAGCCGTTGCGAGTATCAATCCAACAACACACGGACGGATACCGCAGAGAAACGCTTTTACCCCAGCATATTTCAGAAAGTTACGTATCAAAGCCGCAATTACGAGAATGATAATAAATGACGGCAATACCACGCCAAGTGTAGCGAGAAGTGCGCCGAGGAAACCGCCTTGTGACGAGCCAACGAATGTTGCCATATTAACTGCTATCGGTCCTGGGGTAGATTCTGCTACGGCAATCATATTGAGCATTTCTTCCTCGGTAAGCCAACCGTACATCAAAACTTTTTCTCGTATCAGCGAAATCATTCCGTATCCGCCGCCAAAGGAGAATGCACCGATTTGAAGGAAGGTTAAGAACAATTCAAGATAGATCATGTTTTTTCTCCTTCCTGATCTTGCCGAGGAGATATACCACTACGCCGCAGATTCCACTGATCAGTATGTAAAATATCGTTGAAAACTTCACCGCGAACAACGAAAACACGACCATACAGATAAGTGTTACCAAAATAATGATCATGTTAAAAACGGTTTTCTTCATCTGCTTCAGCATCTTCAGTCCTGCTGTAAGGATCAGATACACCACACATATCTGAATACCCTTGAAAGCGTATTCAACCAATGTCAACGAAAGAAAGGCATCAAAGAACAGCGATATAGCATAGATAATAACAAAAGACGGAATACAAATACCAAGCGTAGCAATAATTGAGCCGATAATCCCGGCATTTTTGTATCCCATGTAAGTTGCTGCATTGATGGCAATAGGACCGGGCGTAGATTCGGCAATCGCCGTAACATCCAAAAATTCATCTTTTTCAAGCCATTTCTTTTTTTCTACGAACTCATTTTCAAGCAGAGCGATCATGGCATATCCACCACCAAAGGTGAATAACCCTATTTTCAGCATTGTCAAAAAAAGCCAGAGATAGCCTTTTATTTTACCCACAAGAGCCTCCATTTATCTCACTTACAAATACTTATTTATTTATGAATTTATTATAGCATAATATATAACTAAAAACAAGGAGGTTCTTCGGTAATTCAATAATTGAACGATACCCCATAAATTGAACGAAAGGGGTATAAAATGAACGATTTACATTTTACAAATAAAAACAAAAAGGCTTGCAGATTTAATCACTTTCATAGAAAGTGTATATCATCAGACACGAAGTGGCTGAATATCATCAATGCGGAGCGTTGTATATCATCATTACGGAGTTTCAATACACACTAAAGTGTGATGATATGCAAAAAAGAGCGATTTTCTCGCTCTTTTTGATGATATACACGCAAGCAAGTTGCGTGATGATATGCCATTACTCCGTAATGGATAAAAAAAGTCGTATCAAAATGATACGACTTTTTTGGTCGAAGTGACGTCACCCCACTCGAACCACTCTTGAAAAACGCCCAAAAACCTTGTGACATAAGGGTTTTTCAAATGTTTGCAATAGGTGGAATTTTGCGAAAAATGCAAAATTAAGTGTAAAATATACTTGAAAATGACAACTTTGAAATTTTAAATTTAAAAACTGGTAAATTTATCAAAATATAACTTGACAAAACAATAATTTTGTGTTAACATAATGATAACAAGCAAAGGAGGATAATATTATGGAACGAATTGGTGACAGAATATTATGTTTGTTAAAAGAAAGCGGATATTCTCAAAAGGAGCTTGCGCTAATGGTTGGCGTAACCGAGTCGGCTATGACCCATTATATCAAGAATGAAAGAGAACCCAAAATTGAGGTTGTTAAGAATTTAGCAACAGCATTAAACACAACTGTAGATTATCTTATAAGTGGAAGGAGCGAAAGCGGTTCATATGATGAAATTTGTCATTTAGTTGCAAGAAGTACGACAACATTGACAGCTGAAGAAAAAATGAAGTTGATTGAACTGTTACTTAAAAAATGAGTGAAGAAAAGGATTCTGTAAACGGTATCATAATGCCGAGAAAACTATATAACCAAATAGAAAAACTGGTTGTTTCTCTCTATATTAAGCATGACATAAAAAAGATACCGATAAATCCTTTTCAAATCGCAGTTGCAGAAGGGTATGTTTTACGAAAATATTCGGAATTACCGAAAGAAGCTTGTGAAATTTTAAGAAGCAAAAATATTGATGGATTAAACCTTTTTGATAAAGAGTTAAATACATATGTTATGTTTTATGATGATAGTCAATCTAAGCACAGGCAAAAGTTTACTATTATGCACGAAATATGTCATATAAAAATGAAGCATAAAGAAGCAAGTGATTTGGCAGAACATATTGCTAATCATTTTGCGGCATACGCTTTAGCTCCTACGCCTTTGATTTATCTATATCAGTGCGAGGATGTTTTTGATGTTGGGTGGAAATTTCAAATATCAAGAAAATGTGCTGAATACAGATTTCAAAGTTATCAAATGTGGGAAGAATATCAAATTTGTAAGGTTTATGAAAATACACTGTTAAACATTTTCAATGATAGGAGTTGATGCGTATGATTTGTTGTAACATCAAGGGTTGCGCCAACAATGCTTGATGGAATTAAAACTATAAATAAAATAGGATATGCTAAAGTAAGCCACTTAACCGTGAAGGCATTTTAGTATATCCTTTTCAACTATGCATTTGTAAAATAAATAGAGTTAGGAGGATTTAACTAAAATGCAAAGCAAGATAATGCGCGAAGATTCGCTATTTATGCGAAATAATTTTGAAACGAGCGGGAAGTATGGTTTTCCGCTAATAAAAAAACAAGAGTTGGATATTGAAGAACCAACTTTGATTTCATTTGCCGATACAAGAGCAAGCGATAACGAGATTAACAAAAAGAACGGTGTTCACTTTTTCGTTGATGACTACCGTTTTAATGGTATTTATAATAACCCAGAAAGAAGTCTTGAAAAGCTTTCTCAATATGCTTTTCTATTATCACCTGATTTTTCCACCTATGCAGATATGGATTTATGGCGTCAAATAGAAAGTGTAGGTAAAAATAGATGGGTAGGTGCATATTGGCAAAGTAAAGGAAAGATTGTAATTCCAACGGTAAGTTGGAGTACACCACGAAGTTATGAGTTTTGTTTTGATGGCGTTGAGCAAAACGCCATAGTAGCAGTAGGAATGATAGGGTGTAAACGAAATAAAAAAGATTTTATGCGTGGATATAATGCTATGCTTGAAAAATTAAATCCATCTAAAATCATTTGTTTAGGCACACCATTTGAAGAAATGAAAGGCAATATAATCTCAATAGATTATCGTGCATCAAAAAAGGTGGTGCGATAATATGGGAGGACGAGGAACATACGCAGCAGAAAAAAATGTGGCTTACACATATGAAACTGTTGGGAAAATAAATGGCGTTAAGGTGTTGGAACCTAAAGATTCAAAAAGTTCTTTCAAATTACCTGAGGAAGCGCATTCTTCCTCAAGTTATATTGTTTTAGATAAAGCAGGAGTTTTTAGACAATATCGAGAATATAACTCGCAGCATCTTCCTGTTTTTGAAATAGGATATCATTTTGAAAAAGGACTATCAAAACATGGAGAAGCAGTCTTCCATTATCACGAATATTCTTCTCCGGGTGTCGAAAATCGCGGAAAAGCCCAACCAATAACACCAGAGATTTATGAAAAGTACAAGAAATATTTCAAAGGAGTAAATTGAATATGCAAGGAAAAAAGTTATCTGAGTTTATAGATTCTCTTTATTCAAATCCGGAAATGGAAATTGAGTATCATAGCAAAAAATATTTAATTTCGGGATATCGTTCTAACGATGGTAAATATATTTTGCAAGTGGATAGCATAGAAGAATCGAGCGTTCAGTTATTTTATTGTGAAAACGAAAAAATTGAGACTTGCATCGAAGAGTTTGAAAAAGCAAAGATGTTTGATGGGAAAACCATTTATGAAGCAGAGCATGAAGTAAATGTTTTATATGGTTGAAAAAAGCAAATAAAAAAGCACCAAGCGACTACGCCAATAGCCACTTGGTGCAACGTGATATGCTAAAGCAAACCACTTAACCGTATAATTATTATATCACATATTGTAAAAAATTCAATATATTTTTTGAAAAAATTACAAAAATGTGTTGACAAAAAATATAAACAAAAAAGGCGAATGTATAACATTCGCCTTTTTTGTTAATTTTATGATGTTCGAATCTCATGTGATAGGTTGTGGGTTTCGAACCTTTTGTGAAAAAATATGAAATTAAAATTGTGAATATTGAACAAAATATATTTTCGTAAAATATGCAAATTAAACAAAAAGAGAATGGAAAAACATAAAATTTCTCCATTCTCCTGTGGTCGAGATGACAGGATTCGAACCTGCGGCATCATGGTCCCAAACCATGCGCGCTACCAACTGCGCTACATCTCGATAGCCATATCATTATAGCAAAAGGTTTTCGGTTTGTCAATAGTAAATTTTATTTTTTTGAAATTATTTTTGAAAAAATTAAAAGTCTGCGCTTGGCAGACTTTTAATAGTGATATTTTTTTCGTTTTGCAAGCATAAAGGCAATTGTTACAACAACCGCCAACGCTTCCGCAACCACAATAGAGAGCCAAATTCCGTTTATACCGTTGCCACCCCATGCTTCGAATATAAGGGGCAGAGCAATAACCGCAACTGTTTGGAATAACAGTGTACGCAAGAAGGAAATAATTGCGGACACAGGGCCGTTATTGAGCGCAGTGAAGAATGATGAGCCGAAAATGGCGATACCTGAGAACAAGAACGAGAAGGAGTAATACCAAAATGCTGATTTGGTAAGCTCAAAAAGGGACTTGTTATAACCGACGAAAATGTAAGACATAGGAGTTGCCAGTGCCAGAGCCACAAGAACCATAGCAACTGCCGATATTATCAAAATCACAAAGCTCTTTTTCAAAACACCCTTTAGCTCTGAGTGGTTTTCCGCGCCGTAATGATAGCTGATAACAGGGGCGCAGCCGATACTGTAACCGATAAATGCAGAAATGAAAATAAAGTTAACATACAGCAAAACGCCGTAAGCTGCAATTCCTGCCTCGCCCGCGTATTTGAGAAGCTGATAGTTGTATAAAACACCTACGAGTGACATAGAAACGTTAGTCATAAGCTCGCTTGAGCCGTTGGTGCAGGTCTGAACCAACGCGCCAAAATCCATTTTTGCTTTGCCAAGGCGCAAAAGTCCGCTGTTTGGCTTGAAAAAGAAAATGATCGGCAAAATAAATCCTACAAATTGGCTTGTAATTGTAGCAATTGCCGCACCCTCTAAGCCCCAACCAAAAGCAGCCACAAACAAAGCGTCAAGCACAATGTTGGTAACACCTGCAATAACAGTGAAAACAAGGCTTAACTGTGGCTTTTCCGCCGTAATCATAAAGCTTTGGAATTCCATTTGTATCATAAAGAAGGGAAGGCCCATTGCAATTATTCTTCCGTAGGCAATACAGTTTTGCAAAAGCTCACCCTCTGCACCAAGGACTGATGCAACAGGCTTAATCAAAACAATACCCAAAAGTGCAATTACAATTCCCAATCCAAAGGAAACATAAAGTATAAGCGAAAAAAGACTGTTTGCTTTTTCGCACTTGCCCTCGCCCAAGGTTTTCGCTACAAGCGCACTGCCGCCTGCTCCAAACATAAACCCAAAAGCGCCGAGTATCATTATAAACGGCATAATGAAGTTGACAGCCGTAAAAGCCGCCTCACCTGCAAAGTTAGAAACGAAAAATCCGTCAACAACACCGTAAATTGAGGTGAAAATCATCATGCCAATGGAAGGCAGAGTGAAGCGCAACAGCTTTTTATAGGTAAAATGGTCACTTAATTGAATTTTCATTGTTTATCCTCAAAATAGACTTGGGCAAGCTTGGCAACCACAGGAGTAAGCTCCTTGATTTGATAACCCGTTGTGTTAATTACCAAATGGTAGTTTTCGCACTCTCCCCACTTGCTTTCCGATAAAAGCGCACGTGTGTCCGCTCTTTCCTTATCAATGCGCTTGATGTGCTTTTCAATCTCCTTGCGAGTGGGAGACTCGCCAATCAGAGCCTTTTCGATGCATCGCTGAATTTTACTTTCAAGGTCAGCGCAAACAAAAATGTTCAAGGGATTATATTCCATTAACAAAATATCCGCATTTCTGCCAACGATAATGAAATCCCTGTCTCTTTTGGCAATTTCGTCAATTACCCTTTTTTCCTCAACCAAAAGCTCGCTCTTTCCTGTGCTTGCAAAGGCAAAGGAAAAGCTTCTTGCGAAGTGGAGCGGAATAGCCTTGTAGCCATTCGAAAGCGCACTTTCGACAAAGCCCTGGTCAAGGTTTTTATTTTTTGCAATTTCAGCAATAATTTCCTTATCGTAATAATCAAAGCCCAGAACATCAGCCATTCTTTTTGCAAGCTCGCGCCCGCCACTTGAAAATTGACGGCTAATAGTAATAATTTTCATAATTACCCTCCTTGAGATTAAGACACAACTTATATGAGTATATATTATTTATATTTTATTGTCAAGTCTTTTTTGCTTTTGTTGACAAACCTCTACAAGTGTGTTATATTAATAGAGGAAAAGAGGTGGCAAAGTAATGATAATAGCAGTTGATATAGGAAACACAAATATACACGTGGGAATATTTGATAAAAAGAAGATGCTCGCCTCGTTCCTTGTGGGCGCGGACTCTTGTCGTTCAGGCGATGAGTATGCGGTTACACTAAGCTCCTTGCTCAAAGCAGAGGGCTTTGATGCATCATGCATAGATGGATCAATTATAGGCTCTGTTTGCCCCAATATCACACCCAAAATTCAGTATGCTGTAAAAAAGCTGACAGGTGTTTCATCAGTAGTGGTTGGCCCGGGTATCAAGACAGGATATCCTATTAAAATTGACAATCCGTCGGAGCTTGGTGCGGACATTGTTGCCAATACCGCAGGCGCACTTGACGAAGTGGGAGGCGCGGTTATAGTTATTGATTTTGGTACGGCTACTACAATCTCCGCCATTGATAAAAACAAGGCGTTTGCAGGCTGCTACATTATGCCGGGCATACAAATGAGCCTTAATTCCTTGAATAGCACAGGACTTTTGCCAAGCGTTATTGCGGATGAAAGCTTTCCTGTTCTTGCCAAAAACAGTGCTGACTCTATGAAATCAGGCGTTATTTTCGGTCAGGTTATGGCGGTTGAGGGCTTTGTGGAAACATATATCAAGGAGCTTGATTTACAAGAAAGCGTTCCTGTTATTGTTACAGGCGGCTTTGCTCCGCTTATTTTACACTATTTCAGAATAAAGGTTAAGCACACAGAATCCCTTACTCTCAAAGGGCTCAATGTGATATATAATACCAACCAAAGGAAGCTCAAATAATTCTTTTTGCAAGGATTGATACCTACACAGGGTGGGATTGATACCGAGCATACATAAGGATTTTTGAAATAAATTTTTCGCTATACTTGTATAAGATAGCAGAGAAGGAGGCCTTAAATGGCAGTAAAAAACAAATCAACACTCAGAACAGCGCAGCTTGGCATTTTGTTTGCCCTTGTTATTGTTCTTCAATCAATTGCAAGCTTTGGCGTAATTAACATTTGCCTTTGCTTAATCCCCATTACCTTGGGCGCTATGCTTTTCGGCTGGAAAAGCGGTCTTGCTCTCGGCTCCACCTTTGGCGTGGTTGCCGCATTCTGGGGCATTGTAGGCAAGGATATTTTCACACTTAATCTTTTCCATGCAAATCCTGTTATGACAATTGTTATTTGCTTGGTTAAGGGCGCGGCTGCCGGTGTAGCACCTGCACTTTTGTATAAGTGGCTCAGCGGAGTTAACAAGCTGGGTAAGGGAAAGAACATCTTTGCCGCAGTTGTGGCTGCAATTTCCGCACCTGTTGCAAATACAGGCTTGTTTGCCCTTGGCTGCACCGTTATTATGGATGATGTTACAAGCGTTGCGGCACAGCTCGGACTTGTAAAGGAAAACTTTGTCGTTCTTTTGTTCGTTGGACTTATCAGCTTCAATTTCTTTATTGAGCTTGCAATAAATGCGGTATTTTCACCCGCTCTTGGCAGACTCACCGCCATTTTGGAAAAGCAGTTCGGCACATCAAACAAAAAGCAGATTACAGTAAACGCAACAATCACCGCGACAGTTGATGTAACAAGCGAAGAACAAACAGAGGAAAGCACAACAGAAAACGAATAAAAAATAAGAGGCTTCGCATTGGCGATGCCTCTTATTTTTGCGCTCTTGAATACATATTATCCTCAAATTATTACACATTATTTTTAGTGGCCGAAAAATGATAAAAATGACAAAAAGCGAATTGACAAAAGGCAGAGTGGGTGCTATAATAGGTGCGTCGTTATACTTTTATATTTAGATTAAACACCAATGCACAGGAGGCTCGGTATAGATGACCACGTTTATGACGGAGAAAGAGAGTGCGCTTAGTAGAAGGCTCATATATCTTTACCCTCTGTTTATCAGTCTTTTGTTCCTTGTGGCAACACCAATTGCAGTTGTTTACACCAAGGAATGGGACTTTTATGAAAATTTAATAAGAATTTTAACCTCACCAAGCAAGCTTGTTACCGATTATTTTGCACTTGGCGGCTTGGGCAGTACACTGTTCAATGCGGCAATTTGCGGATTGTGTACTAACATTATTGTCTATCTTAGCCGCGCACAGGCTCACGCCACCATTCTTGCGGGATATATGCTTGTGGTGGCACATTGCTTTTACGGCTTGAACTTCCTGAATATGTGGCCGCCCTTCATCGGTATGCTTCTTTTCTGTGTTGTTACTAAAAAGCGAATTGGAGATAATATTCATATTGCATTCTTTTCAACTGCGTTAGCACCATTTGTTAGCGAATTGTGCTTCAGATACGCGGTTGATAATTATAGCCTCTCCGTTATCAGTGTAAACTGGGTTGGTGTGGTTCTTTCCTTGGTATGCGGACTTGCCATCGGCTTTGTTATTCCCGCGCTTTTGCCCGGAACATCGGCTATGCACCACGGATACAGTCTTTATAAGGCAGGGCTTGCCATCGGTATTTTGGGTATATTCTTAAACGCCTTTATGTATAGCACTCTTGGCATGGAGGAGCCTGCCGATTTGGTTATCGTTAACGAAAGCTATTACGCGCTTCCGTACGGTTATCGCGGATTTATGAATATCTTTTTCATAGTTCTGTTTTCAGTTACATTTATTGTTGGATTTGTTTGCAATAAAAAAAGCATGCGCGGTTATGGCGAGCTGCTGAAATGCACAGGTCACGGAACAGATTTTACAGATAAATTTGGAATGCCTGTTTGTATGATCAATATTGCCATATACGGACTTGCAATACTTGTATATCTGAATTTGGTTTTCCTCTTGCCTTCCATCATACCGTCCTTGCCTCAAGGTGTTGGCTTTACAGGAGCAACTGCGGGAATTGTATTTGCCGCCATTACCTTTGCGGCTGACGGACAGCACATAAAAAATGTTTTTCCAATCGTGGTCGGCTATATAGCACTGTTCATACTTGTAGCGCTTATTTGCGTAGCCGCTCAGCTTGATATTCCATGGACATTGTCCACCCAGTCATATATTAACGGACTTGCATTTGCCACAGGACTTTGCCCAATTGCAGGAAAGTATGGCTTCCGCTACGGCGTTCTTGTTGGCTTTATGAGCGCCATTATTTGTGCCATAACGGCAGAGATGCACGGGGGCTTTGTTCTTTACAATGGCGGCTTCAACGCAGGTCTTACCGCACTTGTTATTATTCCGATTCTTGATTTTTACAATGTTAAGCCTATCAGAGAGTCCGATGAGTGATACGGTCGATTCAAAATTGATAAGGCTGCAAAATAACAAAACGCACAAAACGGAGGAGTAATGAAATATACAACCGTACTTTTTGACCTTGACGGCACACTTGTGGACTCCGGCATCGGAGTTACAAATTCCGTTGCATATGCTATGAAAAAATTTGGTATGACCCCACCCGAAAGACAGGAGCTGTTCAAATTTATAGGCCCCCCCCTTACACAGTCCTTTCACGAGTTTTGCGGCCTTGACGAGGAAAATACCACCCTTGCCATAAAGTATTACAGAGAATATTATAGCGAAACAGGCATTTTGGAATGTACTATGTATGAGGGTGTGCAGGAGCTTTTAAAAAGCTTGAAAAGCAAAGGATACAAGGTAGGCTTAGCCACCTCAAAGCCCGAAATATACGCTACCCGTGTGGCTGAAAACAAGGGCTTTACTCCTTATCTTGACTTTTTAGCCGCCGCTACAACAGACGAAAAAACAAGAGCAACCAAGGAAGCGGTAATTGAATATGCCCTGGAGCTTTGTGGGGAGCGCGACAGAGATAAAATTATAATGATTGGGGATCGCCATTTCGATATTAATGGCGCAAAAGCATTTGGTCTTAGCTCCATTGGTGTGACCTTCGGCTATGGCGACAGAGCAGAGCTTGAAGCGGCAGGTGCTGACTACATCGTAGATACAGTTGCAGAAATTAATGACATATTATAATAAAAAGCCTTGAGGCAAGACCTCAAGGCTTTTTCGTTAATAGCTTGCAATACAGTCAGATGTAACAGTAAAGGTAAATGACCTTTCCTGTCCGTTTCTTGATACTACAACCGTGCAGGTATCTCCCACACGCGCTTGGAGCATATAGTCAATAACGTGATATTGACGGGTCACCTCTTGCGTTTCGTGGCCATCAAGGGTAACTGACTTAATAATATCGTCAGCCTTTATTTTTCCTGCTAAAACGCTACTTGAAGTTACTTCCATAACAACCACCGTTTCCTTAATGCTAATTTTGCCCGTTTCGGGGTTATAAATAGAAATAGAGTCAGAAATGGAAACTGTGATACCCATCAAAGCGCGCTTAACGCTTGTGTTTGTTTTGCCATAGCAGTTGTCAATAATATTGTCGGCAACGTTGCAGGCAAGAGTAGAAGGAATGGCATAGCCCATACCCTCAACGCCTTCAACAATAGTCTTAGCATTTACAATGCCGATTAGCTCACCGCGGTCGTTGAAAAGACCGCCACCGCTGTTGCCCCTATTGACTGCCGCATCAGTACGCATAACGCGGAAGCTGACAGTTGTTTTCTCGTCTGCCGCCAGCATTTCAAGGCTTTCAGAGTCAACACTGATAGCACCGGATGTTACCGAAATGCCCTCGCCGCGCGCATTACCTACGGCAATTGCCGTGTCACCAATGCTGACATTTTGGGAGTCTGCAACGGTCACAGTAGTTGCGCTTGATGCTTTTAATATATCGTTGTTCTTGACAAAAAGCACCGCAATATCATAGTTGAGAGAGCCACCAACGTATTTGGCTTCCATAGCGCCCTCGGAATATTCGTTGCCGTAAAGCATAACCTTTATTTCATTGGAAATACCGCGGGCGGATGCGCTATACACAACATGGTAGTTGGTAATAATAAAGTAACCGTCGTCACTTGCATTATACTTGTAAATAACGCCTGAGCCGGCAGATGAGCCGTCAGTATGTGTGGCAACTATGGATACCGCACTGCAAGCAGCCTTTGCGGCAGCCACCGCCACAGACCCACCGTTTGTGTTAATAACTATATCATTTCCACCCTGATTGTCATTTTCACCCGGCGGTGTTATGTTACTGTTATTTCCGCTTCCTTCCTCTACGGTTATTTTGCCAAGATTTTGGCTTGTGCCGTTAGAGTAAATAACAACAAGCTCGCCCCGCTCGTTAATAATAGTGTCCATAACGGTTTTGCTTGGCGACAAAAGATTACAACCGCTGAGCAAAAATGTTCCTATTAAAACAAAGAGGAGAAGCACAATAAATTTCTTAGTGGCTTTCATAAATTCACCTACCCAAAAGAGCTATAATAAGCCTTAAAATAATTCTGTGATTTTATTTTATCACGTATGCGCGTAATAATCAAGTAAATTAAATATAAAATATTGGAAAACTCTTGACTTGCTTTTTTTGCTGTGCTATGATATTTCATATAAATTATCGTATCACGAGGTGATAATATGGAAATCAAAATTGAAAGAGTAAATACCCCAAAGACAATGCCAAGAGAGGATGAGCTTGGCTTCGGTAAATTTTTCACAGACCATATGTTCATTATGGACTATGATGTAGAAATCGGCTGGCACGACGCAAGAATAGTGCCATTTGCAAATATATCGTTGCACCCTGCATCAACAGTTTTGCACTACGGCTCCGAAATTTTCGAGGGCTTGAAGGCATACCGCACAGAGTCAGGCGAAATCCGTATGTTCAGACCAATGGAAAATATTAAGCGTATGAACCGCTCTGCCGCTCGTATGTGCTTGCCCATGATTGACGAAAATGATTTTTTGGAAGCACTTACAAAGTTTGTTGATGTTGAGAGAGATTTTGTTCCACATTCATTTGGCACATCCCTGTACCTTCGTCCATTCCTTTTCGGCAATGACGAGAGCTTAGGTGTTCATACAGTTAAGAGAGCCACCTTTATCATTATAGCATCTCCAAGCGGCAGCTATTACAAGGAAGGCATTAACCCTGTTAAAATTATGATCGAGAGCGAGGATGTTCGCGCGGTTAAGGGCGGCACAGGTGAAGCAAAGTGCGGCGGTAACTACGCGGCTTCTAACAGAGCAGGCGAGCGCGCAAGCCAAAAGGGCTACTCCCAGGTTTTGTGGCTTGACGGTGTACATAGAAAGTATATCGAAGAGGTTGGCGCTATGAACGTTATGTTCAAAATCGACGGCGAAATCGTGACCCCTGCATTGAACGGCTCAATCTTGCCCGGTATTACAAGAAAATCCTGCATTGAGGTTTTGAGAGACATGGGCTATACCGTGAGCGAAAGAGTTCTGTCCGTTGACGAGCTTATCGAGGCTCTTGAAAACGGCAAGCTTGAGGAAGCATGGGGCACAGGCACAGCAGCCGTTGTTTCCCCAATCGGCAGATTCTGCTATATGGACAAGGAATATGACGTAAACGGCGGCAAAATCGGAGACACCGCAAAGAAGCTCTACGATACCCTAACAGGCATCCAATGGGGCAAAATCGAGGACACATACGGCTGGATTTACAAAATATAAAAAACAATGGCAGAGGAAAAACCTCTGCCATTGTTTTTGTGTTGTTAATTTTAAGATAAGTCTGTGGGAACTAAAATGCGTATTAGCCAGTCGGACTCTTCTCCTCGGTCTTTGTGAATATATGTAGCAAACACGTTATAGATCGCAAAAACCTTTCCATTGTATACTGTGAATACGGGAGTTTCAAATATTTCATAGGATTTGTATGTGATTTCCTCTGTTGTGTACATATCACTTAATTTTAGCTCTAATATTTCCTCTAAGTTGCTCTTGCTTGGTTCAACTGTAATTAAGCTATCATCAAAATCTCTGGTTTTAAGAGCAAATACACCACCGTTGCCATTTACGGAAACTAATGCGTAGTCTGTTATAATACCGTATTTTTCATTATAAAACAGAAAGTCAATAATAGCACCATCTTGGTTTTCGGGTACAGGCTCGGGCATACGTACTTCTTTATACTGAGAAAGGTTAATAACTTTGTTAAGCTCGTTTTTCAAAAGTGGCAAAAGCTCTTCTGGTGTACTGTTTTTTGTTCTGTTTATTTTTGCAAATTCAAATAAAATTGCGCTTATACCGCCATCCTTGCTCAAAAGGATTTCATCATTTTCATTTACAGTATACCTGTTCAAAGAACGTTCCCCCACAACATAAGTCACAGTGTCCTTATAGGTTAGCTCGTATTCCGTTCCGCATATATTTACCGTTTTTCTTGTAGCGGCATTTTCATCCGTGGAATATTTTATGCTGTCAGATATTACATTTTTGTGATTCAAACTTTCTGTTGTATACGATTCCGTATCAATCTCGTAAACTCCGTCCAGTGTGTTGCTTGTATTCTGTTCGCTATTACAGGAACATATGGAAATAATAAATATTAACACTAACAAAAAAACTATTATTTTTTTCATATCATAACCCCCTCTTATTTAAGGACAAAGAATGGTATTTCCAGAGCCTATAAAATACCTAAATTGAACTCTAGTGGTGGAAGACAGGGGACGGTGGTGTGTCTTTGCGGGTATAGCTTGTCCGAGAGATATAGGTGGGTGTCGGTTAAGACACGCACCGTCACCAGTCTATCATTTAGCGCCTTTCGGTTTAGGTGTTGTATTTGTCCAAGCATTAAGATTTTCTATCATTAGCTCTTTGCACAACGTTTCAAATTCATTTTCATCCAATAAATCATAAACATTATGTGTTTGAGTATCAACAATGCAATAAACGGCTTGGTTAAAATCCATTTCGACAATGTCATCATAAAAGTAAGTTCTGTTATCATCCAGCACAAGACGTCTTGCACAAACAAATCTTTCATTATACGCAAAACATGTCACATAACTATCTAAAACAGGGCTATCTTCACAATAAATCTCTATAGTAGATGTGTTAAACCGGATAATACTATAATTATTCGGTAATTCATACTCCCAATCTGAAATTCCCACACATGAGCACAATAGCAGACTACAAAAAAGCAGGAAAAACAGGAATTCTAAACCAACTTTTTTTAGGGTGACCGCAAATTGTTTGCGTATACGTTGCTGACCAATCATAAACCGTTCCTTGTCCTTTCTTCTCAAAATAGTACCCGAATTTATTTAGAATGTCTGCACTTTCGTTTCCATTGAAATCATAGGTATCGTATATTTTAACATCAATAAGACACGCCACCGTTTTCTGTCTTACTACTTTTCGTAAATAACACCGTTTTCGCTATAAAAATACGGATTATCGGGAGATACTTCAACATAGATATTTACTCGAATAAACTCTTCCGTATCGTCTATCTTATAATATTGCACTGATTCAGTTATTAAAGGGTCTGCGCGCTTTATATTTTTTCCCAAATTCAAGGTTACGTAGTAGTCTGTTACCACATGACCCGGAAGAAATATATCGGGATACTTGCTATCGTATTGGCTCACTTTTGCACCTTCAAGGAAGAATCGAAAATGCTTAAAGTTCCCCTCAGAAGTTTTTAACCCTATCTCAACTACTTTTGCACCATCAGAGGTATAATCAGGAATAACGATTTCCACATTTTTGTTTTCTCGTGTCAATGTAACACTATAAACATTAACAGTATTAGAGAAAGCATTTTTGTCATACTGAATGTTCCCCTCTTTAATTCTCGTTGTACCGCACGAGTTTAGTGAGACAACAAATAGTAATGTCATAATTAAACTAACTATCTTCGTTATTGTACGTTTCATTTTTCCTCACTCCGTTCCAAGATAGTACCCACAAAAAAGGCAGGGGAAAAAGACAGGGGACGGTGGTGTGACTTCACTATCTACTTGTCTTCTGTAAAAAGGTTAAATTTCATATTTAACCTCCCAAACAATCTTCGCCGCATCTCCATACCACTCAGAAGTCCACCCGCTTGGTGCATTTGCCACCTCACAATATATTGTTAATTGATAACAACCACTAAACACCCGCTGTCCTATTGTTTTGACGCTTATAGGGATATAGATTGATGTAAGCTTTTTACAATTCGCAAACGCTACATTATCAATAGTTTCAAGTCCGATTGGAAGGACGATAGACTCAAGACTTTCACAATTTTCAAATGCCATTGCACCAATATATTTTACCGTTTGAGGTACTTTTAACTCTTTAAGCTTTTTGCAGTTGCTAAATGCAAAGCTAGCAATCCTTTCTATTCCATTTTTCAATTCTAAACTTTCTAAGCTTTCACAGTTTTTAAATGCTTCATATTCGATATTCTTAATGCCACAATTTAGGATGATACTGGAAATATGCTTGTTTTCACAAAAAGCATACGGTTCAATAGACTCTACTACTTTTGGAAGTTCAAACGTTTTATCCGTTTTACTCGGCAAATATATTTCAAATTTTTTTCCTTCTTCGGAATACAAATTACCATCAATAGTTATAAAATGTTGATTATTTTCATCGACACTTATTTCACTTAAATTAATGCAGCCAAGCACAGCATCTGCACCAATATGCTTAAGTGAACTCGGTAATTTTAATTTTGTAAGAGAGATACAATTTTCAAAAGCATAACTATCAATGTATGTCAATCCATCGGGCAGCGAAACTGATTTTAATTCAGTACAACCATAGAACGCGCCTTCACCTATATCTGTAACTGTAATTCCATTTATTTCACTAGTTATAACGGCTTTTTCTATATCCTTTGATGCAGATTTAACTCTATAGAAACTTTTTGATGTGTTATTCTGCTCTACAAGTTCATAGATAATTCCTTCTTGTTCAACTAAATCGTTAAATTTACAAGAAAATAATAAAGATATAAAAAGCAACAACCCTATTGCGACAATTATTTTTTTCAAACCACTCATTCATTGTCTCCTTTCCATATAAAAATTGATTTTGTCAACCTTTCAGTTTTATAATATCACACTTGTATTCAAATGTCAATCACGCAAAAGCGTTCATAAACCGAGGTGAAATTTCTTTCTGTAATTAAAAAGTGAAAATTATTTCCAAATCCTTCAAAAAATTAAAAATTTTTATCTAAATCGTATCTTTACCGTTAATGACTTGATATTATGCCCGATGTGTGCTACAATATAGAAAACAAAATTAAAAGAGAGAAACAATGAAAAAATTAAAAATTGCTAACTTAATATGCGTGTGCGTTGCACTCGTTCTTGAAATATTACCCTTTAGTGTGCGAATGAAATGGGCAGACTTCTTTTATGAAAATTCTACATATCACTCATACTTTGATTTGACCGTTTGGGGCTACGGCGATATGGGGCCGTTCCTTTGCGGTATATTCACAATAGCAATAATTGCGCTTCTTGCAATATGGCTATTCAAGGAGCAGAAAAGAGCGTATAGCCTTGCACTTTGCGCCGTAGGACTTGTGACAGTTATGCTGTCCATAGTTCCCGCATTTTTTGACTCCTACACCCTTTTCGGCTTGATTATCACAATTTTGCTCTCCGTTTCAACAGAAATGAGCATACTTGCATTTTTAGATTACAAAAAGAACAAATAAAAATTTCCGAGTGGTTTTCACTCGGAAATTTTTTATTGTTTTTAATACATTGTTCCGTAGGGCGGGGGCTTGCTCCCGCCGTTCATTTTAGCATTACTCAAGCTCCACCGTTTTACCAAGGGGCACGGAGTAAATTAGCACTTTGTCAACCTTGCGCTCAAACATCATTTCGCAAGCCTTTTTGTAATAGGTCAGCTGCGTTTTATGCTTTCTTGTCAGCTCGCTTATATAATTTTCCTCTGTCACCTTATCGGTTTTGTAGTCAACAAGAATTAGTTCGCCCTTGTCGTTTTCATAAATACAGTCAGTAACACCCTGTACAAGCACCTTTTCGTTTATAAGCATTGGCTCGCTGGAAAACTCTTTCGCATCAAGCATTACGTTAAATCTGAATTCGCGTATAATTCTCTTAGCAGACAAAAATTCACGCATCATTTCCGAGGAAATAAAAAGCTCGATATGCTCCTTGTTTATGATGTCGCCCACCTCTTTTGAAATAAAGGACGCATCAACAAGACGAGATAGCTCGCACTCAACTCCGTTGGCTTTAAGATTTTCAAAGTCGCAGAATTGCAAAAATACGTGAGTAGCAGTACCTCGCTCCGCACCTGTCACCATTCTTTCCTTGCCCAAAATAAAGGACGGAATATCGTCAATGGAGCGCGGACGGCTAAATCTTTGGTTTTCCTCGTCATCAAGTATGTCGGGGTATAGAGTAGAAATGCTCAGCTTTGAAGGAATCTTGGAAAGATGCTCATATTTATATTCAAATCCAAACCGTTTTTCAAGAATTTCCTTGTAGCCCTCTACCTTGTCGGTGTCAACGCTTGATTCTTGTGAGTTGTTTTCTCCAAGCTCGAAAATATCCTCTGCATCAACAACTCTGACATCCAAAAAGTCAAGCGGTTCTGTGCAAGCACCTAAAATAATATCTAAGTGGCTTGATGCTGAATAAATGTCAAATTCGTCAGCATAAGGGCTCAGCTTTTTAAATCTTGCCCGCTTTTCCTCTTGCTTTGTCATACTGCCCACAATATACAGCTTGCTTCTTGCCCTTGTCATAGCCACGTACAAAAGGCGCAGAGCCTCCTCAATGCCCTCATCGCGAATAGCAAGTGACGCGCATTTTCTTAGCAAATTGTCATACTTTACAATACCGCCGTCACGGCTGATATAACCGCAAATTCCAAGCTCCTTGTGGAAAAGAATGGGGGACGTGTAGCTCTTTTTGCTAAATTGCTTTTCCGTGTCGCAAATAAAGCACACCTCATACTCAAGACCCTTGGACTTGTGCATGGTTACAATTTTTACACTGTTGTCACGGTCACTTGTCACAGTTTCGGCAGCACCCTTTTCCGATGCTATATTGTCAATGTAGCGCAAAAAGCTGTAAACACCCTTGTAAGAGCCCTGCTCGTAGCCTCTTGCCACATTATATAGCTTGATTACATCCTGTCTTTCCGCTTCGTTACATGATGCAAGATAGCCTGTTTCGCTCAAAACATATGAAATAGAGTCAGCCGCACTCAGCTTTTTAATCTCCGCCCTGTATTTATCCAATTTGGCTAAAAAGTCCTTGATTTTTTCCTTTAGGGAAGGTTCCTTGAAATAACCCTTCAAGGCAGAAATAAGGCTGGCATCCTTGTGAGCTGTGCGTCTTATTTTTACAAGCTCGTCTAAGGAAAAATTGAAAATATGTGAGTGCATAGCGCCTGCTAAATAAACATCCTTTGACGGATTGTCAATGGAGTTCAAAATGCAAAGGAGCAAAAGAATATGCGGCTTTTCATAGAAGCTGATTTCCTGCACATACTCGTGATTAATGCCGTATCGCTCCAAGGCGTTGATGTATTTATCGATACACCCTGAGCTTTTTCGGAGTAAAATGGCAATATCCCCCGGCTTTATTCGATTGCCGTTTGGCAACGCTCCACCGCTTAAAAGCCGTTGTATTTCCTGCGCCACAAACTCTGCCTGTGGGTCAAGCTCATTCAAATGCGACTCCTCGTCAATGGATGACTTGTCAATAATACAAAGCTCTGCGTTTTGCGGTGTAAAGGGTCCCTTTTGTATCTTTGCGTTTTCCAGCCTGTCGCCTGTCACATAGGAAAATCCACGCGAGCGCAAAAACATATAGTCCGAAATATGGTTGGTGAGCTTAATCACAGATGGGTCACATCTGAAGTTGTCAGACATAAAAACGGTTCGTCCGCTATCTGGCTCGGCAAAAGGCTCGTCATATGGCACAAAGCTATCACGGTAGTCAGAGAATAAGCGCGGCTCAGCGGAGCGGAAGCTGTAAATGCTTTGCTTGATATCACCAACCATAAAGCGGTTGTTCCTTGCAATAGCCTTGAAAATCTTGTCCTGTATTGAGTTTACATCCTGATATTCGTCAATATACAACTCGTCATATTGCAAGCTGATTCCCTTAGCAATATCGGTGATATTTCCGTCCTTGTCGTAGAACAAATCAAGAGTGTATCTTTCAAGGTCGTTGAAGTCACAAAGAGAATACCGTTGCTTTTTCAGCCTATATTCCTGCTCATATTCCTTTAGTACCTTGTATATAGCCAAGCAGATTTTTTTGTTTTGGTTAATTGTTGATGCAATCGCTTCTGTGTCCGAGTAAAAATAATCGTCGCGTAGCTTCTTCAGCTCCTCACAGGCTTCAGACTTTACAAAGGACACAAGCTCAGTGTCAACAGTTGGCGCATTCTTGCTCCTGCCACCTGCAATTCGCTTGTTTTGAAAGTTTGCAAGAATTGCCTTTATACCCATATAGGTAGGATTTTTCAGTGCGTTTTCAAGTCTTTCAAAAATGCGCCAAAGCTCGTCAAAGGCATCAAAATACTTCTTGTTTGCCTCGTCTGCAATTATGTCCGAATAAAGAGACCTGACAAGAGGAGAGAAGTGGTTTACCGCATATGTCACTCTGCGTAGCAAGGCTTGTCCGTATAGGGTTTCTAGAAAATCCACGCCTTGGTCGGCGCTTCTTTTGAGCATTTCCAAGCCGTCCGCGCAAGAGGAAAGATTGTTGTGATATAAATCAAGCAAGGAGGAGGGAAGCGTTCCTTCGTCCGTATAGTCGGAATAACAGTCTGACACCAACAAAAAGTCAGGGTCAAGCTCCTCTGCCTCATAAAAGCGCTCAATAATCTCGTGCATAGCCTCGTGGCGCAAAATTTCAAGCTCTGCATCCTCGCCAATGCGAAAATCACTGTCTAATGATAGCTTGTCAAAATGGGGCTTTATCGCCTTCAGACAAAAGCTATGTATAGTTGAAATGTCCGCGCTTGTCGCACGCACAATCTGCGAGCATATGTGAAGGTTGGCAGGGTCGCTCTTTAGCTTGTCCGATAGCTTTCTTGTTATTCTCGATTTTAATTCCGCCGCCGCATCCTTGGTAAACGTAACAACAAGCATACGCGAAATGTCCATTTTGTCATTACAAATGCGGTTTACAATTCTGTCAGTGAGGGTTGCGGTTTTTCCACTGCCTGCACCTGCAGATATCAAAAGGTCAGAGCCCTTGTGCTCCATCGCCTGAAGCTGAGCGGCAGTTGGGGAAAATTCGGGCTTTGGGTCTGAAAGCTTAAATTGAGCAACTGATTCTAACATTTTGCATCTCTCCTTCTGCACACAGCGTTATTTTTACAGTATTTGCAGGGGTTTTCGCTTTCAAGTGGCTTTGCCTCTGCGCCGCCACTCAGCATATCTGCACCAATGGAAACAATTGTGCTTTTTACTAGCTCAAATATTTCGCCAAAATCATCAAGGCTAACCTGTGATTTTGCACCTAGATTAAATCTATTGTCATTTGAAAGAAGTGATTGGTCATCAAGCTCCAAGCCGTGGCGCGTCACCTTGCTTTCGATAGCGGCAGCTTCATTTTCAATAGCCGCTTGCGAGCTAAGGTCCACCTCGCGGCTGGCATCGGTCTTGTTTATTCTGTACGACAAATACATAATACCCGCAGGCTCGATTTTCTCTGCAAAGCCAAGCACGCTTTGACGGAATTCGCTTTCCTGCATAGAGCAGAGCACAAGAAGATAAATAAGCATTTGCATATCTAATCCGTTTTTGATGCGTGATAGCTTAAACTCATAGTTGCCCGTTTTGTAGTCAACTATTTTAATGTAAGCGATATCTCCCTCACGGCAAATGTCAACTCTGTCAGCAATACCTGTCATAACTGCGGTGCAGCTGTCATTAATTTTAAACTCCAAGGGAAGAGGAGCGCTTTTGCCGTCGCCGTTTATGGAAACCTCAAAATGCTCAGGCACAAATTTGCTGCTCTTGATTTCTAAAAGCATTGATTTTACAAAAACGCAAACAGTGCTTTTCAGTCTGTCGAGCAGATGCTTCATTTTGCTGGAAACCGCATGTATGCCGCACACCGCTTGTGTGTAATCGTCTGTGAGCCTTGTAACAAGCTCCAAAATCTCCTCGTCAGAAAAATCTCGTTGCTCCTTGTTATATAGCTTCAAGAAATGCTCAAAAATCGCGTGAACAAGCGTACCTATATCGTTGTGGGTAAACTTGATTTTTTCACTGTCACGTAGCTTTAAAATATATGAGCAATAGTAGTTAAAGCGGCATTTTGCAAATGTTTCGATGGTGGATTTTGACAAATACAGTCTTTCACCAAACACCTCACCTGCGGTTTCCTCGGAGATTGTGTCCTTGTCGTTTACAAATGCACCCACAGGCTTTTCAAGGCCCGTTGTATCAAGAATAGCCCTTTGTAGCTCCCGTGAGCAGGTGCCTAAAAGCTCCCTTGCCATCTCCTTTGTGTATATTTTGTCAATTATGTTGATACGCGATGTGTCAACCTCGGTAACACCCGAAAGAAGTGCTTTTATGCGGTTGTAGCCAATGGATGGCTCTTTGATTTGACCGCCGATGGTTTTCTTTAACGCAAGAACCGTGGCAGAATGAGATGCAACAGACAGAGCATTTTTGAAGAATAAAAGCTCATCATCTCCTCGCTCGTCTGTTTTGGCGGACAAGTCAATTTCCAAGGTTTCAAGCTCAATCTTGTCCCTGTCGGTAAAAAATGAATTGTCGTTGACAACCGCAGGGAATGTGCCCTCGTTAGCGCCTAAAACAAACACGTGTCGTATGTTTTTTGCTCTTACCAAGGACGCGTCGGCAATTGTCACAACGTCCTCGCCGGTTGGAATAGTTCCAATCTTGGAGTCCATCATAGCGTAGCTCAAAAGGGTGATAAATGTGTCAATATCGCACACTGAGTCCCCTGAAATATTGGCAACAAGCTCAAGTGCTTCCATTAGCGCATACCAAACCTGGGAAAGCTCCTGGGCTTCATCATTGTCCGCGGCTCTGATTTCCTTGTTAATCTGCGCCAAAGCACCGTAAGCATTTAGAAATTCATATACGGCAACACAGCACTCTCTTACACAAAGCCCCTTGATAAATGGTTGTTCAAGAATTGATAGCTTTTCAATTACCTTCTCGCGCACCGCTTGTATCTTGGCAAGGGTGTCAATCTGTGCCTTTGTGGGCGACCCAACAAATCCGTCAGGGTTGGCGGACCAATAGTCGTCATTTTTAAATTTCTTGCCGAAGATGCTCCACCTGTAAACATAGCTTTCAAATAAGCAAAGGTCACTTTGGCTAATATCTGTGTAGCCGCATTTTAGGTAGCTGACAAGGTCCTCGCTGCGCCAAGCGGAGATTGTATTCAGGGCAGACAACACCATTTTGACAACAGGACGTGAGGTCAAGCGCGACGGCACAGACATATAGTGCGGTATTTCGTATTTTTTAAGGCAAAAATCAATTATGCCTTGATACGTGGCTGTATTTCGCGCAATTATTGCAATACTGCCGTATTGCTCGCCGCCTTGTATAAGCTCTTTAATCTTTGCACAAACATATTCACATTCCGAAAACTCGTCATCCGCTAAAGCAAGGGAAACATTTCCTTGACAGGGGATGCTTGGCGCATCAAATTGCCACAGATTGTGACATGCGTGCGCAAGGTCAGGGGTTGCGTGCTTGTAATCCGTGTTAAATGGGATTATCTCCACATTTTGCTTGAGTCTTTTGCAAACGGATGTGAGCTTAGCCTTAGTGCCCGCAATTTTTGCATATTGCAGGCTTGTCACCTCGGAGTCCACGGGACAGTCAAGAGCAACGGTTACATTTTTTGAGTCCTGTATCAATCGTGTGATAACGTCGAGCTGACTTTTTGTGAAGCCGTAAAATGAGTCAATATAAATGTTGTAATCCTTGAAAAACGCACACTCCCCCAGCTTTTTTTCAAGCATACGCAGGTCATCGTATGGATCGTCGTACATTTCCAAAAGAATTCTGTCATAAACCGACCAAACGGTAATTATATCTTCAATTCGCGCCTTCAAGCTCTCGCTTTCAACATGAGGCAAAGCATTTTCCAAGCGCGCAATATCAACACCGTAGGATTTCATTTCTCCAATGGCTTGAAGGAAAAGCGAAATACAGCTCTTTTCACGTCCGCGTGGGATTTTGTATTGCTTCAACACGTCACGCACCTCGCAAATAGCGCGATACATAATAAGTGTTTGCCCACCCTTAGTAATGTAGTTATATTTCAGTCCACCCGTTTTGCGAAAAACCGAGTTTGCAAGTCTTGTAAGGTTAGTGGCCTCTGTGTATAGCTGTGCCGACGGGGGCAGCGCCTCTGTCAATTGCCTTTCTGCCACTACTGTTTGTTGTTCAGGCACAATTAACAAGGAGAGCTGCTTGTTTTTGTAATCTTCCTTGATTCGGTCAATAATATAGGTGCTTTTTCCGCATCCGTGTGCGCCCAAAAGCAATGTTACCATTATTCAGCCTCTCCTTTCGTCATTATTTTTATATTTCTCTCAACAACCGCCCTGCCTCTCCAGGAGAATGGGCGTGCCAAAAATTCCTCATCACTTAAATCTGCAAGAGTTTTCGCATCAAGCCTTGTGATTAAATCCTCGTTGAAATAGGGTACAGGTGAAAATTCCGCATTTTTTGTGTACGGACATACATTTTGGCATATATCGCAGCCCCACAGTGTGTTGTGCTTAATCATCATTTCCTGCTCACTTTCGGTAAGCTCGCCCTTTTTCTGTGTAACGGCAGACAAGCACAGGGTTTTGGGGTTAATTCTGTCCACGTCCCCGCGCTTTTTTATGCAGCCTGAGGGGCAAGAGGCGGCGCATTTGCCACAATGCAGACATTCAGTCACCTTTGGGTTTTGCGCATACTCCAAGCCAATTTCTTGTGGGCTCATATCGGTAATACACTCGGCTAAGAAAACAAATGAGGAATATTTTTCATTTATCAAAAGCCCATTGTCACCAATGAAGCCAAGACCCGAAATGCAAGCGGCGTGTACCTCGTCAATGGGGGAGTGATCAGCAAATAGCTTGAAGTGACCGAGTGGGTACTTTTCCGCTACATAAGCGCTTAAGTCTGCGCTTAGACTATCAACAAACGCGTGGTAGTCCTTGACAGAAGCATATACAGAAAGATTGACAGGTGCGGTCCTTGGGCGGTACGGAATGAGCATCATAATGACATTAGAGCTTTTGTCAAAGCCGTTTTTAGAGAGCAAATATTCCTTTATAATCTTGCATTCGGAAAGGGGAATGCAGGATGCAAATTCTATTCCGTTTTTGATAAAAAAATCCTTCATAAATGCCTCCTTGTAAGTCTTAATTAAATTATACCCCGAGGCGAATTTTTTGTCAATATAAATTCCCCCTTGAAATAAATATTTGTTTGTGTTACAATTAATTTATAAAAGTGTTGCAATACGTATTTAGGAGGGTAAAATGGCGAGAAAAGAATATACAGACCAGAGTATATCATCGTTAAAGGGTGCAGACCGTGTCCGCAAAAGACCTGCCGTAATTTTCGGCTCTGACGGACTTGAGGGTTGTAAGCACTCCTTTTTTGAAATTCTTTCTAACTCCATTGACGAAAGCCGTGAGGGCTACGGTAAGGAAATTACCATCACTGTTTACAAGGACAGAACTATTGAGGTGGACGACCGCGGTCGTGGTGTTCCTCTCGACTTCAATAAAAAGGAAAACCGATACAACTGGGAGCTTGTTTATTGCGAGCTTTATGCAGGCGGTAAGTACGATAATAACAAGGAAAAGGGTGCGTATAAATACTCCCTCGGCTTGAACGGCTTGGGCGCTTGCGCAACTCAGTATTCCTCTGAGTTTATGGATGTTTACTCATACAAGGGCGACACTATGTATGAGATTCACTTCAAAAAGGGTAATCCTGCATCAAAGCTGAAAATCACACCGATAGAGGACAGACGCCTGAAGCGCACAGGTACGCTTACCCGTTGGCGTCCCGACCTTGAGGTTTTTACTGACACCTATATTCCCAAGGAATATTTCTTGGATGTTTTGCATAAGCAGGCGGTTGTTAATGCAGGCTTGAAGCTGGTTCTTAATTACCAAGAGGAAAACGGCAAGTTTGGTAAGAGCGAATTTTTATATAAAAACGGTATTCTCGACTATATCAACGAGAAAACAGGTGACGGCGCTTTAACTGCCCCTGTGTTCTGGGATATGAGCGCTAGGGGACGCGACAGAGAGGACAAGGATGAATACGAGCTTAATGCTCAAATCGCCTTCTGCGTTTCCAATAAGCCTGAGCATCTGATGCTTGAATATTATCATAACTCCAGCTTCCTCGAGCACGGTGGTTCACCCGACAAGGCTGTGAAGCGCGCATTTGTCCGCGAGCTTGACAAGTATATCAAGGAAAACAATCTTTATACCAAGCAGGACAAGGGCGGCATCAGCTTTGTTGATGTACAGGATTGCCTTGTTCTCGTTATCAATAGCTTTTCCACACAAACCTCATACGAAAACCAAACAAAAAAGGCAATTACCAACAAGTTTATTGAGGATGCCCTTTGCGAGTTTATAAGAGGTAAGCTGGAAATCTTCTTTACTGAAAACCGCGCTCAAGCGCAGATTTTCGCAAATCAGGTGCTTATCAACAAGCGCTCAAGGGAAAGAGCTGAGGAGTCAAGAATTGACTTTAAGAAAAAGCTTGCCACATCAAGTGACCTTAGTAATAGTGTTGAAAAATTTGTTGCCTGCCGTTCCAAGGATCCTGACATTCGCGAGCTTTACATAGTTGAGGGTGATTCCGCCTTGACATCCTGTAAGCTTGGCAGAGATTCCGAGTTCCAGGCAATTATTCCTGTCCGCGGTAAAACTCTTAACTGCTTGAAAAGCTCCTATGATAAGATTTTCAAGAGCGATATTATCGTTGACCTTTTGAAGGTTATCGGTTGTGGCGTTGAGGTTAAAACCAAGTCCAAGGACGGTATGTCTATGTTTGACTTGAACAACCTTAAATGGCGCAGAATTATTATCTGTACCGATGCCGACGAGGACGGATTCCAGATAAGAACACTTATTCTTACAATGTTCTACCGCTTGCTCCCAACCCTTATCAAAGAGGGCAAGGTTTATATTGCAGAATCTCCTCTTTACGAAATCACAGGTCCAAAGGACAAAATCTATTTTGCATACAACGAGCCTGAAAAGGCAGAAATTCTTGCAAAATTAGAGGGCCAGAAGTACACAATCCAACGTTCAAAGGGACTTGGTGAAAATGAGCCTGAAATGATGTGGGAAACTACAATGAATCCCGAAACACGCCGTCTTGTGCAGGTTAACCCGGCAGATGAGCTTGAAACACAAAGAATATTTGAAACTCTCTTGGGTGACGATATAGTGGCAAGAAAGGAATTTATTGCCTTGAACGGACCTAAGTATATGGACAGAGCAGACATATGACGGACGAAATTTTTATGCGCCTGGCGCTTGTCGAGGCAGAAAAGGCAAAAAATGAGGACGAGGTGCCTGTGGGCGCAGTTATCGTGCGCAACGGTGAGGTTATAGCAAGTGCCTATAACACTCGCGAATATGGGAAAAACGCCCTCTATCACGCGGAAATCAAGGCAATTGACGAGGCTTGCAAAAGGCTGGGCGGTTGGCGACTTGTGGGATGCACAATGTATGTCACCTTGGAGCCTTGCCCTATGTGCGCAGGTGCAATAGTCAATGCCCGTGTTGAGCGCGTTGTATATGGCGCACCTGACCATAAGGCAGGGGCATTTGGCACAATGCTTAACCTGACAGATTACCCGCTTTTCAAGCCACAAATCACAAGCGGCGTGCTTGCCGACGAGTGCGCTCAAATCCTGACAAATTTCTTTAAAAATAAGCGCTAATCTAATAAAAAAACGCCCCGACGGACATTTGAATCCGTCGGGGTATTTACTTAATTCTGTGTTTATTATTTCATATTATCAATCATGTTCTCGATAAGAGCAAGCTGATTATTATTTAACGGCTTCATCTTTTCCGTCAATTCCTTTAGCTTTGACGGATTTGAGGACTCCATATCAAAAAACTCCATAGGTGAAATATCAAAATAGTCACAAATATAGAAAAACACCTGCATAGATGGGAAACTGCGTTCATTTTCAATGTTATTTATATAGTTTGGACTCTGTCCTAAAGAAAGGCTCATATCTCTTGCTGAAACATTTTTCGCCATTCTAAGTTCAACGAGCCTTTTATAAAATAATTCTTCTTTAAACATCTGTCGCACCCCCCTCTTGTGTATAATTGTATCACACACTTGTGTTAATTATGCACAAATAAATTGTGCATATGTATTGACTATAACAAACAAATTGTGTATAATCAAATTGATGCATTAAATAATTGTGTGACGGAGGTACAAGCTTGAAAAACTTCAGATTAATACAAAACGAAATATTAAAGGAAATATTATTGTATTTTGAAAGCCACAGGGAGCTATTGGCAGACCCAAATTACAAATGTGCCTATTCAATGACAAAAAACAAATATGTTTCAAACCTCTACGGAAGCATCTCAATTTATGATGCATTTCATTTTTACAAATCAGACATTCAAAATTCTTTATCTAAGTTAAATAATGAAGAAATTGAAAGCTATCAAGCGTGTGCCGACCATTTAGTCAGCATTGTAAAAAGGCTTGATTTGGCAAACAACTATGTTGACATTTTTGAGGAATATAACAAGTAAACAAGAAGCCGCTTACATAATTGAAGCGGCTTCGTTTTTTGTATAGTTTTTTGTAACCTTAGCGTGTTTCGTTAATAAGTGGGGTCAATAGGCTTAACACTTCATCGTCATTTAACTCGTCAAGTATATCGAAAACGTATTGGGCTATATATTCTTCATTAATTCTACATGCTAAAAAATCAGGAATTATCAAAAATTCCTGATTTTTTCGTTATTTAAAACGGTATTAATTCAACTAAAAATACAGTAATACAAGCGGCGGCTGCAACAAGCGGTAGCTTGCATCCCTTGAGTGCAAGGAGTGCCGCAACAACCAAAGCGGCAAGTGCGGACCAAGGCGTGCTCGTTGAATAAATGATAGCAGGGAATGTCATAACCGATAAGGTTACATACGGTACGTAATACAAAAATGAGCGAATAAGGGGACTTTTTATCTCTCTGCGTATGAGAACCAAGGGAAGCACACGAATGAGATAAGTGATTCCTGCCATAACTAAAATAGCAATAAGAACATTAACCTTCATTTGATACCCCCTTTTCCTTAACAGGGAACAAAATTGCAAACATCAATGATATAACAACAGTTAACGCAACAATTCTGAAGCCCTCGCTGAACCAAGCCCAATTCAACTTGCTGCAAAGGAAGGACAAAAGCGCGCTTGAAGCCATAGATACAGAAACAAGCAGAGCAATAACGCGGCTCTTGCGTGCAGGTGGCAAAACAATTGCGATAAACATAGCATAGAGTGCCACACTAAGAGCAACCACCACACGGGCAGGCAATAGCTCACCCATAATTGAGCCGAACAGCGTGCCAAGTGTCCAACCGGGTACTGCCACACAAATAGCTCCATAGCTGTAATATGGGGACAGCTCGCCGTCACAGGATACGGAAATGCCAAAAATTTCGTCAGTGACTCCGTAGCCAACAAGCAAGCGAGGTATAAGTCCTGTCTTGTGCGATAGCTTTTGAGAAAGGGCACAGGACATCAAAAGATACCTTATATTAATAACCAACTGTGTAAATGCAATTTCAAAATATGTAGTGCCCGCACCAATAAGGGCAATGCCTGCCGCCTCGCCTGCGGAGGTGACATTCAAAAAGGACATGAGCGCCGCCTGCCAAGGGTGCATGCCTGCCTCTGTCGCCTTGATTCCCAACGCAAAAGCGACTGCGAAATAACCAAGGGCAATAGGTAAGCCATCTCTTAGTCCGCGGGCAAAATAAGCTCTGCGAGTCAACATAAGACACCTTTCCTTTAATTAATATTGACATTGTACTCCTTTTTGTGTGAATAGTCAATACCTTTAAAGAAATTAAAGAGCGTTTTAAAGCCTTCTTTGGTGGGAGAAGGTGGCACGCACCGCGTGACGGATGAGGTGTCCTTGCCGTTAAAAAGGACCGCTAAATGATAGCAGTCCTTTTGTTTGTTATTTTTCTTTCTTTAGCTTTGTCACAAAAGCCTCAATTCGCTCAAGTGCCTGTTCAAGATGCTTTAAGGAATAAGCATAAGAAATTCTTGCAAATCCCTCGCCGCTCTCGCCAAATGCAGTACCTGGAACAATAGCGCATTTATGCTCATAAAGAAGCCTTTCTGCAAACTCCTCACTGGAAAGACCGAACTTGCCAATGTTAGGGTACAGATAAAATGCTCCCTCAGGCTCAAAGCACTCAATACCGATTTTGCGCAAGCCTTCTAAAAGGAATGTACGTCTGCGGTTATATTCGCCACGCATGTATTCCACGTCTTCATCTCCGTTGCGCAGAGCCTCAACCGCCGCAAACTGTGAAGCGGTAGATGCACACATAATAGCATATTGATGGATTTTGAGCATTTGCTTAGTAAGGGGCGCAGGCGCGCAAATATAACCTAAACGCCAGCCTGTCATTGCATATGCCTTGGCAAAGCCGCTTGCAATAATTGTGCGCTCCCACATTCCGTCAATTTCCGCAATAGAAACATGCTCTCTGCCATAGGTAAGCTCTGCGTAAATTTCGTCGGAAAGAACACAGATGTTAGTGTCACGCAATACCTCTGCAATTTCCATTAGCTCCTCACGGGTCAAAATAGCACCCGTTGGATTGTTCGGGAACGGAAGGATGAGCATCTTTGTTTTATCGGTAATGGCATTTTTTATTTCCTCAGCCGTTACCTTGAAATTGTTTTCAAGCTTAGTGTCAATATGTACAACACGAGCACCCTGCATTTGAGCAATCGGCTCATAGCACACAAAGGCAGGCTGTGGCAAAATAACCTCATCCCCAGGGCTCAAAATGGCTCTCATTGCAACATCAATTGCCTCACTGCCACCAACAGTTACAAAAATTTCGTCTTGTGGCTTGTAGTTAACATTGAAGCGGCGCTTCATATACTTGGAAATCTCAAGTCTTAATTCGGGAGTGCCTGCATTTGAGGTGTAGTAGGTTTTACCCTTTTCTATACTTTCAATAGCCGCCTCACGTATGTGCCACGGTGTTATAAAATCAGGCTGACCAACAGTTAACGCAACAACGTCCTGCATGCCGCTTAGCATATCGAAAAACTTACGTATGCCAGACGGCTTCATTTCGCGCACCGTATCGTTCAGCATTTTTTCGTAGTCAAGCATTTATTCATTTCCTCTTTCGTCTATCTCGTTTGCACCGTAAATTACGCCCTTGTCCTTGTACTTTCTCAAAACAAAGTGAGTGGCAGTGGCGGTAACGGAGTCAATAGGAGCTAACTTTTGAGTAACAAAGGTAGCCACCTCTCGCATGGTTTTGCCCTCTAACAAAAGAGTAAAATCAAATCCACCTGAGGACATCAAGTAAAGTGACTTAACCTCAGGGTAGTTATAAATTTTTTCAGCAATTCTGTCAAAGCCGCGGTCACGTTGAGGAGTTACCTTGACCTCGATAATGGCATTTACAGTTTCGGAGTCTGTCTTGTCCCAGTCAATAATGGTTTTCTTGCCAAGAATAACCCCGTCCTTTTCGTATTTGTAAATAAGCTCCTTAACCTCGCCAAGCTCCTTGGAAAGCATAAGAGCAAGCTGCTCAGCAGTTAATGTAGCATCTTCTTCTAACAATTTTAGTAATTTGTCCATAATATCACCTCAATGAAATGAATTTAATATATAATATCACACAATAATAAAAAAGTCAATTATTTATTGATTTCAAACGCGAAAAAGTGAGAACAATGTAGAATATTATCAAATGAACAGTTGTGCATATGATATACAAAATGTTAAAATGTACAAAAAAATAACTGAAAATTCGCCCATATACGTCATATTACAAAAAATTTAAGATTTGTGCAAATTTTTACTTTACATTTGACACTTTTTTTGCTATACTATATTACGTTAAAAAACGCGATAGCTTTTTAATGAATTTTCGGTTCTGCCTCGGCAGACTTTAAAAGGAGTGTATAAATTTATGAGTCGTATGGTCGGCACTGTATCAAGAGGTCTTCGTGCTCCTATTATCCGTCAGGGTGATAATCTCGTAGATATTGTTACAAACACAGTACTTGAAGCTTCAAAGGAAGACGGTTTTGCTATTCACGACCGTGATGTTGTAGCTATGACAGAGGCTATTGTTGCAAGAGCGCAGGGTAACTACGCAACTGTTGACGATATTGCAGAGGATGTTCGCGCTAAGTTCGGCGGTGAAACCGTTGGTGTTATTTTCCCAATTCTTTCACGTAACCGCTTTGCTATTTGCTTGCGCGGCATTGCAAAGGGCGCAAAGAAGATAGTTCTTATGCTTTCTTACCCATCCGACGAGGTTGGTAACCACTTGATCAGCCTTGATATGCTTGACGAAAAGGGCGTTAACCCATATACAGACGTTCTTGACCTCAAGACATACAGAGAGCTTTTCGGTTATGAAAAGCACCCATTCACAGGCGTTGACTATGTTGAATATTACGAGGGTCTTATCAAGGAGTGCGGTGCAGAGGTTGAAATTATTTTCGCTAACGACCCACGTGCAATCCTTAACTATACAAAGAACGTTCTTAACTGTGATATTCATTCTCGCTTCCGTACAAAGAGACTTCTCAAAAACGCAGGCGTTGAGATTAACTACGGTCTTGACGAAATTCTTAACCACTCTGTAAACGGCAGTGGCTTTAACGCAGAGTACGGTCTTTTGGGCTCTAACAAGGCAACAGAGGAATCTGTTAAGCTCTTCCCACGTGACTGTCAGCCATTTGTTGAGGCTATTCAGAAGAAGCTTTTTGATGCAACAGGCAAGCAGATTGAGGTTATGGTTTACGGCGACGGTGCGTTCAAGGACCCCGTTGGTAAGATTTGGGAGCTTGCAGACCCAATTGTTTCCCCTGGCTACACAGCAGGTCTTGAAGGTACACCAAACGAGCTCAAGCTCAAATATTTGGCTGATAACGATTTTGCTGCTCTTTCCGGCGATGAGCTTAAGGCAGCTATTAAGGAAAAGATTCAGGAAAAGGACGGCAACCTCGTTGGTCAAATGATTTCCGAGGGCACAACACCAAGACGCTTGACAGACCTTATCGGTTCACTTTGTGACTTGACATCTGGCTCAGGCGATAAGGGTACACCTATCGTTTATATCCAGGGTTATTTTGATAACTACACAACAGAATAAAATAAAGACCGCAGAAGCATCTGCGGTCTTTATTTTATTGTCTTTTCATTTGTCTTAAAAAGAGTAATACAGCAATAACAAGGGTGATAATTGCATATCCAAGCACCCATAAAAGGTGAGGGAATATATTGCCAAAGCTACCGTCAATAATGGCGCGCTCAAGCTCAACCGCGTGAACAAATGGAAGAGCATAGGCCGCTTTTTTAAAGCCGCCACCAACAAGCTCCAAATCAAACCAAGTGCCCGAGAGCCAAGCGGTAAGATTTGTTAGCAACGCTCCGCAAATGCCACCCACCTGCTTGTCGCTCAAAATGCTGCCAAAAAGCAACCCAAGTGCGATAAAAAGAATGGAAATCGGTATTATAAACAAGACGGCAAGTAATATGTTTACCGTAATATCAAGTCCAAGTATTACCGCTACAATATAACAAATAACGCTTTGCATAACCGCAAAGGGAATAATAGGCAGTGTGTAGCCGAGAATAAAATCCAAGGGTGTCAGGGGAGTGGTGTACAGTCTTTGTAGCAAGGAGCTACCTCTGTCCTTGGCAATTAACGTGGCAGAGAAAAGCGACATAAATGAAAGACCAAATACTGTAATTCCCGGAGAGAGATTTTGTATTGTAAACAGCTCCACAGGAATATTTGCTTGTATAGCACTGAGCAATAAAATCAGAACAATGGGAAAGCCAAGACCAAAGCAGACTGTGAGCGGGTCACGCAGAATTTCCTTGGTGGTTCTTACAGCAAATGATAGCATTTTCATTTTGCCACCCCCTTTACAATATTGATAAAGGCTTCATCAAAGCTTTTTGCGTTGGTGGAGGTCTTTATATTTTCGGCGGTGTCGCAAATAAGCAAGCGTCCATCCTTCATGATTCCCACGCGGTCGGAAAGAGCTTCTGCTTCTTCCATATAGTGAGTAGTCAAAATGATAGTTACCTCACCCTTTAAAGCGCGAATAATATCCCAAAGCTCGCTTCTTGCAATAACGTCAAGTCCAAGAGTAGGCTCGTCAAGAAACAGTATTTTCGGCTCGCTAATCAGCGCCATTGCAATGCTTAGCCTGCGTTGCCAACCGCCCGAGAGCTTGCCTGCTCTTCTGTTAAGTATGGGATCAAGTCCTAAAAGCTCTGTAAGCTCGGAAATTTTGGCGTTTTTCTTGTCCTTGGAAAAGCCATAAGCTCCGCAAATAAGCATCAAGTTTTCCTTGGCGGTAAGTCCTGGGGCAACGGCGGTTTCCTGTGGGGAAACGGCAATTAATTCCTTCACCTTGTCAGCTTCTGAAAAGATACTTTTGCCAAGCAAAAAAGCATCGCCCGCGCTTGGCTTTGTCAAGCAGGAAAGCATTTTAATAGTTGTGGTTTTGCCAGCCCCGTTTACTCCTAAAAGAGAGAATAGCTCACCCTCGTTGATGGTGAGTGAAAGATTTTCAACGGCGGTTAATTCCTTGTATTTTTTTGTGAGTCCTACAATCTTAATTGCTTCCATTTTTGCTCTCCTTGTAAATGTGTCTTGTGCGCAAGCCGTGATAAACATCGGAAATCATATCACTGATAGCCTCTGTGTCTAAGGGCAAAAATGATGTAGCAATCATTACGGCAAAGCCGTGTACACAGCTCCATATCTCCATGTGCATCAGTGCCGCCGTTTCCTGCGGCACACCGCAGCCTTCCATTATCATTTGTACAGATGCTTCAAAGTCTGTTGAGGGCGACAAATCCTCGCCTGTTCTGTCGCGCATAAACAAAAGCTTGAAAAGCTCCCGTTCTTCCTTTGCAAATCGGATGTAAGCCATACCGAACGCCTTATATTTCGGGTATTTTCCGCTTTCTGCTTCATTTTTTATAAAGTCAAGGTACATTTGATAGGCAGTATTTATTGTTTCCTGCTCTAAGTCAACCATAGATGCAAAATTAGAAAAAACAGGCTGGGTTGAACAATTCAAAAAGGCGGCAATTCCACGGGCATTAAGCGCGCTTGCACCGTTTGCTCGCACAAGCTGAATAGCGGCGGTTATAATATCTTCCTTGGTAATTTTCACTTTAGGTGGCATAGCTATCTCCTATAAATAACAAGTGTTATATATTGCTTGTTATTTTAGCACAAAGTTCTTTGAATGTCAAGCCTTTTTGCAAAACACGGTATTGATTATTTTAGCCTTATGTGGTAGAATATACTAGAAGTTTACCACAGTAGAGGTGCGCGTATGAATTTAAAGGTAAAAATGCTCGATGGGGAAATATGGTACGGCGGCTCAGTTGCTGAGGCTATGAAAAATCCCTTTGACAAGAATTCAAAGTTCGACTACGATATGTCCTTGGGCGGCAATCAGACAATGCCCCTTTTCGTGTCCACAATGGGTAGATACATCTGGTGCGAGGAGCCAATGACTGTCCACATAGAAAACGGTGAATTTGACTTAAGAGCTGACGGGGAAATTTTGCTTGTCGAGGCAGGGGACTGCCTGCGCGATGCGTATATGACCGCACAGGAAAAGCACTTTAAATTTACAGGCAAGGTGCCACCCCTTAAGTTCTTTGAAACCGCACAGTATAATAGCTGGATGGAGCTTGACTATCATCAAAATCAAGAGTCTATCCTCAAATATGCTCACGGTATAGTAGATAACGGATATGAGCCCGGTGTATTAATGATAGATGAGGGCTGGCACACAAGGTACGGGCTTTGGGAATGGGATTTTGTTAAATTCCCCGACCCTAAGGCAATGATAGAGGAGCTGCACGCGCTTGGCTTTAAGGTTATGCTGTGGGTCGTTCCCCTTGTTACCTCGGACGGTCAGACTTTCAGCATGAGCTATTTCCCATATCACAATTATTTGGACGGAGCTTGCGGTGACCGTGAGTATTTCTTGCGTACAGATTCGGGCTTGCCTGCTCTTGTGGAGTGGTGGAACGGCTTTAGCTCCATACTCAATATGTGTAAAGAGGTTGACAGGGAGTTTTTGGATTCCAGGCTACGCAAGCTCATAGATGAGTACGGCGTTGACGGCTTCAAGTTCGACGGCGGTAATATTGAGATGTATAACTCAAAGAGTATTGTAAACGGTGAGCAGACTAAATATTCACCTGCGGAGCTTAACCGCGCGTGGAATGAGTTTGGCACAAGATATGAATATCATGAGTACAAGGACACCTTTAAGGGTGGCGGACAAGCGGTTATTCAGCGCTTGCAGGACAGAGATCATAGCTGGGACGGCTACGGCATCAATACCATTATCCCCTCAGCACTTTTACAGGGGCTTATCGGACACCCATTTATCTGTCCAGATATGATAGGTGGCGGATGGTGGTCGCTTAACTATACACCTGGCTTTAAAATTGACAACGAGCTGTTTGTGCGTATGGCACAGGTTAGCGCCCTTTTCCCAATGATGCAATTTTCCTGGGCGCCTTGGCGTGTGCTTGATAAAAAGCACGCGGAGCTTTGTCTTGAAGCGGCTAAGCTTCACCGTGAGTTTGCACCGTATATTACGGAGCAGGTGGAAAAATCCGCCGCTTCAGGTGAGCCTATTGTGCGTCATATGGAATATGAATATCCACATATGGGATATGAAAGAGTAACCGACCAGTTTATGCTGGGAGAGAGGGTGCTTGTTGCTCCCGTTTTGAAAAAAGGGGAAAATAAACGAGAGGTTTTGTTGCCCGCGGGCAAATGGAAATATCTTGGCAAGACGGAATATACAGGCGGCTGTACCGTTACGGTTGATGCGCCACTTGAGATTTTGCCATACTTTATAAAGGAATGATGAGGATAGAATAATGAAAGCAAAAATAACTGTAAACAAAAATAGCACGGTTGGAGAAATAGATAAGAGAATATATGGCTCATTTATCGAGCATCTTGGCAGAGCCGTTTATAACGGCATATACGAGCCAACACACGAAACCGCAGACGAGTGCGGCTTTAGAAAAGACGTGCTTCAAATGATTAAGGAATTGAACGTGCCAATCGTCCGTTACCCGGGCGGGAACTTTGTGTCTGGCTATAATTGGGAGGACGGTATAGGAGATAAATCCAAGCGCCCCAAAAAGCTTGACCTTGCGTGGCTCTCCGTTGAAACAAACCAGGTCGGTATTGACGAATTTCAGGAATGGGCAAAGCGCGCAGGCACAGATGTTATGATGGCTGTTAACTTGGGCACAAGAGGTCCTGACGAGGCGCGTGCGTGCATTGAATATTGCAACGGTACAACAGATACATATTATGCAAATCTCCGCCGCGCAAATGGCTTTGAAAAGCCATTTGATATTAAGCTTTGGTGCTTAGGCAACGAAATGGACGGCTATTGGCAGATTTGCCATAAAACCGCGGAGGAATATGGCAGAGCCGCAACGGAAGCCGCTAAGGTTTTAAAATGGGTTGACCCAACAGTTGAGCTTGTTGCCTGCGGTAGCTCAGGCTCCGATATGCCAACCTTTGGGGAGTGGGAAAGAACAGTGCTTGACCACACTTATGACTACATTGATTATTTGTCCTTGCATTGCTACTACGGCAACAACGAGGACGATACTGCCAATTACCTTGCAAGAGCAGAGGATATGGATAGGTTTATCAAGAAAACCGCTGCTATCTGCGACGAAATCAAGACCAAGAAAAACAGCCAAAAGACAATAAATCTGTCCTTTGACGAATGGAATGTTTGGTATAGAACCAGGGACGAGGAAAAGAAAATTGAAAAGTGGCAAATTGCCCCACATCTCCTTGAGGAAAAGTACAATTTTGAGGATGCCTTGCTTGTTGGTTGCTTGCTCTCCACGTTGCAAAACAACTGTGACCGCGTAAAAATTGCTTGCTTGGCTCAGCTTGTAAATGTAATTGCCCCCATTATGACAGAAAATAACGGCGTAGCATGGAAGCAGACGATATTCTATCCATATATGTACGCATCCCTGTACGGAAGCGGCGTGACCCTTAATACAAGCATAGACGGTGAGAGCTACACATCCAAGGAGGGATGGAACATTCCATATCTTTGCGCATCCACAATAGCAAATGAGGAAAAGGGCGAGGTTGTTGTTTTTGCCACAAACCGTTCCTTGACGGATGACTGTGAGCTTTCTCTTTGTCTTGAGGGCTATGAGGATTACAAGCTTACAAAGCATATAGAGCTTTATGCGGATGATTTGAAGCTTGAAAACACCAAGGACAAGGAAGCTCTTGTACCAAAGGAAAGAAATATTGAAGGCAGCAACAAGGCTACTCTTAAAAAGCATTCCTGGAATATGCTTGTGCTCAAAAAATAAGGTGCAACCGTCAGTTGACACATACAACTGACAGTATATGGACGAGTGGACGCAAATGTGCTAAAATATATAATGAGGTGATTATATGTTTGTGTGGATATATCTTTTGTATTGCCTAATAGCCATAACCTTTCTGGGCATTTTTCTGCCCGAGGGCGTTGGCGGTGGCATACATAACGTGCCATTGTTTATTACATTTGTGTTGATTTTGACGGTTATTTTCTCTGTGCGCCTAATCAAATATTTAAAAGTGTTTTCTCTTTCAAAAAAGCATTTGAGAGCAAAGGGCTACACCGTTTTGGAGTGTAGTGTATTGCCAACATCTTGGCAAAGAAAAAAGCACTGTCACATAGTAGCAGAAAAGGACGGCAAGACAGTGCGGATTTATGTGGAAAAGCCAAAGAAAAGCTATTTCACATACCATTTTTCAAGTGAAGCTATGGCTGAAATATACAAATCCACGCGCCTTGCAATCAAGCCCGGTATGTGGCAGGCAAACATAATTTCCAAAAAGCTTGATAGAAAAAGAGTTGGCACAAGAAAATTCAATTGGAGTGAAGAGGAGCTTGCAAATGATACCTGCGTGGTTTTGTTCAGTCAGCTTCCCGACTTTATTACTGATTCCGAAAGCAAAGAAGCATTGTATAACGGCAGTAAAATTTGTGACAAGGTATATCTTTATGACTTGAACGGCTTCGATCGAAGCTTTAAATAAAAAAGAAGTGGGCGCGCCCACTTCTTTTTTATTCATTCTCTTGGCTTTTATAAAGCTCCTTGCGTCTTTTCTTTTCCTCGGCATCAATAAAGTCAACGTGGAAGCCGTCAACCTCACCGCGCTGAATAGCACCCATTATTCTGTGGTAAAGACCTCTGTGCTCTCTGTCGAAGAGGGCAAGATATTCCTTCATTTTTGCTCTTTCTGTGTTGCCGTCAGCAGGGCATTTCACCTCGGTGACAGGCAAGCACGCGCCGAGAGCAAATGCCTTTATGTACTTTTCCTGTGCGTAGATAAGAGGTCTTATCATGGTGATATCCTTCCTTGAAAGATATGTAACAGGACGGAAAGCACCGATTCTTCCCTCAAAGAAAAGATTTAGCATAAAGGTTTCGATTACATCGTCATAATGATGACCGAGAGCTAATTTGTTGCATCCAAGCTCCTTGATGGCATCGTGCAAGGCACCGCGCCTCATTCTTGCACAAAGGGCGCAGGGATTTTTTTCTTTTCTCACGTTGAAAATTATTTCGTAAATCTGTGTGTCAATCACGTGGTACGGTATTTCAAGCTCAGCGCAAAGCTCGCCGATTTTGGAAAAATCACTCTCGGGCATACCCATATCAATGGTAACCGCCACAAGCTCATATTTAATTGGCAAAATGCGCTTCAGCTTGGCAAGAGCGCACAAAAGCGTCAAGGAATCCTTTCCGCCCGACACTCCCACGGCAATTTTGTCGCCGTTTTGTATCATATCATATTCTTCAACTGCCTTTCTTGTGTAGCTGAGAATATGCTCAATATTACTAAATTCTCTCATTTTAATAACCTTTCAGAAAAAATTGCATAGCATAATGGTAAAGGCTCTGTCACCTCACTGATTTTTAGCGTTGCGCTCATCAGTTATTCTCAGTGACATAGTCATAGTAAAAAAGGAGAGTATGCTATGGCAATTAAAATTTACATAGACCAAGGACATAACCCAAATCCCCCAAACACAGGGGCAGAGGGCAACGGCTACCGCGAGCAGGACATTTCCTATGCAGTAGGGCAAAGCCTTGCCACCCTTTTGCGAAATGACGGAAGATTTGAGGTGCGTCTATCGCGTCCCACACCCACAACACAGCTTGGCACAACCAACGCATCCAGCCTGCGCGTAAGAGTGAATGACGCCAATAGCTGGGGAGCTGACTATTTTATCAGCATACACACAAATGCATCCGTGTCCCAAAGTGCAAGAGGTACAGAGGTGCTTGTGTATTCGTCACCCTCGCAGGCTGCATCTCTTGCTGAGGATGTGGTGCGTGAGGTAACGGAAATAACAGGCTTTCCAAACCGCGGTGTCAAGCTACGCCCGGGGCTTTATGTCCTTCGCAGAACAAATATGCCAGCAATTTTAGTTGAGCTGGGCTTCATTTCAAATCCCTATGAAGCCAATTTTATGGCAAACAACCCGTCACTGTTCGCCCAAGGCATATACCAAGGTCTTTTGGACTATTTAAGTTTATCATAACTTTGATTTATCTGCAACATAAAATTTAAAAAAGAAGGCACAAAGTGTAAAATTCTCACACTCTGTGCCACTTTTTTATAAAAATTACCCTTCAAATTGTCGTCCAAGGAATGAGGAAGCGGTTTGTATCAGCTTTGCTTCCGCACTGTTAGGGTCGGTCTGACCACCATCTTCTGTGGAAATGCAAGCAATGCTACCCACAATATCACCCTCGGAAATTATAGGCATAGCATATCTTACGTATGCTCCCGCGCCCTCGCAAATCTGGATACGTGGCGCCCCGTTTTTGTGAATATACATTCCTCTGCCTTCAATTTGTGTTTCATATTCCTCTGTTAGCTTTTTGTCCGCATACTCCTTTTTTGGAACACCCGCACAAGCGATAACAGTGTCTCTGTCCGCTATGGCAACACTCATTTGGCACACCTTGTTAAGCGTATCAACGTATTGATATGCAAACGGTGCCATTTCTCCCACAGGCGAGTATTTTTTGAAAATAACCTCACCCTCTCTGTCAGTATAAATTTCCAATGGACTTCCTTCGCGAATGCGCATAGTCCTTCTTATTTCCTTTGGTATTACAACACGACCAAGGTCGTCAATTCTACGTACAATTCCCGTAGCCTTCATAGTATTTCTCCTTTTGAAATTTGTTGTGCTTACATATTATTTGTAGAATTTGCCACGATATACGGCAATTGCGCAAAATATAGCAAAAAATTCTCAACTTGAAATTGTGTATTGAAAAATATATTTTATTGTGCTAAAATATAAAATACATATTCTTAAAGAATTGATGTGCATCTTGCACTTTACTAATTGAGGAGAGAAAAATGGATATTGTACAAATTATCAACTGGGCATCTATCGGTTTGTTTGCTCTTGTTGCCATAATTGGCTTTGTGCGTGGTATTTTCAAGGGTACGTTCCGTTCCTTGGCTGACATTGGATTTGTTCTTGTCAATGCTATCGCATCAATATTTATTGCAAAGGGTATTGCAAATCTGTTGGTCAGCCCCGAAAGAGTTTACGGTTGGATGATAACCTTGAACGAAAGCTTGGAAAGCGAGGCAATAGCCAATGCTATTGTGAGTCTTGAGCCTTATTTGGCTGAGGGAGAGCTATTAACCACCGTTGACCTCAGTCAGGTCATGGCTTTGCCAATTGCCATTGTTACACCGATCCTGTTTTTGATAGTTTTCTTTGTATTGGGCATTATAATCAAAATTGTGAAAAACATTATTCAAAAGCTGCTAATTCCAAAAACTCCTGGCGCACCGCTCCGCATACTTGGTGGCGCTCTTGGTGCTGTTCGCAGTGTTTTGGCAATTGCTGTTTTGTTAGTTCCAATTGTGGGCTTTGCAACATACGGTGTCAATACCGTTCATATTGCAGACAATGCTATGGAAAATAATGGTGGCATTGGCGAAATTGCCGAGCAGGTGTATGAATATGAGGGCGCTGTGACAGGCGGCGGCTTTGGTGCTGTTAGCACCTGTGGCGGACAGTGGCTCTTTAATATTTTGTCAACAACAGGCGTTGACGGTATAGACGTTTCCTTAACTGACGAAACAGAAAGCTTTGTGAACATTTATGTTGCGGGCGAAAAGCTCATAGATGCGGATTTTACAAATCTTACAAAAGAAGACTCCAAAAACATTTCAGCACTTATAGATAAGGTCGAGGAGTCCGAATATCTTACTTCCCTTATTTCCTTCGTTGTGTCCACCGCTTCATCTGAGCTTCACAACAAGGGTGAGCTTGTTGGATTTGAGCTTCCCTATTACGGCAAGAGCTTGGACCCTGTGGTGCATACCCTTCTGGAGATTTTCTCAACCACAGATAAGGACGGCTTTGTCAAGGATTTGAGAACCCTTAGCACATTGGTTGACCACACAGTTGATTACGGCTTGTTTGCTCAGCTAAGCCAAGAGGACGGCGATATTTTTGTTGTTCTGGAAAACGGTGACTTTTACAGTGATGTGTTGATAACTCTTTATAATAACGAAAGAACAAGACCTATTTTGCCAACCCTTGTAGATGGCTTGCAGAGCTTTATGTACGAGGTTTACGAAAATGTTAATGGCAAGCCCTACGGCAATGGAGAAATTGTAAAGATTGATGCGAGCCAAATTACCGCTCTTAGTATGACTGAGGAGGGTCACAGACTCGCAACCGCTATAAAGGAAATTCGTCACTTTGCAAGCACAGTAGATACATCGGGCTATGTTGACGAGATAGTAAAAACAGGTGACTTTGCCGCCCTTGGCAGAGCGCTTAACCAGCTTCGCGACAGTATTTTCTTTGGTAACTCATACAGGTTTTTGCTTGACACTCTTTTGAAGTCTGAAACCTGCGTAAAGATTGGTATTTTCGACAAAAACTTTGTAGATAACGCAACAAAGCCAAATGCGGATATGGAAAATCTTCTTCTTTCAAGACAGAGCCTTACAAGGCTTACAATTGCTATGTGGGACGGTGACATAGAAGCGCAGGAGGAAGCATTGAAGGTGCTGCTTGAGCAGGTTTCTCCCGATGACGTAGATGCCCTCAAGGAGCTTGTAACTCCTGAAAATTTGCATAGATACGGAGTTCGAGGCGAGAAGGGACAAACAATTTCCAATATTGCCACATACGTTGCAGATACAATTCATAATCACGCATATGAGGACATAAACGGAGACGGCTCAATTGAGGATGAAAAGCACGCAGAGGTAGAGTCTGCCGCGCACGTTATTACAGTTATTAACGGTGTACACAGTAACACCCACATAGAAAACGTATTTGAAAACGGAACGGATGAATCAAGAACGGGCGAAACAGCAGAGGGCTTGGTTGACAGTATTTTAAGCTCTCCTATAGCTACGGAAATGATAGCATCCGCAACAAGCAACTCAAATTCCGACCCACTCAACGTTGAGCATATGCTCAGCCAAGAGGATAAAGCGGCGCTGGAAAGTGTTTTGGCAGACAAGCTTTCAACCTCATCGTCCGAGAAAAATAGCCAGGATATTTATAACGCGGCGTTGCTTTTCGGCATTGAGCTTCAGTAATTTTATACACATAAGGGAGTCTTGATTTTAGGCTTCCTTTTGTTTTTATGAATATAATGAAAAAATATTCAAAAATCTCATTAATTTTCTTGACATTTCGTACCTTATAGTATATAATAAAAAATATTTTAGTTAACTAAAGCGAAGGTGAACAAAATGCTTGAAATATCAAACAAGACAAATCTGCTTGAGCAGAAGTCATATAAGTATCAGCTTCAGGACGTTGCTGAGCCTAATTTGTATAGGGATATTTACCCTTATGACGAGGTGCCAAAAATCCCATTTAACCACCGCCGTGTGCCAATCGGTATGCCTGAGGAAATCTGGATTACAGATACTACCTTGCGTGATGGACAACAGTCCGTTGAGCCATATTCCGTTGAGGACATTGTGGAAATTTATAAATATCTTTCACGTCTTGGTGGACCAAAGGGTATTATTCGTCAGACAGAGTTCTTTATTTACAGTGACAAGGACAGACGTGCCGTTGAGGAATGTCAATCTCTCGGACTTGCGTTCCCTGAAATTACCACTTGGATAAGAGCAAATAAGCAGGACTTCAAGCTTGTAAAGGACTTGGGAATTAAGGAAACGGGTATCCTTGTTTCTTCATCCGACTATCATATTTTCAAAAAGCTGAAAATGACAAGAAAGGAAGCTCTCAATCTTTACCTTTCGTCTGTTTATGATGCATTTGAAGCGGGTATTCGCCCACGTTGTCACTTGGAGGATATTACAAGAGCTGATTTCTACGGCTTTGTAGTTCCCTTTGTAAACGAGCTTCAAAGGATGTCACAGGATGCAAAAATCCCTGTTAAAATCCGTGCTTGTGATACAATGGGCTATGGTGTACCTTACACAGAGGTTGCCTTGCCGCGTAGTGTTCCCGGCATTATCTACGGCTTGCAGCATTATTCCGACATTCCAAGCGAAATGCTTGAGTGGCACGGTCACAACGACTTTTATAAAGCTGTTGCAAATGCAACAACCGCTTGGCTTTACGGTGCTTCTGCCGTTAACTGCTCACTCCTCGGTATCGGAGAGAGAACAGGCAACATTCCTCTTGAGGCTATGGTGTTTGAGTACGCTTCCTTGAAGGGTACAATGGATGGTATGGACCCAACTGTAATTACAGAAATAGCTCATTTCTTCAGAGATAAAATGGGTTATACAATCCCACCGATGACTCCATTTGTTGGTAACAACTTCAACCTTACAAGAGCGGGTATCCACGCTGACGGTCTTATGAAGGACGAGGAAATCTACAATATATTCAATACAAAGAAGATTTTGAACCGCTCCGCAGGAGTTATCGTTTCAAAAACCTCAGGTCTTGCAGGAATTGCATATTGGATTAACAGTCATTATGAGCTCGAGGGTGACAAGATGGTAACAAAGCAAGACCCACACGTAATTGCACTCAAGTCCTGGGTTGATGACCAGTATGAGGCAGGCAGACAAAGCTCTATTACAGAAAACGAGCTTGAAGAAAAATTGAAGGAGATCAGCTTGATGCTGAAAAGTAAATAATATGGGACTTACACTTGCACAAAAAATTATTAAAAATCACTTAGTGTCAGGTGAAATGAAGGTTGGCGAGGAAATTGCTCTGCGCATTGACCAAACACTTACACAGGATGCAACAGGAACAATGGCGTACCTTGAATTTGAGGCTATCGGTATTCCAAGAGTTAGAACAAAGCTCTCCGTTGCATACATAGACCATAACACACTACAGTCAGGCTTTGAAAACGCAGATGACCACAGATACATCCAGTCTGTTGCAAAGAAGTTTGGTCTTAGATTTTCAAGACCGGGTAACGGTATTTGCCACCAGGTTCACCTTGAAAGATTCGGTGTTCCGGGTATGACTCTTATCGGTTCTGACAGCCACACCCCAACCGCAGGCGGTATCGGTATGCTTGCATTCGGTGCAGGTGGTCTTGATGTTGCTGTTGCTATGGGTGGCGGTGAATATTACATCACAATGCCAAAAATGTTCAAGGTTAACTTGACAGGCAAGCTTCAGCCTTGGGTTAGCGCAAAGGACGTGAGCCTTGAAATTCTTCGCATTTTGTCCGTTAAGGGCGGCGTTGGCGCAATTATCGAATGGGGCGGCGAGGGCTTGAAAACACTCTCAGTTCCCGAAAGAGCAACTATTACAAATATGGGTACAGAGCTTGGCGCTACTACCTCTATTTTCCCATCTGACGAAACAACAAGAGAATTCTTAAAGGCACAGGGCAGAGAGGCTGATTATGTTCCTCTTGCAAGTGACCCTGATGCAGAATATGACAGAATTATCGATATTAATTTGAGCGAGCTCAAGCCACTTTTGGCTTGTCCTCACAGCCCCGACAATATTAAGAGCGCAGAGGAGCTTTCAGGTATTAAGGTTGACCAGGTATGTATAGGCTCCTGCACAAACTCCTCACTCCGCGATATGCTAAGAGTGGCAAGCATGTTGAAGGGCAAAAAGATTGACGATAGCGTTAGCTTGTCCGTGTCCCCTGGCTCAAAGCAGGTGCTTGCTATGCTTGCAGACTGTGGCGCGTTGTCCGACATTTTGGCATCAGGCGCTCGTGTGCTTGAGTGTGCTTGCGGTCCTTGTATCGGTATGGGCTTCTCGCCTAACTCCGCAGGCGTTTCCTTGCGTACATTCAATAGAAACTTTGAGGGCAGAAGCGGCACAAAGGACGCACAGGTGTATCTTGTTTCTCCAGAGGTTGCTGTTGCTTCCGCTTTGACAGGCTATATCACAGATCCACGCACTCTTGGCGAGTACAAAGAGGTTGTAATGCCTGAAGCGTTCAAGATTGACGATAGCGCAGTGGTGATGCCTGCTAGCGAGGAAGAGGCAAAGGATTTGGAAATCCTTCGCGGACCAAATATCAAGCCTTTCCCAACTACATATCCACTTGAAAACAAAATTGAAGCAAAGCTTACCTTGAAGGTTGGCGACAATATCACCACAGACCACATTATGCCTGCAGGTGCTAAGATTTTGCCATATCGTTCAAATATTCCTTATCTTTCTAAGTTCTGCTTCGCAGTATGCGACGAAACCTTTGCCGAAAGAGCATTGGCTAACAAGTCAACAATTATTGTTGGTGGCTCTAACTACGGTCAGGGCTCATCAAGAGAGCACGCGGCTCTTGTTCCTCTTTATCTGGGAGTAAAGGCTGTTGTTGCTAAGAGCTTTGCAAGAATTCACGCAGCTAACCTTGTTAATGCAGGTATTTTGCCACTTACCTTCAAAAACCCAGACGACTACGAAAAATGTACACAGGGTGACACATTATCCTTGGAAAATGTATTTGAGGGTATGGAAAAGGGCGAAATTACTCTTGACGTAAATGGTGAAAAAATTCCTCTTGTATGCAGCTATACAAAGCGTCAGATTGATATTCTCAAGGCGGGCGGACTTTTGGCTTATACAAAGGGCGAATAAAAACGGTTGTAATTCCAATAAAATCGGTATATAATATCTATGGAACGGAACGACGCTGTTCCGTTCCATTTAACTTCAAAAAGGAGAACTTTGAAAAATGAAAGAGCTTTCAAAGGAAATTTTAAATACTTATAAGCTTTGGCAAAATGATGAAAGATTTGATGAGGCAACAAGAAATGAGCTTAGCGCCAATCTTTCAAACGAGGAAATCGAGGACCGCTTCTGGCGTGATCTTGAATTCGGTACAGGCGGACTTCGCGGCGTTATGGGCGCAGGCACAAACAGAATGAACAAGTACATAATCAGGAAGGCGACACAGGGCTTTGCATCCTACCTTCTTGATAAGTACGGTGAGGACGTACGTCGCGGTGTTGCAATCGGCTATGACTCAAGAAACAATTCCGATACATTTGCCCGTGAAGCGGCGCTTGTTATGGCAAAAAATAACATTCCGGCATACCTCTATGACGAGCTTATGCCAACACCAACCCTTTCCTTCACAGTTCGTGAGCTTGGATGCGTTGGCGGTATTGTTGTAACAGCCAGCCACAACCCACGCGAATATAACGGATATAAGGTATATGACGAAACAGGTTGTCAGGTTTTGATCGATGACGCAAATGCCATTATCGGCTATGTTAATGCAATTACAGATATTCCCGCAATTGAGGTTATGGATGAGGCAGATGCCCGTGCGTGCGGACTTTTAAAGAGCGTACCAAACGAGGTTTATGAAAGCTTTATTGCTAATGTTAAGAAGCAAGCACACGATGTTGGCGAAAAGAGCGCTAAAATCGTATATACGCCACTCCACGGCACGGGCAACAAGCCTGTACGCCGCGTGCTTTCAGACCTTGGCTACGATGTTGTGGTTGTTAAGGAGCAGGAAGAAAAGAACGGAGATTTCCCAACAGTTGTGTCCCCTAACCCTGAAAATGCAGAAGCACTTTCCATTGGCATCAAAATGTGTGAGGAATTGGGTGCGGACCTTATTTTGGGTACAGACCCTGACTGTGACCGCGTTGGTATTGCAGTAAATACAAAGGACGGTATGAAGCTGTTTACAGGTAACCAGGTTGGCGCGTTGCTCGTTGACTACGTTATCAAAATGAACAAGGCTCAGCTTAACGAAAAATCCACAGTTATCAAGACCATAGTTACAAGCGAGCTTGGCGCAATTATTGCTAAAATGAATGGGCTTAATGTTTGCGAGGTTTTGACAGGCTTTAAGTTTATCGGCGATATTATGAACCAATTTGACAACAAGGGCAACGGCGAGTTCGTTATCGGTTACGAGGAGAGCTACGGCTATCTTGTTGGTAACCACGCAAGAGACAAGGATGCGGTTGTTGCATCTATGCTCATTTGCGAAATGGCTTGCTACTATAAAAATCAAGGCAAGACTCTTGTTGACGTAATGGAAGAAATTTATGCTAAATACGGCTATTTCCTTGACAAGCTTGATTCTTACACACTCAAGGGCATTGACGGTGTTGAAAGAATTCAAGGCATTATGAAGGAAATGAGGGAAAAGGGCAAGGACTTAATGCCAGGCATTGCGGTTGTTAATGACTATACCGTGGGTATTGATGATCTTCCAAAGGCAGATGTTTTGAAGTTTGTCTTTGAGGACTCCTCTTGGGTTGCAATCCGTCCGTCAGGCACAGAGCCCAAAATTAAGGTTTATTATTCCGTAAAGGGCGAAAATAAGGCTGATGCAGAAAAGCTTTTGAAATCCCGTCAGGATGTAATTAATTCTATAATAAATGCATAAAGTGAGGGAGCTGCCTTATATGACAGCTCCTTTTTAATTTATTATTGAAATGACTATGCATTTGTGCTATAATATACATAGTAGAAAAACGGAGGAAATATGGAATGAAAAAAATATTAGCAATTTTGGCGTGCATGCTGCTTACACTGTGCTTGCTTGTTGCTTGTGGGGACACCGAAACATCAGATAGCTCCAACAATTCAAGCAATACATCAAATAGTGCAGGGGATGGCACAAGTAACGACAATAACGGTGTAACGCCCGACAACAAAAAATATAATTACAATATGAGCCAATACATAATTCTGCCAAATTACAAGAATTATGAGGCGCAAATTTCTCTTGATAGCTTGCAGAGAATGATAGATAACTACATCATGGAATATGCGGTTAAGTCCAAAAGACAGATTTGCGTAATGGGTGATGTTGTTAACGTGTCATATACAGGCTATTACCTTGATGAAAATGGAGACATTTTAAAGGAAGACGGCAAGCCTGTTGTTTTTGACGAGGGTGAAAGCTTTGGCGTTTACCTTGGCTCACACATGGCAGTTGAGGATTTTGAAAACGGAATTGTCGGCATGAAAATTGATAACATTAAGGATGTTTACGTTAAAATGCCGGATGACTATTTTGAAGAATCCTTGGCAGGCAAAACAGTGGTTTTTGAAATTGTTCTCAATGCTATTTACGAAGCTCCTGTTTACGATAACCGATTTGTAAGTACATATTTTTCAGATTATACCAACACATATGATTTTGAGGAATATCTGAAGGATGAGCTTGTGCTTGATGCGGTTTATAAGTATATTCAAGAGAATGCAGTGATTTTGTCATATCCCGAAAAGGAATACAAGGTTATGGCTGACCAGTTAAAGGAATCTGAGGATAGCTTTTTGAAGCAAAATGGTATGACAATTGACCAATATATCGAAAAGCAGTTTGGTATGACAAGAGATCAGTATATCAAGCAGGAAATGAAAAGAGCTATGATTTTCTATGCTATTGCGCAGAGCGAAAATATAGAAATTACAAGCCAAATGATAAAAAGTGAAAGAGCATCTCTCATTAATTACTACAAGGAATATTACAAATCCATGGGTGTTAGCGATTCACAGGCACTGTCAAGTGCAAAGGCTTTGGTTGACGACCTCGGTGATGATTACATCTATGAAAATGTCTTATATGAGCAGGTGGACGATTTGCTGCCACATCTTGTAACTGTTAAGGAAAAGCCTGCCACATATAAGTCCATCACACAAATCATTACTGAAAGACAACAGCTCCAACAGGGTAACGAAATAGGAAACCTTTGTCCCGACTTCGACATTGAGGTGTTTGATGAAAACGGAGCGACAGGTGATACAATAGACCCAAGCAAGAACATTGGCAAGATAACAATAATAAATTTCTGGGGAACATGGTGCGGTCCTTGCAAGAGTGAGCTGCCTGATTTTGATAAGCTGGCTACAAACTATAAGGACGTGCTTACTATATACGCAGTTCATTCCACAGAGGGCTACAAGAACGCTACTAACTACGTGGCACAGAATTTCCCAAACTCCAATATGATTTTTATGAAGGATTATTTGATTGATCCTAACGATAAATATAGCGGAGATGCGTACTTCAATGCTCTTGGCGGAGAGGGTGCTTATCCCTATACGGTTATTCTTGATGAAAACGGAGTGATAATTTATAAGCATACAGGTATGCTTGAGTATGACCAGCTTGAAAGAATTATAATAGGCGCAAGCGGAGGCAAGCTCAATGTTGAAGGCGTGGGCGAGATTACCGCTGAGCAGATTCTTGCATGTGGAATTTCTAAGGAAGCTCTTTATACCAAAATTTCCAATATGGCATTCAGCGATGGTGAAAAGCAGGCAATGATAGATTACCTTCTTGGACAAACTGAGGGAAATTTGGAATAGTTTGTTGGATAAACAACAAAAAGGCAGATTTTGCGAGTCAAAATCTGCCTTTTTTAGTAAAGTCATGCTTTATTGCTTTAATTCACTAAAATTTAATGAAAATTTAATGAATTTTTTCTGAAAAACTATTGACAAATAAAAGCAAATATAATAAAATACTTTATATATTATAAAGACGTTGAAGAGAAAAAGGCTTTGGGTAGCATTTAAGAGAGCTGTTGGATGGTGCGAAGCAGTATGCAATACAGGGCTAACTCATCTCGGAGTCGCTAACCGAAATTCAGTAGGCTTAGTCGGGTGCTCCCGTTACAGGGCTATTCTGTTGATAGACAGAGAATGAGTGGGCGTGTTTCGTCAATTAAGAGTGGTACCACGGAGAATATCTTCGTCTCTTTATACATAGGCATTTTTGCGGACTGTATGAAAGAGGCTATTTTTATTTTGATGGCTCAAATTTATCCCACGCGAAAGGACATATTATGAAAAATTGTGAAAAATATTCAAAGCAATTCTTTGCTCCAAGAGGAGTGACAATGGATTGGGTTAAAAAGGAATATATCGACAAGCCGCCTATTTGGTGCAGCGTGGATTTGCGTGACGGCAATCAAGCGCTTATCATCCCTATGAGCCTCGAGGAAAAGCTGGAGTTTTTCAAGCTTCTTTGCAAGGTCGGCTTTAAGGAAATCGAAATCGGCTTTCCTGCCGCCTCCGAAACAGAATATGAGTTTTGTCGCAAGCTGATTGAAGAAAACCTGATTCCCGAGGATGTTACAATTCAGGTGCTTACTCAGTCAAGAGAGCATATTATTGCAAAGACATTTGAGGCAATTGACGGTGCACCGCATGCGGTTGTGCATCTTTACAACTCAACATCCGTTGCTCAGCGTGAGCAGGTGTTCAAAAAGAGCAAGGAAGAAATTGTTGAAATCGCAAAGTTTGGCGCAAATCTTTGCAATAAATATAAAGCCAAGGCAAAGGGCAAAATTACATTTGAGTATTCACCCGAGAGCTTTACAGGCACAGAGCCTGAGTTCGCCGCAGAAATTTGCAATGAGGTGATTTCAATTTGGAATCCTACACCTTATGACAAGGTTATTATTAACCTGCCTGTTACCGTGTCACATTCTATGCCGCACGTGTACGCAAATCAGGTGGAATATATGTGCAAAAATTTGAAAAACAGAGAAAGCCTTATTATATCGCTTCATCCTCATAATGACAGAGGCTGTGCGGTAGCAGATAGCGAAATGGGGCTTTTGGCAGGCGGTGACCGTATTGAGGGTACACTTTTCGGCAACGGAGAGAGAACGGGTAATGTTGATATAATTACCTTGGCACTTAATATGTTCTCCCAGGGCATTGACCCGGGTCTTGACTTTTCAAACCTTCCTGAAATTACAGAGGTTTATGAAAAGGTCACAAGAATGCGTGTTTACGAAAGACAGCCGTATAGCGGTCAGCTCGTTTTTGCTGCATTCAGTGGCTCGCACCAGGATGCTATTGCTAAGGGTATGAAGTATAGGCAGGGTACAGGACGAGTCTGGGATGTACCTTATCTTCCAATCGACCCAACAGACATTGGCAGAGTTTACGAGGCGGACGTTATTCGTATCAACTCTCAGTCAGGCAAGGGCGGCATCGGTTACATACTTGAAACACAGTTTAACCACAATCTCCCACCAAAGATGCGAGAGGCATTTGGTTATCACGTCAAGAGCATTTCCGACCACGAGCACAGAGAGCTTCAGCCCAAAGAGGTTTACGATATCTTTATGCGTGACTTTGTTAACGTTGCAACAACAATAGACATTCAAAATGTGGTTTTCAAGGCATTTGAAGATTCAAGAGAGGCAGACTGTCAAATCCGCTATAATGACAAGATAGAGAGCATTGTGGCAAGAGGTAATGGCCGTCTTGATGCGGTATCCAATGCAATCAAGAGCCTGACCGGTATCGAATATGTTCTTGATAACTATACTCAGCATGCCTTAGAGGGCAAAACAACCTCAGAGGCTGCATCCTATGTCAGCATTTCCAATAATGGCAAAACCTACTACGGTGCAGGAGTGGACAGCGATATTATCGTGGCATCTGTGAAGGCTCTTGTAAGTGCTATTAATATAATGCTTTCCAAAAACTGAAAAAGGAGAGACGCACCTATGAAATTAACAGGCGCAGAAATCATCATAAGAACCTTGATTGAACAGGGTACAACCGATGTTTTCGGTTATCCGGGCGGACAGGTTATTAATATTTATGATGCGCTCTACAAGTATAAAGACGAAATTAATCACATTTTAACCGCACACGAGCAGGGTGCTGCTCACGCGGCGGACGGCTATTCAAGAGCCACAGGTAAGGTTGGCGTTTGTATTGCCACATCAGGCCCCGGCGCTACAAATCTTGTTACGGGTATTGCAACAGCAATGCTTGACTCCATTCCAATGGTAGCGGTTACAGGCAACGTTCCTTGTAGCTTAATCGGTAAGGATAGCTTCCAGGAAATTGATATTACAGGCATTACACTTCCAATCACAAAGCACAACTATTTTGTAAACAGAATTGAAGATTTGGCAGACTCCATTCGCGAGGCATTCCAAATTGCAAAATCAGGCAGACCTGGTCCTGTACTCATTGACGTACCTAAGGATGTTCAGGTTGCCACATATGAGTACGAGCCACAGCCGATTGTTCCTAAAATTCCGCTTCCCACAGCAGACGAGGACTCGATTGATGAAGCAGTTAAAATGATTGCTGAGTCAAAAAGACCGTATATCTACATCGGTGGCGGTGCTGCAGGACTTGGTATGGGACAGGAAATTATCAACTTTGCAGAAAAGATTGATGCATGCATCGGTTGTAGCTTTATGGGTCTTTCCGCAGTGCCCGATAACTGTGACAGGTTCTTGGGTATGCAGGGTATGCACGGACATTTTGCATCATCAATGGCGCAAAAGGAAGCCGACCTTATTATCGGTGTTGGTGTTCGCTTCAGCGACCGCGCAACAGGAAATGTAGCCAAATTTGCAAAGGGCACAAAAATCATTCAGTTAGACCCCGATTTTGCAGAAATTAATAAGAATGTTAACGTGGATTTGGGCATAGTTGCCGACGTTCGCGACGCATTTTTAAGAATTGCGGCAAAGTGTGAGTCAAGAAAAAATATCAGCTGGGAAAAGGCTGTGATGGAGCTGAAAGCCAAGGAAGCGGATATTGCGGCAAAAGCGGCAAAAATGGCAGGTGAGCGCATGACACCTAAGCAGGTGTTTGATGTTATTAATGCCAACAAGCTTCCACGCACCATTATCACAACCGATGTTGGTCAGCACCAAATGTGGGCGGCGCAATATTCCAAGTTTGATACAACAAGACGCTTTGTTTCAAGCGGCGGTCTTGGCACAATGGGCTTTGGCTTAGGAGCTGCAATGGGCGCTTATGTTGCAACAAAGGACCCAACAATTTTGATAACAGGCGATGGTAGCTTCGGTATGAATCTTAACGAGCTTGCAACCGCGGTTACATATAATTTGCCGATAGTTATCGTTCTTGCAAACAACGGCGTGCTCGGTATGGTTCGCCAGTGGCAGAATTTGTTCTTCGGCAAGAGGTTTTCAAGCACAATCCTTGGAAGAAAGACAGATTTTGTCAAGCTTGCGGAAGCATTTGGCGCAGTAGGTATGCGAGCAAATACAATAGATGAGTTTGAGTCTGCATTTAAAAAGGCACTCACGGTTGGTGGCCCTGTTGTAATTGATACTCTTATTGACAAGGATGAGTTCGTTCTTCCAATGCTCCCACCCGGTGGCTCTATTGACGATATCATCGTAGAAAAGGGAGGGGACAACAATGGCTAAGAATAACAAATTTGTAATTGCAGTTTATGTTGAAAACAAATTCGGTGTTTTAACCCGTGTTACAAGTATGTTTACCCGTCGTGGCTTCAACATTGATGCCTTGACTGTTGGTGAAACAGAATGTCCGGAGTATTCACGTATCACAATTTCCTTGAGCGGTGACGGATACGCAAAGGAGCAGCTTATCAATCAGCTTCGCAAGCTCTTCAACGTTAAAAAGGTTGAGGTGCTTGAGGAAGAGGAGGCTATCAAGAGAGAGCTTGCTCTTGTTAAAATTAAGAACAACAAGGAAACTCGCGGAGATGTGCTTTCCGCCGTTGAGGTGTATCGTGCAAAGGTTATTGACTATAACCTTGACGAAATGTGTGTGGAAATCACAGGAGATCCTTTGAAAATTGACGCTTTTATAAAGCTTATGATTCCTTATGGCATTATTGAAATGTGCCGTACAGGTATTGTCGCTCTCGAAAGAGGAAGCGGCACACTTCTTTCCAAAAACAGCGCCACAGGCGTTTATAAAAAATAAAAATTAATTTGCATATTTTAAGGAGACAATTATTATGGCAAACATTTACTATCAGCAGGATTGCGATCTCAACAAGTTGAACGGCAAGACCGTTGCAATTATCGGTTATGGCTCACAGGGTCACGCACACGCACTCAACTTGAAGGAGTCAGGTGTTAACGTTATCGTTGGTCTTTATGAGGGCTCTAAGTCCTGGGCAAAGGCTGAAAAGGCTGGACTCAAGGTTATGACATCATTTGATGCAGCAAAGAACGCGGACATCATTATGATTCTTATCAATGACGAAAAGCAGGCTAAGCTTTACAAGGAAAGCATTGAGCCAAACCTGACAGAGGGCAAGACACTTATGTTCGCTCACGGCTTTAATATTCACTTCGGCTGCATCAAGCCACCAAAGAACGTTAACGTAATCATGGTAGCTCCTAAGGGCCCAGGTCATACAGTTCGTTCCGAGTATCAGGTTGGTAAGGGTGTTCCTTGTCTTGTTGCTGTTCACCAGGATGCAACAGGTGATGCTCTTGAAATCGGCCTTGCATATGCTCTCGGTATCGGCGGCGCTCGTGCAGGCGTTTTGGAAACAACCTTCAGAACAGAAACAGAAACTGACCTCTTCGGTGAGCAGGCTGTTCTTTGCGGCGGTGTTTGCGCACTTATGCAGGCAGGCTTTGAAACTCTTACAGAGGCTGGTTATGACCCAAGAAACGCATATTTTGAGTGTATCCACGAGATGAAGCTCATCGTTGACCTTATCTACCACAGCGGCTTTGAGGGTATGAGATATTCTATCTCCAACACAGCAGAGTACGGTGACTACATCACAGGTCCAAAGATCATCACTGAGGAAACAAAGAAGGCAATGAAGAAGGTTCTTGCTGACATTCAGGATGGCACATTTGCTAAGGACTTCTTGCTCGACATGTCCGATGCAGGCTCACAGGTACACTTCAACGCAATGAGAAAGATTGCATCTGAGCATCCATCTGAGGTAGTTGGTAAGGAAATCAGAAAGCTTTACAGCTGGGCTGACGAAGAAAAGTTTATCAACAACTAATAAATTATTATTTCGTAGGGGAGGGGTCTGCCCTCCCGCTACAATATAAAGGTAACCAAAATGATTAAAGATACAATTGTAAACGGTTCTCACAACGCTCCACACCGTTCTCTTTATAAGGCGCTTGGCTTGACAAGCGAGGAAATGCAAAGACCTCTTATCGGTATTGTAAGCTCTTATAACGAGATAGTTCCGGGGCATATGAACCTTGATAAAATAACAGAAGCAGTTAAGCTCGGTGTTGCAATGGCGGGCGGTACTCCAATTATGTTCCCTGCAATTGCCGTTTGTGACGGTATCGCTATGGGACACGTTGGTATGAAGTACTCCCTCGTAACAAGAGATTTAATTGCCGACTCAACCGAGGCTATGGTTATGGCTCACGGCTTTGACGGTCTTGTTATGATTCCAAACTGTGATAAGAACGTGCCGGGTCTTTTGATGGCGGCGGCAAGACTTAATATTCCAACTGTATTTGTAAGCGGCGGACCAATGCTTGCAGGTAGAGTTGACGGACACAAAACAAGCCTTTCCAGTATGTTTGAAGCGGTTGGCTCATATAAGGCAGGTACTCTTGACGAGTGCGGACTTTGCGAATTTGAAAACAAGGCTTGCCCAACCTGCGGCTCTTGCTCAGGTATGTACACCGCAAACTCTATGAACTGTTTAACAGAGGTTCTTGGTATGGGCTTGCAGGGTAACGGCACAATTCCTGCCGTATATTCCGCAAGAATAGAGCTTGCAAAGCACGCGGGTATGCAGGTTATGGAGCTTGTTCGCAAGAATATTCGTCCAAAAGATATTATGACAGAGGCAGCTATCAAAAATGCAATTACTGCTGATATGGCTCTCGGCTGCTCAACAAACAGTATGCTGCACTTGCCTGCAATCGCAAATGAGTGCGGAGTTGAGTTCGATTTAGAGGAAGTAAACAGAATTAGTGAAAAAACACCAAACCTTTGCCACTTAGCACCTGCTGGTCCTACATATATGGAAGACCTTTATCAAGCGGGCGGCGTTTATGCGGTGCTTAAGGAAATTGACAAGCTTGGCTTGCTTGATACCTCAGTTATGACTGTTACAGGCAAAACAATGGCTGAAAATATTACAGGCGCGGTTAATCGCGATCCCGCAACCATAAGACCTGTTGAAAACCCATTTACCAAAACAGGCGGTATTGCAGTGCTTAAGGGTAACTTAGCTCCTGACGGATGCGTAGTTAAGAGAAGTGCTGTTGCTCCCGAAATGCTCGTGCACGAAGGACCTGCAAAGGTTTACGAAAGTGAAGAGGAAGCAATTGCTGCAATTTACGCAGGTAAGATAGTTAAGGGCGACGTTGTGGTTATTCGTTACGAAGGACCAAGCGGCGGACCTGGTATGAGAGAAATGCTTTCCCCAACCTCTGCAATTGCAGGTATGGGTCTTGACAAGGATGTAGCTCTTATTACAGACGGCCGTTTCTCAGGCGCTACAAGAGGCGCATCCATCGGTCACGTGTCCCCTGAGGCTGTTTCCGGCGGTACAATAGCTTACGTTAAGGACGGAGACATCATTTCAATCAATATTCCTGAATATAAGATTGAATTAAAGGTTTCCGACGAGGAGCTTGCAAAGAGAAGGGCAGAGATGCCAATCAAGAGAAAAGAAAATATCACAGGCTATCTGAAACGCTATTCACAAATGGTATCATCTGCTGACAAGGGCGCAATAATAAACCGCTAAAGGCTGATAAGCTACGCAATACTGTGTTGCTCCTCACTTGCGATCTCAATGTACACCAAGTACATTATCGTCCGCAATTTGCGGTGCGCCTTGTCTTGCTTGCTTCTAACCCTTTAGAAAACCGCACAGTAACAATTAATTGTAACCCACCACCTTGTGTGGTGGGCATACCAAAGTGCATTATAAAAATAGTGCATTTTGGTATGTAAAAGCTAAGTCGAAAGGAAATAAATATTATGTCAATGACAATGACTCAAAAAATATTGGCAGCACACGCAGGTCTTGACAAGGTAGAGGCAGGACAGCTTATCCTTGTTAACCTTGACAGAGTTTTAGGTAATGATATTACCTCTCCCGTGGCTATTAAGGAATTTAATAAAATCGGTGTAGATCAGGTTTACGACAAGGAAAAGGTAACTATGGTTATGGACCACTTTGCACCAAACAAGGACATCAAGGCGGCAGTACAGTGCAAAATGTGCCGTGATTTCTGTAACGAAAAAGAGGTTACCCACTTCTATGACGTTGGCAGAATGGGCATTGAGCATGCGCTCCTTCCCGAAAAGGGCTTGGTTGTCAGCGGTGATGTTGTTATCGGTGCTGACTCTCACACCTGTACATACGGTGCATTGGGCGCATTTTCAACAGGTGTTGGCTCAACAGATATGGCTTGCGGCATGGCAACAGGCAAGGCATGGTTCAAGGTGCCGTCAGCTATCAAATTTGTATTGAAGGGCAAGCTCAACAAATATGTATCGGGCAAGGATGTAATCCTTCATATTATCGGCAAAATCGGCGTTGACGGTGCTTTATACAAGTCAATGGAGTTCGTTGGCGAGGGAGTTTCCGCGCTTACCATATATGACCGCTTGACAATTTGTAACATGGCAATTGAGGCAGGCGCGAAAAACGGCATTTTCCCTGTTGACGAGCAAACAGCTTCATATATCAAGGAGCGTAGCGACAGAGAAATTGTAGCATATGAGGCGGACGAGGACGCGGTATATGACGAGGTTTATGAAATTGACCTCTCAACCATTAAGTCAACAGTTGCGTTCCCACACCTTCCCGAAAATACAAGAACCTTTGACGAAATTGACGATATCGTTATTGACCAGGTTGTTATCGGCTCTTGTACAAACGGTCAGTATAAGGACATTGAGGAAGCCGCAATGATTTTGAAGGGAAGAAAGGTTGCAAAGAATGTTCGAGCAATCATTATTCCTGCCACACAGGACATTTATTTGAAGGCTATTGAAAACGGACTTGTAAAGATATTTATTGAGGCTGGATGCGTTGTTTCCACACCAACCTGCGGACCTTGCTTAGGCGGTTATATGGGTATTTTGGCGGCAGGCGAGCGCGCGGTTGCCACAACCAACCGTAACTTCGTTGGCAGAATGGGCGACGTTACATCTGAGGTTTATCTGGCATCTCCTGCAGTTGCGGCAGCAAGCGCAATCGCGGGCAAGATAGCAGACCCTACAAAGATATAAGAAAGGGGAGAGAGCAATGGTATATACAGGTAAAGTAATTAAATACGGTGATAATGTAGATACAGACGTAATTATCCCCGCAAGATATTTGAACACAAGCGACCATAAAGAGCTTGCCTCTCACTGTATGGAGGACCTTGACAAGGACTTTACAAAGAGAGTTAGCAAGGGCGACATTATGGTAGCGGGCGACAACTTTGGCTGCGGCTCATCAAGAGAGCATGCGCCTATCGCTATTAAGGCAAGCGGCATTTCCTTGGTAATTGCAAACACCTTTGCAAGAATTTTTTACCGTAATTCAATCAACATCGGTCTTGCAATTTTGGAGTGTCCTGAGGCAGTTGCCAATATCAGCGACGGCGACACAGTAGAAGCAGACCTTGATAACGGCATAATTTACAACCGCACAACAGGTAAGGAGTTCAAAACTCAGCCATTCCCTGCATTTATTCAAAAGATAATTGAAAATGGCGGACTTATCGAAACTATCAAAAAGGGAGAGCTTAACTAAAATGAATTACAATATAGCATTATTAAAGGGTGACGGAATAGGTCCTGAAATTGTTGACAGTGCAGTTCGCGTTTTAGAGGTTGTCGGCAAAAAGTACGGACACGTGTTTAATTTTACTCCGTATTTAATAGGCGGATGTGCTATTGACGCAACAGGCGCACCACTCCCACAGGAAACAGTTGACGGCTGCTTGGCATCTGACAGTGTGCTGCTCGGCGCTGTTGGCGGACCGAAATGGGACACACTTCCTGGCAATATGCGTCCGGAAAAGGCACTTCTCGGTATTCGTTCAGCTATGGAGCTTTTTACAAATCTCCGCCCTGCTAAGCTTTATCCTGCATTAAAGGGAGATTGCCCACTTCGTGAGGATATTGTTGCAAACGGCTTTGATATTTTGATTGTCCGCGAGCTAACAGGCGGCATCTACTTTGGTGAGCGCGGAATGAGAGTAGGCAAGTACGGTGAGGAAGCCTACGACACAGAGTGCTATTCCCGTATGGAAATTGAAAGAATTTGCAAGGTAGCCTATGAGGCGGCACAAAAGAGGGGCAAGAGGCTAACAAGCATTGACAAAGCAAACGTTCTTGACTCTTCACGCCTTTGGAGAAAGATTGTGCACGAAATGGAGTCACAGTACCCAGATGTTGAGTGTGCAGATATGCTCGTTGACAATGCGGCTATGCAGCTTGTTCGCAACCCTGCACAGTTTGATGTAATTGTTACTACAAATATGTTTGGTGACATTTTGTCTGACGAGGCTTCACAGATTACAGGCTCAATCGGTATGCTTCCATCTGCATCTCTCGGCTATTCTACAAGAGGACTTTATGAGCCTATTCACGGCTCTGCCCCTGATATTGCAGGCAAGAATATTGCTAACCCAATCGCAACTATTTTGTCAGCCGCTATGATGCTTCTTTACTCCTTCAATTTAAAGGCAGAGAGTGACGCTATTGTAAATGCGGTTGATAAGGTGCTTGAAGCAGGCTACAGAACAGCAGACCTTGCTCACGGTGCACCATCACTTTCCACAACCGAAATCACAGACAAGATAATAGAAAATCTTTAATAATATGTCGAAAATTAACGAATTATACACACGTCTTGCCACTTTTTCCGTGTTTAACGGAGTTTTTATGAAAACAATATTCAAAAAATTCCGCGAGTACGTAAAGGAAAGAGAAGGGGACGAGAAAATCAGAAAGTACGGCGAATTTGTAAATAACTTATATTCGCACGGCGCGGACTTAACCGCTTATATCAAGCGCATTACCTTTGAAGACCCAAATGTGTACGTTAAAGCGGTCAGCGCAAAAAAGCCAATCAATAAAAACATTGAGTTAGCAGTGAAAAATGAGCTTTCAGTCCTTTCAGAATTTGCTTGCTTGACAAGCTACGACTTTGCAGCTGATATGGGCTACAATGGATTTTTGCCGTCCTTTGATAGTCACAAGGAGGATTTGTACGGTGAGTATTTGAAGCGCTTGAAGAGTATTGAAAAGTACGGCTACGGCATCTTTACCGCTAACTGTATGTTCTCTGTTACAGACACAGGGGCGGTTGTTCCTGTTGCAACTGCGGACGAAACAACAATTGCAGACTTTATCGGCTATCAAGAGGAGCGCCAAAGAGTGATCGATAATACGATGTCGTTTATCGAGGGCAGAAGTGCTTCAAACATTTTGCTTTACGGTGATGCGGGTACAGGCAAGTCCTCAACGGTTAAGGCTGTTGCAAATCATTTCTTTGATGAGGGGCTTCGCTTAGTGGAAATTCGCAAAACTCAGCTTCTGTTACTTCCTAAGGTGATGGCTGAAATTAGCAAAAATCCACTCAAGTTTATTATTTTCATTGATGATTTGTCATTTAATCAGAATGACGATAACTTCAGTATGCTCAAGGCAACCCTTGAGGGCTCAGCCTCCGCAAAAGCCAAAAATGCGGTTATTTATGCAACAAGCAATCGCCGCCATATCGTGAAGGAAAGCTTTTCTGAGCGCGAGGGCGGAGATATACACAGAAATGACACAGTGCAGGAAACTCTGTCACTGTCCGAGCGCTTTGGCTTGACAATTCGCTTTGCAAAGCCGGACAAAAAGCTTTATCTCGAAATAGTGCACGAGCTTGCTGAGCGCCACGGAGTGCTAATGGATGAGGATGAGCTTGATATAAAGGCAGAAGCATTTGCCTTGAACAGAGGCTATCGCTCAGCTCGCTGTGCGGAGCAATTTATAAACACCTTACTTTAAAGAGGAAAATTTATGTTAACACTTGATAATGTATATCGTGCAAGCTATGCCCTAAAGGGTGTAATTCGCAAAACAGACGTAATCCGCGCACCTAAGCTGAATAAGGACGCAGATATATACTTGAAAACAGAGAACCTGCAAATAACAGGCTCCTTCAAAATCCGCGGCTCATACTATAAAATGACAACCCTGTCCGCTGAGGAAAAGGCAAAGGGAGTTATTGCTTGCTCAGCGGGTAACCACGCACAGGGTGTTGCCTTGGCGGCACAGAAAAACGGCATCAAGGCAGTTATTTGCTTGCCTGACGGTGCGCCCATTTCCAAAATTGAAGCAACTAAAAGCTATGGCGCAGAGGTTTGCTTGGTTGAGGGTGTTTATGACGATGCCTACAAAAAGGCGCTTGAGCTTCGTGACGAGTGCGGATATTCCTTTATTCACCCATTCAATGACCCTGACGTAATTGCAGGTCAAGGCACTATTGCTCTTGAATTGATGGAGCAGATTGCTGATATGGATGCGGTTATTGTACCAATCGGTGGTGGCGGACTTATTGCCGGTGTTGCTTATACAATTAAAATGCTCAATCCAAGCATTAAGGTTTACGGTGTACAGGCAAGCGGCGCTCCATCTATGGCAAAATCCGTCGAAAACGGTGAAATTATCGAGCTTGCAGGCGTTTCCACAATCGCTGACGGTATTGCGGTTAAAAAGCCTGGCGACCTTACATATGAGCTTTGTAAAAAATATGTTGACAAAATTGTTACCGTTACAGATGACGAAATTTCAGCAGCTATCTTGGCTCTTATGGAACAGCAGAAGCTTGTAACAGAGGGCGCAGGCGCAACTGCCGTTGCTGCCGCAATGTTCAACAAGGTTGACATCAAGGGCAAAAAGGTTGTTTGTCTATGCTCAGGCGGTAATATTGACGTTACAATTCTTTCAAGAGTAATCAAGCGAGGTCTTTTGATGTCAGGAAGAACCTGTCAGCTCACAGTTGAGCTTGCAGACAAGCCTGGTCAGTTGAAGAACGTTTCTCGCATTATTGCCGACCTTGGTGGCAATGTTACATCTGTTCACCACGAAAGAGCAAATGAAGGCTCTGACGTTAACGGATGCTATCTACGTATAGTTATGGAAACAAGAAATTACGAGCATATAGAAGAAATCAAGAAGGGCTTGACAGACTTCGGCTTCAAGCTTATCTAAGGAGAATATTATGTTGAAAAAAATAGCAACCGACAAAGCACCAAGCGCAATAGGTCCATATTCACAGGCTATCGTGTTTGGCAATATGCTTTTCACATCGGGCCAAATTCCGATTAACCCACAAACAGGTAACATAGAAGCAACAACCATTACCGAGCAAACAGAGCAGGTTATGAAAAATCTTGGCGCTGTTCTTAGCGAGGCAGGTTCAAGCTTTGAAAAGGCTATTAAAACCACCTGCTTCCTTGCAAACATCAGTGACTTTGCCGCCTTCAACGAGGTATATGCAAAATACTTTACTGAAAAGCCTGCAAGAAGCTGCGTTGCAGTTAAGGACTTGCCAAAGGGCGCTTTGGTAGAGGTTGAGGTTATTGCAGAAATTTAAATACATAAAAAGTCTTCTCCAAGTGAGGAGGCTTTTTTGATGCTTAAAGGACTTTTCAGCGTTATGTAAAGCCTATGTAAATTTTCACTGTTTTTTCAAGCTGGCAATGAGCACCAAACGACAAAATGTAACAAAATACTTGTAATTTGTTCAAATATATATTATAATATAAGCTGGCATTAAATAATTAACAAGGAGTTAATAAATGAAGGATTTTGTAATTTTACCTGATGTTACCTGCGACCTGTCACAGGAAATAAGAGATTATTTTGGTCTTACCGACTACATACAGGGACACGTTCATATTAATGATGACAGTATAAGAACATCTCTTGACTGGACTAACATAACAAGAGATAAATTTTATAAAACACTTTCAAGCAAGAGAAATAAGGTTAGCTCTGCGGCTGCAAGCCCTGAGGAGTATTATCAGATATTCAAAAAGTATGCAGAGGAGGGCTATGGTATTATCAGCATGTCCATTTCCTCAAAAATCAGCGCGACCTATAATATCGCCGTGTCTGCTATGAACCGCATTAAAGAGGAATACCCTGATATCGATACATACTGTCTTGATTCTTACCGTATGTCAGGCTCCTTCGGTCTTTTGGTGGCATATGCCTGCGAAATGAAGAAAAATGGCAAGAGCTTTGAGGAAATAGTTGCCTGGCTTGAGGAAAATAAGCAAAGAGTACACCAAATGGGTCCTATTGACGACCTTACATTTATTGCCCGTCGCGGTCAGATTTCCAGCGGAAAGGCATTTATGGGTAATCTTGTTGGTATTAAGCCAATGGGAGACTCCAACACAGACGGCTATGTTTCCGTGCTTGCAAAGGTTAAGGGCATAAAAAAGGCACTTGATGTTACTGTGTCTTATATCAAGCGCGTGGCTACCGATGTTGAAAATCAGTACATTTTCATTATGCATAGCGACAGAGAGGAATATGCTAATTTGCTCAAGGAAAAAATCGAGAAGAATATTCCTTGCAAAAAGGTCTTTGTCAGTGACGTGTTCAGCGGATGCGGCACAAATATCGGTCCGGGTATGATCAGCTCCTACTTTATGGGCGAGCCTGTTACCGAAAATTCCGTGAAGGAAAAGGAAGCCATGGACTTGGCTATTTCAGAAAATTAACTTATAGGTGAAATATATGTTGACTAAAATTTTAGGCGCCAACTATGTGGATTTGCTAAATAGCGGCATCAAAAATTTAGACAGGCACAGAAGCATTTTGAACGACCTGAATGTTTTTCCTGTTCCCGACGGTGATACAGGAACAAATATGGTTATGACCTTAAAATACGGCTTTGATTCCATTAAAAACAAAACAGACTCCCTGTCAGAGATTGCAAAGCATTTCTCCTCAGGCGCGGTATTTGGCGCGCGAGGTAACTCAGGAGTTATTGTTTCTCAGTTTTTTAAGGGCATAGCAGAAGCGCTTGACGGAGCAGACGAGGCTGACCCTGTTGCCTTCGCCCACGCGCTACAATGTGGCTGTCATCAGGCATATGCATCTGTTGCTAACCCTGTCGAGGGCACGATGCTCACGGTCTTGAAGGATGCTTCATCTGCGGTTATTGATGCACTTCCACTGAGTGATATACATAAGGTAGTAGATACCTTTCTTGACAAAGCGAGAATATCACTTCAAAACACCCCTGAGCTATTGCCAATTCTCAAAAAGGCAAGCGTTGTTGATAGCGGCGGTAGCGGTATTGTTTATTTCTTTGAGGGAGTTCAGAAGTTCTTGAACGGTGAGGAGCTTGACTCCAAGTCGGTGAGTGAGGACACAAGAGGTGAGCCTTTGGATTTAGGGCTATTCTCAAAGGAAACTGTTTTTGAATATGGCTACTGCGTCGAGGGCTTGCTTCAGCTAACAGTTGATACAAAGAATTTTGATGTGAAGGAATTCACAAAAGCCTTAACAGGCATTGGCGAAAGTGTTGTTACATCACAGGAAACCGACAAGGTTAAGCTACACGTTCACGTTAAAGACCTTGGCAGACTTATGTCATATCTGCAAAATCACGGTGAGCTTTTAACTGTTAAAATTGATAATATGACTGTGCAAAATATGATGCAAAAGGCTAAGTCAAAAGAGGAAACGCAAAAATACCTCTACGACCCTGAGCGTGAAAAGGCAAGCTTTGCGGTTGTGGCAGTGGCTACAAACGGAGAAACGCAGCAAAAACTCTTTGAAATGGGTGCAGATGTTGTTATTCTCAGTGAAATCGCTCCATCCTCACAGGACTTTGTAGATGCCTTCAAGCTGACCTTGGCGGACAAAATTTTGGTGTTCCCAAATTGCTCCAATTCGATTTTGTCAGCAAAGCAGGCGTGCAAGCTTTGCCGCGATGCTAAGGTGGCGGTGTTGAATAGCCGTTCCTTTGCAGAGTGCTACGCATCCTTGTCCGTTATGGATTTTGAGGGAGACTTGCAAAAGGCAATTGATACCTCAAATCAGACGATTTCGGGCATGCATCAGCTTTCTATTTACCGCGCTACAAGAGATAGAGTTTTTGGTAAAAAGAGAATACTGCAAAAGGATTTTTTCGCCCTTTCCAACAACCAAATTCTTGATGTAAGCACCACCTTGGAGGATGTTACCCTGCGTGTTGTGCAAAATATGCTTGGCAAAAATGAATATTGCGTTGTCAGTCTATTCTATGGCAAAAGTATTTCCGAGGAAATAGCAGAGTGGCTTTCCGAAAAAATAGAAGCCTTTGGCTACGATGTTGAGGTAGCCGTCATTCCAACTTATGAAGCAAATTATGATTTGACAGTCACTTTTGAATGATGAGGGAGAAAAAATGAAAAAAATTACAGACAGAAAAAAATTGGCTCTTTACGGCTGCTCGGGTATGGGCGTCAACATGCTCACACTCATAGTTGGCTCGTATCTTTGCAGTGCGTTGCTTGTTGGTGGCTTTGATGAGCATATCGAGTCTTGGACGTATCTTAGCAAGGACTTGGTTGTTGCAGGACTTTGGGCAATTTTTGTGTTTCTTGCAAAGGCGCTTGACGGCATCATCGACTTGCCTCTCGCCACATTTGCAGACAAGCTCAATTCCCGCTTTGGTAGAAGAAAAACCGCGCTTGTTTTAGGCTTCGTACCTATGGTTTTGGCGTACGTTGCATTTTTGTTCCCACTAAACAGCGGTGCAACTATTTTAAACACCATTTGGTTTGGTGTTATGCTTTGCGTATTTTACACCTTCTACACACTTACAATGCTTACATATTACGCAACCTTTTCCGAGGTTTGTCAAAACGAGCAGGACACAGTATACTTGTCCAACATTAAATCTGTGTGCGATGTAGTATATTACATTCTCGGCTTTGCGTTGATTCCTGTTTTTGTTTCAATGGGAATTAACATTCGTATAGTAGCGCTCATTTTCTTGCCACTTTCCTTGACTATGATAATTCCTATGCTTTTGCTCAAGGAACATAACGAGGACGGAGACGAAAAGTCCGTGCGCGCTCTTACACTCGGTAAGGCTCTTGGCACCGCTATGACAAATAAGCCGTTCATTTATTGGATGTTTACATCCTCTGTTATGACAATCGGTCTTCAGCTCTTCCTCGGTGGTATTAACGAGCTGTTTTCCTCAACAGGCTTGAATATGACCTTCGTTATGGCGTCATCCTTTGTGCCTGTTCCGCTAACCATTATTCTTTATAACTACATAGTTAAGAAAAAAGGACTTGGCTTTGCATACAGATATGTGCTTTCCGTGTTCTCAATAGGTATGCTCATCATGTTCTTCTGCAACATTAATTCCGATAATATGACGGAATTGCAGCTCACCTTGGTGGCAATTTGCGGCGGCATTTTTGTGTCCTTTGCAATCGGTGCGTTTTTCTCAATCACATATACAGTACCATCACATCTGGCAGTTAATGAGGAAAAAAGATCAGGCAAAAAAATTGCATCCATGCTTTTTGCGGTTCAGGGTCTTTTCGAGGGCGTTGCCGCAGGTGTTGCAACAGGCTTGATTCTTGTTGCACTCAAGGCTAATAACGTTATTTCCCTCTTGCCTATTATCGTTGCCGTTTGCTGCATGAGCGCATTTGGTATGTCCTTTGCCTTTAAGCCCGAAATTGCTTATATGGGCAAGGAAAATTCAGAGGAATCCTTTGGCGAAAACGATAAAAAATAATGATATATAAAATTTTTCGTATTATAGGCTTGATTTTGGGCTATCCAATTCAGTGGCTTTTCTTCAAGAGAAAAACCTACTACGAGGATAAGGCAAGCACAAACCTAAAAAAGGGCGGCAAGCTGATAATAACAAATCACTATAATATGTTTGATTACGTTTTGACCTCATTTGTTGTATTTCCCAGGAAATTAAATGTGGTTGCATCTGAAATGCCCTTCAAGAGCCGAATTACCCGCTTCGGTATGCGCTTTTTCGGCGCTATTGAGGCTAACCGAGAAACAAAAAGCATGCGCTTTATGGACATAGCGGCAGATGTTATCAAAAAGGGTCAGCTTGTGCAGATTTACCCCGAGGGGCAAAACACTCCCGACGGCAAGCTGCATGAGTTCAAAAAAAGCTATATTGTTATTGCCTACCGTGCGGGCGCACCCATAGTACCTATCGTCACAGACGGTAATTACGGTCTTTTTAAGCGCGCAAGAGTTATAGTAGGCAAGGAAATAGATATCTCAGGCTTTATAACATCAAACCGCAGAACTCCCACAAGAGAAGAGCTTGAAGCAATAAATAATTACGTTTTTGCCAAGGTAGCGGAGCTTCGCGCAAGGCTTGAGAAAATTAAGGCAAAAGAATCAAGGAGAAAAAAATGACAGATTTTTTGACCCACCCCGCATTTATATGGTCAGTTGTCGGCTTTGTAATATCGTTGCTCATTTTCTGGATGATTTCCTTTGTTGTTGCATCGTACTTTGTGTATGTATGTACATTGAAAAGGAGAAAAAAAGAGCAATGGGGACGCGACTTGCCCAGCGAAATGGAGCCCGATCATATTTCGATGTATGATACAGGCTTGGCGTGGGCACAGCAAAACAAGGACAAAAAAGAGGACGTGCATATTGTCAGCGGTGGCTTGAATCTGTACGGAGAGTATTACGATTTCGGCTATGACAGATGCGCAATCATTTTGTCAGGCAGAACGGAGAGCCTTCGCTACGGCTATTATTTTGCCATACCATATGCAAAAAACGGCTGTAATATTTTAGTCACAGACCCTCGCGCCCACGGCTTGAGCGACGGTACTTATAATACAGTGGGATTTGAGGAAAGCGGTGACTATGCCGCTTGGATTAAAATGCTCCACGAGGAAAAGGGTATTTCCTCAGTTGTTTTGCACGGCATTTGCATTGGCTCAGCAGGTGGCTTGCTGGCGCTCACCACACGCGACTGTCCGCCAATAGTTGACGCCCTTGTTGCTGAGGGTATGTTCCCTAACTTCGGCGAGTCCGTGAAAAATCATATGCGAGAGCAAAGAAGGGTGGTTTTTCCAACCTTTATGCTTGTTAATATGTGGATGAAAAAGTACACGGGTCACTCAATGAAAAAAGGCCCTATTGACGTTATAGATAAGCTTCAGACGCCACTCTTAATGCTACATAGTAAGGAAGATATATATTCCACTCCCGAATACGCTCAAAAGCTATTTGATAAGGCTGGCTCAAAAAATAAAAAGCTCGTCTGGTTCGACCACGGCAGACACTCTATGCTCCGTATTACCGATACTGAAAGGTACGATAATGCAATCGCCGAGCTTTTAAGTAGCTTGCCTGTTCCAACTACAAAATAAATAAAAGGCAAATGCGGAATTTTTTCTGTATTTGCCTTTTTTGTTGCTATATTAGGATACTTTTCACAAAAAAATCAAAAAAAATTCAAAAAAGTTGTAACCAATCAACACACTTTTCCGTCTATTAGGGTGAAAGGCAAAATTTGAAGGGAGAAACAACTATGAAAAAATTTATAGTATTACTAATAGCTTTAGCATTGACACTTTTGTTAATCTCTTGTGGAGATAGCGGTGCTAATTCAGGTACAACAGGCAGCAGCGAGGATGTGCTTGGCACACAGTCAAGCCAAAATGATGTGGTTGCTGATATTCCGTCATCAAGCAGCAGAGAGGACAAGGTAGATGACCCAAATGACGAAATCCCCGAGAATGAAAAAAAGCTGCTTGCTACCTTTGGGGGCGAAAAAACCGAATATTACCCAACACTTCTGTGCGGCGAATATTTTGGTGACGAATTTAACGGGGCACAAGAGTTAAATTGCTATTATTCAATTATTAAAACCTACAAGGAGCTTTGCGCCAAAACAGAGCGCGGTTGCGACTATAAAGAGGAAATATTTGAAGATAACTACGTTATGGCAATATACCGTTCTTATAGATTCAGGGAAAACGTGATCGGTAATTTTCTCGGCTACAAGAACTTCAGATTATCAAGAGGAATGGTTACTATCGACCGTTGCTATTGGGATGCTGATTTTTTGGATACTGTGAGCGGAGAGTGGGTTGATTTGCACTATGTTTTAATTCCACGCGAAGCGGTAGATAAATACAGCGAGATAGAACAAAGCACAGGTGAGGAATATTCCTTGCCGACATGGGGCAAGCTTAGCATTTCATCAAATGCAACTCATACTTATGATACTGCTTATTGCTCCGTGAAAGACAATAGAGGCTATGAAAACGGTCAATCCTGGTTGATTGAGCCTGCCGAGCTTAAGCAGTTTTTAAGCGACAATAGACTTAGTGTTACTTGGAATCGTACCTGTGACTGTCAGTGCGACTATTACCATTGTAGCACCGCCTATAAAATTTTGATAATATATCACGAGGATATGGGAACAGGCATCAGCTTTAGCGACAAACCCTTTGGCTACAAAAACGCATCTGTTGAGGGCGATACTCTTTATATTACAAGAGAGTACGAAACATATTCACCTAGAACGAAAAATATACAAGGCTTTGAGTTTGTAGCAATTCCAAATTACGTTTTCAAGGAGCAACCGGAAAATATAAATGCCATAAGTGTAACAAGCATTGAGCACGTAAGCTCATCTCCGGAAAGAAGCGATATTGACCTTTCCAACATGGCAAACGTAGAGGAAAAGACCTACAATTACTACGAATTCCTTGACCTTGGTATTTACTACTATTATGATAAGCTCCCCGTAGGTGATGCATACCGCATAATCACAAGCTACGAGGAATTAAAGCAATATGTGGCAAATCCTTTCATTTCAGCAGAGGAAATGAGCAGTAATTACGTTGTGGCAGTCAAGATAGACGGCTATGATTACGAAAGACTTGAACGCATTGTATACGGCATACGCGACCTTCACTTCGATGAAATCGGAGTTCTTTGCGCCACGGCAGACATAGGCTACTGCCGTGATGACGAGGAATTAGAGATTATAAATCAATACCCCGACAATGTTCTTTACATCTTAGTGTCGAGAGAAGAGCTTAATATTGAGGGTCAGGCGCTTACAGGTAACATTAAATTGACAAAGGTGAGTGACGAGGACGCACACTCCCATAGCTTTACAGGCCTCTCAACGCCATATGCGGCACTTAACCAGGTTTGGGCGGCTAAAACCTATGCAGAAAGAGATGCGCTCGAATCACTATTAAATATTGATTTAAATCCATATATCACAACCTTAGGAAACGGTGAGCTTTATCTTGTATTTTACGGCAAGCTTCGCACAAATCCGAGATTCTATAATTTCCGTATAGACGGCAATAAAATGTATCTTGACATAGTACAGGATGCAGGCAAGGAAGAGCCCAAGGGTTATTACTATGTAATTAAGCTGGATAACTTTATAGGCTACAACGAAGCACAGAAGTACAAAATGAACATAACAAAATATACAAGAGAGCCTGCAAGCATCCGCCGCGGCGAATATTTGACAGAATCTCTGTATAGCTACGTGCTTAGCAACGATGCAGAGGTTGGCTTGCGCAAAGCACCTGACTTTGAATGGAAGCTCATAGATAATTACGACACACTATCAGAGGTGTTTGCAGAGTATGGCGGCATATACCCAACCGCACAGCTGAAGGACATTGATTTTGAAACTGCATATGTTCTTGCACACTATAAAGTGGAGGGCTGTATAGAATGTCATAGTGCCGCATCCTTTGAAAATGTAAGATACGGAAACGGATGCCTGTATATTGATAAATATTATGATAACCATGGCGGCGGAGAAGCTGAGTCACCGTGTCTATACTTTATTGTAATACCTAAAGAAAAGGTAACAGGCGAGGTTACAAATGCGGTTGTGCTTCAAAAGAACACGTATTCCGTGTCAGAGCACAAAAGAGTAAATTCCGAATATACCGCTCACATTATAGATAACCTTAAGGAATTGCCCGACTTTGATTATGCAATAATCGAAAGTAAAGAGGCACTTGAAGAAATTTACGCAAAATACACTGAAAATAACGGACTTGACGCACTTTTAAACCTTGATTTTGAAAAAATGTGCATAGTTGCCTACGTAAGAATGTATGATTCATCCTTGGTTTTGGGCGGCTTTAGAAATATGCGTGTTGAGAATAACAAAATTTTCATTGACAAATATATTGAAGCAAATGGGATGATCTCAGGCAATGATGGCATGTACACAGTGCTTCACTTGATTGCAGTAGAAAAAATATTCACCCCTGAGGAAATTAACGAGGTAGTCGATACCTGCGAAATTGATTGGCTATAAAGCCGATTAGCTTCATTTCTGTCAGACAGAAAAGAAAGGAGAGAATAGCTATGAAGAAAATATTAACCATGATAATCGCACTATTAGTTATTCTTTTAATTGTGTCCTGTGGCACAATTCATACTGATAATAGCAGCACTCCCACAGGAGATAGCTCGTCAAGTTCAGTGGCAGGCACGCCCGATAAAGAGAACAATAAAGAGGAAAACACCCCATTAGCACTCTATATTGAAGAAAAAGCTGACGAATTTTATCCAATGATAGACTGCGGTAGATTTGAAGCAGCAGACTTTGCCCGCATTGCCTTGAATACCTATGAGTATAGGATAATAGATACTCACGAGGAGCTAACTGCAAAGACATCAGGGGGAGCGGGCTATTCAAGCACCATATTTGAAGAAAATGTTGTTTTGGCACTCCATACCTACCGCATTTGCGATAGCTACGAGGCAGTAGGATATTATGATTTTACCTTTGACGGAAAAAGAACGTCTATAAAGACTTTAGAAGTAGAGCCAACCGTTTCCCGAGAGGGCGAGATTGTGTGTGAAACTGTATATTTATTAATTCCAAAGGAAGATATTGTATTCGAGGAAAGCTCAGCCGTTGGCGGCTTGATGGATATACAAAGAGAAGAGGTTGAATTTTTGCAAATGATGCAAATACCGTTGACGAATTCAACTCTTGCGCCAAACACCGCATATCTTTTGGAAGAGCGAGAAATCACAGAGTTTTTGTCAGAAAAAGATGTTGATATCTTGCCACAATTTGAAATAACAGAGGCGTATAAGGTTATAGCTCGTGTTCTTGATGTAAATACTCCTGCCTCACTTGGCTATAACGTTCTTTCTTCCCTTGAGGGACATTTGAGTATCGAGCGTCTTTATAAGAGCGATGCGGAATATTCAAACACTCCTGTGCTTGAGCTTATAGCAATACCGAAAGAAATGTTAGCCTCAGAGAGCTATACAAGCTCGAACTTTACTGAGCGTATGCTTATTTGCCACGAGTATAGCTACGAGAAAATTATTACAAATACAGTAATAGTAAACGAAAAATCCGATGACTACTATGACCTGTTGGATTTGGGAATATATTATTATGACAGTCAACTACCAAAGGGTATGGCGTACCATATTATCACATCAAAGTCAATGCTTGACGTATATGTGGAAAACCCATATCTTGAAGAGAGCTATTTTGAAAATAATTACGTAGTTGTTTTGCGCCTTGACGGATACTCGCCTCTTTATACCTTGGGTATAAGAAGACTTGTACTTAGTGCAGACGGCGTGCTTACTGTCTATATGGATGACGATAGTCGATTCAACCGCAGAGACGAAGGCGAGCTAAATAAGCAGGAAGAACTTTTTGAAGCAAAGGACTTCCAATCCCAATATTGCTATGTATCAGTACCAAAGGACAAGGTTGATATTATGGACAGAGGTGACAACATAGGCGGTACTTACCTTGTGTTCAGCGACATTGACGATGAGGAACATTACTATACTACCGTATACGGAAATATTGGTGAGGGATACACCCCAAGCATGGACTCCGTTTGGATGGTGGTTGAGGGTGCAGATGCCCAAGAGGTCAGACTTGCAACAGGCATTGATGTGAGCAGAAATATGAAAAAGGGTGAGTTCTTGCTTGTGTATTACGGCAAAGCCCCCTATGATACACGCTTTTTAGATTGCCAATCTAATGAAAACAATGTTTATATTGAAATGAACTATATAGACTATGGAGTGGAATATGCACCAAGGCTTTATGTGACAAGAATACCGCTGTCCAGCCTTAATTGTACAGAGAGGGAGGTAACGGTACATCTGCTAAAATACCGTCAGCAGTATGCCAAGGTTTTGGATGCTCCCGAGAGGATAGTGCAGTATAACAGTAGCTTTTTTGCCTCTCACTATGAAGGTAACACTATCGCTAAAGTGCCAAAAAACGAGTACACGGTAATTGAAAGCCAAGAGGCATACGAGGAATTCTTAGCGGAGCATACCAATTTTGAGGTTTACCCAAGCATCGATTTTGAAATTTGGAATGTGATTGCATATTATCAATACGAGCCTTGTACTGCTTGCAATAGCTCAACTGCGTTTTGTAACGTGCGAGTAGGCGACAGAGTGATGTATATTGACAAGCGAGTTGAAGGACATATGGGTGGTGCGGCAATGAACCCAACCATTTACTTTATCGCCGTTGAAAAAGCGCACTTTGAGGGCGGAATGGATACTATTTACTTTATCGAAAAGCACTACGCAATGGATTGGGATGAGGAATATCCTGGCTATGACTATATCGAGTCTGAGCATTTGACCTTAACCTTTACCACAAGTGACGGGCTTAGTGCAATACCTGATTTTTCTTGGAAACTGATAACGAGCAAGCAAGAGCTTGACCTTTTGTACGAGAAATATACAGGAAACGTAGAGTATGGCGTGCTTGATAACGTGTTTGACAGCTCCGTTGTTTTAGCCATATGCTATAAAGAGGGTTACGATATGCTAGCATATGGGGGCTTTAAGGATTTTACAGTTAAGAACAATACAATCTATATAACAAAGTATTACCCACAATACAAACACGGTGAGGATGAAGATATAGTTGTGAATGGCTTTGCTTGCACTGTTTTGCACTTAGTGGTGGTGGAGAGATGCTTTATTCCCGAGGAAATAACAGACGTAGTTGTTTTTAGGGAATTGTAATAAGATAAAAAAGAAACGGATTTCCTTTTCGGGAAATCCGTTTTCGGTTTTATACGTTAAATCTGAAGAGAACTATATCTCCGTCGGCAATTACATATTCCTTACCCTCGGAGCGAACCAAGCCCTTTTCCTTGGCGGCGGTCATTGTGCCGCAAGCAATCAAATCGTCAAATGCAACAATCTCGGCTCTGATAAATCCGCGCTCAAAGTCGGAGTGGATTTTGCCTGCCGCCTGTGGTGCTTTTGTACCCTTTGTAATTGTCCAAGCGCGTACCTCTTGAGGGCCTGCTGTCAAATAGCTGATAAGACCCAGGAGAGAATAGCTTGCCTTAATGAGCTTGTCAAGACCGCTTTCTTCAATGCCAAGGTCGGAGAGGAACATTTTCTTTTCCTCATCGTCAAGCTCCGCAATTTCAGCCTCTATGCCTGCGCAAACAGGAATAACCTCGCTCTTTTCGCTCTTTGCAAACTCCAAAACACTCTGGTAGAACTTGTTATCGCTCAAATCGGATGCAAGATCGTCCTCGCTGATGTTAGCCGCATAAATAACAGGCTTGATTGTCAGGAGAGCAACCTCGGAAATCCAAGCTCTTTCCTCGTCATCATAATCAAGACTGCGTGCGCTCTTGCCTTCCTCAAGCGCCTTCATAACGCGCTCATAAAGGTCAAGCTTTGGAGCTAAGGTTTTGTCCCCCTTCATAGCCTTCTTAACCGCATCAATTCTTCTTTCAAGAATTTCCATATCGGAAAGAATAAGCTCAAAATTTATAGTTTCAAGGTCGCGGATTGGGTTAATATCACCGTCCACGTGGATGATATCGCTGTTTTCAAAGCAACGGACAACGTGCACAATAGCATCAACCTCACGAATGTGGGAAAGGAACTTATTACCAAGCCCCTCGCCCTTGGAAGCGCCCTTAACAAGACCTGCAATATCAACAAACTCAATAACCGCAGGAGTGTACTTTTCAGGCTTGTACATCTCTGCAAGCACATCAAGACGTGAGTCGGGAACCATAACAACGCCAACGTTTGGCTCAATTGTGCAGAACGGGTAGTTTGCGCTCTGCGCACCCGCATTAGTCAAAGCATTAAAAAGTGTACTTTTGCCAACATTAGGCAAACCAACAATACCAAGTTTCATTATATACCTCTTATAATTTAAAATAAGTCGTACATATTATACATTAATTTTTCGGTTTATGCAAGGGTAAAAGGTAAATTTTTAAAAAACTTATTATTTTTGGTATAATCACACTCCTTGTTCACATACTTGTCACAATTGTAGTTTAGAATATCAACAAGAAATTAATTAAATTTGAACGTGTTCTTTAGATTTTTGAATAAATTGTTTATAAATCTTGAATTTTTATATCAGTCAGGCAAAATGGGAGGAATTAAAATGTTAGGAACAAAAATGCTTGTTATTGATGACGATACCAACATCTGCGAGCTTATAAAGGTTTATTTCCAAAACGAGGGCTATGAGGTTGCCGTTGCTCACGACGGTATTGAGGGTATGTCTATGTTCAAGAGCTACGACCCTGATATCGTTTTGCTTGATTTGATGCTTCCAAAAAAGGACGGCACTGATGTTTGCCGTGAAATCAGAGCCAATTCCAATAAGCCAATGATTATGATAACTGCTAAGGGCGAGGTTTTTGACAAGGTTCTCGGCTTGGAGCTTGGTGCTGACGACTTTGTTGTTAAGCCCTTTGATATGAAGGAGCTTCTTGCAAGAGTCAAGGCTGTTTTGCGTAGATATAGCACAATGGAAAGTCACGTTGACAAGGACATTTTACGCTTTGACAATATGGAAATCAGCTTGGCAAATCACGAGCTCAAAATCAAGGGTGAGAGCATTGACATTCCACACAAGGAGCTTATGCTTCTTTACTTCCTTGCAAAGAACTTCAACAGAGTATATACAAGAGATCAGCTTCTTAATAAGGTTTGGAGCTTTGACTATCTTGGTGACTCACGTACAGTTGACGTTCACGTTAAGCGCCTTCGCGAGAAGCTGAACGGTGTTTCCGACAAATGGGAGCTGAAGACTGTTTGGGGCGTTGGCTATAAATTCGAGGTTTTTCCTCAGAATGCTGATTAATTCATAATGGGTTGCTCAAGAGCGACCCATTTTTATATTGACTTTATGACAAATTTAGTCTATACTTAGTATAATAAACCGTGCAAAGGAGAATGGCTATGAGAAGAATATTCCGTACAATTACAACCAAATATATGCTCATATTTATGACCCTTATTGTGCTTACCGTTGTTGTGCTGGGTACTATGATAGCCACCATTTTGTCGAACTACGCCATTGATGCAAAGATGGAGGACTTGACAACCTCGAATATTCTGTTCAAATCCTATTATAACGAGGTTGATAAGGAAAACAAGAATATGGAGGAAACGTTTAAGAGTACAGAGAAAACCCTTTCTCACATCTTGTCCGTTACCTTTTTGACAACTGAGGGGTGTGAGGTGATTGTTGCTGACAAGGATGGCAACTTGATTATGCATGCTTGCAAAGCGGTAAGAGGGCAACCACCGCTAATCAGCTATTTCAGCAATGAAGAAACATCAGTTGAAATACTGAATATGCAGGTTATTCCGGCAGAAACCCTTGTAGATATTTCGGCTGACGGCAATCTTTCTATGAATAATAACTGTAATGACCTGTTTGACGAGCAGGTTATTTGGAACGCTTCAACACTTTACAGTGAGGAAAGAGAAGTAATAGGCTATATTATTTCGTACGCTCCCTTAGGCGGCGAGGAGGATTTGTTTGGCGAAATGATAAAGTCAATCGCCTTGACGGCGCTTTGGCTTTTGTTCGTTGCTATTGTTGCTATTTACGTTGTCAGCTATAAGGTTATGACACCGCTTCGTGAGATAAGTAATGCTGCAAAGTGCTTCGCAAGAGGTAAATTTGATGTGCGCGTTCCTGTCCGCGGACACGATGAGCTAGCTGACCTTGCTAAATCCTTCAACAAAATGGCAATTGAAATTCAAGGCAAGGACGAAATGCAAAAGCAATTTTTGAGCAATGCTTCCCACGACCTACGCACACCGATGACAACAATAGCAGGCTTTATTGACGGTATTTTGGACGGTGCTATTCCAAAGGAAAAGCAGGATTACTACTTGAACATTATCAAAAGCGAGGTGCAAAGGCTCAACCGTCTTGTTACATCTCTGCTTGACATATCAAGGCTTCAGTCAGGGGAGCGAAAGTTTGACCAAAAGCCGTTTAATATATGTGAGCTTGCAAGGCAAACCATCATTTCCTTTGAAGCTCAGTTTAATAAGAAAAATCTTGATGTGGAGTTTGATGTTGACGACTATGATATGATTGCCTTGGGAGATACGGATGCTATCAACCAGGTTGTGTATAATCTGTGCCATAACGCAATTAAGTTTTCATATGAAAACGGAAAATATAGGGTTAGCATTAAAAACTTTGAGGATAGAATAAAATTCTCTGTTTATAACGAGGGTATCGGTATAGCAAAGGAAGAATTGCCCTTTGTCTTTGATAGATTTTATAAGAGTGACAAGAGCCGCGGACTTGACAAAACAGGTGTGGGACTTGGATTGTTTATATCAAAGGCTATTATTGATGCGCATAACGGAGATATGACAGTTAATAGTGAATATGAAAAGTGGTGTGAATTCTCATTCACCCTTGCACGAGGTGATAAAAATTGGTAATTGAGTATGTTGCAACCTGTCTTTTTGGCTTGGAAAGCCTTTTAGGCGAGGAAATAGACAGCCTTGGCTATAAAAGAACAGAAACTATGGATGGCAGAGTCAGCTTTATAGGTGACGAGTGTGCCGTTGCTAAATGTAGCATAGGGCTTCGCTTTGCTGAGCGCCTTTACTTGAAAATAGGTGAATTTTCAGCTTATACCTTTGACGATTTGTTTGAGGGAACAAAGTCCCTCGAATGGGAAAAATGGATTGGCAAAAATGACGAATTTCCCGTGCGCGGTCACAGCATCAAAAGCAATTTGTTTTCCATTCCCGACTGTCAGAAAATAATCAAAAAAGCCGTTGCTTCAAGGCTGACAGAAAAATACGGTATTTCCTGGTTTACCGAGCAGGGGGTTAAATACCAAATTGACTTCTTTATTTTCAAAAATAGAGCAACGCTTATGATAGACACATCAGGCACACCGCTTCATAAAAGAGGCTATCGCCCTAAGTCAAACGAAGCACCAATCAGAGAAACTCTGGCGTGCGCGCTGGCAAAGCTCTCTCGCCCCCGCGAGGATGTTTTGTTTTGGGATCCGTTCTGTGGCTCAGGTACAATTGCAACAGAGGCAGCAATGCTGATGACGAACACAGCTCCGGGCTTGCAAAGAGCATTCATAGCGCAGACATTTCCACAGTTTTCCAAGGAAATATGGCAAGATGCAAGAGAAGAGGCAAGAAGCAAAATCATAACTGACTCAGGCTTTATGGCATATGCATCCGATATTGATCCCGAATGTGTGGAAATTGCCAAGGAAACCGCAAAGCACGCAGGTGTTTACAAAAATATGAGAATATTCAAGCAGGATGCCTTGACAATTACCACAGATGGCAAGCGAGGAACAGTTGTTTGTAACCCACCGTATGGAGAGCGCCTTTTCTCAATGAAGGAAACAGAAGCACTTTACAAAAAAATGGGTGAGCATTTTAAAACTCTTGACAGATGGCAAATATACGTTATTACCAGCCATGAGGATTTTTGCAAGCTGTACGGCAGACGAGCCGACAAGGTGAGAAAGCTATATAACGGTATGATACCCTGCTACTTCTATCAGTTTTTTAAAAACGAGAAGAAATAATATAAGATAAATTGTACTGCATTGGGTATAATTAACAAGCCTCCGCAAATACTAAGGAAAAGTATTTGCGGAGGTGCTTTTATGCAGGAGCTTTCGTCCTCATTTGATGAAAATATCGACACTCTTGACGGTATTTTGAATGTAAAGGACAATTTTGATATTATAAAAAGGGAAATGGAAATCAACTCGCAGCGAGTGGTAATGTACTATATTGACGGCTTTGTAACTGCTCAGATTATGCAAAAGCTGATGATGCATTTAACCTCGGTTAAAAGCTTTGGTAGTGGCAAGGCGGGCGACGTTGAAAGGTTTGTAAAAACAAGCGTGCCTAGTGTTGAGGTGGACGCGGTATATGACTATGATACCATAGTAACAATGGTGTTGTCAGGCTGCTCCGCTATTTTATCTGATGGCTTTGGTGCGGGCGCGGTCATTGTTGATGCTCGCTCGTACCCTGCAAGAGTGACGGAGGAGCCGGGAAACGACAAGGTAATGCGCGGTGCGCGTGACGGATTTGTGGAAACTCTTATTTTTAATACGGCCATGGTGCGAAGAAGAATAAGAGACCCGCGATTAAGGGTAAAATACGCAAACGTGGGTGAGCGCTCAAAAACAGATGTTGCCGTGGTGTATATTGAGGGAAAAGCCGACCCAGTGTACGTAAAACAGCTGATAGAGAAGATAAATTCAATTAAAACAGACGCCCTTCCCATGGGTCACCAAAGCCTTATTGAATGTCTTATTAAAAAGCGTTGGTATAATCCCTTCCCAAAGGTCAGGTGCACAGAAAGACCCGATGCCGCCTGCGCATCAATTCTTGAGGGAAGTGTAATAGTATTATGCGACACCTCTCCCGAGGCGATGATTTTGCCAACATCAATTTTTGATTTTTTGCAGGAAACAGACGATTATTATTATCCGAGCTTTACAGGCACATATCTGCGCTTGATACGACAGATGGTGTTTTTGGGAGCAATATTTTTAACACCCGTTTGGTACACTCTTGTTGTGAACGCACAGCATTTACCAGAGTGGATTGCATTTATTGTCCCAAAGGATATGGGTCAAGTGCCAATTATCGCGCAGCTCATAATAGTAGAGTTTGTGTTGGATGGCTTGAAGCTGGCATCCTTGAACACTCCCAGTGTTCTGTCAAATTCCTTTAGCGTTGTTGGCGGCCTTTTGCTTGGAGATTTTGCAGTGCAAATCGGTTGGCTATGTCCCGATGCTATTTTTTATATGGCAATTGAGGCAATTGCAGGGTTTACACAGTCAAACTATGAGCTTGGCTACGCCTTTAAATTTATGAGAATTCTTTCAATAATTCTTGTCCATTTTTTAAACTATTGGGGCTTGATTTTAGGAACACTAATAACAATGATTCTAGTAGCCACAAACAAAACCGTTCTTGGAAAAAGGGATTATCTTTATCCGCTTATTCCCTTCAATTGGAAAGCGCTTAAATCCTTACTTTTTAGAGTTAAAAAACCATAAAAACAAACACTCCCTGCCGTTTTTCTGCAGGGAGTGTATATTTTTAGTCGATTTTCATTTGGTATGATGAGCCCTTAAATGGGATACCTAAATGCTCATAAGCCAAGCGGGTTACACATCTTCCGCGTGGAGTCCTTGAAAGGAATCCGATTTGCATAAGATAAGGCTCATAAACATCCTCAATAGTGATAGCCTCCTCACCGATGGTAGCCGCCAAGGTTTCAAGTCCCACAGGACCGCCATCATAAAACTTAATAATTGTTTCAAGCATTTTTCTGTCAATGTTATCAAGTCCAAGCTGGTCGATTTCAAGTGCCTTTAAGGCTTCTTTAGCGATTTCCAAGGTGATTACGCCATCGCCCTTTACCTGCGCATAGTCGCGTACACGCTTCAAAAGCCTGTTGGCAATACGGGGAGTACCGCGGGAGCGTGATGCAATTTCCGTAGCGCCATCCTCGTCAATTCCAACCTCCAAAAGTGATGCGCTTCGCTTGATAATTGTAGCAAGCTCTGAGGTTGTGTATAGCTCCAAGCGGAGCAGAACGCCAAATCTGTCGCGCAAAGGAGTTGTCAACTGACCTGCTCTGGTGGTAGCGCCGACTAATGTGAATCTTGGCAACGGAACGCGGATGCTTCTTGCCGCAGGTCCTTTGCCGATAATAATATCAAGAACAAAGTCTTCCATTGCAGGGTAAAGAATTTCCTCGATGGAACGTGACAAGCGGTGTATTTCGTCAATGAAAAGTACATCCCCTGGGGCAAGATTGGTAAGTATGGCTGCCAAATCTCCTTGCTTTTCGATAGCAGGACCTGACGTTACTCGGAAGTTAACTCCCATTTCGGTTGCAATAATACCGGAAAGAGTAGTTTTACCAAGACCTGGAGGGCCGTATAAAAGCACGTGGTCAAGGGAATCCTGTCTGCCCTTAGCCGCTTGAATGTAAACCTTCAGCATTTCCTTAACCTTTTCTTGACCGATATACTCGTCAAAGGCCTTAGGACGAAGGCTGACCTCTACCTCACCGTCCTCACCGGACATTTCTGTGGAAACTATTCTGCTTTCATAATCAAATTCTGTTTCTTCAATCACAGCCGTCACCTCACTTCATTAGCTTAGATAGTGCCATAGGAATAATTTTTGTAACATCAAGTGTTGGGTCAATTCCGCTAAGAGCTCTTTGTGCCTCAGCTCTTGAATAGCCAAGCACCACCAAAGCATCAAGAGCCTCGGAAAGGTTGGAGCTTTTTGCAAATGAGGCAGGGGCTTGAGTGCCACCAACGGTTGATGCGGCAAATACCTGCTTTGATATCTTATCCTTTAATTCAAGAACAACTCTTGCCGCAGTCTTAGCACCGATTCCGCTTGCCTTAGCAATAGTTTTTGTGTCCTCTCCAACAATTGCCATGCTCAGCTTGTCAGGTGTGAGCAAGGAGAGAATAGACATAGCCGCCTTTGGACCAACGCCCGATACGGTAATCAAAAGCTTAAATGCGCTTAATTCATCATTTGTTTTGAAGCCGTAAAGCTCCACAGCATCCTCTCTTATCTGCAAATATGTCAGTAGCTTTAATTCACTGCCGACCTTGCCTACAATAGCAGTATAGGTGTTATCACTGATAAAGAGCTTATAGCCAACGCCCACACAGTCAATAACGCAAGAGCCTTCCTCACAAAGCTCAAGTGTTCCTTTAAGATGGTATATCATTGTTTTCCTCGCTTAAATCATCGTTGTTTTGCGTGTGAGCTGAATCATGTAGCTCTTCCTCTGTTGCTTCGGTATCAAGAGAATCAAGCTCACTCTCAGTAGCAATTGCTATAACGCGCTTTTTTCTCCACTTTGCGTCAAGTATGGACCAGACAATAAGCAAGCCTATGCCCACAAGACTGATAATAACACCTGCAATAAATGGTGTATGAACATAAACCAACTCGATTTGATGCTCTCCTGCGGAAACGTCAAATCCAAGCATAGCATCAATCATTTCGTATGTTTCAACTCTTTCACCGTCAACATATACGCGCCAGTTGGAGTCGTACGGAATAGATGTGAATACCGCACCGTCGCGAACAGCGTTTAATGTACCTGTGAAGCTTGTATCGGAATATTCCTTAATCTGCAAGCCGCCTGCCTTCAAGGTGTCGGTCGCTTCCTTCAGCACAGCTTCATTTATCTGTACAAAATAATCCTTGGTGTCCCACAAATAAAGTCTGTAATGAGAGAAGGAAAGCTCGACGCGCACAACCTCTCCCTTTTTGTATGAGCCAAGGTCAATAATCCTCTTGGTTTCACCCTGGAACATATTTGTAAAAATTGATTTGCCATTTACCTTCAAGGTAGCAGCGGTTGTGTATGGGGACGGCAAATACATATAAATGTTGCCATCGTGTGCTGCCTGTACGGTAAAGTAGAAATAAGAAGAATCACTTCCTGAGCCACGGCGGAAGCTAATGCCACCGTTGTCATCGTAATCAATGCCACTGAGAGAGCCCTTGCTTGTGGTGTAATGGCACGTCTCAAATGCGTATGTGTCACGGCCGAGCATACTGCTCATAATGTGATTTAAGGTTGCAAAGGGAGATTTGTCTCCACCGTAGAATTGGTGCTCGTCGAATAATTTGTTGATGTTCTTTTCAACTCTGTATGCAATAGGCAATACATATGGATTTTCATAAATTACAAATCCACTCTCGGTTGTAACAGAGGAGTAGCCTGAATATACACTACTGAGCCCTGGCAAGTTGCCGTTTGTATCCTCCTCGCTTGTGCCGATAACGTATTTGACACCGAGCAAAGCATCGGCAACTGGGTTGCCAGACACATATTTAACGGTTGGGTCAGATGTGAAAAAGCCTAACTTTTTCATAAAGTTAACTGTTGATGCGTTAAAGGTTGATGTAAACTCTGACATACCGTTTACGTTACCAAGCATATTGTCGTTTTGCTTTCTGTAGAAAAGATGCTCCATTCGGAAGAATGATGAGTCCTTGGAGTAAACCTCGTTTACAGCAGTTTCCAGCTTAACCGCGTAATCGCGGTAATTATCTCTTGTTGCACATCCGCCGTCCTTCAGCTCTCCCGCCCAGTTAATAGCGGAATTTGCAAATGCTTCTACAAAAACAATAATGGATAGAAAGATAGTAGCAGTGCGCTTTAAGTCGGTGTGCTTTTTTACAAGGAAAACTGCAAGGTATGCAAGAACAAGCAAAATTGTGAGCCACGCCATTCCAATGCCTGGCTTAACACTAAGCGCTGTCCAAGCGCCGTCAATATACTCGTATCTTGTCAGCACCACGGTTTTTTGAATAATGACAACCAACAGTATCAGCAAAGCGCCTGTCTTACCCAAAAATCCTGTGCTTACCTCGTCTATCTCCTCGTATCCGCGGTATGCCATACAGAGGAGAATGAATGAGAACATAAAGCTGTATCTGTAATTGAACCATACAGGAGTTTGGAATCCGTGCCATACAAGGTCAATTGTATTAAGAGAAAAGCTGATAATAAATATAAGAGCAAGAGCAGTATAGAGAGCCTTTTCTCTTGATTTGATGCGCTTTGACATATAGAACACAGGGAGCATAATAAGCATAAGAGTGCCTGCGTAAACATTAGGCGTGCCCTCAAGCCTTACAGTGTCAAAGGAGCCTACAAACATCTTTGCCATCAAATGCAAGATGTCAAATCTCAAATCGGGGTCAAAGGCGTTATCCTGATAGCTTGTCTTACCCAATTGGAGAGAATAGTATGCAGAAAGGATAATTGCCATTGCAATCATCAAGGCAATAACAGAGGCCACTCCTATACGTACAAGGCTCTTTAATCTATGATAGCTCTCATTCATTCCGTTGAGCTCGTCATATGGCTTTGACGCAATGAAAAAGAAAAAGTAGAGAGCAACGTATATGCAGAGCATATAACCGATATAGTAGTTGCTGCAAATTGCCATTGCAAGGGAAATAACAAAAAGTAAGAATCTGCCATCCTTTACCAAGGACTCAATGCCAAGAGTAATTAGGGGAAGCCAGATAAGAGCGTCCATCCACATAACATTGAACTGATACATTGTGGCATATGAGCAAAGAGCATACATAACAGAGAACATTGTGAAGCCCACAGTGTTTTTCTGTCTTGTTCTTCCAAGATAGATGGAAAATGTAAGACCCGCAAGACCGCTTTTGAGTATCATCATACTCATAACCGCCTCGGTTATCATAGTTTCAGGGAAAAGAACCACAAGGAATGAAATAGGGGATGCAAGATAGTAGGTAAAATAGCCTAAAAACTCACCGCCCAAGCACCTTTCGAAGGTGTAAAAGAGAGACTCCTTGCCCGTGTACACATCGCGAAGCTGCTCGAAGAAGTAAATATACTGTCCGTCCATATCAAGAGTAAGAATTGCCTTGTTGCCAAAGGGCCACATACCCATCACGATAAAAGTAATATATATAATAATCACCGGAATGGCAAAGGAAAGATAGCAATAATTCTTTTCGCGCAGGCTGTTTGAAAAGCCACGCTTGAATTTTCTCCAAACGGAGAGTAGCTTGTCCCCTAATGTTGGCTTACCCTGGCACACAGGGGTGTCTAATACATTGATTTCGTTATCCATTGATTTCACCGCTTTTTATAGATTTTATCATTTTTTCGAGCTTGATTCTGTCAATTATCAATGCCCGCTTGCATTCATTACATACAATTTTTACGTCAGAGCCTACACGCAAAACGGTAAACAGACTGCATCCGCAAGGGTGTGCTTTTTTCAATTCCACCGTATCTCCGACTCCGAAAACAGGAATATTTTTCATCCTTAACCTCGTCTTGAAAATTTTGCCATAATAATACATTGTACAGTATAACACAAAGTGATGCCAAAATCAAGGAAAATAAATGTTAATTATTATAAATATTATTTGACACGCAAAAAGTTTTGTGTTATAATATACTGAAAAACAATTGCTATGGTGCGAAAGGAGAAGCTAAACATATGGTTATTTTGGGCATTGACCCCGGCTTTGCTATTGTTGGTTGGGGCGTTTTGGAATGTGTGGGCGGCAAGTTTCGCGTTATGGGCTATGGCTCTATACAAACCAAGGCAGGGCTTCCCATTGAAGAGAGGCTTTTGCAAATTTATGACGGTATGAACACCATTATAGATAAGTACAAGCCACAGGTTATGGCAATTGAGGAGCTTTTTTGGAACACGAATCAAAAAACAGGCATTTGCGTAGCAGAGGCAAGAGGAACAATATTGCTTGCCGCTCACAAAAAAGGCTTGGAGATTTTTGAATATACACCGCTACAGGTAAAGCAAGCGGTTGTTGGCTATGGCAGAGCAGAAAAACGGCAGGTTATCACCATGGTTACCTCACTTTTGAATTTGCCTAAGCCCCCAAAGCCAGACGATACAGCTGACGCATTGGCATTGGCAATTTGCCACGGTCACGCAGGGTCGAATGTGCTTAGTAAATATTACAAAATGTAGGAGTGCAAAATATGTATTTAGCAGACAATTGGAAGGATTATGAGCTTTTGGATACATCTAATGGCGAAAGGCTTGAAAGATGGGGTAAATATATTCTGATAAGACCTGACCCACAGGTTATTTGGAAGGGCAAGCGCGAGCATAAGCTATGGAAGAGTGCACACGGTATTTACAGGCGCTCAAACAGCGGTGGCGGCGCGTGGGTCAAAAACGATGTGCCAGAAAAGTGGACAATAGGCTACGGTGAGCTTACATTCAACCTGAAGCCTATGGGCTTTAAGCATACAGGCCTTTTCCCCGAGCAGGCGGCAAATTGGGATTGGTTTTCCAAGCTGATAGAGGAAAGACGCGGTCAGGGCAAAACAGTCAAGGTTTTGAACCTTTTTGCATATACAGGCGGAGCAACAGCTGCAGCCGCTAAGGCGGGTGCACAGGTTGTTCACGTTGATGCATCAAAGGGTATGGTTGCCTGCGCTAAGGAAAATCTTGCATCAAGCGGCTTGGCAGATGCGCCTGTGCGCTATATTGTTGACGATTGCCGTAAGTTTGTGGAAAGGGAAATCCGCAGAGGCAATAAATATGACGGTATTATTATGGACCCTCCGTCTTATGGCAGAGGCCCGGGCGGTGAGGTTTGGAAGCTTGAGGACGCGGTTTGCGACTTTGTGTCACTTTGCGAGCAGGTGCTCTCCGCTGACCCGTTGTTTATGCTTATCAACTCATATACAACAGGACTAAGTGCCTTGACTATGGGTTATGTTTTAGATGTAGAAATTGTTAAAAAGCACGGCGGACGTGCAGAAACAGGTGAGCTTGCATTGCCTGTTACACAGACAAAAAGCTTTTTGCCCTGCGGTGCTAGTGCACGCTGGGTTGCAGACGAGGTTAAATAATGGCAGAGCCACTTATTAAGTTAGAAAATGTTTCCTTCAGCTATCCGAATTCGGAGCTTGGGGAAAACAACTTTGCGGTGAACAATGTTTCACTTGAAATCAACAAGGGCGACTTTGTGGCTATTCTTGGGCATAACGGCTCTGGTAAATCCACAACAGCAAAGTTAATTAATCTGATATTGACCGCTGATAGCGGAAAAATATACATTGGCGGCAAGGATGTTACCGCCAAGGATTTGACAGACGAGGATGTTTTTGAGGTAAGAAAAAGAGTAGGTATGGTTTTCCAAAACCCTGACAACCAAATTGTTGCAACGGTTGTTGAGGAGGATGTTGCCTTCGGTCCTGAAAATTTGGGACTGTCTCCTACCGAAATCCGACAAAGAGTTGACGAGGCTCTTGAGGTTGTCAATATGCAGGAATATGCAAGGCACGCACCTCACAAGCTATCGGGCGGTCAAAAGCAGCGTATAGCCATAGCAGGCGTTATTGCTATGAAGCCTGAGTGTATCATTTTTGACGAATCAACAGCTATGCTTGACCCTCTTGGCAGAAAAGAGGTTATGAAAACCATCAAGCATTTGAATAGTGAGGGAATGACCATAGTTTTGATAACTCACTATATGAACGAGGCGCAGGAGGCTGACAAGGTTGTGGTTATGAGAAGCGGCAAGGTGTACTTAGAGGGCACACCGAATGAGGTTTTCTCGCAGCCCGAAAAGCTATGGAAGGCAGGACTTGAGGTTCCCCAAGGTGTTGAGCTTATTGACAAGCTGAACAAGGGTCTTGGACTTGAAATTCCACTGCAGATTTACAACAAAGAGGAATGTGCAAAAATTGTGAAGAAAGCGATTTTGCACAACTGATTATATTGATTTTATCGTATCGTAAGGAAAAGAAATGTCGATAGTAGAATTAAATGAGGTTAGCTTCGTATACGGCAAAAAAACTCCATATGAAATTAAAGCACTTGATGATATTACCTTGACTATACAGGAAAACTGTATCACGGGTATTATCGGTCACACAGGCTCGGGAAAGTCAACATTGATTCAGCTTTTGAACGGCTTGATAAGAGCAGACAGTGGCAAGGTGTTGATTGACGGAAATGATATATGGGAAAAGCCAAAGGAAATAAATAAATACCGATTTTTGGTGGGTATGGTTATGCAATATCCCGAGTATCAGCTTTTTGCAGATACTGTTCGCGAGGATATTGCCTACGGACCGAAAAATATGGGACTTTCCAACGAAGAAATTGAAGAAAGAACAAAAGAAAGCTTAGAGTTTTGCGGCTTGAAGGCGGATGTTCTTGATAAGTCACCATTTGACTTATCGGGAGGACAAAAAAGGCGTGTGGCTTTGGCAGGCGTTATGGCAATGAAGCCGAAAATCCTTGTTTTGGATGAGCCAGCGGCAGGTCTTGACCCAAAGGGCAGACGGGAAATTCTTGGCGGAATTAAGGAATATCAGAGAAAAAGCGGCACAAGCGTTGTCATTGTCAGCCACAGTATGGAGGATATGGCAATGTACTGCGACAGGGCTATTGTTATGTCACACGGTAAAATGTTGACACACGGCACCTGTCAAGAGGTATTTTCTCAGCATAGGCTTCTTTTAGATGCTGGCTTGGATGTGCCGGAAATTACAGGCATTGTTTTGGCGCTTCGCGAGGTTGGTGTGGATATTCCTGAAAATATATATACTGTTGACGGTGCGGTTTCTGCACTGATGTCACTTTATCGAAGGGAGGGCGAGTAGTATGGAGGCTTCCTTCGGCGTTTATTACGAAAAGGATTCTCTTATTCATAAGCTTGACCCAAGAATAAAGCTCCTTTTTGTAATTACATTTATCGTATGCATCTTTTTGGCAAGTGATATTTACGCGTATCTTCTTTTGATAGCCATCACCGTGGCATCTATTATTGTTAGCCGTGTTCCAGTTCTTATGGTTTTGAAGGGACTAAAGCCGATAATTATCATTATGCTCATTACAGCCATACTCAACCTGTTTTGGACAGAGGGTCAAACTGTTTTGGCAACATGGAACGTTATTCCTAACTTTTGGACAATAACGATATACAAGGAAAGCCTTATAAGAGCAGGTGTGCTTGCCTTGAGAATTATAATTTTGATGGCTTGCACCAGCTTGTATTTTTCATATACAACAACACCTATTGAATTGACCGACGGCATTGAAACAGGACTTGGATTTTTAAAGGTAATCAAGGTTCCTGTTCATGAGTTTGCCATGATGATGACAATTGCGCTCAGATTCATTCCAACGTTAGTTGACGAAACAACAAAAATTATGAATGCGCAAAAGGCAAGAGGTGCGGATTTTGCAAGCGGCGGTTTGATAAAGCGAGCAAAGGCGCTTATTCCTATTATCATTCCACTTTTTGTTTCATCCTTCAGACGTGCTGACGAGCTTGCCACCGCTATGGAATGTAGGTGTTACCGAGGTGGCAACGGAAGAACCCGTATGAAGGTTTTGAAAATGAAGGCAAGAGATTATTTGTTCCTGCTTTTTATGGCAATGATGGTGGCAGGAGTGATTTTGCTTAACATTTACGCAAAGGGCTACAAGGTTTGATTATGAAAAAGGTATTACTTACAGTTGCATACAACGGCCGCGCATATCACGGATATCAGCTTCAGGAGGAGCTGCCAACAGTTTCTCTTATGCTTAATCGCGCCGTGTGTGCTGCCTTTAGTGTTGAATGTAATGTTACAGGCTGCAGCAGAACAGATGCAGGGGTACACGCCCTTGGCTTTTGCGCGTGTGTAGAGCCTAAAAATCACGAGGATGAAATAACTGTGCCTATTGACAAAATTCCAATAGCTGTTAATATCAAGCTGCCGCCCGACATCTCTGTTTTAGAGGCAAGAGAGGTGAGCTTGGATTTTCATCCCAGGTACGATGCAGTTAAAAAGGAATATGTGTACAAAATCCACGCTAGCCGTGTGAAAAATCCATTTTATGAGGGATTAGCATTGGAGTACGGCAGAGAAATCAGCGACACATCGCTTGAAAAAATGCAAAGCGCGGCACAGCACTTTGTTGGTACTCACCATTTTGATGCCTTTATGGCGCAAGGCTCTCAAATTGAGAACACGGAACGGACTGTTTTTGAAGCCAAGGTTGAAAGAAATGGGGATCTTGTTGAATTTACAGTTAGTGCCAATGGATTTTTGTACAATATGGTTAGAATAATGGTAGGCACGCTTTTGCGTGTTGAAAGCGGCAAGATTGCACCCGAGGAAATTCCTGCCATTATTAATTCAAGAGACAGAGAAAGAGCAGGCTTTACCGCAAAGCCTGACGGTTTATACTTAAAGAAAATATATTATTATTCTTGACAAATGTCTAAAAAGAGTTTATAATATATGGACACTCAAGAAACAGATAGGAGGAAATAGCTTGGCTGTTAGTTTAATTTTTGACATTATCATTGCCGTTATTAGCTTTATCATAATCATAAGAAACGCCATTCGCGGCTTCATTAAGTCTTTTATTACTCTTATGAAGTCTGTTTTGGCAATCTTTTTGGCATATCTTTTCAGCGGACCATTGGCAAGAAAGCTTAGTGAATGGTTCTTCAGTGACCTTTCCCGCGGTTGGGTTAAGGATATTATGCTTGGCACGCGAAAAAATGGCGGTTATGCGCTATATGAAATTTTTGACGGTATTCCAGAGTGGTTTACCAAGGTTAGCTTTAGCCGTGGTATAGATCCCGATACTGTACAAACGTATTTTGTTGAGGAAAATCTTGCCTCTGTTGAGCTGGTTGACGAGCTTTCAATCCCACTGGGCGACGCGTTGTCAATGCTTATTTCCACGGTGATTGCATTTGTTTCTATTTTTGTAGTCATCGAGCTTGTTTTGATCGGCGTTGGCGCTCTTTTAAATAAGCTTGGCAAGGTCTCAGTTTGGAGAATAGTTAACTTTGTGTTGGGCGCATCTGTTGGATTTGTTGTATCCGCAGTTATAGCATGGCTCATTTCAATAGCAATTATATTTATTTTCGATTTCGGTAGCAATTATTATCCGGAAATATTTAACAATCAAATTATCGAGGAATCTGTTATCGTCAGCTTCTTTGGTGAGCACAATTTGTTTACTATGGCTAAGGAGCTTTTCGGAAAATAATAAAGGATGCATAAATTTTGGCGAAGGGAGGATCTTCGGTGGGCGCAAATGTTGTAATAGATATTGTGCTTAGCGTTATTGCGCTATTCATCATTATCAAATTTACAGTCAAGGGCTTTTTAAGGAGCGTTCTTGACTCACTCAAGGTCGTCTTTGCGGGAATTATAGCATACGCGCTTCGTGCGCCTGTGGCAAAGCTTATAAATTCGTGGTTTTTGAGGGACGGTATTGTCAGCTGGGTGAACCAATCCCTGCTTGAAGCCTTTGAGGGCAACGATACACTTGTGAATTTTGTGGAGCTGTATAACAACGCTCCTGGTCTGTTCAATAAAATCCTCTCGGCATTTGGCTTGGGGGATGTCAGCGCGCTTGGAGATGGCGAGGCAATAACGGAGGAGAGCATACAGGAGCTTTCCGTCGAGCTTGGCGAGGCAATTTCTATGTTCCTCTCCACAATAATTGCCGTGGTAGTTATGTTTTTCGTTATGCTCCTTGTGTTGACTATACTTAACAAGCTTCTTGATGCATTGATGTCCTTTGCACTAATTAAGCTTGTTAACAGAGTGCTTGGCTTTGCGCTTGGTTTGGTGTGCGCTTTGGGTGCTGTGTGGCTTGCATCCCTGGTGCTTGTATTTTTAGTAAATGTAACAAACGGCTTCGGCGGTAGCTTGACAAAAGAAATTCTTGATAGGTCAATGCTAATCGGCTTGGCTGAAAAAATATTTTAATTGGCGGTTTAAGGAAATTTTTTATGGAATTATGTGCAAGATGCAAAAAAAGACCTGCAACAGTATATATAATGAAGCTGGAAAACAATGTCCAAAAGCAAGAGGGGCTTTGCTTACAGTGTGCTAATGAGCTTGGAATTAAGCCTGTTAACGACTTTATGAAAAAAATGGGCATTTCCGAGGAAGAGCTTGAAAACATGGAAAAGATGTTTGCCGAAATGCTTCCCGTCAACCCTGAGGATGGGGAAGACGGCGAGGACGGTCCAACCATTGACTTTTCAAAGCTTATGAAAAATGCAGGCTTTAATGTGGGCGGCAAGAACGAAGCCCCAAATGATAATAAAAAGAAGAAGGATGACAGGAAGCACCTTAACACCTTCTGCCACAATCTCACACAGGATGCTATGAACGGCAAGCTTGACAGAATTGTGGGCAGAAAAAGGGAGCTTGAGCGCGTTATTCAAATTTTGTCGAGAAGACAAAAGAACAATCCCTGCTTAATAGGTGAGCCTGGTGTTGGTAAAACTGCTATTGCCGAGGCGTTGGCGCAGAGGATTGTCAGTGGCGACGTGCCTTATAAGCTGAAAAACTGTGAGGTTTACTTGGTGGACTTGACTGCACTTGTGGCTGGAACACAGTTCAGAGGTCAGTTTGAAGCAAGGATTAACGGCCTTTTGAACGAGGTTAAAAAGGCAGGCAACATTATTCTTGTAATTGATGAAATTCATAATATCGTTGGTACAGGCAATTCTGAAGGCAGCATGAATGCGGCTAATATTTTGAAGCCCGCACTTTCAAGAGGCGAAATACAGGTTATTGGCGCAACAACTCTGAAGGAGTATCGCAAATACATCGAAAAGGATAGCGCTCTTGAAAGACGCTTCCAGCCTGTTAAGGTTGACGAGCCATCTATTGACGAATGTGTTGAAATGATAAAGGGAATCAAGAGCTACTATGAGATTTATCACGGTGTTAAGATTCCGGACGATATGGCAAGATGTGCTGTTGTAATGAGTGAAAGATACATTACAGACAGGTTTTTACCCGATAAGGCAATAGACTTAATTGACGAGGCATGCTCACACATAGTGTTGCACTCTCCACATATCAACGAAAGACACAAGGTGGTGGAGCGCTTGGCGGAGATTGACTCAAAGACAGACTCTCTCAATGCCAAAATTGCCGAGGGCGGAGATGCGCCTACTGAGGAGCAATATAAACAGCTTGCTGAGTTAAAAACAGAAAGATCTATGCTTTTGCTCGACAAGGAAAAGCTTGACGAGGAATGTCGCGGCACTGTTATGACTAAGCAGGATTTGGCAGGCGTTGTTGAAATTTGGACAGGTATTCCCGCAAGCAACATTTCCGAGGAGGAGTTTGAAAGGCTTGCTCTCCTTGAGCCAAATCTTAAAACAAGAATTATAGGTCAAGATGATGCTGTAAAGGCTCTTTCCTCTGCCATTCGCAGAAACAGAGCAGGTGTTAGTGTTAAAAAGCGCCCCGCATCCTTCATTTTCGCAGGACCTACAGGTGTTGGTAAAACAGAGCTTGTTAAGACTCTTGCCAAGGAGCTTTTCAATTCCGAGGAAGCACTTGTTCGCCTTGATATGTCCGAATATATGGAAAAGCATTCAGTTTCCAAAATCGTTGGCTCTCCTCCAGGCTATGTTGGCTATGCCGAAGCAGGTCAGCTGACAGAAAAGATCAGACGCTCCCCTTATCCCGTGGTGCTTTTTGACGAAATAGAAAAGGCGCACCCTGATGTTCTCAACATTTTGTTGCAGATTTTGGATGACGGTAAGATTTCTGATTCTCAAGGCAGACTTATCAATTTTGAAAACACGGTTATTGTTATGACAACAAATGCAGGCGCAAATGTGACATCATCCCAGGCAGGCTTTGGTTCAAGCGAAACAGAGATTGCCAAGGAAAGAACAGAGAAGGCACTTTCGTCCTTCCTTCGCCCTGAGTTTATCAATAGAATTGACGAAATTATCACCTTCCGTTCTCTTGATGAGGAGAACTTCCGTGAAATTGCAAAAATCATGCTTGGCGACCTACAAAAGGCACTTGAAGAAAGAAATATCAAGTTTACCTTTACCGACGAGGTTTGCAATTTTGTAGCAAGTAAATCCTTTAGTAAAAAGTTCGGCGCGAGAAATATGCGCAGGTATATTCAGACTGAAATTGAGGACAAACTTGCAGAGGCTATGATATTCGTTATTAAGGGCAATATTTCCGCTGCGGCAGTAACAATTCAGGATGACAGTATAAAGGTTGATTGTATTTAGTGAAAAACAGGCACACTTTGCAAAAAAGTGTGCCTGTTTTCGTTAAAAATTAATAAAAATAACTTGAAATCAACGCGCGCATGTGGTATGATATAATAAATAAATGTTCTTTAGGAGGTAATTATGAAAAAAGGCATATCGTTCCTTCTTTCAATCATATTCCTTTTGTCTGGCTTGTCAACGTTGGCATTTGCTGATGATGCAGTGGATGGTGGCACATCAGGCGACGAAACTTTAGTGGAGGAGCCATATAATGTAGCTCGCGTTGAAAACGCCTTGGCGTATGCCTCAAGTGAGAAGAATACACTGTGGACACCGTCGGTTGCCTTGAATGACGGAGCGTATAACAACGGCACAGAGAGTAACTGGCAAGGCTGGGAGTGCGGTTATCCTGATATTATTTACGGAGCAGATACCTCTGCAGGCTTTTCCGGTCAATATTTCGGTATTAAATTTACCAACAAGGAATACTACGAAATTAGCGAAATGTATTTTAACATAGGCTTGCATGCCGCTATGGGACATCAAAATGCTAAGTTCACCGTTCAGTGCTTGGTTGAAGGTATGTGGGTGACTGTTAAGGAGTTCTACGATTCTGACACAAAGCCTGTTAACTACGAGTCATATGAGGAAGCAATGGAAAAGGACACTAGCTTCTACCATATTCCTTCAGAATATCGTTTCACTCTTGATACCCCTGTTAACACCAACAATGTGAGAGTTACTATCAGCGAGTACGCTAAGAACTATCCGGGCGGAGACGTGCTTATTTTCCCATATGTATATGAAATGGAGCTTATCGGTGTTAGAGGTGAAACCCCTGAGCTTGAGCTTCCCGAGGGAGCATATGTTTCCACAAATGTTGGCTATCATTCTTATCCATCTGCATCTTCATCTACATCTTATAAGTATCCATACAATGCCATTGACGGCAAGGTGACTACATCTTGGTCACCAAAGGGCAGAGAAGCAGGCGAGTATTTGATGCTCAGCTATGTAGATGCAAAGAAAATCAACAAGGTTGTTGTTAACTTCGGTGAATATCTTGCTGGAGTTGACTATACGGATTATAAATTTAATATTGAAGCATTGGTTAACGGTGAATGGATTGTCTTGGCATCTGGCCACTCTCTTGACACTGCAAATAGCACACAGACAACCGAATATACTTTCAATGAGATCGAAACGACAGCTATCAAGCTTGTGCTTACAGAGGGCTTTACAAAAAGACCTAATATATATGAATTTGAAACTCATTTGAGCAACGACAGAACATATTATCTTGAGGACAGATATGATAGCTTCCAAAGGCTTAGCGCATCAAAGGGTAATATTGCCATCATTGGTACACCGTACGCTAACCGTGACTTTGCTCCATATTCGGATGTTAACTACATAGTTGACGGTCAGATTGACGAATATGCATACGTTTGGTTTACAGGCGTTATTGATATGCCATCATATTGTGGAGTTACATTCCACGAAATGCAAACCATAGATAGAGTTGCCCTTTATTTCCATACTCCTGCAGAAGAGGGAATAGATATTATGGGCATTCAGATACAGGCAAAGATTGACGGTGAGTATGTTACTCTCGTTACAACAAAATCCTACGATAAGGATTTGAAATATTGTCCTGCATTCAAATTTGATCCCGTTGTCACAGACGATATCAGAATTTTGTACACAAGCGGCAACGGCACCTTCGCTCACTTGAAGGAGCTTGAAATTTATTCACCAAACGGTGTTGTTCCTATGTTTGACGGTATGGGTCAGATGGTAGATCCACCAACTTTCATTGACTGCACAACAAAGAATGAGAGCTTGGCACAGCCACTTCCAAACGGTAATGCTACAGAAAATGTTCCTATGGCATCTCCAATTGTGGATGGCACAACAGACTTGCAGCCCGACAGCTCGAACGTTCAACAGGATGGCACAAGCACAGGCGGTCAAGCTGAGGATGATGGCAGTAACAAAATAGTAGCGGTTGTTTCTATTATCATAGGTGCAGTGGTTATCGCTTTGCTTTTGGTGTCAATTATCTTTGTGCACAAAAAGCGCAAATTAATTAAGTAAGTTAGCTCACTTAAAAAAAGAGCATTAATATAAAAAATCATTGTTTAATTAGAAAATCAGGAGGGTAAACAACAATGAGCTTTAAAAATCAGTATCTTAACGAATTAATGGAAAGAGTAATTAAGAGAAATGCAAACGAACCGGAATTTCATCAAACCGTAAAAGAGGTTTTGGAATCTATCGAGCCTGTTGTAGAGGCACGTCCGGAGTACATTAAGAGCGGCGTTCTTGAAAGAATGGTAGAGCCTGAAAGAATTATCAAGTTCAGAGTTCCGTGGGTAGATGACAACGGTAACGTTCAGGTTAACCGCGGCTTTAGAATTCAGTTCAACAGCGCTATCGGTCCATACAAGGGCGGCTTGCGCTTCCATCCATCTGTTTACGAGGGCATTATCAAGTTTCTCGGCTTTGAGCAGACATTCAAAAACAGCTTGACATCACTTCCTATGGGCGGTGGTAAGGGCGGCTCTGACTTTGACCCACAGGGCAAGAGCGATGCAGAGGTTATGCGCTTCTGCCAGAGCTTTATGACAGAGCTTTCAAGACACATCGGTGCTGACCTTGACGTTCCTGCAGGTGACATCGGTGTTGGCGCAAGAGAGGTTGGCTATATGTTCGGTCAGTACAAGCGTCTCCGTAACGAGTTTACAGGCGTTTTGACAGGTAAGGGCATCTCCTACGGTGGTTCTCTCATCCGTCCTGAGGCAACAGGCTACGGTGCTGTTTACTATACAGTAAATATGCTTGATTACTTCAAGGACACAATCAAGGGCAAGACCTTTGCAATTTCAGGCTTCGGTAACGTTGCTTGGGGTACAGTTAAGAAGGTTTGTGAGCTTGGCGGTAAGGTTGTTACAATTTCCGGTCCTGACGGTTACATCTACGATAAGGACGGTATCTGCACAGAGGAAAAGATTAACTTTATGCTTGAAATGCGTGCTTCTTGCCGCAATAGAGTACAGGATTATGCTGATAAGTTCGGTGTTCCATTCTTCCCGAAGGAAAAGCCTTGGGGTGTTAAGGCAGATATCTTGATGCCTTGCGCAACACAGAACGAGGTTGGTATGAAGGAAGCAGAGCAAATCGTTGCAAACGGTGTTAAGTACTACGTTGAGGTTTCCAATATGCCTACAACAAATGAAGCAATTGCTTACTTGAAGGCAAACGGCGTTATCGTTGCTCCATCCAAGGCAGTTAACGCAGGCGGTGTTGCTGTTTCAGGTCTTGAAATGTCACAGAACTCTATGCGTTACAGCTGGACAGCAGAAGAGGTTGACGAAAAGCTCAAGGGCATTATGAAGAACATCTTCAATAACTCCATCAAGGCAGCTAATCAGTACGGTCTTGGCGACGACCTTGTTGCTGGTGCTAACATTGCAGGCTTTATTAAGGTTGCAGACGCTATGCTCGCACAGGGTGTTGTTTAATAAATTGTAAACAAAACAATTCCTCATTTATAAATCTTTAACAAAAAAATGCGCATTATATATTGATTTTTGTATAAAGTTAGTGTATAATAGTTCTGGCGAAATTTTGAAATAAATTTTTAGGAGGTCTATAATGAAAAAGTTTTTCGCACTTTTGCTTGTTGTGCTGATGCTTCTTCCTTCCATCGTAGCGTGCGGTGAAGAGCATCCTAATGAGTCTTCTACTCCAACACAGAGCTCACAAGATACCACAACTCCAAGCGAAAGCAACAAGCCACAGAGCAGCAAGCCAGATGACACCACAAATTCTAGTGATATTGTAAATCCTGGCGATAGCTCCAAGCCGGCTGACAGTACAAAACCAACAGATTCCACATCAAGCTCAGGCTCAGGTACAGTTACACCACCAAAGCCACCGGTAGATGAAAAAGAACCGGACGTAGTAACCAAATGGAGTGGCAGCACTCTTAACGTTCTTGCTACAGTATGGATTGTAGATGCAGCTCCTGGTGCACCATGGTCACAGGTTGAGTTGTGCGTAGGTCCTGACGACTACTATAGCAAAGAGGGCTTCGGCGTTATTATTAACTCTGCAGTTCTTAACAGAAGAGACTTTATTAAGGAAACATACGGCGTTGATATCAACTGGATCAACTCCCGTTCCAACATGATCGCTACACTTCTTTCTGAGGCTGTTATCGGCGGTAGCGAAAATACAAAGTACCACATTGCTATGCCACGTATGCTCGAGGCACAGTCAATCGTTATTTCAAACACAATTTTCAACGTTGCTGACAGAAAGTACATTGACCTTGATAAGTCATACTACAACCAGGCAGCACGTGAGGCTTACACTGTATATGACAAGACATTGTTTGTTGCAGGTGACTTCAGCTTCCTTGACGAGCAGACATCTTATCTTATGTACTACAACGTTGCTATGACAGATGGCTTCGATTCATTCCCAGATCTTTATCAGATGGTAAGAGATGGTAAGTGGACAATCGACCAGATGACAAACGTTGCAAAGCTTGTTACAAAGAACCAGGGCGACCAGAAATGGACAGACGACGATACATACGGCTTTGGTACAACATCACTTTCAAGATTCTTCCAGTACAGCGGCATTAAGCAGGTTTCTGTTGTTGATGGCGAGTACAAGATTACTCTTAACGATACAAAGGTATCAACTCTTATCGACAAGATCCTTACAATCGGCGGTGCTGAATGGGCAAGATCAAACTGGGACGGCGGCTTCGGCGCAATGCAGTTGGCATTTGAAGAGGGCAGACTTTTGTTCTACAATGAGGTTGTACAAAAGACAGACTACTTCACAAACCAGACAGACGAGTTTAAGGTAGGTCTTCTCCCATGTCCAAAGCTTTCTGAGGCACAGGAGGCATACTACACACCATGTGCATACCAGTCAGTTCTTATGTGTGTTCCTAAGGCAACACCAGACAGAGAAATGTCTGACTACTTCTTCGAAATCCTTTCCTACACAGGACAAAAGTACATTATGTCCGCTTATAAGGAAAACGTAAGAAATAAGCTCGACGCTGAAACTGCTACTGACAGTATGGATATCGTTGAGAACTACATCTTCAACAACCTCTGCTACGACGTTGGTTATAGCTACGGTTGGAGCGGATTGCTCTCCGATGTACAGTCCGAGTCCTACTCCTCCGGTAAGAACAACTTCACAGCTGCTTACTCAGGCGCAGTTGAAGATGCTTCCGGCACATTGGAGGACTGGAACCTTGCATGGCTTGATGCAACTGACAGTATCTAACTGAAAACAATAAAAAAACGGGTTGATTCAACCCGTTTTTTTTGATTTTTTGATTGAAATAATATGTGGTATGTGATATACTAAAGAAAAAGCTTTTGGGGGCGTAATATGGCTATTATATTTAATAATGTAGATAAAACCTACACACTTACTACAAAAAATACTATGTATCAGATGAAGGTTGACGAGTGTGGCGTTTTAGAGCATACATACTATGGCAAGAAAATGGAATATATGGATATGCACTATGGTGTTGAATGTGTATTTGGTGCATCCTTTTCACCAAATCCGGCAGATTTTCCAAATGGTCAGTGGGCATATTCCTATAATGCCATCCACCAGGAAATTTCTTGTGCAGGCTCAGGCGACTTTCGTCTAACTACAACAGGTGTTCGTTATGCTGATGGCTCTTTCTGTGCAGAGCCTCGCTTTGTTTCAGCAAAAATACAAAAGGGTAAGTATTCATTAGAGGGCTTGCCATCATTCTATGGTGACGATGCAGATACCTTGGTTGTTACTCTCAAGGATAATACCAATGATGTATATTTCCACCTTTATTATGGTGTTTTCGAGGAATACGACCTTATTACAAGAAGCATTGTTGTGGAGAACAAAACAGGCGCGCCAATTCACTTGGAAAAGGCTTTGACCTTGACACTTGACTTGCCAAACGGCACATATGATATGATGTACTTCCACGGCAGACACACCCGTGAAAGAATGATGGAAAGATCAAGAATCAAGCATTCACAGCTTTCTGTTTCCAGTATGCGTGGCGCATCCTCACATATGGAAAATCCATTTGTTGTGGTTTGCGACAAGAACGCAAATGAGGAATATGGAAATGCTTGGGGTATTGGTCTTGTTTATAGCGGCAACTTCTTGATTTCTGCCGAGAAAAACCTGCAGGAAAAGACAAGAGTTGTGGCGGGCATCAACCCTGAAAACTTTAATTTTGAAATAGAAAACAACGGCACATTCACTTGCCCTGAGGTTGCTATGGTTTACAGTGGCGAGGGCTTTGGGAAAATGACAAATTGCTTCCACCGTGCCATCCGTAACAATCTTTGCCGCGGCAAATTCAAAAATGCTATGCGCCCTGTGCTTATCAACAACTGGGAAGGCACATATTTCGATTTCAACGCTGACAAGCTTGTTTCTATGGCTCACGAGGCGGCAAAAATGGGCGTTGAGCTTTTTGTAATGGATGACGGTTGGTTTGGCAAGCGCGATAATGATAGATGCGCCCTTGGTGACTGGACACCTAACGAAAATAAGCTTCAAGGAACACTCTCCGAGCTTGCAAAGCGAATAAATGATGAGGGAATGAAGTTCGGCATTTGGTTTGAGCCGGAATGTATTTCTGAGGATAGCGACCTTTACCGCGCTCATCCTGATTACGCATTTGCAATGCCAAACAGAGCACCACAGCTCTCAAGAAATCAGTACGTGCTCGATTTTTCACGCAAGGACGTGGTTGATAATATATATAATCAGCTTGTCTCTGTTCTTGACAGCGCAAATATTTCTTACGTAAAATGGGATTTCAACAGACATATTACTGACTTATATAGCGCGATGTTGCCCGCTAACAAGCAGGGCGAGGTATATCACCGCTATATGCTTGGACTTTACGACTTGCTTGAGCGAATCACATCAAGATACCCCGATATTTTGTTTGAAAGCTGCTCAGGTGGCGGTGGACGCTTTGATATGGGTATGCTTCACTATATGCCACAGGTTTGGACAAGTGATAACAGTGATGCAATAGATAGACTCAAAATTCAGTATGGTACATCCTTTGCATATCCTGTATCCACAATGGGTGCGCACGTTTCCGTTTGCCCTAACCATCAAAACGCACGTGTGACACCTCTTAAAACAAGAGGAAACGTAGCATACTTCGGCACATATGGCTTAGAGCTTGACGTTACAAAAATGACAGATGAGGAAAAGGCAGAAATTTCCCGTCAAATCAAGGAATTCAAGAGCTATTATGAGCTTATTCAGCGCGGTGATTATTACCGTCTTATCTCTCCATTTACACCCGAAGAAAGCCTGTTCTGCGCTTGGGAAACTGTAAAGCCTGACGGCAGCGAAGCTCTCGTTTGCGCCGTTCGCTATGAAACAGATGCTTGCACAGCACCCGAATATGTTAAGGTTAAGGGTCTTTGCCCCGATAAGATGTACAGAATTAACGGTAGCGAGAAAACCTATTTAGGCGCAGCGCTTATGAACATTGGTTTATTTTTGGAATTTGATTTCTTTACATACCCATCCCGCTTGTACCATATTACATTAGCATAAAAAACGAGGGTGGCACAGCCACCCTCATTTGCATATTAAGCCTTGTATATTTCCTCAAGACGCTTGTTGAATTCCTCGGCAGTGTTGTAGCCCATCTTTTTAAGACGAGCATTCATTGCGGCAATTTCCAAAATAACCGCCAAGTTTCTGCCAGGACGTACAGGCACGTTAATATAAGGCACCTTGATTCCAAGAATATCAATATATTCCGTTTCAATACCAAGCCTGTCGTAAACCTTGCCCTCAATCCAAGGCTCAAAGTTTATAACAAGCTCGATTTTTTCAGTTTCCTTAACAGAGCCTGCTCCAAAAATGCGGCGCACGTCAATGATACCAATGCCACGCAGCTCCATATAGTAGCGGATAATATCAGGCGCCTTGCCGACCAATGTTTTTTCTGAAACCTTGCTGATTTCAACCGCATCGTCAGCTATCAATCGGTGTCCGCGCTTAATAAGCTCAATTGCTGTTTCGCTCTTGCCTATGCCGCTGTCGCCTGTAATAAGAATACCCTCGCCGTACACCTCAACCAAAACGCCATGCCTTGTGATTGTAGGTGCTAAATGCACCTTCAGTGATGCCATTATGCTTGAAACAAAGCTGTTTGTTGTAACAGAGGTTTTGAAAATCGGAATTTGATATTTTTCGGCAAATTCAATCATTTCGGGGTAAGGACCTATGTTACGAGCAATAATCATGCAAACAGGTCTTCTTGACATAAATGCTTCGATTTTCTCGCGCCTTTCCTGTGGCGTGCATTTGGCAAGATAAATAGCTTCAACACGGCCGATTATCTGGATTCTTTCAGGGTCGAAATAATCAAAAAAACCGGAAAGAGGCAAGCCGGGACGGTTAATTTCTGGTCTTGTTATCATAACAGACTCTATATTTTCAGGAGCATAAACTGTTTCCAGGTTGAACTCCTTAATTATTGTTGATAAAGCAACAGGCTTTATAGCAGTAGTGGTGTTGTTGTCCATAATACCCTCCTGATTTTACTTATCTTAATTTTATCATAGACAATACAAAAAAGCAATAAATAAAAGGAAAATAATATGAATTTAAAGAATTGTAACTTAGATACACCACCGTGCTTGATAGCTGATTTGAACGGACGGATTATTTTTATTGACAATAGCTTGATATCAGCAGTTTCTTGCCCTCATATCGGCGACAATATCAGCGAGTACCTTTTAGAGAATTATACATTGCGCGATGGCTATGTTGAAATAATTAAAACAAAAAATCTTCCCTACAATACAGCTCTTGTGCAGATAGTGGGTCAAGGACTTTTGCGCACAATTCAAGTGCAGCTTTGGAATGTATGCAAGACCTGTGCCGAAAATGAGCAATGCGATAAAAAGCTATTTGAAAGCTATCCAAGAATTGTCAGTAGCAATGTGCGTGGCAGTGTTGATTTGAATAGCTATATAGTGTCTGTGGTTGATAATATAAAATCGGACATACGTTACGCATACAGAAAGGTTGAAATAAGAAAATCAGAGAAAACTGCTGAATTTCAAGGTAACCTTGTGGTTCTCACAACGGCAATAACAGGTATAATCAGTATTCTTAACGAGATAGAATACAGAAATCCCATTGAGATTACAGTGAAAAATATATTAGACAAGCATATTTTGGACTTTTCTGTTAATTTGAACACATTTTCTCGTTCTAAAGGCGCATTTTCCTTAGCCGAGCAAAAGCCAAACGTTGCTATGAGACTCGCTTATGTAACATCACTGTGCGGCAAGGGCAACATCGACCTTGATGTCGATGTGATGCCGAGCTCCATTTGCATCAGCCTCATAACAACTGCGGATGGTTCCAAAACGGACAAAATATGTGCATCAATTTTTGGAACAACCGAAAAAAGCCTTGTGTCTTATGCAATGGATTTGTTCAATTACAATTTGTTTACCGGTACAGAAGGAGAAGAGCAAGAGTAACTATAATTTCCTTGTTTTCATACCCCTCATTTCCCGACAAAAGAATAATCAAAGCAATTAATAATAAGTCATCTCCGTTTAAGGACTCAAGCAGTGAGCTAATTGCTGAATTAACACAAGAGCTATCTGCGGGGACATCAACGTCACCCTCTCTACTTGGCTCAATTATTGATACAGGGTCGGGGATTTCATTGCTAGGAGCATCTGTATGTTCGGTATAATCGGAAGGGGTTTCCTTTTCATCGCTTACCGCTTTATCAATGATGCTTTGGAAGCTTGGCTGAGGAGAGCTTTTCGTGGCCGTGGGAGCTGGTTGAATAATCGGCGCCTTATGCGTTTTCATTTCCGTTTCCAAATTCTGCTTGAATCTGCTTCCGCTATAATTTTTCGGCACGTCTATGCCGCTGTATTTTGTAAACATATATACCTCACTTTATAAGACGCATAAGATCAGCAACCTGTGCCATTTTCAAAACATTGTCAATCAGCTCCCGTCTGCCTTGGCTAAGATATGGCTTTAGGGCGCACAAAAGCGGTGAGTTGTTTCGTATTTGTTCGGTCAATTTTGTAACAGGCAATGGAAGAGCGCTATTTGTGCTTTTGCCAAAATTTTGCGTTTTTTCAAGGGGAGTGTCTGTTTTTTCGGCTGAAATACTTTCGATTTCTGCGTTTTCGGAGCTGCTTTCTTTGCTGCTTTCGGAGAAAATAGGTGAAATTGCTTCAATCATTTCTGACAGGCGGGAGCCGTTGTCACCTTCCTTTGTGCTCTCGGAAATTTTTGAAATTTTAGATAGCACATCGGGATTTTTAGCAATTTTATTCAAAATTTCATCAAAATTTAGCTCAGCCATTTTTTACCTCTTTTTCAGCATTTCAGCTATCTTGTCAATGTCCTCATCTTTAAGAGAAGAAAGAGCACTTCTGATTTTTGACATATCCTTCGGCTTTTCCATTGACTTTATGGCTGGAGTGTCGGATTTCGCCGCAAAAATCTGTATTGCGCTCCATAACTGCTCATCATTTAATTTTAGCACCTTATCTATCATTTTTTTGTCAATCTTCATATCAGTACCTCCTATGCGGTATTATTATCATTTTATGAAGAGCTGACTTGCTTGACACAAGGAGTTCATATGAAGCTTTTAGTATTTTCCGATTCTCATTCAAACTATAAAAATATCAAGGAAGCCATTTCTCTGCAAAGAGGAAGCCTTGACGGAGTAATATTTTTGGGTGACGGAGTTCGTGACATAGAGAAAATTAAGAATGAATATTCGGAATTTGCCTTTTTCATAGTTAAAGGAAACTGTGACTTTATGATAAATGAATACGAGGCGGAAAGAGTGCTTGATTTGGACGGAATTCGCTTGCTCATAACTCACGGGCACCTGTATAGCGCAAAAAGCGGCTATGCTCGTTTGGCATACAGGGCAAGAGAGTTAGAGGCGGATGCCGTGTTGTTCGGTCACACTCATCAGCCCTGTGATGACATCCTTGAAATTCACGGTAAAAGTATCCGCCTTTTCAATCCCGGCTCTATCGGTTACAGTGGCACATTTGGTGTGCTTAACATAAGCGGTGGTGTAATCGTTACAAATCACGGAAAATTATACTAAAAATTGCTCTAAATACTTGTAAAATTTGTAAATATGTGATATACTTTGTTTGTGTGTAACCCACACGCGTTTTTTGAGAATATTATTTGTTCGGAGGAATAAATTCATGGAAAAGAAAGTAAGAATTGGTATCATTGGCTGCGGTGGTATCGCTAACGGCAAGCATATGCCATCACTTCAAAAGGTTGCAGAGGCTGAAATGGTTGCTTTCTGCGATATTATCGAAGAAAGAGCAGAGGAAGCTGCAAAGAAGTACGGAACCCCTGATGCTAAGGTTTACACAGACTACAAGGAGCTTTTGAAGGACACAACAATTGACGTTGTTCACGTTTGCACTCCTAACAGAAGCCACAGCTTCATCACAGTTGATGCTCTTGAGTCAGGCAAGCACGTTATGTGTGAAAAGCCAATGGCTATCAATGCTGAAGAGGCTAAGAAGATGGTTGATGCAGCTAACAGAACAGGCAAGATGCTCACTATCGGTTATCAGAACAGACAGAGAAAAGACGCTATCTACTTGAAGAAGGAAGCAGATGAAGGCGTATTTGGTGATATTTACTACGCAAAGGCAACAGCGCTTCGTAGAAGAGCAGTTCCTACATGGGGCGTATTTATTAACGAGTATGAGCAGGGCGGCGGTCCACTTATCGACATCGGTACACATGCTCTTGACTTGACACTTTGGACAATGAACAACTATAAGCCAAAGTACTGTGTTGGTACTACATATCATAAGCTTAACGATCAGAAGGAGTCCGCTAACGTATTCGGTCAGTGGAAGCCTGAGGAATTCACTGTTGAAGACAGTGCATTCGGCTTTATCGTTATGGAAAACGGTGCTACAATCGTTCTCGAGTCCTCTTGGGCTATCAATATGACAGAAACTAAGGAGGCTTGCACAACAATCTGCGGTACAAAGGCAGGCGCTAAGATGATCGACCAGGGTATCCTTGAAATCAACGGCGTTAAGCACAACCAGATGTATGAGACAAAGCCAAACCTTGACGGTAAGGGCGTTGCTTTCTACGATGCAGGCGGATACAGCGCAGGCGGACAAGAAGCTAAGCAGTGGATTGAAGCTGTTATCAACGGCACACAGCCAACAGTATTGCCAGAGCAGGCTTACTGCGTAACTCAGATTCTTGAGGGTATTTACGAGTCTGCAAAGACAGGCAAGCCATACTACTTTAACTGATGGCTCTGTCACCTCACTTAACTGATTTTTCTCCCTAAACTACGCGGTGCGTTAATCAGTTATTCTCTGTGACATACCCAAACTAATTAATAAAAATTACAAGGGCGAAAATTCGCCCTTGTTCTCAAAAGGAGATTAAGCTATGAAATTAAGCGTTTTGGCTAACCTTTACGGTAGCAAGCCTTTGGACGAGGCACTTAAAATTATTTCTTCACTCGGCGTTCATTCTGTTGAAATCGGTGCAGGCGGTTATCCTGGTAAGGACCACTGCGACCCTGAAAAGCTTCTTGCAGATCCAAAGGCTCTTGAAGAATTCAAGAACACATTCAAAAAGTATGATGTAGAAATCTGCGCTCTTGCAACACACGGCAACCCTGTTCATCCAAACAAGGAAATTGCCGCACAGTTCGACAAGGATATGAGAAATACAATTCTCTTGGCTGAAAAGCTCGGAATTGATACAATTATCACATTCTCAGGCTGCCCCGGCTCTGACCCTGATGCAAAGCTTCCAAGCTGGGTTACATGCCCTTGGCCTGACGATTTTCTCGATACCCTTAACTATCAGTGGAACGACGTGTTGATTCCTTATTGGAAGGAAGCAACTGCATTTGCAAAATCTCACGGTGTTACCAAAATCGCTCTTGAAATGCACCCTGGCTTCTGCGTATATAACCCCGAAACACTTTTGAAGCTCCGTGCGGCAGTAGGTGACGTTATCGGCGCAAACCTTGACCCATCTCACTTGATTTGGCAGGGCATCAATCCTGTTATGGCAATCAGAGCTCTTGAGGGCGCTATTTATCACGTACACGCAAAGGATACAAAGGTTGACTCTGCAAATACAGCAGTTAACGGTGTTCTTGATACAAAGCACTATGGTGATGAAATTCACCGTTCTTGGATTTTCCGTACAGTTGGCTACGGCAACAACGAGGAATTTTGGAGAGCATTTGTTTCAAATCTCCGTCTTGTTGGCTATGATAAGGTTCTTTCCATTGAGCACGAGGATAGCTTGATGACAATTGATGAGGGTCTTTCCAAGGCTGTTGAATTCCTTGACAAGGTTATGATCAAGGAAGCAAAGCCAACAGGTATGCGTTGGGCATAAATCTAAAAATACTTGACCCATTGTACGAATTATAACCAAAAAGCACACAGAGTAGTATCTGTGTGCTTTTTATTACTTGTTTCCCTCGCTGTCAGGTGTTACCTCTGGTGTTGGCAGCTTTATATGGTCCTTTGGGTCAACGTGCTTGTCGTTTACCTTTAGCTCAAAGTGAAGATGTGGGTCCTGCGCCACCTCGTTCATTGCGCTTTCGCCAATAGCTCCAATAACATCACCCTTGGAAACGGCAGTGCCTATTACAAGCCCTTCTTTAACCACAGGGTCAAGGTTTTTGTAATAGCTGATGGTGTTTTTATCGTGCTCAATAGATACACATGTGCCCATAAAAGGGTCTTGCCAAATATTTTTCACAACACCGTCTGCAACCGCCATTACCTCTTGACCGATTTCACCGCGTAAATCTATACCTAAATGCGCTCGGTAGTCTGACATAGTTGGGGAGAACACCAAAACGGTGTCACTGTAATCTATATCAAGAGTACATTCCGCCAAGGGAAGACCAAACGATACATTTTCCTCTTCCTCTACGCCTGTGCTTGTGTCGGGATTTGTGTCCAAAATACTTGAGGGAGTGTCTGTATTTGGTAATGGTTGATTTCGTCTTGCTACCGCCACCGCTATGATTATAATTGCAGTGACAGTTAGTATTACTGCTAAGGTTAAATAGAAAATTCTTGAGAATTTTTTGTCTTGTGCGTTCATTTAAAAGCTCCTTTCAGTTGGTTCGCAAGGGTATTATTTACTTCAAAACTAAAAAATATACACAAGCACAAAATTTATGGGCGTAACCTTGTTCTGTTGACAAAGCAACTATTATATGATATTATATATTTAATACCGAATTTTTTTGGAGGAAATTATGATAAAAATTGAAAGATACAGCGTTATGAACCTTGAAAACGCTATAAGAGGAGCACGTAACCCACTCAATTCCTGGGCGAGAAGCGATAGCTATTATGACGAGGGTGGCAATTATATTCTTGGTGAAAATGACCTTGCCTTGGCTAAAAAGCTTGCAAAGGCTGGCTCTGACCACAGGAAATATCTCCGTCAGATTTTTGTTTCCGTTGATATCACCGCACCTCTTTATTGGTGGAAGGAGTACGATACATATAAGGTTGCAACCGTTGCCAACTCCACATCCACAATGCACAAAATCCACTCAAAGGAGTTTGAACGTGCAGACTTCAGCTGTGACAGGATGACAGAGGGTGCTTTGGCGGTTCTTGATAACGTAATTGAATATCTTGAGCAGGCAAGACTCAAATATGTCGAAACAAAGGATAAAGCCTATTGGCACGATATGATTCAGCTTCTTCCTTCAAGCTATAATCAAATGCGCACCTGCACATTTAATTACGAAACACTTATAAACATTTACTACGCAAGAAGAACGCATAAGCTAGCAGAATGGCACACAATGTGCGACTGGATTATGTCATTACCTTATGCAAAGGATATTATCGCGGTTAAAGAGGAAGTATGATAGAAAAGTTAATTAAAAATTACCACGATAAGGAAAATACCGAGGTACGTGTACGAATTGGTAGATTTGCCGGCTTTGTCGGAATCGTGGCAAACGCCATTTTGTTTGCGGTTAAGCTGGTGTTTGGTCTTATTTTCGGCAGTATTTCCATTATTGCCGACTCACTCAACAATTTGTCCGACTCAGGCTCTAACATCTTAACCGTTGTTGGATATACAATTTCGGGCAAGCCTGCGGACAAGGATCACCCATACGGTCACGCACGTATGGAATATTTGTGCAGTCTTTTCATTTCCATTATCATCACCTTCCTTGGCTTTGAAATGCTCTCAACATCTATCAGTAAGCTGACAGGTGAGGCAGAGGCGCAAAGCTATAATCTGGTATCTATTATTGTTATGGCATCCACTGTTATTGTCAAAATAATAGTTGCTATTTTAAACTTCAAGTTAGGCAAGCACATTGACTCACGTGCTCTGCGTGCCACCGCCATTGATAGCATCAGTGACGTTGTGGCAACCGCTGCCGTTGTTGTGGGTATGATTATCACCCCATATACAGGCCCATATACAGATGGCGTTATAGGCATACTTATTTCCGTTTACATTATGGTGATGGGTATTAAGCTTGTAGCGGAGTCCTCGAATACCTTGATTGGCGAAGCGCCCGATAAGGAGCTTACCCACAGTATTATTCAAAAAATCAAGAGCTATGACGGCGTTTTGGGCATTCACGATCTTGTTATTCACTCATACGGCGCTAACAGATGCTTTGCAACCGTTCACGTTGAAATTGACGCAGACGGCGACATTATGGAAAGCCATGACCTTATTGATAACATTGAGGCTGATTTTCTTAAAAATGAAAACATAAATTTGGTTATCCATATGGACCCTATTTCCGTGTCCGACCCTGAGACAAACGATCTCAGACTGAAATGCCTTGACATTATCAATCAATTGTCTGAGGAATATTCTCACCCTATGTCAATGCACGATTTTCGCATTGTTAAGGGAGTAACGCATACAAATGTTCTTTTTGATATCAGCATAACTGACGAAATGGTTCTTACCAACAATGAAATTTCTTCAATTCTTTCTAAGAGAATCAAGGACATAAACCCACTGTACAATTTGGTTTTGACAATTGACCGTGACTATTATTCCGAAAGGTATGGGGAGAACTAATATGAAAAAAATATGCTTTGCGTTTTTTGTGTTGCTGACAATAATCATACTTGCTTTGTCAATAAGTGCGGCAGATATTTATGTTGTGGCAAATGACCAAAGAGAGTTTAAGGCAGAGAACGGAGACTTCTATTTACCATCTTACGTGTCACCAAGCAGTGTAAAAATTGCTCACGACGGAACAAAATCAATTGAATACGAAAATTTGCAAGGACAAAGAATCAATCTGCCAAGCGGCACAGTTCTTGATTTGACACCGTTTAAAAATGTTACCCCCTCAGGGCAAGAAGCGTATATACTCAACCTTCGTGTTAACGGCAAATCAAATATGTTGATTTTCCATTTTGCATCTGAATTGCCGAGCGTTCACATAGAAACCACATTGGGAGAGTCCTATATAACCAAAAACAATGCCAAGGACGAGCAGGCATTTGTTACCGTTGTAAATAAGGACGGCTCATACGAGTATGTAGATTACAGATACAATAGCGAAATTAAGGTGCGCGGCAATGCCACCAAGGCATACGCAAAAAAGCCGTTTCAAATCAAGCTTGACACAAAAACCGATATATTTGGTATGGGAGAGAGCAAGACATGGCTTCTTCTTGCCAACTATGATGACCAATCCTTAATCCGTAACAGTATTATGTACAAAATCGGTGAGCTTCTGGGTATGCGCACCACAGAGTTCCAAATGGTTGATTTGTTCCTTGACGGCGAGTATTACGGTGTTTATCTCCTTTGCGAAAAGGTGAATATCAGCTCTGCAAGACTTAATATTTTTGAGCTTGAAAAGGAAAACGATGCATTAAATCCCACTTATTCCGAAACCGCAGTTAAGGTAACAGGCGGTATTCCAAATACAATTATTACAGAATATAGCTACATCCCGGGAGTTAAAAATCCTGCCGATATTACAGGCGGTTATCTCATTGAGCTTGATAATAACTACTGGAGCGGTGAGCTTTGCTACTTCATTACCGAAAACGGCAGTCACTATGTTGTTAAATCTCCTGAATATGCTTCAAAGGAGCAGGTAGAGTATATTGCCACCCTTTTTGGCGAAATGGAAGAAGCAATGATGGCGAAAAACGGCTATAACCGCCTCGGTAAGCATTATACCGAATATGTAGATATTGACTCATTTGTTTATGCTTACATTGTGGCAGAGCTGGGCAGAAACTATGATGCAGGCTCGTCAAGCATGTACTTCTATAAGGATGTTGACAAAAACGGTCAGGTATCAAAGATTTATAAGGGACCGCTTTGGGATTGTGATAATACCCTTGGTAACATTCACAAAAACGGCGCTTCAAATCCCGAGGGCTACTGGGCAAGGGGAAGAAGCATATGGGCAGGACTTACTCAGCACGCTGAGTTTAACCAAAAGGTGAGTCAAGAGTTTGCAAGAGTATATGATGCAATTTTTGATATGATAGATGCAGGCGGTTATGTTAGTCAGTTGGTTGAGGAAATCGGTCAATCAATCTTTATGGAAAGAGCAAGATGGCACTCTGACAATTATTCCAAGTGGCCTGTATATTATGACGGTACACATTATGACAGATGGCAGTCACAAGCCCCAATATTCAACTTTGTTGATGGCTACTACTCAAAGGGCTATGACGAGGACGAAACCACAGTAATCGGCTATCTTTGCGAGCATATAGAGGCAAGAGCTAATTGGCTCGCAACAGATTGGGAATGTAACGTGCAGCTCCGCCAGCGCAGCTTTACAGAAAAAGAACCTGTATTACCCGAACCACCAATCAGCTCATTACCTGAGTCCGCTCCCACAATCGACACAGATATAACAGTAGATTCAAGTCAAGATGTAGACTCAACACCGGTTGATTCAAGCACTGTGATTGACTCAAATCCTGTAATTGATTCAAATTCGACAGTTGATTCTGTGCCGTCAACGGATTCAAGCGTGCCTGCCCAAAATAACAGTGGCAATCAAGGCTCGAATAAAGATGACAGTACAGTTACAGTCTTGATTATCATAGCATCTGTTGCGGGAGTTATTGCAATTATTGCAACAGTGACCGTTGTGGTGCTGCTGACAAGAAAGAAAAAATAATTTAAAAAAGAGCAAGAATAAAGGGCAATAGTCCAATATTCTTGCTTTTTCTTCGATTTAAATATGCACAAGTGTGCATATCATAATATAAAATGTGAGGAATATTATACACTTTTCGGTAAAAAATAATAGAAAAGGAGATGTGAAAATTATGAGAGCGATTTTGCTGAAAAGCGCAGGAGCAGAGAAAATTATAAATCATTTGGTGGCATACGGCTATGACAGAATAGTGGTGTTTTGCGACGGTGAAATAGATATTGACAGAAGCTATTATCAAATAAATGATATTGAAATAATAACCGCAAACAGCTTTGCGAAGGAGAGAACACAGGACAAGCTTCAAAAAATAAGAGGCAGTCTTGAAAGCTGCTTCTTGATTGTTTATTCCGACATGGCTTGCCTTTATGATATGGATGAGGCGCTGAAAATACACCGCAAAAAGCAAGGAATAATAACAGTTACGCAAAATGAAAATAAAATGACATTTGCCATATGTGAGCCTGAGGTGCTTGACTACATCACAAAGGATATAACAAGCTTTGAAGGAGAAGTGATTCCAAGAATTGCAGAGGACTCAGAGCTTTCAGTACTCGATTAAACAAAAAAATCAGACCAAATGGTCTGATTTTTTTTGTTATTCAAGCTCAAAAGCACCTGTGTAAAGCTGATAGTATTTGCCCTTTTGCGCTATCAAATCGTCGTGTGAGCCACGCTCGATAATTCTACCCTTATCAAGCACCATAATAACATCGGAGTTTTTAATGGTTGATAGTCTATGCGCAATAACAAATACGGTTCTGCCCTGCATAAGCGCGTCCATACCTGCCTGTACAATTGATTCTGTTCTTGTGTCAATCGAGGATGTTGCCTCGTCAAGAATCATAACAGGTGGGTCTGCAACCGCCGCTCGTGCAATAGAGATAAGCTGTCTTTGTCCCTGTGACAAGCCACTGCCGTTACCTGTTAAAACAGTGTTGTAGCCGTCAGGGAGCATTGTAATGAAGGAATGTGCGTTTGCGCGCTTTGCTGCCGCTATACATTCCTCATCTGTTGCATCAAGCTTGCCGTAGCGGATGTTGTCCATAACTGTACCTGTAAACAGGTTAACGTCCTGCAAAACAACACCGAGGGAGCGACGAAGGTCGCTTTTCTTGATTTTGTTGATGTTTATTCCGTCATAGCGGATTTTACCGTCAGCAATATCATAGAAGCGGTTAATCAAGTTGGTAATAGTAGTTTTACCAGCACCCGTAGCGCCTACAAAGGCGATTTTCTGACCCGGCTCAGCGTAAAGTGAAATATCGTGCAAAACTATCTTTTCATCAGTATAGCCGAAGTCTACCTCGTTCATTCTGACATCCCCCGTCAGCTTGGTGTAGGTAACAGTTCCGTCGGAGTGTGGATGCTTCCATGCCCACATGCCTGTGCGCTTTTCGCTTTCAACAAGCTCGCCGTTTTCGTTGTAGGTGGCATTTACAAGAGTTACATAGCCCTCGTCTGCCTCGCTAGGCTCGTCAATCAGCTCAAACACTCTGTCCGCACCTGCAAGACCCATAACAATGGCGTTTGCCTGTTGGGAGAGCTGAGATACATTGTTAGTAAACTGCTTTGACATGCCAAGGAACGGAATCAAAATTGTAACGTCAATTGGCTTTCCCGAGAAGGAAATGTTTGGAACATTAAAGAATATAAGCATAGAGCCAACCAGAACAAGAAGAACATAGAGAATATGACCCAGGTTGTTGATAATTGGCATAAGTGTGTTTGCATATTTGTTGGCTGTTGTAGAGTCTGAGCATAGCTGTTCATTGAGCTTGTCAAACTCTTCCTTGGTCTTTGGCTCGTGGTTAAATACCTTAACAACCTTCTGACCGTTAATCATTTCCTCGATATAGCCCTCGCATTTACCAAGTGCCTGCTGCTGCTTAACAAAGTATTTCGCACCGCCACCGCCGATTTTCTTGGATGTAATGAGCATAAGCACAACACCAAAGAGCACAACGAGGGTTAGCCAAAGGCTGAAATAGAGCATAATGAAAAGCACAGTTGCAAGTATAACGCAAGAGGTAATAATCTGTGGCAAAGATTGTGAAATGAGCTGACGCAGAGTGTCGATATCGTTTGTGTAATATGACATTATGTCGCCGTGCTTGTGAGTGTCAAAATACTTGATTGGCAAGGTCTGCATTTTGCCAAACATAATGTTTCGCATTTTGTGCAAAAAGCCTTGTGTAATTACCGCCATTGTTCTTGTTTTCACAAAGGAAGCGATAAGACCAAGTATATAAATTACAATTAACAGTGTAACTGTTTTTACAATGGAAGGAAGCACAATATCAAGTGCCTCAATTGTAGAAAGGTCATTTGTTTCAAAGGTGTTTGCGGGCAAGTTGTATTTTGACAGCAAAATTTCCTTTTCCTTTACCAAAAGCTCCTCGTCTGTAAGACCGGGGAACTCTGCGCGCACTTCCTCAGAAACAGTGATTTTTTCGGGATTTGCAAGATAAATACCGTCCTGGGCAGAGGAGAGAACATCCTGCTGGAAAATACCAGGCAATGCAGTTACCAATGCGCTTATAAGAATACAGGCAAAAACCAAAACAAAGCGCTTTTTGAAAAACTGCATCACAGTGGTTATAAGTCTTTTGAACGTGCCCTTCTTTGCACGGCGGTCAGGGCGCGCCATTTTAGGACCGCGGGGATTAGCTATTGGCTTACTCATTGCATCTTACCCCCTTTTGTCTGTGACTCGTAAATCTCTTTGTAAATTGCGTTGCTTTCCAAAAGCTCCTCGTGAGTGCCCATACCGTCAATTCTACCGTCATCAAGAATAATAATAACATCTGCGTTTTCAACGCTTGATATTCTTTGAGCGATAATAATTTTGGTAGTATCGGGAATTTCCTCTGCAAACGCCTTTCGTATCATAGCATCCGTTTTTGTGTCAACCGCACTTGTTGAGTCGTCAAGAATAAGGATTTTCGGCTTTTTCAAAAGTGCTCTTGCAATACAAAGCCTTTGCTTTTGTCCGCCTGATACGTTTGTACCGCCCTGCTCAATATATGTGTCGTATTTATCAGGGAAGGACTCAATAAACTCGTCAGCGCAGGCAAGACGGCAAACACGCTTGATTTCCTCGTCAGTTGCATGCTCGTTGCCCCAACGGAGATTATCCTTGATTGAGCCTGAGAACAAAACGTTTTTCTGCAAAACAACACTGACAGCATCGCGAAGCGCAACAAGGTCATAGTCGCGCACGTCAACACCGCCAACAGTGAGTGTTCCTGCTGATACGTCGTAAAGTCTTGGAATGAGCTGTATAAGTGTGGATTTTGAGCTACCTGTACCGCCGATAATACCAACAGTCTGACCGGACTTGATGTGCAAATCAATGTCGGAAAGCGCATATCTTTCAGCGCGCTCGGAGTACTTGAAGCTAACATTGTTAAAGTCAATATCGCCGTTCTTTACATCATATACAGGGCTTTCAGGATTCTTAATTGTGGAATCCTCGTTTAACACCTCGCAAATACGCTTTGCGCACTCGCCTGACATTGTAATCATTACAAAAATCATAGAAAGCATCATCAAGCTCATTAAAATCTGCATACCATAGGTAAGCAGTGCGGAGAATTCACCGATAATAATGTCGCCCTTGACAATTGCCTGTGAGCCGAAAAGACAAACGAAGGTCATAACTGCATACATGCAAAGGAGCATAATGGGGTCGTTAAATGCAAGGATTTTGTCCGCTCTTAAAAAGTCGCCTGCAACATTACCGGATGCCGCCTCAAACTTTTCGCTTTCGTGCTCCTCACGCACAAAGGATTTAACAACTCTCATACCGTGTACGTTTTCCTGCACAGACTCGTTTAAGGCATCGTATTTTTTGAATACCTTTTTGAAAATCGGCATTGCCTTTTTAGCAATCATAATCAAGCCAAAGAGCAATACAGGGATAACGATAACGAAAATAAGTGCCATTGAGCCGCCGCGTATAAATGCCATTAAAATAGAGAAAATGAACATAAGCGGTGAACGAATAGCGGTTCTTATAATCATCATAAATGACTGTTGAACGTTTGTAACATCTGTTGTCAATCTTGTCACCAGGCTGGATGTAGAGAATTTGTCAACATTTTCAAATGAGAAGTTCTGTGTTTTGTTGAACAGCTCCGTGCGCAAATTCTTGGCAAAGCCACAGGATGCCTTGGCACAGGTGATGCCTGCAATTGCGCCAAAGGACAGGGAAAACAGAGCCATAACGATTAAAACTATACAGTACCCACCGACAACCGCTAACGGAGTATTCGGAAACAGTGAGTCAACAAAGTAGATAAACCATTTGGTAAGTATGTTGTCTGTTACAACATAGTCCTGTTGAACGTATGTGATAAGGTCAGCGGTGAAGAATGGAATAAGACATTCCATAACAACCTCAAGAGATACGATAATAGGTGTTAAAACCGCGTATATCTTGTACTTGCCTACATAAGACATTAGCTGACGTAGGGATTTGATCATTATATCATCCTTTCTTTTACATTAAATGGAAATTTATGATAAGTATTATAGCACTCGGCTAAGTCAATGTCAATTAACAAGGGAGTCAAAAAAAGTGAATTTTTTGTGAAAATAAAAAGTTGATTTTCTATAAATTAAACAAGCTCAGGGTATGCTACCGAAAAAAGCTCCCTTATTCTTTCACTGTCTTTTGTCAGGTGTAAATAACCGAAAATCGCCTCAAAGCCTGTGGCGTTTTTATATTCAAGAGCGGAAGCGCTTTTGGGTATATTAAGATGTGAGCAGTTTTTGCCGCGCTTGAAAATTGACGCCTCGTCCTCTGTTAGAATAGGCTCAATTTTCAAAAAAGCCTTGTTTTGATTAACTGCGGTTACGTAGTTGAGCGCCTCTTTATTCAAATGTGCTGATTTTACAAGTCCCTTTAAAATGAGAGCCTCACGCACCAAGGCCTCTAAAACAGAATCTCCAAGATAGGCAAGAGCTCCTGCATTCAACTGAAAAAAATCCATAACTTCTCCTATATTATAGCAATACTGCCTATATGTTATCACAAGTTGCTATGATATTCAAGAGAGTGTATTGAAAAAATAGGGAAAATATGTTAATATTAGTGTGTAAATACTCCAAGGGAGGATTGAAAATGGCTAATACATCTTATGATGTTGTTATAATAGGCGCAGGCATTTCGGGCTCAATGGTGGCTTACGAGCTTGCAAAATATGATTTGAAGGTGTGCGTTTTAGAGGCGGGAATTGACGTAGCATCTGGCTCAACCCGTGCTAATTCTGCAATAGTCCACGCAGGCTATGATGCAAAGGACGGGACACTGAAGGCAAAATTGAACGTGCGCGGCTGTGAGCTGATGGAGGGATTGACCGCTAAGCTCGGTGTCAGCTACAAAAAATGCGGCTCCTTGGTTATTGGCTATTCGGAAGCGGACAGAGAGCATTTGGAGCTTTTGAAGGCGCGCGGTGAGAAAAACGGTGTCCCTGACCTTGAAATAATAGATGGTGAAAACCTTCACAAAATGGAGCCGTGTGTTTCCAAAGATGCAATATGTGCTCTTTATGCTCCAAGCGCAGGCATTGTTTGTCCGTATGATTTGGCATATGCTCTATGCGAAAATGCAGCCACAAACGGCACTCAATTCCATTTTGAGAGCAAGGTAAATAAAATCAAGAAAAAGGGTGAATTATACACGGTTTACACCGAAAACGGAATTAAGGTGCAAGCGCGCTTCGTCATTAATGCAGCAGGCTTGTTTGTGGATGAAATAGCAGGCTTGCTCAACGAAAAGCTGCCTTTTGATATTATTCCGCGCCGCGGAGAATATATGCTGCTTGATAAAACAGAAATTAAAACCGCATCCCATACTCTTTTTGTGACCCCCAGTGAAAAGGGAAAGGGAATATTGATTTCTCCCACCGTTGACGGGAATATAATAGTTGGACCAAACGCGAATATAGTTGATTCCAAAGTGGATACAAGCGTTACCGAGGCAGGCTTGGAGGAGATTGCTGAGGGTGCTTTGCACATTGTTCCGTCAATTAATTTAGATGCAACAATTACCACCTTTGCAGGTGTGCGTGCAACTCCAACAAGCGGAGATTTCTATATACAGGAGTCGGACAAATTTAAAAAGTTCATACACGTGGCAGGCATTGAATCCCCGGGCTTGGCGTCTGCCCCTGCAATTGGCGAATATGTTATTGAAATACTGAAGGAATGTGGCCTTTCTCTTGAAGAAAGGAAGGACTATATCCCCACAAGAACCAAAAACGGAAATTTTGTGCCGTTTTATGCAATGACCGAGGAGCAAAGAAGAGAAGCGGTTGCGACTAACCCTTCATATGCCAAGGTCGTTTGCCGTTGCGAAATGGTAACGGAGGCAGATGTTTTAGATGCCCTGCACCGCCCAATCCCCGCCCGTACGGTCGATATGGTTAAAAGGCGAACCCGTGGCGGTATGGGTAGATGTCAGGGTAATTATTGCCGCGCCAAAATAGCCGAAATGATAGCGAAGGAGCATAATATACCTCTTTCCGAGGTTAAAAAGTTTTCCTCAAACTCTCATCTTCTTTTCGGTAAAACAAAGTGAGTAAAATATGGAAAGAAAAGTAGTAATAATCGGATCAGGTCCTGCGGGGCTTGTGTGCGCTCTTTCAGCCTGTGAAAACGGCATAGACCCTGATGATATTCTCATAATAGAGCGTGATAGCGAAATCGGCGGGACGCTCAATCAGTGCATACATTCGGGCTTTGGCAGGAGCTATCTTGACGAGGTAGTGACAGGCACAGAGCTTGCATCTATGCTTTGCGACGGAATTCGTGAGCTTGGAATTGAGTATATAACAGACTCTACCGTATTATCCGTTGACAAGCAAAAAAGAATTCGCTTGGTTTCTCCAAAATATGGCTACTGCGTAATTGAAGCCACAGCCATTGTCCTTGCAATGGGATGCCGTGAAATGACAAAGGGTGCTTTGAAAATCGGTGGCACTCGCCCTGCAGGTGTTTTCTCCGCAGGAGCAGTTCAAAGAATAGTAAATCTCAAGGGCTATATGCCTGGCAATAAAACAGTTGTTCTTGGCTCGGGAGATTTGGCTATGATTGTGGCGCGCCGCCTGAAATTAGAGGGCGGTGAGGTTGTCTGCGTTTGTGAGCCAAAGGAATATGCAGAAGGCACTGAGCGCCACGTGACGGAATGTATAAAGATGTTTGATATTCCGTTGCTTTATAGTCACACTGTAACAGGCATTTTCGGCAAGGAAAGAGTAGAGGCAGTTGAAATATCCCGTGTGGGCAAAAACGGCAAGGTGTTAAAGGGAACAGGCAAAATAGTTAAATGCGACTCTTTTGTATATCAGTGCGGCTTAGTGCCCGAAAATGAAATAGTTAAGGACACGGGTATCAGAATTGATACGCGTACTAAGGGTGCTTATGTTAACCAATATTTTGAAACAAACGTCAAGGGCATTTTTTCCTGCGGCAACGCGGTGAGAATTCACGACCTTGTTGACTATATCATAGAGGAAGCACAGCTTGTGGGACAGTCAGTGTGCGATTATGTTTTTGGCACGCAGGGTGAGCAGAGGCACACTGTGAAAATCAAAAACGGTGAAAAAATCCTATATTCCGTGCCACAGCATCTTGATGTGTATGACGAGGGAATAGTCGGCAGTGTTATCTACTTCAGAGTAACGGGAAAATATGACAATCTAGTTGTCAGAATTCTGAAGGACAATGAGGTTATTTATTCGCGCGAAAAGGGTAGTATGTCCTGGCTTGAAACAGGCAAGATAGTTATTAACAGAGCCTTGGCTAAAAGGCTGGCAAATGCCAATGAAATTGTAATTTGCGCATCGGAGAAGGAAAATGGAAACAATATTGACAACAACAGTGAAAATTAAAAGCGAGGTGGTCGTGCTTCTGCCTGTAAAAACCGATAAGCCCATAGATGTTGAAAAAATCGGCAAGGCTATGAAAAGGATAGCTAAAATAAACGTGAAAGCTCCTATTACAGTAGGAGATATTATAGCGAGAAACTTTGTGATTAAAGGTGTAAATCTTGTTTCGACCAAGACCGTGGAAAGGTAATTTTCAAAAAAATTAAAAAATTTTAAAAAAGGTATTGCAAAGTGGAAAAAACTGTGATACAATAGTCGAGTAAATAAGCCGGTGTGATGGAATTGGCAGACGTGCTGGACTCAAAATCCAGTGGTAGCGATACCGTATCGGTTCGACCCCGATCACCGGCACCAACAAAAAATCCGCGTTCGTAAGAATGCGGATTTTTTTCTTTTTTATGTCAATTTTGTATTTACTTTTTATTTATACTATGTTAGAATTAAACTGATATATTGTGTAATGAAGTGAGATACAAAATGACAGAACAAGAAAAACAACGATATCAAAGAGCCAAGCGTGCTCTTTTCGATAAATATTATTCCTTTTTGAATGGGGAGCAAAGGCGTGCGGTTTATACCGTAAACGGTCCTGTTTTGATTTTGGCAGGTGCAGGTAGCGGCAAAACCACCGTTTTAGTTAACCGTATTGCCCATATCATAAAATACGGTGATACATATTTTTCGGACTATATTCCCGAATTTATAACACCCGATGCTATTGAGGACTTGGAAACGGCATCTAAAAGCGGTGACAAGGAAATTATTGAGAACTATTTGCGTGTTCTTTCCGTGGATGAGTGTGACCCTGAGCGCATTTTGGCGGTGACCTTTACCAACAAGGCGGCAAACGAAATTGTGCAAAGATTGATAAAAACGGTTGGCGGCAAGTATGCAGAGGAATCGGAAATGCCTATCTGGGCAGGTACATTCCACAAGATTTGTATGAAAATTTTGTACCCTAATGCAGAGAAAATCGGCTACCGCCCAAATCTTAGCATATGTGACTCCGATGACTCGAAAAAGGTTATTTCCAAGTGTATGAAGGACTTGGGAATTGACGAAAAGCAGCTGGCTATCAAAACCGTAATAAACGAAATCGGCAGAGCAAAGGATAAGCTTATAACTCCTGAGGAGTACGCAGAGGCGGCGCGTGACGATGCCAAATACAAGGACATTGCAAAAATATATGCAAGATACCAAAAGGTGTTGCAGGACTCCAACCTCTTGGACTTTGACGATATTATTATGAAAACGGTTCAGCTATTTCAGCAGGACAAGGACGTGCTTTCCTATTATCAGAGAAAGTTCAAGTACATAAGCGTTGACGAGTATCAGGATACAAACCACGCTCAATACGTATTTATCAAGCTACTCAGCCAAGGTCACGGAAATATAATGGTTGTTGGTGACGATGACCAAAGTATTTATAAATTCCGTGGAGCTACCATTGAGAATATTCTCAACTTTGACAGGGACAATCCAACTGCCAAGGTTGTAAAGCTGGAGCAAAACTACCGTTCAACATCGAATATTTTGAACGCGGCAAATAGTATTATTCAAAATAATTACCATAAGCACGTAAAAACCCTTTGGTGCGAAAATGAGCCGGGCGAAAAGATAACAGTTAAGGAAACGCCTACACAAAATGACGAATCCCGCTACATCATTGACACCATTGTTAAAATGAAGCAGACAGAGAATTTAGAGTACAGGGATTTTGCAGTTCTTTATAGAATGAACGCACAGTCAATGAACCTTGAAACTATGTTTGCAAAAAGCGGTATTCCGTATAGAATGCTTGGTGCGCTTCGCTTCTATGATCGTAAAGAGGTTAAGGACATAATTGCCTATTTGTCCATCATTAACAACCCAAGCGACAGTGTAAGGCTTCGCCGTATTGTTAATGAGCCTAAGCGTAAAATTGGTGATGCTTCCTTTGAGGCGGCTTCTCAAATTGCCGAATCCTTGGGCGTGCCCACCCTGCAAGTTCTTAAAAACGCAACCGAATATAATGCAATCCCCAAAATGGCGGCAAACAGTATGGTTGCCTTTGCCAAGGTAATGGAAAGCCTGATGGACGATATTGACAATCAAAGAATGTCACTTTCTGCCTTTGTCCGCGAGGTTATCAAGCGCACAGGCTACGAGGCAGCCCTCGTTGCCCTTGGACAGAGCGAAGCGGAAAGGCTTGACAACCTAGACTCTCTTTGCGAGGCAGTGCGCGAGTATGAGGACGAAGCCGACGAGCCAACTCTCTCAGGATTTTTGGAGGAGGCGGCACTTGTTTCTGATGTTGATAAATATGACGAAACTGCTGATGCGGTAACTCTTATGACAATTCATAGCTCCAAGGGACTTGAATTTCCTGTGGTATTTTTGCCCGGTATGGAGGAGAATATTTTCCCGGGCTCTCAGTCAATGGCGATGCCATCTGAAATAGAGGAGGAAAGACGTCTTGCTTACGTTGCTATTACAAGAGCAAAGAGAAGACTCATTATTTCACACGCAAGAGAAAGAATGCTATACGGTATGACCCAGAGGAATCTGCTTTCCCGCTTTGTCCGTGAGATTGACCCACAGTACCTCGACATACAAAAGGACAATGCATTTGCAAATATGAGAAGCAATTTTGCAAAGCAATCTGCCCCCAAATATGATTTTAACAATTATGCAAAGAAAGAGAAGAAAGCACCTCTTGTTGCTTTCCAAATAGGTGACAGAATCAGCCATATGACCTTTGGTCAGGGCGTGATTTTGAATGTAATTCCTATGAGCACCGACTATATGTACGAAATCGCATTTGATAATGTAGGCACTAAAAAGCTTATGGCATCATATGTATCAAAATTAATGAAAAAAATTCAAGGAGAATAAAACAATGTACATTCCAAGACCTGAGCATCCAAACCCCCAATTTGAAAGAGAAAATTGGGTTAACTTAAACGGAGAGTGGGAGTTTGAGCTTGACCGCGGCAATAGTGGTCGCGACAGAAAATTCTACGAGAGAACATCACTTGATAGCAAAATTATAGTTCCCTTCTGCCCTGAAAGCGTTCTTTCAGGCATCGGCAACACAGATTTTCTTAACTGTGTTTGGTACTTGAAGAAAGTGAAAATCAAAAAGTGCAACAAGAGAGTGATTTTGCACTTTGGCGCGGTTGACTATGAAAGCTTTATTTACGTAAACCATAAAGAGGTTTACCACAATATCGGCGGTTATATCGGCTTTGATATCGATATTACCGACTATGTTGAAATGGGCAAGGAGAACATTATCACCGTTTGTGCGGTTGATACTCACCCAAGCGGAAAGGCATCTGGCAAGCAGTCCAAGAACTACTATTCACAGGGATGTGACTACACACGTACAACAGGTATTTGGCAGACCGTTTGGCTTGAATATGTTGAAAAGAACTATATTAAGTCCGTAAGATACTATCCATCCATTGAGGACAAGAGCGTTCAGATCGAGGTTGAAACAGTAGGTAGTGCTGAATTTAAAGCGATTGCTACTTATAAGGGCAAGACTGTTGGCGAAAAGTCCGCTAAGCTTAAAGCTGGTATCAGCCGCTTGACACTTAATTTGAGTGAGCTTCATTTGTGGGAGGTTGGTAAGGGCAGACTTTACGACCTTGAGCTGACCTACGGCTCTGACAAGGTTAAGAGCTATTTCGGTATTCGTTCCACAGCATTTGACAACAAGAATTATTTGCTCAACGGCAAGCCTGTGTATCTCCGCACAGTTCTTGACCAGGGCTTCTACAAGAAGGGCATTTACACTGCCGAAACCGAGGAAGAGCTTGTAAGAGATATTTATTTGTCACTTGATGCAGGCTTTAACGGTGCAAGACTCCACCAAAAGGTATTTGAGCCAAGATTTTTGTATCACTGTGACAAGCTTGGCTATATGGTATTCGGCGAAACAGGCAACTGGGGAGTTGACTGCTCAAATATGGAGCATTTGACACCGTTTATGCTTGAATGGCAGAGAGAAATCGCAAGAGATTTCAATCACCCATCAATTATCGGCTGGTGCCCACTTAACGAAACCTGGGATAATAACAACAGACATCAGAATGATGACTTTATCCGTGCTATGTATTATGCAACAAAGGCAATGGACACAACACGTCCCTGCGTAGGTACAAGCGGCAACTACCAGGTTGTTTCCGATATTTATGACCTTCACGATTACTTGCAGGGCAAGGAAGAGTTTGAGAGTATGTACTTAGCTCCAACACAGGAAGAAATGCTTGAGCTTTATGACAAGAAGCACGAGTGGGTTTCAAAATATCAGAAATCTCTCGACTACAAGGATATGGCTCTCTACCTCAGCGAGTACGGCGGCATCAGATGGGATACAGACGGTGTTGGCGGCTGGGGCTACGGCGACGGACCAAAGACAGAGGAAGAATTCCTTGAAAGATATGAGTATCTTACAAAGGCGCTTATCAACAGCCCATATGTTTGTGGCTTCTGCTATACTCAGCTTTATGACGTAGAGCAAGAGGTTAACGGCTTGTATACATATGAAAGAGTGCCAAAGTTCGATATGAAGAAGATTAAGGCTATTACATCTGCAAAGAAGGATAAGTAAAATGAGTATCGTAAATATTAATTATTCAAAGGAAATCGGCAATATTAAGGTTATGCACGCCGTTAACAACGGTCCGGTTATCTCCGGTAAGGACCAAACAAGAGGTAACGAGTATTCCTATAAAGCCGCAAGAATTCCGTACGCAAGAGTGCATGACGCTGCGTTTCACTCGGGCTACGGCGGAGAGCATACCATAGACGTTCACGCAATTTTCCCTGACTTCAATGCGGATGTTAATGACCCTGCAAGCTACGATTTTCCTTGCACTGACCGTTATATTTCACAAATCATAGAGTTCGGTGCAGAGCCATTTTACCGCTTAGGCTCAAAGATTGAGCACGGAGTTAAAAAGTATGGCACAATTATGCCACCCGATTTTCAAAAGTGGGCTGAAATATGCGAGCATATTATAAGACACTATACTGAGGGATGGGCAAACGGCTTTAACTATAAAATTGAATATTGGGAAATTTGGAACGAGCCTGACCTTGACCCCGATGACAGCACAAACAAAAGATGCTGGAGCGGCACAGAGGTTGAATTTGCTCAAATGTATGTGATAGCGGCTAAACACCTAAAGGCTTGCTTCCCACACTTGAAAATAGGCGGTCCTGCCTCTGCCGGTGATGAAGCATGGATGGAAAGATTTTTGCAGAGAATAGTGGAAGTGGGCAATGTTCCACTTGACTTCTTATCTTGGCATTGGTATTGGACAGAGCCAAGCGACGTTTCCATTAAGGCTACAAGAATTAGAAGGCTTATGGAAAAATACGGCTACGGCAAGTCTGAGAGCATTATGAATGAGTGGAACTATGTTCGCTGCTGGACAAAGGAATTTGTTTACTCAATCAAGCAGATTATCGGCACTAAGGGCGCGGCATTTTCATCCGCTGTTATGGCTGCTTTGCAGAATAACCCCGATGTTGATATGCTTATGTATTATGACGCACGTCCAACCGCATTTAACGGTCTTTGGGATTTGTACACCTACGATGAGCTGAAGGGATATTATGCCTTCTATACCTTTGCAAATCTCTATGATCTTGGCACACAGGTAGAAAATATTTCCGATGATGAAAATGTATACGTTGTTGCCGCTAAAAACGGCGAGAAGGTAGGAGCTGTTGTTACTTACTACACCGAAAACGATAATGAAAACAGTAAAATTGTGGAAATTAATGTTGAGGGTGCTGATATGTCAAGAGCGAAAATTTATCGCGTTGATGAAAATAATATGTATACTCCTTACCACAAAACAGTGTTTGAAGATGGCAAGTTAACCATACGTATGGAGCGTAACACTATTCTTTATATCGAAGCATAAAATTAGCCGGTTGCATTTTGATGCAATCGGCTAATTAATAGAGGATGATTATATGAAAAAGTCAATTCTTATAACGGGCGCATTTGGCGGCATGGGAAAAGCCACCGCCAAGCTCTTGGCAGAGCAGGGCTACCGCGTTTTTGCACTTGACCGACAGGTGAAAGAGGGTAGTGAGAATATAATCCCCATAGAAGCAGATATTACCGACGAGATAAGTGTAAAGGACGCATTTTCAAGGGTTAGCAATTTAACCGACAATCTCTTTGCTATCATCCATTTTGCAGGAATTTATATGCTTGATTCTCTTGTAGAGATGGAAAGTGAAGCTTTTGAAAAAATATTTAAGGTTAATTTAGAGGGCGCTTTTCTTGTAAACAAAGTGTTTTTGCCACTTTTGGAAAATGGCTCGCGCATTATCATTACCACAAGTGAATTAGCACCTCTCGACCCACTTCCCTTTACGGGTATCTATGCAATTACCAAGGGTGCTCTTGATAAATACGCATATTCCCTTCGTATGGAGCTTCAGCTAAAGGAAATAACGGTCAGTGTTTTGCGTGCAGGTGCAGTTGACACAGGAATGCTCGGCGCATCCACAGATGCTCTTGACCGCTTCATAGAGAAAACTCAGCTTTACAACTGCAACGCTAAACGGTTTAAAAGCATTGTGGAAAGTGTAGAGGCGAAGAATGTAAAGCCACAAGCTATTGCCAAAAAAGTGTCAAAAATTCTTCACAAAAGAAAGCCTAAATTTGCATATGATATCAACCGTAACCGCCTGCTGCTTCTTTTAAACATCTTACCTAAGAGAATCCAGCTTTGGGCAATAAAGCAGGTTTTAAAAAATAAAAAGGATAAATAATGAAAAATCCGAGTAGAACAGTGAACTCTACTTGGATTTTTTGAAAATCAAAGAAATCTATTGAAATAAAAATAAAAGTGTTATATAATGTCCTTACATATTGAACCTCTGGAGCACTGCGTTGTCTAAGCAAAGGAGGTGCTTCAATATGAAAAAAGATAATCGAAAAATCGATTATGAAATGGGCAAATTGATCTGGAGCTTAGTAAGTAAATCGGGCGAAAAACAAGAAAAGTTTGCAAAAGAACTGGGTGTTTCCACCCGTTCGATCGCCTACTATTGCTCAGGTCAAAGACAGCCCGAACAAAGAAAGCTCTTGCAAATTATTAAAATTGCAGGCGGCATCAAGGCAGAGGATATCCCTTTTTAGGGGTATCCTCTGTTTTTTGAACCACGTGGTTCATTGAGAAAATTGACTTTGTGTGATATGATATAAGTGAAATCACAGAAAGAGGGCAAGCAAAATAAAAAGCTATACAAAAGTTATAGCAAATAAAAGTAGTCACGGTGAAATTCAAAATAATTTCGGGAAAGCGCTTGACAAAGAAAATTTTCTGTGATACACTTGAATAAAGTGAATAGAGACAAAAGCAACGTTCTGTTGTGGAATTCTTACTTGAGCCTGACTACCTCGGGTAGCTTTCCATGCATCGCAATCATGCATATCTTTTGTCCGCAGCCTGCTATAGTCGACGTGGCAGGAAAAGTCGCCTTTTTAATTTGTAGCAAAGGCATCTGCGGACATTCTGCAGATGCCTTTTATTTTTGTCCTTTCGCTAATTTGTCAAAAGGAGGAAATATTTTTAATCATCCTGTTTAAAGGATCTTTATACATCATTAAATTTGAAAATTCAGAAAGGATTTTAAAATGTCAAAATACGATATTACAGAGCTTTGGGATGAGCGCATAGGTGCAAATGTATCCGAAAAATATGATTTAGCGGGACTTCTTATGAAAAGGAGCGCCATCGGCAATCCAAATAGCAAATACGAGCCAACAATCGACCACGTAAGACCTCTAAGTGACGGCGGCAAGGACGTTTCGGGAAACATTGAGCTTGTCAACCGCAAAACGAATGCGGAAAAAGCAGATAACTACACATATTGGAGCGCAAACGGACAAAAATTCAAGGTTGTCAAGACAAAGTTTGTTCCATACGGATACCATTCTATAAAGGCAGATACACCTAAAAATCAAAAGAAAAAGGAGAAAAGAAATGCTAACAAAAATTAAAAAATCATTTTTAAAAATCAACTACAAGCTTTTTGCGGCACTTTTGGTTCTTGGTCTTGCACCAACCGTTTATACCACAGTGCGCGTCTTCTTCCTTGGTCAACTGCCGGGTGAGTGGTCATTTTCAATAGCAGGACAGCTTTCGTGGGTCAACCTGTTTTATGAAATACTAAATGAAGCAATTATTTTGCCACTATTCTACTTTGTAGGAAAGGTTAAAGATAACAAGCAAGAATTTACAAACAGGGTAAAAACAGGTATGCTGATTTCCCTTGGTGTATATGCTGTTTTGTCTGCGGTTGTCATAGCTTTCGCTAAGCCGATGCTTAGATTAATGGCAACTGACCCAAGTATTATTGAGGCATCGGCAACTTACATACGTATAGAAAGCGTTGCTAATATTTTTGCGATTCTTACACAGTTTGCGCTTGTAGCATTGGTAACAGTAAACAAGAGCAAATACCTTTACGCTCTCACAGGAGCAAGGCTTATACTTTGCTTAGTGTCAGACACATTTCTTGTTTCGGGACTGCCTGTGTCAGCTAACCTCGGCGTTAACGGAATAGGCTATTCAAATATTATCGTAAATATTCTTCTTCTCGCAGTGTCAATTGTGTTGCTTGCAAAGGAAGAAATTAACGTTTTTGCAAAAGCTAAGCTCAATTTTGCCTGGGCAAAGGAATTTGTTAAGATTGGCGGAATTTCAGGTGTAGAATCTCTTGTGCGTAATGTTGCTTATATGGTAATGATAGCAAGAATGGTAAATGTAGTGGGCGAGCAGGGAACATACTGGGTTGCCAATAACTTCATTTGGGGCTGGTTGCTTTTGCCTGTAATTCAGCTCGGTGAGCTAATTAAGCAAGAGGTATCAAGAGACAAAGAGAGCATAAGAAAAAATTCACTTGGCTATTTTGGAATTACCGTAATAATATCAGCACTTTGGTTTATCAGCATCCCTCTTTGGAAGCCTTTTATGAGCGATGTGCTTGGATTTACCGATGTAGACAAGTTATTTGACCTTGTGCTGCTTCTTGTTGGATTTTATGTGCTTTATGCCATCCAAAACGTGTTTGACTCTACGTTTTACGGACTTGGAAAAACCAACTATATGCTATTTGAGTCAGTTGTTACCAACACCATATACTACGGCATAGCATTCATACTATACGCGACAAGCATGTGGGCTCCAACTCTTACAGGCATAGCGCTGCTATTCGGCATAGGAAACGCATTTGATAGCGTTGTATCGCTTGTGGCATACGTGTTCCTCTTGAAAAAGGAAAAAATTAACATTTTAAATGTTGAATAAAAAAGGTGATGAGGTGTGAAAGCCTCATCATCCTTTTATATTCCGTAAGTACCCGTTAAAGGGTCCTTGAAAAGACCGATTTGCGGTGTTGTAAATGTAAAAATAACAAAGAGCAGAGCAATTATCAAAAGTGCAACAAAAGCTAATTTTGACATTGTGCAACGTAGCTTTTCTGCCTTGAACAGCTTGCTTTCATAAATATAGGCAATAGCTGCTGATATAAAGAAAATAGCAATATTAATCCAGTCGTAAGACTTACCAACTACGCCGTTGTAGGTGTAAAACAGAACAGGAATAAGTATTAAGCCTAAAAGAGAGCCGCGTAGCTTCACGCACCAAAAATCCTGTCGCTCACGGAAGAAAAATCTTTGTACAATGGCGAAAATGAACATAGGCCAAAAGAGCAGCTTCATATGCTCCCAGGTAGATTCATTCACTCCGGAAAAGGGAGCAACCCAAGTGGGAGTTCCAAGCCAATCATAAAGAAAATGCAATAATGTTCCCCCAAGGGATGTTACGGCAAAGCCCATAAGCTGCCAAAGTCCAATAGATCTTTTCATGTTTCACCTCGTATAATTCTTTGAATAAATTTTATTCAAAATCCAAGGAAAATATACTGAAAAAGCCGACAGGTAGTTAAAAAATACCTGTCGGCTTTTTATTATTCTTCAAAATTGACCTGACCGTTTTTGTATGTATCAAGCTTTTCCAAAAGAGAAGGAATTAACTCACTAAGAGGTGTGGGGTATATGTTAATTAGCGTGATTCCCGCACCGTGATACAGCTTTAATTTGCTTTCCTTGATGCTATCATATTCAGGGTCACCTGTAACTCCCCAGTATTCGATATATACAGGCTCATCATCCAAATAAACCGCAAAATCGGGAGAAACGGAGATTTTTTGCTCTCCCAAGCATAGCTCAGGCTCGTATGCGTGCTTGATACGGTTGTCAAAGAAATAGTTGTCTAATAGCTCTTCAGCACGACTTTTAACTATATGACCGTCCTTGCACTTGTAAACGCCCTCATATTTTATGCTGAGCTTTTCAAGCTCGCCCTTTTTTACATTAAGCTTGAAAAATAAATCAAATTTTTTGTTATCGTGGTAGTGGTGGGAGCAGAGGTAGTGGTCATAAGACATCTTTTCCTCGTCGCAAAGTAAGCACTTTCCGGGGGATGGCAAAGCAAAACCGTCGGAAAATTCGCACTCAGGCTCACTGCAACCGTAGAAGGTGGTGGAAATGTAGTGCCTTGTTGCAATCTGTATGTGAATATGGGCAAAATCGTCTTTTTTACATATTATAAAAGCCTTCGGATAGCCGTGAGTGCCCCTTCTCATAACAGGACCGTCTTTAAGCTCCTGCATTGACAAAAGTGGCATATTCCCCTCGAAAAAATAAGGTAGTGCATCCTTGGCAATAGCAGTATATGAGCGCTCTTCAAGAAATTCGTCTATGTTGAAGTCTGAGCCGTCATCCAAATAGTCAAAAACCAGTGTATAGTCATTCTTTTTGCTGTACGCAAGCACACGTATATACTTTGTTCTTTTTTCTCCGTAGCAATCGGAGCATACATAGTAGTTTTGAGATAGCTCCTTGTGGCATATCGCACATTTTCTTGCATCCATAATCTCACCCCTTGATTTGAATTTTATCATACCGTTGAATGCTTGTCAACACATTACAAAAAACAGTTGTATTGTGAAAGCGAGTGTGATATACTGAAAAAAGAAAAGAGAAGGAGTAGCTATATGAAGAAAATTAATATTGGTGATATGTCAGCGTCAGCCGTATCGCTTGGATGCATGAGAATGAATGGGCTTGACGAAAAAAGTGTGGATGCCATAATGGAAGCCGCTTTAAATAACGGAATTAATTATTTTGACCACGCAGATATTTACGGTGGAGGTAATTCCGAGAGATTATTTGGCGAATATTTGAAGCGCAACAGGAATAGCCGAGAAAGCATCTATATCCAAACAAAATGCGCAATTCATGACGGTCAGTATGATTTTTCCAAGGAGCACATTGTTTCGTCTGTTGATGGTAGCCTTGCGCGTCTTGGCATTGATTATGTTGATGCGCTTTTGCTCCACCGTCCAGACACATTGATGGAGCCGGAGGAGGTGGCAGAAGCCTTTGAATGTTTGAAAAAATCGGGCAAGGTGCGCCATTTCGGAGTTTCAAATCATAACCCTATGCAAATTGAGCTTCTTAAAACTGCAGTAGAGCAACCGTTGATTATAAACCAACTTCAATTTTCAGCAACTGAAGCCGGCATGGTTACTTCAGGAATGAATATGAATATGAAAAATAATGACTCTGTGATGCACGACGGCGGCGTGTTGGAATATTCAAGAATAAAAAACATTACTATTCAAGCATGGTCGCCGTTCCAACACGGATTTTTCAAGGGTACATTTATTGATAATGAGGATTTTCCAGGGTTAAATAAAAAGCTTCAGGAAATTGGTGATAAATACGGGCTTACCAAGACAGGAGTAGCTGCAGCATGGATACTTCGCCACCCCGCCAATATGCAGCTCATAGCCGGTACTATGAACTCTGTCCGTCTAGAGGAAATCTGCAAGGGCGCAGATATAACACTGACTCGTTCGGAATGGTATGAAATTTACCGCGCCGCAGGCCATTGCTTGCCATGAATAAACAAAAAGCATTTCCAATAACGGAAATGCTTTTTGTTTTGAATGCTGAGCAAATAATCTGATACTTGGATTAATTACTTAGAATTCTTGATGGAATTTTCGTAAGATTCGACCATCTTCTTAACCATCTGACCGCCGATAGAGCCTGCCTGCTTAGAGGTCAAGTTACCGTTGTAGCCGTTCTGGTTAAGAGTAACACCAACCTCGCTTGCAGCCTGCATCTTGAACTGATCAAGAGCCGCCTTAGCTTCTGGCACTGTGATGTTGTTCTTAGACATAATAAACTCCTGTTCGTTTTATCTATATTATCGAGCATAGGCGATTTGTAATCAAACCGCCTAGTCAACAAGACCGCTCGATAACAAATCTCAAATGCTCTGTAATTATTATGTTGACATAATTCAAAATTATAAATGGAAGTTTTAACTAATTTTTTATCAACGTAGCTACCCTTTTGCTACAGGGCCGACTGTTATGGTATTCTGTCAACCAAACCGTACGTTTTTGTACTTTTGTGCCATTACTATGGTCGAAAGAGAAAAAGGTAACTCTATGTATGAGTGGGGGTGTAAATTGTTTCACTTTGATAGTAGAAAGTGCCTGCAGATGATTCATTTCAAAACACGTTTGGTGATTTTCCTTGTCGATATAAAAATGGCAGATGTAGTGCACGCACCGGATATGGTGTCACAATATTTATTTACTCTTTATGACTCGGATAAGGAGATGAAAAAGGCACTGGGAAATTATTTTGCTTCATCGCCGATGGCTTGTTTTGATAAAATAACAAATAGAAGTATAATAACAAAGTTAAACCATATCCAAAGTGATTGGGCTTGGGACGGATATAGGTTTTATGAGTACATTAGAGATGGGATTTTACATACTAAAGAAATAAATAGAGACGTAAATGATTATCCGTTTTCGACAAAAGAAAGCGGCAAAGAAGAATGGCATATTCCTTATAAATATTTTGCTGAGGCTATTAAACAACAGTTTGGTATTTCAAAATGATTTTATGCTTTGCCTATAAATGTCTATTGCCTCGAAAAGAAATCTAAAAAGTCTCCATTGTTTTGGCTCTTTCTCATGAAAGTAAAAGAACATATTTCAAGCCATTTTCCATATAAAACTCATAAAAGCAAGTGGGAAAATTCGTGTCATTCAGCCGTCACGACTCTATTTTATACCGGTTGCTGATAACTAGTACATATAGTCTACTTTGATTTTTGAGTAGCTTTGATTTCCGACTTTACCCCAACTGATTGATATATCTTTTTCTAGCCGTTTTTGCTTTTTCTAGCCCGTTCTGCTACGCAAAAACGGCTTTTTCATACTCTCGTGCACTCTTGTCTCCGTGTACTCCGGTTCTGTTTATGGTCAAAGATGTGGTCAAATCCGAGTACCGAATGATTGATATGTGGTCACTGCTTTTCGATGCAAAACACGCTCGAAATTACGCTGATATGTGGTCAGCCTTGTAAGAAGAGATGATAACCATGTGGTCAGGCAGAGCGGTGGCTGCAGTATACTCCTTCTTCTGCAGTTGTGGTATTGTAACTTAGAAATGCAAGATTGTCAAGCCCCTTTCGCAATAAAATCAGCATTCAAAATTTGATACGCAGTAAGCAAAGAAAAAGCTCCGATTGCAAGTCGGAGCTAAAATTTTATTAGGATTGTTCGGATATATCAAAAAGAATCTCCATCTCTTCAAAAAGAGTTTTGAGATCTAACAATAAAACTGCACCGCTTGTGATGATTTTTGCATCCGAAGATGTTTGTATTATGTAAGGAATGCCATCTTCTAAATCTGGAGCTTTATCGGATATATCGAAAGCAACTGGTTCTACGGGAATAGGCTGTCCATTTTTCTTATAAGGATATCTGTAGCGATCCGATCCAAAATCTTTTTTATTCAGTTTTCTGATTACTTTATCAAGCTTCGAAACACTTTCTTCGTTCATAGGATACAAACGCTTAAATTGATTCCATAGTTCTAAAAGTGAGTGCGATTGGTTAAGTTTGCATTTCCCCATTTTAATATTTTTGGCTGCTATTTTTTGGTGTTTTTGAGTTTCCCTAATAATTAATCCTTTTAGAAGCAATTCAACTGAATGTCGAAGGTTAAATGCTGTAGGATTGTATAAATATGAAGCGTCAAATAAACTGTAGTATAACGACAGCGCAGCAACGTGATACTCGTAGGCTAAATCGAAATATTTTTGAGCGGTTTTATTCATTCCATCAATCCTCCTAATATGTCTACGGAAATTATATCACAAGCAATAATGCATAGCAATGGATAATCAAAAATTGATATGCAGTAAACAAAGAAAAGGCGCTCACGGCAGCAATCATATATAGGTGAGCTGATATGTTGGTGCCTATATCAGTGACGTGAAACGCAGATTTGCGGATTTTGAAAAAATTAAACGTTCATTGAAGAAATTATCACAAAATACTTGCAATTTGTCGAAAAAAGTGATACAATGATAAATGTATAAAAATACTTATTTTTATGAGGTGGAAAATGGCTGCAAGCTATAAGAAACTATTCAAAATGTTGATTGATCGCGAGATGAAAAGCAAAGACCTTGCCGCAAAAGCAGGCATCAGCCCGGCAACACTTGCGAAGATGAAGAAAGATGGAGCTACCGTTTCAAGTGACGTGCTTGTAAAGATATGCACGGCACTTGAATGTACGATGGACGATATCGTAGAAATTGTCCCGAGCAAATCCAATACATAAGACTGAGTAGGACAATGACATGGCTAAAAAAACAGAACAGAAAAAATTGAGAGTGTTTGAGGCGTTTGCCGGCATCGGAGCGCAGGCATCTGCTTTGAAACGCATGAAGATAAATTACGAAATAGTAGGCATAAGCGATTGGTTTATTGATGCCATAGAGTGCTATGCCGCTATACATTGCAAAGATATAGATGTCGACGTTCCTCAGGATATTAAAGAAGTTGATGAGTATTTATCTAAATTCACCTTTAGTGCAGACTCTGTAAAAGAATGTAATATCAAACGATTAACAGAGGATCAGAGAAGAGATTTATACAGAGCAAATATGAAAGCTAAAAATTTCGGTTCAATAACCGAATTAAAAGGCGCAGACATGCCTATAACCGATTTGCTCGTATATAGCTTCCCGTGTCAAGACTTATCCACGGGCGGTCTCGGAAAAGGAATGAGCAAAGGTTCAGGCACTAGATCCGGTCTTCTTTGGGAGATCGAGAGAATACTGAAGGAACTTAATGCACTTGATAGACTTCCCGAATATCTTCTGCTTGAAAATGTAAAAACCATAAAGGCCGATTCCAATAAAAAAGATTTGGATCAATGGTTGAGTTTTCTTGAGTCTATTGGTTATAAGAATGATGAATGCATGATTCTCAACTCTTTGGATTTCGGTGTTCCGCAGGATAGAGAAAGAGCATTTATTATTAGTCATTTGGGAGAAAAACTCAACCTTGGAGAAGTTATAAGCGGAAAGAAAAAAGCAAGATCGTTCGATATACATAAATTCATTCTTACCGATTATGACAGTGATCCTGTGTTGAGAATGGAAGCTGATATGGCTCAGCTTAATAAAACTCCATCAAGAGATGTTATGTGGGATATCAACGGAATAGAGAAGATCACGAGCGATACTACTGTGAGAACAATTACTTGTAACATGGATAGAACGCATACAGCGGCATTGTTTAGATATGATGGTGCAAAGGGAAATACATATCGCAGATTAACACTACGGGAAGCATTCTTGATGATGGGATTCACCGAAAAAGAATATTTAAGTGCTAAAGGACTGGACCTAAGCTATAGAAAACTGAACAAATTGATCGGAAACTCTATAGTTGTTAATGTATTGGTAGCCATATTCGAGGCTATGTTTGAAGAGAAATATAAAAAGGAAAATTAAACTCAATGAGCATGATTCGATTATCAATTGATACGAAATCACTGTTTTTCAATATAAAAAATGACAACGAAAGAGGGCATACAGCAACTGTTGCTACTCCGCTAAAACAGGGAAGTGTTGCGCGACCGGAACTGTTTGAGATTGAAAAGATTCCAGAAGGTATTAATTGTTTTAGCAAAGAGGATCTTGTATCTCAAATTTTATCAAAATCTAGAGCGTCAGCGAAGATTAACAGAGTTTGTGTGTTTGAAAGAGTAGCAGTTAACGGAACTGAACTTAACGGATTGCCTGCGTTTTGCATCTATATTCGCGAAGAAACCGATCCAAGTAATGTGCATTTCGGTCGGCAAAAGCTCCATTATCCTATGTCACTGTCTTTTGAGGACTTGAACACCGAGATAAACAACAGAGCCGTTCTCAAAGCTGTATCAGAATACCTCCACAACTATGCCTTTATTGTTGAAGCGTTTGAATACTGCCAAGAAACAGAGATTCTTAATTTTGATGTAACGGTTGTTGGCGAATCGGATATACCGTATTCTAAAGTCTTCATTAACCGCCGGGGTGTTGGCAACAAATTTGTTTCTCATTTTCATGAAAGTTCGGATGTATACGATGCAGAGATAATCGCTTTGAGAGAAAGATTTGGATACGATAATGTTCATCCGGAAAACTTCAATGAGATTATGGAAAACAACAGACAGCTTTCATATCAAATAGCAGCTGATTATCTATTTGCGTTGGGAGCTGAGAACATCCGTAATTTGAAAGAGGAATATCCTTATTCAATTTATGACTTGGAATATACTCTTGCCGGCAAAAAACGCTATTTGATAGTGAAGTACACATCAACAAAATCAAAATATTTCAGCATGCCGTTATCTAAAATACAGTTCTGCAACGATTTCAGCAATCAAGCACAGGTGTTGCTTATAACTGATATAAACGGCGAACCCAAGACACATACATACACAGTAAATGACCTTAACGGATTGAACAAATCCATCAATTCTATTACATATGAAGATAGGAACTAACTAAGATGAGTGAATTAGTTGAAAGACAGTTTCCTGCTAAGGCATTATTAACAGGATTACGGGCAATAGGATATAATTTTTCAACTGCTGTTGCTGATATTATTGATAACAGTGTCGCAGTAGCTTCGACGGAAATTCGTATTTTTTCGGATGCTCTTGCAAAGACACCGTATTTTTGCATTCTTGATAACGGGTGGGGGATGAATGCAGCCGAACTTGACAATGCGATGCTTTTTGGATCTGACAGAGAGGGGAAAGAGGATTGCATGCAAGAGCTCGGTCGTTTCGGCCTTGGTTTGAAATCCGCCTCACTTTCGCAGTGCAGAGAGTTTACAGTAGCGAGCAAGAAGTTCGGACGTATCCACGCTATGTCTTTTGACTTGGACGTTGTTGAAGCAGAGAACAAGCTGCTTTTGAAACAGTTGACTAAAGAAGAAATTGCAGCTCTTCCCCAGATTGAACGTCTTAACGGCTATGAGTCCGGAACTCTCGTTGTTTGGACAAAGTTTGATAAAATCGAAGGACTCGCTAAAAACTTTGAGGACAGTTTCAGGGCTGTGGTTGCCGAGTCTAAAAAACACGTAGAGCTTGTATTCCACCGCTTTTATAATAAGATTGAAATTTACTATAACGAAAAGAGAATAGAACATAGAGATCCGTTCTTACTTGGCTCTGTAGGACGTCAGCAAACCGGAAGAACTTCTAAAATTAATATAGACGGTTCTGATATTACTGTTACGCCGTACACGCTTCCTTTTGCCAATACATTGACATCTGAAGAAAAACAGCTGCTTGGCAATCCGAAGAGTATATACGATGAGCAGGGGTTCTATCTTTATAGAAACGAAAGACTGATTTCTTGGGGAAGTTGGATGCACATGGGTGTACGCAGTGAGTTGAATAAGCTCGCACGTATACAGGTTGACATCCCTTCTACGCTTGATTCGGTGTGGATGCTTGATGTTAAGAAATCGTCTGCTAAGATACCGGATAAAATTAAAGACCGCATTAAAATGGCGGTTGAAGATTCTATCGTTAGAAGCAAGAGAACTACTAAGTTTCCCGGCGTAAAGGAACAGTCAGCAGAGTTCAAAATTTGGGATAGAATCAATGAGCACGAAGGAAAAATCAGATACCAAATTAACAGAGAATCTCCTGCTATTGCAACGCTTGTAAACGCGCTTGGTGAGAATGAGAAAAAACTGTTGGAGATTGTGCTGTCACAGATTGAATGTTATCTTCCGAAGTACTCGATAGCTAATGATAATATGGATTCACTTGCGATCGTTAATACAGGAGAGGATGCAGAGGAAGAACACCTCATAGAGGAGATAATTGAAATCATTGCCCTGTGTGACGAGCATAAAAAGGAAAAAACATTTGAGAGAATTTTTATGGTGGAAGGATATCAGGTTCTACTCAAACGCAAAGAAGAAATAAGGAGGCGTGTATTCGGCGATGACTGATGTAATGACAAAATATTATGATGTTATTAAAAGAACATCAGGTGCTCTTTATCAAATGTTTGACGGAGAAAAAATAACGCATACCGAGCTTTTGGAAGAAGCAGATCGTATTCTTCCTAAAACACTTAGAAATCCTAATGCAAGAACAATTCCCGAATATGCAGCTATTCTCGGTTGCGTTGTCGACTTGTATGAAGCAGAGGTAGGTATTAAAACCTTTGCTCCCAATACGCTTTCGAAGGATAAACAGTCAAAATATTGGCTGTATAAAACCAAACCTACAATTCCGCATCCGTTTTTTGAAAGATACAAATTGTATTTGAGTAAAGATGGATTTGCGCAGAAAGCCATAGAAAATATCGAGGTTACTTGTGAAGAGATTCTGGCGCACTGCGCTAATCCCAAGACACCCTGTGCGGTCGATAAAAAACGCGGTCTTGTGGTTGGAGATGTTCAGTCCGGTAAAACCGCAAACTATCTCGGTCTTGTTAATATGGCATACGACTACGGATATAGGATAGTTATTCTTTTGGCAGGTACTACGAATTCCCTTAGAACACAGACTCAGAAGAGAACAGATAAAGGTGTTATTGGTGCTAAAAGTGATACAATCGGAAACTGCGTTGAACATATAGGCGTTGGATTCGGTGCACAGGAGCATTATGTTGTTCCGTTTACAAATCAGACTAACGATTTCAAACGGTTCATACAACGGAACTTAAATACTGCTATCGGTGATTTGAACAAGCCTGTCGTTCTTGTCGTTAAAAAAGTTAAAAGCATTCTCGAAAGTGTTAGCGAAAGACTTCAGTCTGAGCTGAGCGAAAAAGGGTTGGATTCAAAAAGCATTTTGATTATTGATGATGAGGCCGATAATGCATCTGTTAATACTGCAAAGCCCGGCAATGATCCGACATCTATCAACAGAGCAATACGTGCCATATTTAATAAATTCCCGATTGCTAGCTACGTAGGATATACTGCTACACCGTTCGCTAATGTGTTTATTAATCCCGATGATACTGATCCGGAGAATCTTGATCTCTTTCCGGCTGACTTTATTACGCAGCTTCATGCGCCTGACATCTATTTCGGCGGACGAAAAGTGTTTCCTAAAGAAACCGACACGGATACTTTGCCTCGTTGCTTGAGATTGCTTAACGAAGAAGAGTATGATTTCTTGCCGGTTATTCACGACAGATATGTTCAGTATTTTGGTTTGGCGGAATCTTTGAAAGAAGCTGTCCACAGTTTCTTGATCAATAATGTTATCCGAACATTAAGAAATCAACCTAATAAGCATCGTTCAATGATGATTAATATAACACGTTATAACGATGTTCAGACTCAAATACATTACCGCGTTAGCAATTATGTATCGTTGTTAACAAATGCAATCGAAGAACTTAGCAGCAAATCCGTGGAGAAATTCATCGGAGATAAGGAATTGAGGAAAATATACACGCTTTATACTGAATCTGAATTCTACAAGACGGTTAGAGAAGGAAGTGATATATATCACACGGAAGCTGTCGCTTGGGAAGATATTCAGGCTGGACTGTATGATGAAATAAAGCAGTTTAAGGTAGTGGTAATCAACTCGAAAAACGGAAAGATGAACCAACTTGATCCCGATGGCAAAAACAAGCGTTTCGATTACGAGGACTATGAAGAGGAAGGTGCTCGCGTTATTGCAATCGGTGGTATGGTGCTTTCGAGAGGTCTTACACTTGAAGGACTTATGACAAGCTATTATAGCCGCAATGCAGCAACATATGATACTCTTCTTCAGATGTGTAGATGGTTCGGTTATAGACCCAAATATGAGGATTTGTGCCGAGTTTATCTTACGCAAGAGAACATTGACAGATTTGATGCTGTTCTTGATGCTGTTGAAGATATGAAATTACAGTTTGCAGAGATGGATCGCCAAGGAAAGACTCCTAAAGAGTTCGGTCTCATGATAAAGGAATCCCCTGAGACGCTTGAAACGACTATGCTTATTACCGCGCGTAACAAAATGCGTGGAACTGAGGTAATAGAGTATCGTTTAAATTATGGTGGAGTGTATTCTGACACCTCGAAACTTTCAAGAGATCCGCTCGTAAACTTGCATAATATATCTTGTTATAACCGCTTTGTTTCAAAATTGGATTTTGCATGGCAGCGTGACAGATATTTTATGGCTCAGCAAGTGAAAAAGTTTGACGTGGCAGAACTGATTCGTAGCTTAAAGATTCCTTATGTGAATAAGAAGTTTGATACAGAAGGGCTTGCGGAATATATTGAAAACAGTGAAGTTTTTCCATATTGGGATGTTGTAATTGCTGCCGGAAAATCGGATCGAATTTTACATATTGGTCCGAGAAGAATCAATGAAGTTGAACGTAGTTTCCATGTTAAAGGGGAGAAGGATCTGTATATTCGAATTGGCGGTTCGAATAACCGTGTAATGGATCCTGGTGTTTTTGATGCCGGACTCTGGCTTACCGAAGAGCAAAAGGCCATGATCCTTGAAGTTAAGAACAATAATGCTCCTGACGGCAAGGTATATACAGAACTTAGTGCAACCGACTATTTGGAAAGAAGAAGCTGTCCTTTGCTCGTTATATATCCTATTGACTTGAAAACATCCTACAGCGACGCTGAAAAGACTGCGTGGGGTGAACAAATCGGTAAATTGGTAGAGCTTAAAGAAAATATTAAAACTTCGCTTGGAGAGGATACTCCTCTTATGGCATTTGCTTTTGGTTTTCCTAAAAAGGAATCAAGCGTAACTGTTAAATATAGAGCAAACAAGAGAAAACTTGATGAACTCAATGCAAACCTTGAAATCGACGATGAAGAAGAAGGAATTGAGGAGGATGACGATGATTGATTTTGAATCAATGTACGGTTCGCTTACAAACGAACTGTCAGGAAACCAAAAGAAACTCAATATTCATTCTGTAATCGGTGTTTATTACGGATTAAGCAAAGACGGTAATTATAGAATAGCATTTCTGTCATCCTCTGTTGCACCAAAGATTGAATCTACTAAAATGCTTCGTGTAACGCAGGGAGAAGAAGCAGCCAATACATATTGGACATGCTTTGATCTCTTGCAACACGATGCTAAAAAGGTGTTTTTCACTTTCTGTGCTAATTTAATTGATGCGGTTACGGATATTTATGATGAACAAAAAGCGTTATACGCGTTGAAGAAGCGGTACATTACATGGAAAACAATGTTCAGGCGTGATTCATCAAACAAATTGTCAAAAGAAGTCCTTCAGGGATTGTTTGGCGAGCTGTATTTTATGAAGAAATATATGCTTGACCGTTTTGGAGCAGCAGTTGCAGTTCAGGCATGGAGCGGCCCCGATTTCAAAAGCAAAGATTATGCTGTAGATACTGAGTGGTTTGAAGTGAAAACCGTAGGAGCAAACACGACAACTGTTCATATCTCATCACTTGCACAGCTTTCTTCCGATCACTATGGACATTTGATTGTCGTTAAAGCTGAAGCTATGTCAGATCAGTTCAGCAACGGAGAGTCTAGTATTGAAGAACTGTTTAATTACATATTTGCACAGATTAACGACGAAACCGCAGAAGGTATCTTTTTGAGCAAATTAAGTGCATTTGGTTTCGATTCCTCGGATGAGAGCTTTATGTCAAAATTCGATGTTAAGTCTATGACTTCATACAAAGTGAGCGGCGATTTTCCTAGACTGACAGAGAAGGATATAACCCGTCCCGAAATTTGTGATGTTAGCTATTCGCTTATTATCAACTCACTTAAGGACTACATGGAGGATCTTGCGTAATGATGGAACTTGAAGAATTTAGGCAAGAATTTATAAACGAAGATGTATATGCGGAAGCTGTGAACACCAACAGGTATCCTGAAGTTGTGTTCATAGATCACTGCGTGGATATCCTTCAAAACGATTACTCGCTTATAAGTGGAATGAATCAGACCTTTTATGCGTGCGAGTACAAAAACCCTTACAAGAAAATGCATATCGATGCATCGTATCTTGATCTTCCGTCAGGCACTCTTGATTTGATGATTGCTGACTTTAATGAAGGTGAAATCAAAACTATAACCAATGGCGTAATTGAGGAAAAAACAAAATTAATGCTTGGTTTTGTAGAAAACACCTTTAGAGGATTTTTCACAAAAGCAGAGCAATCCGATCCGGCAGTGCAGCTTGCTTATGACATAAGAAGAAACGTAGACTCTATCAAAAAAATCCACCTTTTTATCGTAAGCACGGACAGACTCAGTACGGTTGTAAAATCGCTTGATAAGGTAACTAGTTTCACTTTTGGATCCTATACGTTTGAAGTTGCACTTGATGTATTGGATATTGAAAAGATTTTTAGAACCAAAATGGCAGGATTCCAAAAAGAAGATCTTGTGATTAACTGTGCCGATTTCGGTTGTGAAGGAATTCCTTGTATCAAAGCAGAAATTGATACTGATCAGTACGACTCCTATTTAGCTATTGTACCCGGTACATTCTTGGCAGAAATCTATAAAAAGCACGGCCCCACTTTGCTTGAATCGAACGTAAGATCGTTCTTGAAGTTTAACGGCGCAGTAAACAAAGGTATGCGTGCTACTATATTGAATTCGGATGAAAAATCCAGATTTTTCACATACAACAACGGTATTTCCACTACAGCTAAAAGTGTGGAAACTGTGCTGACTCCGGACAGGGGAATGGTAATCACATCTTTTACTGATTTGCAGATTATTAATGGCGGTCAGACAACAGCTACGTTGGCAGCTACAAACATCAAGAACAATGCAGATCTCGCCGGAATTTTTGTTCAGATGAAACTGACTGTTCTTAAGGTGGAAGATCCTGATTTGGTTAGAAACATTGCGACTTACGCAAATAGCCAAAACAAGGTTAAGACTGCAGACCTTAATTCGAGCCATCCGTTCTATGTACGCATTGAGGACTTCTCGAGAAAGATATACGCACCTCTTGCAAGCGGTCAGTTAGTACAGCAGCTTTGGTTCTTTGAGAGAGCTAGGGGTCAGTATGAGCAGCCTCTTATGCAGATGACAAAAAAGCAGAGAGATGACTATAAGCTTGTCCGTCCGAAGGATAAGAAGTTCACGCTTACCGATCTTTCCAAGTATATGAACGCAGCGGATATGCTTCCGCACTATGTATCTTGGGGTGGAGAAGTTAACTCTGCTCATTTCCACAACAATATGCTCAAGCAGTGGAATAAGGATAACAGTGTGTTTAACGAGTTGTTCTATAAAGAACTGATCGGAAAGAAGATCTTCTTTGCTTTCATTGAAAATGTAATCTCCGATCAGGAGTGGTATCAGGAAAGACGTGCATACCGTCCTCAGTTGGTTGCTTATACATACGCGAAGCTTGTTCTTGAAGCTAAGAAAGCTAAGAAATGCATCAACTTTAGAGGCATTTGGGATTTGCAAACTGTTCCTCAAGCATATTACAAAGATGTTGCTCTTATCGGAAAACTTGTGTTTGACACTATTTATGACGATAACCGTTCCACCGCCAACATAGAAACCTACTGTAAGAAAGAAGAGTGTTGGCTTATTGTTCAGAAAAAGCCGTATGAGCTTTCAGACGGTATTAGAGAGGTTCTGATCACTCCGAGCGATCGAGAGATTGAGGAGGTTAATGCACGCAAAGAACAGAAGGAAATTAGCGGTCTGAATGATGAAATCGGTATTTTTAACAAAGGTGCAGCGTACTGGGAGTCACTGATTGCTCGAGGCACGGAACAAAAGGTTCTTAACCCAGTTGATGCGGAGAAACTGAAAAATGCAGTTAGATATTGCAATGGAGTTTACGCACAACTTTCAAAGTTGCAACTTAAAGATATTTTTAGAATCGAAGCTATGTTGAGCGAAAATGGAATTAAGTAATGGATAATCGTTCAAAAGAAGCTAGAAGTAGGAATATGTCTAATATTCCTAGCAAAAACACAAAACCTGAAGAAACAGTCAGGAAATATTTGTTTGCTCAGGGGATTCGGTATAGAAAAAACGTATCGAAACTCCCGGGCAAACCGGACATTGTTTTGCCAAAATATAAAACCGCTGTTTTTGTCAACGGGTGCTTTTGGCACGGTCACGAAGGCTGCAAATACTTTGTGCCTCCGAAAACGAACACAGAGTTTTGGTATGCAAAATTCAAATACAATCAGGAACGTGATGAACGCAATTATCAAAAGCTACGTGACCTTGGTTGGCGAATTTTGATTGTATGGGAATGCGAAATTAGGCACGGGGATGCAGATAAAAGACTTGAGCGGCTTGTAGAAGAAATAAGAACTGTTGGAGATTGCTGATGAAATATAAAATGCCTACAAAGTCAGATTTAAAAGGGCGCTCATCCACGATGAGCAACGCTTTTGCTATTTCAATAACACCGTATATTGTTCCTAGCGAAGAAGAGGTAAAAGCATCGTATGATTTGCTTCAGATTCAAGAGGGGCAGTGTGCTTACTGCCTTGGCGAGGGAAATGCAAAAGATCATCTGAAACCATTGGTGAAGATGGGGTTGCCTACGGGATATATCACGGCAATTAACAATCTAGTTCCTTGCTGCTCTCAATGTAATTCTTCAAAGGGAGCGAAAACCTTTGAAGAGTGGTATTTATCGACAGAGAATCTTGCCCGGTTAAAAAGAAAGGGCTTATCCGATTTCGATATTGAGCAGAGGTTTCGTATCATATCCGAGTATGAGAGCCACATTGAAGAACCTCTTGATTATGAAGCGTTGCTAGGTACTGAGCTTTGGGAACAGTATCAGGAGCGCAAACAAGCGTTGTTAGAGCGGCTGAATGAAGATCAGGAATTCTGCGATATGTTGAGCTCAATTATTATGCAAAAAATAAAAGCAGGAGATTACGGTAGAATACGCGACAAAGAGGCAAGTAAAGTGAAGATTACAGATATAGTTGAGAGAATTAATTCATTTAAGAGTGGAAGCGCGGACAGAAGATGGAAAATGAAAGATCAGGAGTTGGCTTTTGATAATGAGTACATAACCGTCATCCGTGTTGACAGTTCAAACAAATGGGTTTCAAGCACTGAGATGGAAAAACAGTGGGGAATCATTTTTGAGATGAAAAAGGATTTTACCCATTTGCCGAAGTATAAAGAGCTTGCCTCTCATTGTAATATAGCGGTTACTCCTGTTAGAACCGGAAAAAACGCCGGCTGTTACGGATTGCGTGTATATAGAATTAAGAGAGATCCCGACTTAGAAATACTTGCCGAAATACTAAATTATATTTTTTCTTGATATGACAGAAGTTGTAGCAGCCCTTATTTGGCAAAACGATAAATTTATGATCTGCCAACGCCCGGCACACAAAGCGAGAGGTCTCCTTTGGGAGTTTGTCGGAGGAAAGGTAGAGCCTGGAGAAACAAAAGAGCAAGCGCTCATTCGAGAGTGCAATGAGGAATTGAATGTTCTTCTTTCTGTTGGTGACATGTTTATGGAGGTTGTCCATAAATATCCCGACTTAACGGTGCATCTGACATTGTTCAACGCTACAATAGCCGAGGGAGAACCGCAGAAGCTGGAGCATAACGACATCCAATGGATCACTCCGAGCGAAATACCTAACTACAAATTCTGCCCGGCAGATGAAGATATCTTGAAAGAAATACAGAATAAAAAATAAGGAGATGTACATGTCTGTAATGAACATGTCTAAAATCGAGCAGTATCAAAGAGATGCTCATAACACGAGTGTTGCAAATAAAATATTAGATATGTTGGACAAGTTGCGTCTTAG